>NZ_DASYHE010000035.1:0-1543 GCF_035998965.1 Sphingopyxis sp.
CGTGGCGGCAATGGAGGTGCTCGCGCGCGACCTCAAGGCGCTCGGCCTCTACGCGTCACGGTCGCTGTCGTTCGATGGGGTCGAATATGAGCTGCTCGAACATAAGCTCACCGACGAGCAGCGACGCATCTACGACAGCTATGCCGGTGCCTTCCAGGTCATCCACAACAATCTCGCCGCGGCGATGGAGGCGGCGGGGGTGACGAGCGCCGAGCATGGCACGCTCAATGCGCAGGCGAAATCGGCGGCGCGATCGGCATTCGAGAGCACCAAGCAGCGCTTCTTCAACCATCTCATCACCGCGATGCAGACCCCGAGCGCCATCGCAAGCATCGCTCGCGACATTGAGGCGGGCCATGCGGCCGTCGTCCAGATCGTCTCGACTGGGGAAGCGTTGCAGGAGCGCCGGCTCGCCGAGATCCCGGTGGAGGATTGGGGCGACGTGTCGGTCGACATCACCCCGCGCGAATATGTGCTCGATTATCTCGCGCACGGCTTTCCGGTCCAATTGTTCGAACCCTGCACCGACGGCGAGGGCAATCTTGCGTCGCGGCCCGCTTATGACGAGGCCGGCAATCAGATCGTCAGCCGCGAGGCGTGCCGGCGGCGCGACGCGATGATCGAGAAGCTCGCCGCGTTGCCGCCGGTGCCGGGCGCGCTCGATCAGATCGTCCAGCATTTCGGGACCGAGACGGTCGCCGAGGTGACGGGGCGCTCGCGTCGCATTGTCCCGCGGACGGGCGACGACGGAGATGTGCGTTTTGCGGTCGAGACCCGCCCCGGCAGTGCGAACATTGGCGAGACCCACGCCTTCATGGACGACGAGAAGCGCATCCTTGTCTTCTCGGAGGCCGGGGGAACGGGCCGCTCCTATCATGCCGATCTCGGCGCCAAGAACCAGCGGCGGCGCATTCACTATCTGCTCGAGGCAGGATGGAAAGCGGATGCCGCGATCCAGGGCTTCGGGCGGACAAATCGAACGAACCAGAAGCAGCCACCGATGTTTCGTCCGGTGTCGACCGACGTCAAGGCGCAGAAGCGCTTCATATCGACGATCGCGCGGCGGCTCGATTCGATGGGGGCGATCACGCGCGGCCAGCGCCAGACGGGCGGGCAGAATATGTTCCGGCCCGAGGACAATCTGGAATCCTTCTATGCCCGCGATGCGCTGCGCCAACTCTATCTTCTGATCGTGAATGCCAAGGTCGAGGGCTGTTCGCTGCTGACGTTCGAAAGTGCGACGGGGCTGTCGTTGCTCGATATCGATGGCTGCCTGCGCGAGGAACTGCCGCCGATCACCACCTTCCTCAATCGCATGCTTGCCCTCACGATCGACCTCCAGAACATCCTGTTCGAGGCCTTCGAGGGTCTGCTCGTGCATCGCATCGAGGCGGCGGTTGCTGCGGGAACCTATGAGATCGGCCTCGAAACCCTGCGCGCCGAGAGCTTCGCGGTGAACGCACGGCAGACGATCTACACCCATCCCGGCACCGGGGCGGCGACGCAGCTTCTGACGATCGAGCGCAAGGAGCGGGTGCTGCCG
>NZ_DASYHE010000056.1:0-29344 GCF_035998965.1 Sphingopyxis sp.
GCGCGAAAGGATCAAACGACAGACCATCCAATATCGGCGCTTGCAGCACCGAAAGCTCGCCGCCTAATATCAATCCCCAGACGAGGCCCGCTCTCCACTAATTTACGCCGCGATCTGCGCCAAATGTTCTGACGACGGACACGAACTGGTGCGGTGGGCGCGGAATGAAGCAAGGGAGCGCGACTGGCGGCTCGTCGTCGATTCGATTCGTCCGATTACCCAGATGATGTGGGCCGCCGCCGATGCCGACAAGCGCGCGCGTTTCCTGCGCCACCTGCGCCCGTTCTGGGACGTTCATCGCCACCGGCTGGCGCCCGAAGTCGCCGACCGCATCGACGCGCTGGTCGCCTCGGGCCAGCTGCGCTTCCGCGCCGGCAAGATCGCGGGGGTGACGGTCAGTCCCGACGCGCTTGTCGTGGCGTGGCGGCCGCGCGGCGAAGCCGATCTCGTGACGACGCGGGCGGCGCGGATGATCAACTGCACCGGGCCGCAGGGCGACCTGCTGCGCTCGTCGGATCCGCTGGTGAAGCGCCTGCTTGGCGCGCGGCGCATCCGTCCCGACACGCTACGGCTGGGGCTGGACATTGACCGCGACGGTCACGTCATGGATGCCGCGGGCAAACCGTCCGAACATATTCTCGCGATCGGGCCGATGACGCGAGGCGACTTGTGGGAAGTCGTGGCGGTCCCCGACATTCGCAGCCAGGTCAGCGCCCTCGCGCGCCGCCTGGTCAACGCGCATTGGACGGGGGGCGAGGGGCTATAGGCGCCACGCGATAGCGCGATGGCGGCATGCCAAACCGCCGTGCAAAGGCCGTCGCAAAATGACTGGGCGTGGCAAAGCCGGTAGCCAGCGCGACCTCGGTGACCGGTTCGGTGGTGTTACGGAGCCGCCGGGCCGCGTCGTCGAGCCGCATGCGCATCACATATTGCCAGGGCGAGAGGCCGAACGCCTGCTGGAAAGCGCTGGTGAAACGGCGAACATCCATCCCGACGAGCCCCGCCAGCACGTCAAGACTGTGGCGGGCGTCGAGCTGCCCGCGGATCGCGTCGGCGAGCAGGACCCGGTCGGACGCCGACAGCTGACGGCGCCGCGGGCTTTTGGTGCCAGGCCCATAGTGTCGGCAAATATGCCATTCCAGCGCGTCGCCGAGGGCGCGCGCCGCCATCATCGACAGATCGTCATTTGCACCGCGCAAGAGGTGCGCCAACCGGGCTGTGGCGTCGAAAAGACCATCGTCGCGATACTGGACGCGCGCAGCAATCGGCGCATCGTCCAGCAGTGCGGTCGGCACGCGGAACTCGACGAACTCGGCCCGTTCGCCCTGCGCCAGCGCCGCATAGCGGCACGCCGCCGGGATGACCCAGACATCGCCGCGCGATGGCAGTGCGTTGCCCGACGGCCCAACCGAAAACTCGCAGGCCATCCGATCGAGTTGTCCGCCCAGATGGACAACGACGATGTGGTGATCCTCCTCGAAGGCCCAGTCGGTCGGGCGCGCCAGATTTTCGGTCGCGGCCAGGACGCCCAAATGTCCAATCTGCGCCTGATGCCGTGCGACCACGTCGCGCTGGGAGCGCGGCCGGATCCCGTCCCATATCTGTGCGGCTTCGGTCAATCGCCCACCTCGCGAGTCCCCACGACTCGTCTTGCCCAAACCGAAAACTGCGCCGGAATTGGAAAGCGGACAAGGTGAAAGCGTCCTATCCTCTGGAAAACAGACCCAAAGGAGATATTTGATGGCGGATCACAGCATTCAAGGAAAAACCGTTCTGATCGCGGGCGGCGGCAAGAATCTGGGCGGCCTCATCGCCCGTGACCTTGCCGCGCATGGGGCAAAGGCGATAGCGATCCACTATAACAGCCCCGCCTCGGCGGCCGAGACCGAGGAAACGCTCGCGGCGGTTCGTGCCGCTGGTGCCGAAGCGGTCAGCTTCCAGGCCGATCTCACGTCTGCGGCCGCGGTCGAAAAGCTCTTCGCCGACATGATCGCCGCGATCGGCCGTCCCGACATCGCGATCAACACGGTCGGAAAAGTGCTGAAAAAGCCCTTCACCGAGATCAGCGAGGCCGAATATGACGAGATGACCGCGGTCAATTCAAAAACCGCCTTCTTCTTCCTGAAAGAGGCGGGCAAGCATCTGAATGACAATGGCAAGATCTGCACCCTGGTGACCTCGTTGCTTGGCGCGTTCACGCCCTTTTACGCGGCCTATGCCGGCACCAAGGCGCCGGTCGAACATTATACCCGCGCGGCGTCGAAGGAATTTGGCGAACGGGGCATTTCGGTGACGGCGATCGGGCCGGGGCCGATGGATACGCCCTTTTTCTATCCGGCGGAGGGCGCCGACGCTGTGGCGTATCACAAATCGGCGGGCGCCCTGTCGGCCTTCTCGAAAACCGGCCTCACCGATATCGAGGATATCGTGCCCTGGATCCGTATGCTGGTGTCAGAGGGTTGGTGGATGACCGGCCAGACGATTCTGGTCAACGGCGGCTACACGACCAAGTGACCCCTCCCGGCGGGCGGCGGTTGCCGCCGCCCGCCGCTGTCAGGGCGATCAGGCGGCGACGCCGGTCCCCGAGCAAAAAATCTTCCTCTCCTGCATCCACTGCCGGACGCCATGCCGTCTAGCTCATGATCGGCCCTTGCGCCTGTCCGGGCGACGGCTTCGCGCGGCGGTTGATATGTGCTCCCCGGTGCAGTTCATCCCCGCCTTGCGGGAAGCCGTCGCCTGTGGTTTCACCATGCCGGTGCGGTATGACGGAGAGAAATGTCGATGGATTTTTTGATTGCCGCTGCGGCCGCTGCCGCGACCGTACCCGCCCCTGCGGCGACGCCGCCCGCCCCGACGACCGTATCGGTTCCGGTCGCGGAATCGATCAGCGCCGAAGATATCGCGGCCTATATCAGCCCGCGCGAGATCGCATCCTACCTGCCCGCTCCGCCGCCGACGACCGAACTGGTCGCGGTGGCTGACAGCTTTTTCGACCTGCTCGAAAATGTCACGGTCGTGGCGCTGTTTTCCGTCGGCTTTTTCCTGCTGGCGCGGCTGCTCCATGCGTGGATGCTCCATCGTTCGATCCGCCGCGCGCTCGAAGCCAAATCAGACTCGGTCGGCCCGCTGATCGAAAAGCTCAACAAGCCGTATGAGCATGTCGGCGGCAGCCGTGAGGTCGAGGCGCCGGGCGACGACCGCAACGGGCTGGTGCTGCTCGCGATCGGCCTCGCGATGGCGGGTTTCGGGCTGCTGCAGGGCAGTGAACAGATCATCCGCACCGCTGCGGGCGCATCGCTCTTCCCGATCTTTGTCGGTATCGCGCTGCTCGTCCGCCGCCGCCTCGCGCGCGCCGCGGCTGCCGAGGAGCGCACCGCTGCGTGATGATGGGAGCGCCGAAGAAGATTGGGCTCTCAACCAGCGGGTTGCCGGGGGGGATCGTGCCGCTTTCCAGCTCCTCGTGCTGCGGCACGAAGGGCGGTTGCGGGCGTTCCTGGCGCGCGCCGCGGGATGCGACGCCGACGATCTGGCGCAGGAAGCCTTTGTCCGCGCGTGGCAGCGTGCGGGCGATTATCGGGGGCAGGGGAGTTATGCGGCCTGGATCATGGGGATTGGCTGGCGGTTGTTTCTCGACCAGCGTCGCACTGCGCGGCGACGCGAAGGGCTGGCGGGCCGCGATGACGACGCGCCGACGTCGACCGATCCGCGCGGCGCCAGCGACGCGGCGATCGACGCCGACCGCTTGCTCGCTGCACTCTCGCCGCAGGAACGCGCCGCGCTTACCCTGTGCTTCGGCCACGGTTGGTCGCATGGCGAGGCAGCCGAGATCATGGGGGTGCCGCTCGGCACGCTCAAATCCTTGGTCTTGCGCGGGCGTGCCAAGGCGCAGAAGATGACCGGCGAAGGAGCGGACGCATGACGGCCCCGAATCATACGGACATCGATGCAATGCTGACCGCGATGCTTGCGCCGCCAATGCGTCCGGGCGACCGCGCCTTCACGCTCCAGGTCGAACGCGCGATCGAGGCCCAGGCCGCCTACGCCCGCGCCCGCGCGCGCTTCTGGCGCAGCTTCGCCTTCGAGGCGCTGGCGGTCGGCGCGCTGCTCGCGGCGCTGTGGCTGCTGTCATCGGCGCCACTGCTCGCGCCGCTGGCCGGATCGGCGCACTGGGGACTCGCGCCGCCGCTGCTGCTGATCCTGCTGCTGTGGTTCGGGACGCAGCGCTGGCGGAGCGCCTAGCTGGCGGGCGAATCCTCGCCGTCGATGCCCTGATACTTCAGCTGCAGATAGCGCTCGCGCGTCGCCAGCTTGTCGAGCTCGCCCGCCGCTAAGCTGCGCGCCGCGCTGCCGATCTCGGCTTCCAGCATCTTGAGGCCACCGACGAGCGTCTCATCGGGGGTGCGCCCGGCATGGGCTTCGCCGCGCAGTCCCGCGGGGATGCGCTGATAGCCCGCAACCAGCTCGGGCAGATCTTCGCCGACCAGTTTGCGGATGTTCGCCGCCGCGGGTTCGCTGGGGTCGAGCGTCTGGAGCTGCGGCGCGAGCAGGTCGAGCTGCACCCCGATGCCATCGACCAGCGTCCGCGCCGGAGCGGGCAGCATCGGGCGCTGCGCCTCCAGCCAGATTTCGGTGCGTCCGGCGAGCTGCTTCAAATCGGTCTTGGGGAGGTCGGCTTGGCGCGGTTCGGGAAAGGGAGCCCGCCCGAACAGCACCGCGACCCCGATCAAAAGCACGGTCAGCGCGAGCAGACCGACAAAGCCCAGCGGCTGAACCAACAGCCCGAACACCGCGGCGCCGAGCAGCACGACACCCGCCGCAACCAGCACCCGCCCCAGTTTCTTGTACAGATGCTGGCGGCGCAGCGCGACGCTCTTGGTCCCGATCGGGCGGCGGCGCTCGCGCGACCGTTCGATCGCCGATGCCGCCGACATCCGGACCTTGTCGACCTCGCTCATCGTCATCCTTCGAGCGACGCGAGCGGGCTGTCGGCGCCGCCGACGCTCGCCTGCGCCTGGCTCGCACCCTCGGCGCGCGCGATATAGCCCTTCGACTTGGCGACCTCGCCCTCCAGCGTGTTGACCGTCGTCTTCATGCTGTCGAGCGCCTTCAGCTTGAAGGTGTCGATCGCGTCCATCGTGTCATAGATATTCTGGAACGCGCGTTGCAGCGTCTCCATCGGAATCGTGCTCGACGCCGCCTGCTCATGGATGCGCGCGGTGTTGTCCTTCAGCATCTTCGACGTGCCGTCGATGATGTTGGCGGTGGTGGTGTTGAGCGCGGTGATCTGTTCGAGCACCAGCTTCTGGTTGGTCATCGCCTGGGCGACGGTGATCGCGGTTTTCAGCGCCCCGACGGTGGTGGTCGACGCGCGCTCGACGCCCTTCACCAACTCGACATTATTCTTCTTGACCAAATCGAGCGCCAGATACCCCTGCACCGTGACCGCCATTTGCGTCAGCAGATCCTGCGTCCGCTGCCGCGCATAGAAGAGCGCATTTTCGCGCAGCACCTTGGCCTTCGCCGGATCGACCCCGTCGAGTTCGGCGGCCTTGTCCTCCAGCTTGCGGTCGAGCGTCTGGGCGATGTGGACCATCTGCTCCAGCTTGCCCATCGCCTCCCACAATTTGCGGCGTTCGACGTCGATGGCGGCATTGTCCATCAACAGCTCGTCCTTGCCGTTCGCCAACGCGGTGAGCACGCTCGAGATATGCGACTGGGCGCTGCGATATTTGGCGAAATAATTGGTGACGCTGCTGCCGAACAATTTGTCGAGCAGGCCGCGTTTCGAGATCAGCTTGCCGTTCGCGGACGGGTCGAGCCGCTCGACAGTGTTCCTGAGTTCGATCAGATTTTGGCCGATGTCGGTGTCGCGGTCCATCGCCTTGATCGGGCGGTCGAGGAAGCGGTTCGACTGGTTCGCCGCTTCCAGCATTTCCTTGCGGCCCATATTGGTGATCTGGTCGACCTTCTGGCCGAACGCCGGCGAGTTGACGTCCTGCGCGACGAGGTCGTCGATAAAGCCATCGACGCGTTCCTCCAGCTTCGATTTCTGCTCGCCCGACAGCGGCACCAGCCCTGCGGCTTTTTCGGGCGCCACCGCCGGAACGGGGTCGGGCGGGGTCAGCTTCAGCTCGTCGGTTGTGGTTGCCGTCGCGGTCTGCTCGCTCATTCGTCTTCCTTCCAGCCCCCAGAGGTCCAATACGGGTCTGCCCGCTCTATATGGCATGCAGCACTGTGTTATTCAAGCATTACACTTGATCGGCGCGGTTCAATGTCGGCGCGATCCACGCCGACAGGATCAGCTGCGCCATGTGATAGACCAGGATCGGGACCAGCACCATGCCGGCGATCGCGGGCGGGAACAGCGTTGCCGCCAGCGGCGCGCCGACCGCGATGCTCTTTTGCGCGCCCGCGAACAACAGGGTGATGCGGTCGGGCCGCGCGAGTTTGAGCAGCGCACCAAAAGCCCATGCGCTGCCGAACGAGAGCGCCAACAGGATGGCGACCGCGCCGAACATGATGCCAATCTCGCGCCCATCGAGCTGATCCCAGATCCCCGCGACCACCGCAGCCGAAAAAGCGACATAGACCGCGACCGCGATCGCGGTGCGATCCATGATCGTTGTCAGCCCCTTGTGCGCCAGCACCCAAGGGCGCAGCCAGCGCTGCGCCAGCTGGCCGACGATGAACGGTAAAAGCAGGATCGCGACGATCCGCAGCGCCGCCGCGCCGCTGATCTCCCCCGCGCTGCCCGCGAGCGCCGCGAACAGCAACGGTGCGGCGATCACGCCGACCAGGTTGAGCAGCGCCGCCGCGACGACGCTGGCAGCAACATTGCCTCCCGCCATGCTGCTCGCCGCAGTTGCCGACTGCACGGTCGAGGGCAGGATGCCGAGGAACAGGAATCCGAGCGCGAGCGTGGCGGGCAGGAACGCCGCGGTCGCCAGCTGGGCGCCGAGCCCAAGCAGCGCCATGAAACCGAAGCAGAAAAGCAGCGCGCTGCCCTGCAATTTCCAGTTGCGGATGCCATGCAGCACCTCGTCGCGGGGCAGGCGGACGCCGTTGAGAAAGAACAGCAGGACGATCGCTGCGGTCGACACCCCCTGTGCAATCGGCACCGCCGCGCCGCGCACCGGCAGCAGGCTGGCGAGCAGGATCGTCGCGAGCAGGATGGGGACAAAGCGGTCGGGGAAGATGCGGGCGAGCATGGGAAGGGCGATGGCGGGGTGAGGCTGGTTTGGCAAGAATATGATCCTCCCTGTGGCGAAGCCATGGGGAGGTGGCAGCGCGAAGCGCTGACGAAGGGCCGCGACTCAGCCTTTTGAAGCGATCGTTGCAAGGCGCAAGCGGAGACGCAGAGACGCGGAGGGAGATCTCCAAAACCGTTTGCCCTGAGCTTGTCGATGGGCCGTCCTTTCTTTTCGACGCCTCAGAAAGAACAATGCTTCGACAAGCTGAGCACGAACGGAGATGAAACCGTCTCTCCGCGTCTCCGCGTGAACCAAAGAAATCTCCGTTTCCTTCGTGTCCCTGCGCGATTCTCGTCATCAAGGCTGGCGATGATCGCCACGCCCGCTAAATCCACCCTATGAACCTTCTCATCCTCGCCGCCCTCCCCGAAGAAGCCGACGCCCTGTTCCCGAACACCGGCACCCCCGAACTCACCCCCATCCCCATCCGCCGCCTCAACGCACACAACCACGATCTCACCATCGCCACCTGCGGTCTCGGCAAGGTCAACGCCGCGCTCGCCACCGGCTTGCTCGGCCCAGTTGCCGACCTCATCCTGATGACAGGCACTTGCGGCGCACTAGGCGCCGCGCCGGGCGCCTACTGGATCGCCGAGGCGCTCCAGCATGACTATGGCGCGACCCACCCCGGCACCTTCCGCCGCTACCGCGCCGGCGACTGGCCGATGGGGGAGCCGGGAGAAGCCCATTTCCCCGCCATGCCTGACCCCGGCCTCGGCCTGCCCCACGCGCGCATCGCCAGCGGCGACAGCTTCGTCGCCTGTCCCGCCGCCGCCGCCGACCTCGCATCGCTCGGCGCGACGCTCGTCGATATGGAGGTCGGCGCGGTGGCGCAGGCCGCGGCACGGCTGGGCAAGCCTTGGGGGGCGATCAAGGCGGTGACCGACGAGGCCAATGACGCCAGCGGCGGCGATTTTGAGGCAAATTTGCGGCGCGCGGCGCGGACGGCGGGGCAAGCGGTCGAGCGGCTGGTGGCGACGCTGTGAGGCGCTGGCTCGTTGCCGCGCTCTTGTTTGCGATTGCGGGGGGTGCGGCGTTCATCTTGCTGACTCGGTCGTTCGTGCCGATCGCGCGTGTCGAGGGTGAGCGCGACGCCGATCTGTTTACAGCTTGGCGCACAGGCGCCGTCGAAGCGGATGTCGCCGCGATTGAGACCTATTTCCGGCGCGAAGGCGTTGGCGACGTGTTGCCGCTCGCCGATATTTTGCGCAGCGACGCGCGCTGGCGCAGCTGCAAGGCGGGCCAGCCCTTTGCTGTTCCGCCGCGTCGGCTGTGGTCGGCGATGGTCCCGACCCTGCGCTATATTCGCGACGAGCTGGTGCCTGCAACCGGACCGGTGCGGGTCGTATCGGGCTATCGCGATCCCGTCGCCAACACTTGCTTCAAAGGCGCGAAGGCCAGCCGCCATCTGCGGTTCGCGGCACTCGACCTAATGCCGATGCGCCCATTGTCGCGCAAAGAGCTGATCGCCAAGCTTTGCCCTCTCCACGCCCGCACCGGCGCGCGTTTCGGCGTCGGCCTCGGGATTTACGGTATCACGCGCTTCCACATCGACACGGCGGGCTATCGCCGCTGGGGTGCCGATTACAGCGGCGCGTCGTCGCCGTGCCTCACTCATAGCTGAGGTGCGTCGCCTTACCCCGAAAGATCCAGTGCGACAGGATCGAATATCCCAAGATTACCGGCAGCACGAACAGCGCCCCGATCAGGATGATGCTCAGCGCCTCGGGGCTCGCCGCGGCCTGCCAGATGTCGAGTCGGTCGGCGATCAGATAGGGGTAGAAGCTGTAGGCGATGCCGACAAACCCCAAGGCAAACAGGATGCCCGCGATCGCCAGCGGCACCCAGCTCAGCTCGTCCTTCGCCCGCAAGGGCCGGCGCAGGAAGATCGCAAGGCCGATAAACAAGGTCGCCGCCGCGATCGGGATCGGCAGCAAGGCGATAATTTCGGGCAGGCGGAACCAGCGGTCGAAGATGCGCTCCGACAACAGCGGCGTCGCGATCGAGATGATCGCCATCGCCAGCGCGGTTGCCCACAGGCTGATTTCGGCCCAGCGCACCGCGCGCTTCTGCAACTCGCCCTCGACCTTGTAGATCAGCCAGCACGCGCCGACGAACACATAGCCCGCGACCAGCCCGAGCGCCGCGAGCAGGCAGAACAGCACCGCGGCCAGACTCTGGTCGAACCCCAGCACATAAGCGCCCAGCATATAGCCCTGACACAGCGCGGTGAGCAGCGACCCGGCGAAAAACGCATGGTCCCAGCGCTGCTTGTGCTCGGGCGGCGCCTTGGCGCGGAACTCGAACGACACCCCGCGCAGGATCAGCGCGACCAGCATCAGCACCACGGGCAGGTAAAGCTGGGTCAGGATCAGCCCGTGCGCGACCGGAAAGGCGACCAGCAGCAACCCGATACCCAGCACCAGCCAGGTTTCATTGGCGTCCCAGAACGGCCCGATCGACGCGACCATCAAATCGCGGTTCTCGTCCTTCTCCAGCCGCGTCAGCATCCCGACGCCCAGGTCATAGCCGTCGAGGATGACGTAGAGCAGGATCGACAGCCCCATCAGCCCGGCAAAAATGACCGGCAGCCACCAGGGATCGATGAACGGGGTCATGCCGGTTCCTCCTGCGGGGCGGCGGGGCCGGGGGCGATGGTGGGCACCGGGAACATCGGCTTGTCGTTCGGCGCCGCCTTGCCCAGCCGCGCGAGGCGATAGAGCACCGCGATATAGGCGGTGAGCAGCACCGCATAGACGACCAGATACAGCGTCAGCGAACTCGCGACCATCGCGCTGCCGACCGGGCCGACCGCGTCGGCGGTCTTGAGTACCCCGGTAACCAGCCACGGCTGGCGGCCGATTTCGGTGACATACCAGCCCGCGAGCGTCGCAACCCAGCCGCTGAAGGTCATTGCGACCAGCCCATAGGCCAGCCAGCGCGGCATCGCATCGACCCCGCGGCGGCGGATCGTCCACGCCGCGAACCAAGACAGCGCCAGCATCGCGACCCCGATCCCGACCATGATCCGGAACCCCCAGAACAAGGGTCCGACCGGCGGGTGATTGCCTTCATAATCGTTGAGGCCGGGAACGACGCCCGCCGCTTCATGCTTCAAAATCAGGCTGGCGCCCGAGGGGATGGCCACTTCCAGATGATTGGTGCGCGCCTTTTCGTCGGGGATTGCGAACAACACCAGCGGGACGTGGCTGCGCGTCTCCCAATTCGCTTCCATCGCTGCGACCTTTTGCGGCTGATGCTCCAGCGTGTTGAGCCCGTGCAGGTCGCCGACGAAAATCTGCACCGGGATCAGCAGCGCCGCGGCATAGACCGCGGCCTTCAGCGTGCGCCGCACGCCTTCGCCGCCGCCGTCCTTCAGCCAGCGCCACGCCGACATCCCCGCGATCAGGAAGGCGACGGTCAGTGCCGAGGCGATCAGCATATGGATCAGCCGGTACGGCATCGACGGGTTGAAGATGATTGCCCACCAGTCGGTGGCATGGACGACGCCATCGCGGATCTCATAGCCGACCGGGGTCTGCATCCAGCTGTTGAGGACGATGATCCAGAAGGCCGACAAGGTTGTGCCGCCCGCGACGAGCAAGGTTGCCATCGTGTGGACCCAGTTGGGGACACGGCTGAAACCGAACAGCATGATGCCGAGGAACACCGCTTCGAGGAAGAAAGCGGTGAGCACTTCATAGGCGAGCAACGGCCCCGCGACATTGCCGACCTTTTCCATATAGCCCGGCCAGTTGGTGCCGAACTGGAAACTCATCGTGATGCCGGACACGACCCCCATCGCAAAGCTCAGCGCGAAGACCTTCACCCACAATCGGTACGCGTCCATCCACGCCCCGTCCTTGGTGCGGTTGTACGCGAGCTTGAAGCCGAGCAGCGCCCAGCCGAGCGCGATGGTGATCGTCGGGAACAGGATGTGGAAACTGATGTTCGCGGCAAACTGGATGCGCGCGAGGATCAGCGGATCAAGGGTGTCCATTGTCGTTCTCCGTTGCGGCCGGCGTCTTGCCGCGGCCCAGCATGCGGTCCTTGAATTCAAGCGCCTTCACGACGCGCTCGCCTAGGCGCAGCAGCTGAAGCAGCCGTTCATTGTCGAGCCGCCGCATCTCGGCATACCAGTCGGTGAGCAGCTCGATCTGTTCGTGCATCGCGGCGATGCGTTCCTGCGCAAAGCGATCCGACGCGTCGGTCGCGGGCTCCATCAGCAACGTCCGCAACGTCGTCAGCGTCGGGTCGATCTCGCGCTTCTTGCGTTCCTCGACCAGGGTCCGGAAGATTGCCCACACGTCGCGCGGGGTCTCATAATAATCGCGCCGGTCGCCCGGGACATGGCGGAGTTGGACCAGGTTCCAGCTCGCCAGCTCCTTCAGTCCCATCGACACGCTGCCGCGCGACAGGCTCAGCGCCTCGCTGATCTCCTCGGCATGGCGCGGCGCGTCGGCGAGGAACAGCATCGCATAAATCTGTCCGACCGTGCGGTTGATCCCCCAGCGGCTCCCCATCTCGCCGAAATGCAGGACAAACGCCTGCGCAAGCGGGGAGAGCCGGAACGGCGGGGATGGGGCGGCCGCTGGAGAAACCGGGCGCGAATCGGGGGCGGGGGACAAATCCATGTCGGCGCTATATACGGTAATTTCTAAAGTTTCAATAATTATTGAAACTTTGCACCACCGGGATCACGCTACGCGGCACCTTCGCCAACTTCGGCAATCATGTTGCGCCGCAGCACCCATTCTGTTAGGGGCGCGGCGTTTCGCGGCGCTTCCGGCGCAGCCCCCTCCCATCAAGGCTCTCCGCATGTCTTTGCGCAATATTGCGATCATCGCCCACGTCGATCATGGAAAAACCACCCTCGTCGACCAGCTGTTCCGCCAGTCGGGTACCTTCCGCGACAACCAGCGCGTCGAGGAACGCGCGATGGATTCCAACGACCTGGAAAAGGAACGCGGGATCACCATCCTGGCGAAGTGCACCAGCGTTGAATGGGGCGAGGGCGCCGACCTGACGCGGATCAACATCGTCGACACCCCGGGCCACGCCGATTTCGGCGGTGAGGTCGAGCGGATCCTGAGCATGGTTGACGGCGTCATCCTGCTCGTCGACGCCGCCGAAGGCCCGATGCCGCAGACCAAGTTCGTGACCGGCAAAGCGCTCGCGCTCGGCCTCAAGCCGATCGTCGTCGTCAACAAGATCGACCGCAGCGACGCGCGCGCCGCCGAAGTGCTCGACGAAGTGTTCGAACTGTTCCTGACGCTCGAAGCCAATGACGAACAGCTGGATTTCCCGATCCTCTATGCCTCGGGCCGCGGCGGTTACGCGTCAGAAGATCCCGAAGCGCGCGAAGGCACGCTGGAGCCTTTGTTCAAGACCATCGTATCGCACGTCCCGACCCCCGGTCTGCCCGAAGACGGCCCGTTCACCTTCCTCGCCACCCTGCTCGACCGCGATAACTTTATCGGTCGCATCCTGACCGGCCGCGTCCAGTCGGGGACGATCAAGGTCAACCAGCCGATCCACGCGATCGACATGGACGGCAAGGTCATCGAAACCGGCCGCGCGTCGAAGCTGCTGGCGTTCCGCGGGCTCGAGCGCGTTCCCGTCGAGGAAGCCCGCGCGGGCGACATCGTCGCGATCGCCGGCCTGGCGCTGGCGACCGTCGCCAACACCATCGCCGACACCAGCGTGAGCGAGCCGATCGCCGCGCAGCCGATCGATCCGCCGACGCTGTCGATGCGCTTTGCCGTCAACGATTCGCCTATGGCGGGCCGCGAAGGCACCAAGGTCACCAGCCGCATGATCCGCGACCGCCTGTTCCGCGAAAGCGAAACCAATGTCGCGATCCGCGTCACCGAAAGCGCCGACAAGGACAGTTTCGAAGTCGCCGGCCGCGGCGAGCTGCAGTTGGGCGTGCTGATCGAAACGATGCGCCGCGAAGGCTTCGAACTCGGCATCAGCCGCCCGCGCGTGCTGTATGGCGAGGACGAGAATGGCAAGCGCACCGAACCCTATGAAACCGTCGTCATCGACGTCGACGACGAACATAGCGGCACGGTGGTCGAGAAGATGCAGGTCCGCAAGGCCGACCTGACCGACATGCGCCCGTCGGGCGGCGGCAAGACGCGCATCACCTTCAGTGGCCCGTCGCGGGGCCTGATCGGCTATCATGGCGAATTCCTGTCCGACACGCGCGGCACCGGGATCATGAACCGCCTGTTCGAAAAATATGGCCCGTACAAGGGCAATATCGCGGGGCGCCAAAACGGTGTGCTGATCTCGAACGGCAATGGCGAAGCCGTCGCCTATGCCCTTGGCCCGCTCGAAGAACGCGGCATCCTGTTCGTGTCGCCCGGTGAGGCGCTGTACGAGGGCATGATCATCGGCGAAAATGCCAAGCCCGACGATCTGGAAGTCAACCCGATGAAGTCGAAGCAGCTGACGAACTTCCGTTCGACCGGCAAGGACGACGCGATCCGCCTGACCCCGCCGCGCCGCATGACGCTGGAACAGGCGATCGCGTATATCGACGACGACGAAATGGTCGAAGTGACGCCGAAAAACATCCGCATCCGCAAGGCGCTGCTCGACCCGCATGAGCGCAAGAAAGCGTCGCGCAAGAAGGAAGCGGCATAAGCCATTCTTCAAGCGCGTCGGCGGCGCGCTTGATTTCCTCGCCCGCAAGCAGCACGATCTGATCGCGCCAGCGGCGGGGAGCTGTCCACCGCTTGGGCCGATACACGTCCGTCCTCCGCATCGGATGGCGCGCCGTCTCTGGCGTCAAAAATCCTGAATGACCTAGTATAATGCGGCGGCGCTGCGCTTCACAATTCGGCCGCAATTTCGCACGACCAGACGGTCGTACGGAGGGCCGATCGATGAATATGTATAAGCTGCCTGTGGTGTTCGCCTTATTGTCATGCGCTGCACCGCTACATGCCCAAACAATTGGCGGCGCGGCATCGCCAGCCGGCCTTGCCAATCCAATCACCATGGGCGGCTTTGTCGGCACACGGGTCCGAATCCCGCTGGGCGGCGCCAAAGACAGCGACAAGCGCGTCCGCGCCAGCTTGACAGTGGCGCCGATCCAGCATCGCGAAGGCGACCAGCTGAGATCGCCGACATGGCGGATCGGCGAAGGGCTCGACTTCGGGTTTACGAGCGATCGGGCCGCGCCGCATGTCTCGCTGGCGGGCCGCAGCCTGACCCCTGCGCGCTATGCGCCCGGCCGCGATGCCGCGCACGCGGGCCGCTCCAATCTTTCGGACGGCGGGACCGCCGCTGCCGTGGTCGTCGGCCTGGTCGTGTTGGTCGGCGGCGGCCTGTTGCTTGCATTGGCGGAAGCTGGCGACCCCGATTCCTGCACGCCGGGTGAATGCGACAATAACTAGGATGCCGATGCGCGGCGTTGACCTGCGCAGCGATAGCTAATGCGCGTTTACCGTCTTTTCATAACGGACCCTTAGGAGAGCGCTGAAGGGACCGGTTTAAGAGAGGCGATCCATGCCCATTGGTCCCGAGATGCGCCGCCTGCGCGCCGAACATGCGGCACTGGCGACATTGTCGCGGCTTTTGCTGGACCTGGTCCGCGCCCCCGAAGAGCCGCGCCCGACCGAGCTGGCGTCGGTGCGCGGGATGCTGCGTGACACGCTGCTGCGACATTTGAAGTGCGAGGACTGGATCCTCTATCCGCGATTGAAATCGAGCGGCAATGCCGAGGTCGTCGCGATGGCGGGCGAGTTTGTGCGCGAAATGGGGCATATCGCGCAGGATTTTGCGGCTTATGACGCGAAATGGACCGCCGAGCGGATCGCCGACGACTGGCCGGGCTTCTGCAGCGAGACCGAGGCCGTGCTGCACGTGCTGGGAATGCGGATTGAGCGCGAAAATTGTGATCTGTATCCCGCCGCCGAGCAGCTGGATTTCATGTGACCGCAAAGCTTCTTTTTACCGTCATCGCTGCGTCATGCCTTCGCCGCGGTGCAGCAATATCGCCTCCCTAAAGCCCCCGCGACCACCGCGCCATTTCGGCGACGGGACAAGGGGGATAAATGATGACGAGCAAGTTCAGGAACCACCTGCGGGCTGGGGCCGCCGTAATGGTAGCACTGGCGGCGACGCCGGCGTTTGCGGTAGAGACAGCTGAAGCGGCGGCAGCCGATGGGGACGATGTCGCGGAAATCGTTGTGCTGGGACAGGGGCAGGCCCGCCAGGTGCAGGAATTGGGGGCCGCCGACATCGCGCTCGAAGTGGCGGGGATCAGCCCGCTGAAAGCCATCGACAAGCTGCCCGGGGTCAATTTCCAGTCGGCCGATCCGTTCGGCACTTATGAATGGTCGTCGCGTATTTCGATCCGCGGTTTCGCGCAGCAGCAGCTGGGCTTTACGCTGGACGGCGTGCCGCTGGGCGACATGAGCTATGGCAACCACAATGGCCTGCACATCAGCCGTGCGATCATCAGCGAGAATGTCGGGCGGGTCGAAGTGGCGCAGGGCGCGGGCTCGCTGGGCGCGGCGTCGTCGAGCAACCTCGGCGGCACGATCGAATTTTACGCGCGGGACCCCGCCGAGACCTTCGGGGTCGAGGCGTCGGGCACCTATGGCAGCGAGGACACCAAGCGTGCGTTCGTGCGGATCGACAGCGGCGCGATCGGTGCGAACGGGCCGCGGCTGGCGCTGAGCTATGCCTGGCAGGATGCCGATAAGTGGAAGGGCGACGGCGTCCAGCGCCAGCATCAGGTCAATGCGCGGATCGTCCAGCCGGTCGGCGACGGGAAATTCTTTGGCTTCGTCAATTATTCGGACCGCGCCGAGAATGACTATCAGGATCTGAGCGCCGAAATGATCGACCGGCTGGGGTATCGGTGGGACAATTTCGCCAAGGATTGGGACACTGCGGTGCAGGTCGCCAAAGTCTATCAGAACCAGGTCGCGCGCGCCGCGTTCAACACCGGGGTCGCCAACGGCTCGCTGCCACTGGACGCCGTGTTCACCGCCCTCTATGCCGGGGTTGGCGAGGCGTTTCCGGCGCCGGTCGCGACAGTCGACGACGCTTATTACGACGCCTCAGGCCTGCGCAAGGACTGGCTGGCGGGGGTCGGGGTCGAAGCGCCGCTGAACGACTTCTGGACGCTCAGCGCGATGGGATATTACCATGGTAACGAAGGGCGCGGGCTGTGGTTCACGCCCTATGTGACGACCCCTGGCGGTGCGCCAATCACGATCCGCACCACCGAATATGAGATCGAGCGTTATGGCATCGTCGCGAGCAGCCTGTTCACGATCGGCGACAACCAGATCGAGCTCGGCATGTGGTACGAGGACAACGACTTCAATCAGGCGCGGCGCTTCTATGGGCTGGCCGACACCGCCGGCGCGCCGAGCCGCGGCAGCCTGAAATTCCCCAAGGATCCACTGGCGACGCAGTGGGAGTTCGATTTCAACACCCAGACGCTGCAATATCATGTACAGGACACGCTCGACCTAGGGCAGGTGCAGATCAATGCCGGGTGGAAGGGACTGCGCGTCACCAACCTCGCGACGCCGATCGTGCGCGGCGGCTTGGCGGCGGGGCGGACGCAAGCGAAGGACTGGTTCCTGCCGCAGGCGGGCGTGCTGTTCCGGGTCAACGACGATAATGAGGTCTTTGCGAGCTACACCCAGAATATGCGCGCGTTCGAAAGCTCGGCCACCGGCGGGCCGTTCGCGACAACGCAGGCGGGGTTCGACGCGCTCGACCTGAAACCCGAGACCTCGACCACTTATGAGCTGGGTTTCCGTACCAAATCGCCCCGGTTCCAAGGCGTGATCGCGGGCTATTATGTCGATTTCAAGGATCGCATCATCGCCTTTGCCAATGGCTCGGGGATTCAGGGCAACCCGGCGATCCTGCAGAATGTCGGCGATGTCCGCTCGTGGGGCGTCGAGGCGGCGGGGACGTTCCGCGTCACCCCCGAACTGTCGCTGTTCGCCTCCTATGCGTACAACAACTCCGAATATCAGGACGATGTCGTCAACGCCGCGGGGACGACCGTCGCGGCAACCGCGGGCAAGACGGTGGTCAATTCGCCGCGCCATCTGGCGAAGGGCGAGATCACCTGGGATACCGGCAGCTTTTTCGCCCGTGTCGGTGCCAATTACACCGGCAAACGTTATTATTCGTTCGAGAATGACGCCGAGGTTGGCGGCTTCGTGATCGTCGATGCCAGCATCGGTTACCGGCTGAACGAGCGGATTTCGGTGCAGGCCAACGCAACGAACCTGTTCGACAAGGAATATGTGTCGACGATCGGCACCAATGGTTTTGCCAACCGCGGCGACAGTCAGACCCTGCTCGCGGGGGCGCCGCAGCAGTTCTTTGTGACGGTAAAGGCGGGTTTCTGAAAACCCCCTTTCCATTGACGATGGTGGCGCGGTCCCGCTAGGGCCGCGCCATCATTTTTTCTGGAAGTAGCATCATGACCGATACGCCCCCCGACCATATGTCGACCAATCCGCGCTCGCCTCATTTCGACATGGAGGTGCTCCAGCGCGGCATCGGCATCCGCTTCAAAGGCAAGGAGCGCACCGACGTCGAGGAATACTCGATTTCCGAAGGCTGGATCCGCGTCGCCGCGGGCAAGTCGAAAGACCGTTTTGGTCAGCCGATGACGATCAAGCTGTCGGGCGAGGTCGAAGCGTGGTTCGAGGATGTGGCGGCCGCCGCTGAGGGCGACGCGCCCAAGGATGCGGGCAAGGCTGACAAGGGCGACGACGCCTGACTTTTCCCCTCCCGCAAGCGGGAGGGGGACAATCCGCTCTTGATCGATTAGCGGCCGTTACTGGCCGAGCGACGCGACGACGACTTCCAGTCCGTTGCCCGGCTTCCAGTCATTCTGCGCCCACACCGGCGCCTTGAAGCTGGGCGCCTCGTTCGGGGCGTCGCCCGCATAGATGAAGCCCTGGACCGGATTGGCGCGGAGGCCAAGGTCGCCGATCGGGGCATACCACACGCGGACCATGCTCCAGTCACCGGCGTCGCTGACATCCACGACACGGACATTGCGCTCGATCTGGCCGCGGCGACCGTTGATCGGCGACCAGTTGGCATGGTCGATGCGGATTTCACGGTCGCTGACGATCTTTTTCACCACGGCAACATGGCCCATCGGCATGCCGCGGGTCCCGGCGAACGCCATCACCGCGCCCTCGCGCGGTTCATTGCCGCGGGCATAATCATCGGCGGCTTGCGCCCACCAGGTCTTGGCATTGCCGCGAATATCGACGCCCGATTCGGCGCGGGCAAAGGGTACGCATTGGAGATAGCCCTGCGCGACAGCAGGGACGCTGACGAGCAGACCGGTGAGCGTCATGACGGACGCAATGGCGGCAGCCAGAAAGCGACGATAGAGCATGAAATGCGACCCCCAAGGCTTGTGTTCAAGCGTTGCAGCGTCTTTGTCATGCTTTGCGCGGCCCACCACCCGCTGCGCGACGAGCCGCACGGCAGCTGCGGTGAGCGGCGGAACCTTTTGTTAAGCCCGTCAATTCGTCGCGCGAGGGGTTCCACTGGTCGCCGTCAGGCGGCGGCGCTGGCCGCCGAATCGGTGGAGCGGAACAGCGTCAGCACGTCGGCGGCGGGCATCGGGCGGCCGTAATAATAGCCCTGAATGTTGCTGCACCCCATATTACGCAGCGTTTCGACCTCCAGCTCGGTTTCAGCGCCCTCGGCGGTCGTCGACATGCCGAGGCTGTCGGCGAGCGCGACGACGGCGCGGATGATCGCGATCGATTCAATGCTGCCCTTGGCGGCGCCGACGACAAAGCTGCGATCGACCTTGATCGTCGAAAACTGCGTCTTGCGCAGATAGCCGAGCGACGAATAGCCGGTGCCGAAATCGTCGAGCGACAGGCGGATGCCCAGCCCGATCAACTGGTCGAGCAATTGTGCCGCGCCGCCGCCGTCGCGCAGAAAGACGCTTTCGGTGACTTCGATCTCCAGCCGCTGCGGCGGTAATCCGCTTTGCGCCAGCGCCGACACGACCACCGACGCGAAATTCGGATCGGTCAGCTGGTCGGCCGACACGTTGATTGCGACCTTCAGGTTCGACGGCCATTTCATCGCTTCGTGACACGCGGTGCGCAGCACCCATTCGCCGATCGGCGAAATCAGCCGCGCGTCCTCGGCCAGCGGAATAAAGCGTCCCGGCGATACATTGCCGAGCTTTTGGTTCTGCCAGCGGATCAGCGCTTCAAACCCGTTGAGCGTGCCATCGGCGGCGGTGACCACCGGCTGGTAATAAAGTTCGAATTCGCGGCGTTCGAGGGCGCCGCGCAATTCCTGTTCCATCACCCGCCGCTCCTCGGCCTGCGCGTGCAGCGAAGCGACATAGCCCGCGACAACATTGCCGCCCTTGTCCTTGGACTTGTAGAGCGCGAGGTCGGCGTTGCGGGTCAGCGTTTCGACCGTCGCGCCGTCCTGCGGCCCGATTGCATAACCGATACTGGCGCCAACGAACAATTGATGGTTGTCGACCACATAGGGGCGACTGATCGTCGTGATGAGGCGCTTCGCCAGATCTTCGGCGGCGTCGGCGGAGGGGACGTTGTGCAGCACCACGGCAAATTCGTCGCCGCCGAGCCGCCCGCAGGTCATGCCGCGCTCCATCAACCCTTTCAGCCGCGCCGCAACCTGTGCGAGCAGCTTGTCGCCGACCGGATGGCCGAGCGTATCATTAACTGCCTTGAAGCGATCGAGATCGATGATCAGCAGCGCGCAGCGCGCCTTGGCATCGATCGCGGTTGCCATCGCGCGCGCCAGATCTTCGTTAAGGCTGAGGCGATTGGGCAGGCCGGTGAGATTGTCGAAGCGCGCCATTTTGGCGATTTGTTCGGCGGTCGCGCGCTGTTCGGTGACGTCCGACCCGACTCCGCGAAAGCCCAGGAACTTGCCCGCTTCATCGAGGCGCGGCGAGGCCGACAGCTCCCACCAGCGCGGCGCCCCGCCGATCGTGACCGGCACGATCAGGTTCGAAAAGCTTTCGCGCCGCTTCATCCGTTCGGCCATCTCGTGCAGGCTTTTGGGGAACAGCCCGGTGTCCCAGGCATCGCCCGACAGCGCCTGCAACAACGGCACGCCCTCCAGCGCGTCGGCGGGGGCGCCGAGCGCGAAGGCGAGACGCGGCGAAACATGAACCAGGCGGCGGCTGTTGTCGGTCTGCCACAGCCAGTCGGCCGAGGTTTCTTCGAACTCGCGCAGCAGCAGGCTGACCGTTTCCGTCTTTTCGTGCAGCGTTTCTTCGGCGCGGCGATAGCGGATGTGGCTTTGCGCAAAGCGGACGCAGAAATTGCAGAGCAAAAGACCGGCAACGACCGCAACCGCCGCAAGTTGCGGCGCGCCGGCGCGGACGAGCGCCGCCGCCGCCGACAGGGTGACCGGCGCGATAAACAGGATGCACGCCATCGGGATGCTGTGCGCGACGATCGCCAGCGTAACCATCATCAGCACCGCGATCGTCCACATCGACAGGACATGATCGACCGGCGGCGTCAGCCCATGGAGCCAAAAGGGCGTGCTCCAGAACAGCGCGGAATAAAGCGCGTGGCGGTTGCACATCCGATATTCGGTCAGGCCCGACAATTTGGGATCGCCGAGCGGCAGATTGCGAAATTTACTGTAGGACCACAGGCTGAAAATCAGGCCCGTGCCGAGCCAGCCGCCAGCGACCGCGATCGGGACGCTGAGGATCATCGTGAAAGCGGCGACGAGCGCCATGCCCAGCCCCATGAACAGGCGCAATGATCCCTGGCCGCGCAGCGGCGCAAGCTGAAGCTGGCGGAGATTGCCGATATCCGCATCACGCGGCCCCAGCCCCAACAGGGTCCGCACAGGAATCTCTTCGGCTGCTATCTGGTCGGTCAACAGGCTTTTCACCCGATCCGTTTAGCGTCGGGGTGTTACCCGAAGGTAACCAGCGCGTTCATTTGCCGTGTTTTTTGTCCAGCGTCGGGACAAAATTTGGAGGCAAGGTCAGTGCTTTGCGTCAGGCCGCTATCGCAAAGGGTTGAATTTCGCCGGCCAGATATTGCGCGCGCGCTTTCGAACGGCTGAGTTTGCCCGAACTGGTGCGCGGCAGGGTACGCGGCGGGATCAGCTCGATCAGGCAATTCATGCCGGTGATCGCGCGGACGCGATCGCGAATCGTCTCACGCAGCGCGAGGCGTTCGGCATCGTCACTGGTGCGGCACTGGACAAGCACCGCGGGGGTCTCCTCGCCCCCGGGCGCGGTGATCGCGAACGCTGCGATATCGCCCGATTTGAACCCCGGCAATTGTTCGACCGCCCATTCGATATCTTGCGGCCAGTGATTCTTGCCATTGATGATGATCATGTCCTTGGCGCGGCCGACGATATAGATGTAACCGTCTGACAGATAACCCATATCGCCGGTGTCGAGCCAGCCATCGACCAGGCAGGCGGCGGTCGATTCAGGATCGCGGTAATAGCCGGTCATCAGCGACGGGCCGGTGCACCAAACCTTGCCGACGGTCTGGTCGGGCAGGGCGTTGCCTTGCTCGTCGCGGACCTCGATCACCATGTCGCGCGCGGCGCGGCCGCAGTTGACGATGGCACGATAGCGCGTCGGGCGGCCCGCATCATTGGCGGCGCCCGACAGCTCGGTTTCCTCGACCAGTTCGACGACAATGCCTTCGCCAGGCGGCATGATGCTGACCGCCAGCGTTGCTTCGGCGAGACCGTAACTCGGCAGGAAGGCGCTCGCCTTGAACCCGGCGTCGGCGAAGGCATCGACGAAGTTTTGCATCACGTCGGGGCGGATCATGTCGGCGCCATTGCCGGCGACGCGCCAGCGCGACAAGTCGAAGCGGTCGGCGACATGCGTCTGGCTCGACACGCGGCGGGCGCAGATGTCGTAACCAAAGGTCGGCGAATAGCTGAGCGTGGTCCCTTCGTTGCGGCTGATCAGGTCGAGCCAGGCGAGCGGTCGGCGCGCAAAATCCTCGGTCTTCAGATAATCGACCGACACCTGGTTGGCGACGGGCGAGAGCAGGCAGCCGACGAGGCCCATGTCGTGATACCAGGGCAGCCACGAGACGCAGCGATCACTGTCGCGCACTTCCATGCCATGACTGTGCGCGGCGAGGTTGTTGAGCAGCGCGGCGTGGGTGACCGCAACGCCGTGCGGGAAGCGCGTCGAGCCGCTGCTATACTGCAGATAGCAGGTTTCGTTCGATTGCTGCGCGGGCAGGTCGGTCACCGGCGCGGGCTTGGCGGCGAATTCGCTCCAGTCGACTGGCAAAACGCTCTGCGCTTCGGCGGCCTCGACCGCCATCGCGGCGATTTCGGGCGGAAAGAACAGCATCGTCGGGTCGCAGCTGGTGAGCTGCACGCCGAGCTGGCCGACATAGCTGTCGCGGCCGCCAAAGCTGGTCGGCAGCGGCAACGGCACCGGCCAGGCCCCGGCATAGATGGTGCCGAAAAACAGCGCGGCGAATTCGGGGCCGGTCTCGGCGATCAGGGCGACGCGATCGCCCGGCTTCACCCCGGCAGCGATCAACCGGTAGGCGCTCAGGAGCGCGTCGTCACGCAGTTCGCGATACGGATAGGGGCGCACCAGCTTGCCGCGCGGATCGTGGAAATTGAGTCCCCGGGTGCCGCTCGCCGCATAGTCGAGCGCTTCGCCGACAGTGGCAAAGTCCGAAAAGCGGCGCGGCTGGGCGCAGAAGGTCGGCGTCGGCTGAAGCGCGTCCGCCGCTGGGGTGTTGGTATCGGTCATAGGGGGTGCGACATCCCGCGATACGGGCCGCGCGGCAACAAGCATGTCATCTTTCTGAGCCATGGTGTCCGTGCGCGAGCCCTGTGTTGTGTAAACAATCGCCCATTTCCGGGCTTTAATGCCCGATATGGCGGTGTTGATCGTTCTCAATCAGGCCCGACTGTGGCACAAACATGGCATATGGCCAATCGCCGCGCTCCTCCTGACCGCTCAAAAAGGCCGCTTGGCGCAGCGCGGCTCGACGAGTTGGCCTTGGCCTATGTAGCGCGATTCGCCACCAGCCGCGCCAAGTTGACGCGCTATCTGTCTCGAAAAATTCGCGAATCGGAATGGACCGGAGAGGTTGACGCAGTGGTGGCGTGCGAGGCGGTAGCCGACCGGATGGAGCGCTTGCAGTTCCTGGATGATCGCCAATATGCCGTGATGCGCGCCGGGGCGATGACGCGCCGCGGGCTGGGGGTACGGCGGGTCAAGGCGCAGCTGTATGTCGATGGCATCGCGAGCGAGGATAGCGGTGAGGCGATCGAGAGCGCTGAGGCGTCGGCGCTGGCGTCGGCCGTCGGCTTCGCGCGGCGGCGGCGCTTCGGGCCGTTTGCGACGCGTCCCGCCGACGATCCGAAACTGCGCGAGCGGCAGATTGCGGCGTTTCTGCGCGCCGGGCACAGCATGGCGCTGGCGCGTCGGATATTGGCGATCGCGCCGGGGGACGAGGCGGCGCTGGCGGCGCTGGACGATGGGGCGGGGCTCGATTAGGGCTGGCCAAAATTGCCCGAATAAGGATCTGCCGATGCGCGCCATTTTGACTGCCCTTGCTCTGACGCTGGCGATGCCGATCGCGGGGTGCAGCGGCGGCGGCGAGACCGCGGCCGATACTGCGACGAATACTACCGGCCTTGTTCCGGTGACGATCGCTGCGGCGGGCCAGACGCACCGATTCGACGTCGAGGTCGTCCGCACGCCCGAGGCGCAAAAGTTCGGGCTCAAACTCCGTACCGCGCTGCCCGCGAACGGCGGGATGCTGTTTCCGTTCGACAAGCCCCGCATCGCCACCTTCTGGATGCAGGACACGCTGATTCCCCTGGATATGTTTTTCATCCGCGCCGACGGCAGCATCGACCGTATCGCCGAAAATACCATCCCCCAATCGCTGGAACCGGTAACCAGCGGCGGCGAGGTCAGCGCGGTACTGGAACTCGCCGGCGGCACCGCGGCGCGCCTGAACATAGACGAGACCGCCAAGGTGACGTGGCAAGAACGGCGCTGAAACAGCGCTTGCGAACTCCGCACCCTTGGCTGTAAACGCCTCGCCATGAGCATCCTCGGCAAGATTTTCACCTGGTGGGACGGTGCGACCGTCGGCACGCTGCTGAATAGCTGGAAAACCGGCGAAAAAGTCGGCGAGGACAGCTTTGGCAACACTTATCATCGCGCGCGCAAGGGCGACCGCCGCTGGGTGATCTACAAGGGATCGAATGATGCCAGTCGGGTGCCGCCCGAATGGCACGGCTGGCTGCACCGCACCTTTGACGAATTGCCGACCGACGTGCTGCCTGCGCCGCGCGCATGGGAAAAGGAACCGACCGCCAACCTGACCGGCAGCACCGGCGCCTATCGCCCTGCCGGGGCGCTCGAACGTGGCGGCCAGCGCGCTGCGGCGACCGGCGATTATGAGGCCTGGCGGCCCGGCGAATAATGTCGCGTCGGACCACGACTGCGCTGCTCGCGCTGCTGGCCGCGACCGCGCTGGGCGCGTGCGACCGGACGCCGTCCAAAGGCAATGGCAGCGCGACCGTTTCGACGGTGGCCAAGTCCGAACGCGTTCCGCAGGAAGTCGGCGGCATTGAGGGTGCGACCCCGATGGCCGAGCGCGTTGCCGTCGTCGGCTTGCTCAACAAACGCAACGGGCTGGTGCGCGAGCTGGAGATGAAGCCCGGCGAATCGGCGCGGGTCGGCCGCGCGATCGTCCGGTTGCGCGCGTGCGAGCAGACCGCGCCGTGGGAGGATCCGCCCGAAACCGGCGCGTTCGTGCAGCTGACGGTGCAGGACCAGCGCGACGACCGATGGCGCCGTGTCTTTTCGGGCTGGATTTTCCGCGAGCGGCCCGACCGCAACATCATCCAGCACCCGATTTACGACGTCTTCGTCAAAAGCTGTGCGATGACATATCCCGGCGGCGAGCCCGTCGCGCCGGCGGCAACAAAATCGGGCGCATCGGCGGCGCCCAAGGCGTCGAGCGCGCCCCAGTCGCCCGCAACGAATGGCGGCGAGGGCGGCGAACCGACCGCGGCGCCTGCCCCGGCGCCCGCGCCCGCGCCCTCACTGCCCGCCAATACCGAATAGAGCCGCGCCAGATAGTCGGCTTGGCGGATTTCGATCGCGCCGAGGCTTGCGAGGTGCGGGGTGATGAACTGGCAATCGAGCAATTTCCAGCCGCCCGCGATAAGCCGCGCGACGAGATGCGCCAGCGCGACCTTTGAGGCATCGCGCGCCCGGCTGACCATCGATTCGCCGAAAAAGGCGCGTCCGAGCGACACGCCGTAGAGTCCGCCCACCAGTTCGTCCTCCTGCCAGCATTCGACGCTGTGCGCATGGCCGATCTGGAATAGCCGGTCGTAACTCGCCTTGATGACGGGGTTGATCCAGGTCGTCGGCCGATCGCCCGCAGGCTCGGCGCACAGCGCGACCATGTCGGCAAAGGCGGTGTCGGTGGTGACGCGAAACCGGTCGGCGACGATCGTCTTTTTCAAACTGTGCGACAGCCGGAAACCATCCAGCGGCAGGATCGCGCGCAGCCGCGGTTCGACCCAATGGACCGACGGGTCATCCGCCCCGTCGGCCATCGGGAAAATACCCTGCGCATAAGCACTCAGCAGCAGCGCAGGGTCGATGGATTCAAAATGCTTCAGGACGCGGGCTTCACGAACTTCAGCGTCATGCGATCCGATTCGCCGATCGCGGCATATTTGGCGCGGTCCACATCTCCCTCGGCAAAGCGCGGCGGCAGGGTCCAGACCCCCTTCGGATAATCCTTTGTATCCTTGGGATTTGCATTGACCTCGCTGCGTGCGGCGAGCTTGAAACCCGCCGCTTCGGCAAAGGCGATGACCGAGCTTTCCTTCATATAGCCCGATTTCTCTTCCTTCGCAGCGTCGTCGTTCTCGTTCAGCCGGTGCTCGACCACGCCCAGCGTACCGCCGGGCTTGAGCATCGCGAAAATCTGCTTGAAGGCATTGGCGGTGCTGTCGGCACCACCGAAACGCCAGTTATGGACATTGCGGAACGTCAGCACCACATCGGCGCTGCCGTCGGGAACCTTGGGATTGGTTCCGGCATGGGGAAATTCGGCGAGCTTGATTCCCCCGTAGAGGTCGGCGTTCGCACCCTGCCATTCCTTGATGCGGTTCAGCCCGCGGTCCCACGGCGCCGCGGCGTAGAGCGTACCGCCACCCGATTTGGCGAGCGGGGCCAGGATTTCGGTGTACCAGCCGCCGCCGGGCCACAGCTCGACCACCGTGTCACCCGGCTTGACGCCAAAGAAGGCGAGCGTTTCGGCGGGGTGGCGATATTGGTCGCGCGCCAGGTTTTCGGGGGTGCGGGTCGGCGCGGCGACTGCCGCAGCGATGGCATCGCCGGGCTTGGCGGCATGGGCGCCGCCGCCATCGTGATCGGCCGATACGGCAGCGGGGACGGCGAGGGCGAGCGCGGTACTTGCAAGAATCAATAACGGACGCATATGGGCAACCTCTCTCTTGGGGGGACTGGTTCCTGTTTGCGAAGGTGCGCGCGTCAATGCAAGGGTCGATGCTGATTGTCAGTGCCGCGGGTGCCGCGGTTGCGGTCGCCGCGGAGGTTGCCGACTATCGCCGCCGTAACCGGCGCGACGTCGATGCGGTCGGATTCATGCCGTGGCGGGGGATTATGCTGACGGGGGTTGGGGTGGCGATCCTGGCGGCGGCGCTGGCGTTGAAGCCTTGATTTGCCGTCGCCCCCGCGAAGGCGGGGGCCGCTATCGGGCTTACTCATCATCGCCGCGTAAACTTCGAGCGGCCCCCGCTTCGCGGGGACGACGATGTTTTACAGACACGCCTCCAGATAGGGCTGATCGAACCCGTACTGCCGCGCTTTTTCCAGCGTATACGGACGCAATCCCATGGCGCGATATTCGCCGACGATCTTGCCGTCCTTGTCCTCGTCGAGATATTCGAACTTGAACAATTCCTGGGTGACGATGACGTCGCCTTCCATGCCGATCACCTCGGTGACGTTGGTGACGCGGCGCGACCCGTCGCGCAGGCGCTTGATCTGGATAACCATGTCGACCGAATCGGCGATCTGTTTCGAGATCGCTTCCTTCGGGATCTTCACGTCGCCCATCAGCACCATATTTTCCATACGGCCCAGGCATTCGCGTGGGCTGTTGCTGTGCAGCGTACACATCGATCCGTCGTGGCCGGTGTTCATCGCGGCGAGCAGATCAAAACATTCGGCGCCGCGAACCTCACCCATGATGATGCGGTCGGGGCGCATACGCAGGGCGTTCTTGACAAGGTCGCCCATATGGATCGCGCCATTGCCCTCCAGGTTTGCGGGGCGCGTTTCGAGCGGCAGCCAGTGCGGCTGCTGCAGGCGAAGTTCCGCGGCATCCTCGATCGTCAGCACGCGTTCGCCGGGGTCGATCATCTTCGACAGCGCGTTGAGCATCGTCGTCTTGCCCGAACCCGTACCCCCCGAGATAACGATGTTGAAGCGGCTGGCGCCCGCAATCTTCAGCGCGGTACACATCTTCTGGCTCATCGCGCCCCATTGGCACAGCATGTCGAGCGTGATCGGCTTAGCCGAAAATTTACGAATCGAGATCGCGGTACCGCGTAAGGAGAGCGGCGGGACGATCACGTTGACGCGGCTGCCGTCCTTCAGACGGGCGTCGGCAAGCGGGGTGGTCTGGTCGACGCGGCGGCCGACGAGGTTGCAGATGCGCTGCGCAATCTGGAACAGATGCTGCTCGTCACGGAACTGAATCGGCGCGAGGACCAGCTGGCCCTTTTTTTCGATATAGGTCTGGTACGGGCCGTTGACCATGATGTCCGAAATATCGGGATCGGCGAGCAATTCTTCGAGTGGGCCGAAACCGAGCAGCTCGTCGACGAGCACTTTTTCAAGCGCGAACTGTTCGCGACGATTCAGCGTGATGCGCAGCTCGGCGAGCACTTCGAGGATGATCGGGCGGAATTCTTCGGTCAGCTCGTCCTTCGACAGCGTCGCCGCGGCTTCGGGGTCGACGCGTTCGAGCAGGCGCGGCAGCACCTGTTCCTTGATCTTGTGAACGCTGGCTTCAAAACCCTGCGCCTTTTCGGGCTCCATCGCTTCGGCGGTCGAACGCAGGTTCAGCCGCTCCATCGCCTCTTCTTCGGGCGACAGGTGCGACGGCATTTGCGGAATTTCGATCGCGGGCGTGTCGATCGCAGGGAATTGCGCGCCGCCGCCCATGCCGGGTCCACCCTGCATCGGCTTGGCCACGCCAAAGGCGGGGCGGCCAGCGGTTCCGGGTCGGCGTCCGAATGCACTCATTCGCTTTGTCCTGCTTTCCAAATCCTGTCGGAGGCATCGCCGCAAGCGGCAGACGCACCCCCATCCGACACGGTGAATAAAGTGGAAACTTTGACATTGTCCTAATGCGCGGGGTGATTGTGAAATGCGGTGGCCGGGCGCGTAAGTGGTTCACGCGGAGGCGCGGAGGCGCGGAGGCGCGGAGCCGCGGAGGGAAAAGGATTTTCGCGCAGAGAACGCAGAGTTCGCAGAGACGAGAAAAAAGGCGGCAAAGCCGCGATTCGGATTCTTCTCCGCGGCTCCGCGGCTCCGCGTGAACCATAATCTCCGCGGCCTCTGTGCTCTCTGCGCGAATCCATTCGCTGCTGCTTCGACGCACAAAAAAGCCCGCATCCGATGGGAATGCGGGCTTTGTTTCTGCCGTGGACGGCGGAAAGAATCAGGCGGCGATACGCTCGGCGAGGACGGTCAGGCCCGACTCGTTCACCTCGGCGAAGCCGCCTTCGACCTCGATCACCTCGGGCGCGGCGCCCTGGGTGGCGTAGATGGTCAGCGGCGCGTTGCGCAGCGTCGCCATGAACGGCGCATGGCCTTCGAGCACCGAGAAATCCCCCTCGGCGCCGGGCACGGTGACCATGTAAACCTCGATCGACCGCTCGAGGCGGGCCGGGGTGACGAGTTCGAACTTCAGAGCCATGATATGTCCTTAAACCCCTCCCGCGCGGGGAGGGGTGTAGGTTTGTTACGCGTCTTCGGCGAG
>NZ_DASYHE010000059.1:0-27252 GCF_035998965.1 Sphingopyxis sp.
CACGCGGTTCTCGCGGCGCAGCGCGTCGCGTTCCCGGCGGATGTCCCGCAGCTGGTCTTCGATGGAGTCAACGGCGACGGAGCCGAACTGGTCGACCGCGATCCGTGCCCCCCCTACGCTATCCATTCAACGTCCCCGCAAGCGAACCCTTATCATCGGCCCGATGCCGACGGATATTGCGCGGCAACCCTAGCTGCGACTTGATACCAATCGGTAAACGCAGAGGTAGGGAACCTCAATTACCCGTTGGGGGTGCCAAAACGGGGTAGATACCGCTGCTGCGGGCGGCCTTCCAAGCAAGGGACCACAGGCGGCGTTGCCCACGCGCGGTGCAGTCGCTAGGGGGGTGGCGGCGGCGATTCACCCGGTGAATGGCCGCGGCTTTGTGGAGGGTTGGGTGATGGGCAACAGCGCGCCGCAAGTCGGGGTTATCATGGGCAGCCAGTCCGACTGGCCGACGATGGCCCATGCGGTCCAGATCCTCGAACAATTCGGCATCGCGCACGAAGTGCAGATCGTGTCAGCGCACCGCACCCCCGACCGCCTCGTGGCTTATGCCAAAAGCGCGGCGGAGCGGGGCCTCAAAGCCATCATCGCGGGCGCCGGCGGCGCCGCGCATCTGCCCGGCATGGTCGCATCGATGACGCGCGTGCCGGTACTCGGCGTGCCGGTGCAGTCGGCGGCGCTCAGCGGCGTCGACAGCCTCTATTCGATCGTCCAGATGCCCGGCGGCATTCCGGTGGCGACCTTTGCAATCGGCAAGGCGGGCGCGACCAACGCGGGCCTGTTCGCCGCCGCGCTGCTGGCAAACCACGACACCGATCTGGCGCAAAAACTCGACGCGTGGCGCACCGAACAGACCAATAGCGTCGCCCCGCACCCGGTACGCGAGGGCTGATCGCTTTGCTGGCACCGGGTTCGACGATCGGCATTCTCGGCGGCGGCCAGCTCGGCCGGATGCTTGGCGTCGCCGCAGCGCAGCTCGGTTTCAAGGTCCACAGCTACGCCCCCGAGCGGGAGAGTGTTGCGGCGCAGGTCGCGGCGCATCATGTCCAGGCGGCGTGGGACGACGAACCGCGCCTCGCCGCGTTTGCCGCGGCGTGCGACGCGGTGACGATCGAGTTTGAAAATGTCCCGGTCGACACGGTGCGCTTCCTGTCGGGGCATGTCGCGGTGCGCCCGGGTGCACAGGCGCTGGAGATCGCGCAGGACCGGCTGGTCGAAAAGCGGTTTGTTGCGGGACACGGCGGCCGCCCCGCGCCCTTCGCGGCCGTTCCCGACCGCGCCGCGCTCGACTCCGCGCTTGTCGAAATCGGCGCCCCCGCGATCCTGAAAACGCTGCGCATGGGTTATGATGGAAAGGGGCAGGCGCGACTCATCGCCGCCGCCGACGCCGACAGTGCATGGGACGCGATCGACCGTCATGCGGCGATCCTCGAAGGCTTCGTCACCTTCGCGCACGAATTTTCGGTCATTCTGGTGCGCGGCATCGACGGCGAGACGCGCTTCTGGGACAGCAGCGTCAATGTTCACAAAAACGGCATCCTCGCGACCTCCAGCCTGCCACCGCCGCCGATCATCCGCGACCAGCAGGACGAAGCCCGCGCGCTGATGGCGCGCATCGCCGACGATCTCGACTATGTCGGCGTGCTCACCGGCGAATTTTTCGCCACCGACGACGGCCCAGTTTTCAACGAGATGGCGCCGCGCGTCCACAACAGCGGTCACTGGACGATCGAGGGGGCGGTGACCAGCCAGTTCGAAAACCACATCCGCGCCGTCGCCGGGCTGCCGCTCGGCAGCACCGCGACCACCGCGCTGCCCGTCACGATGCGCAACCTGATCGGCGCCGATATCGCCACGGTGCCTGCGCTCCTCGCCGACGGCGCGTGCCACGTCCATCATTATGGCAAGACCGAAGTGCGCGCCGGCCGCAAGCTCGGCCACGCGACCTGGGTCGGAACCGCCCCCGCATGAACCATCCCGAAATCACCCTGATCCTCGCGCGCGCCGCCAATGGCGTCATCGGCGCAAATGGCAAGATGCCCTGGCACCTGCCCGCGGATCTCCGCCGTTTCAAACAGCTGACGATGGGGCGCCCGATGATCATGGGGCGCAAAACCTTCGACAGCCTGCCCGCGGTGCTCGAAGGCCGCCGCCACATCGTCCTCACCCGCGACCCCGACTGGCAGGACGAAGGCGCCGAACCCGTCGCAAGCATCGAGGAAGCGCTGAAACTGGCGAATGCCCCGCATGTGATGGTGATTGGCGGTGCTGAAATCTACGCGCTGTTCCTGCCCCTCGCCGACCGCATCGAGCTGACCGAAGTCGCCCTTGAGCCGAAAGGCGACGCCGTGATCGCCTATCCCGACCCCGCCGCGTGGCGCGAAGTTGCGCGCGAAGATCATCCCGCCGACGACGCCGGACGCCCCGCCTACAGCTTCGTCACGCTGACAAGGATTTAGCCCCATGCGCCGCTGGCTGATCGCACTCCTGCTTGTTGTCGCCCTCGCCGCGCTCGCTTTCTTCGCGCTAGCCCCCGGCATCATCGAGCGCGGCACCAACCAGATCGATGGCAAGCCGCTTCCAGCGGTCAGCGAACGCGCCAAGGCGCTCCACAAAACGCTGACCATCGTCGACCTGCACAGCGACACCTTGCTCTGGAAACGGAACATCCTCGACCGCGCGACACGCGGCCATATGGACCTGCCGCGGCTGGAGGACGGCAATGTCGCGCTGCAAATCCTCGCGAGCACGACCAAGTCGCCGAAGGGCCAGAATTACGACGCCAACAGCGGCGACACCGACAATATCACCAGCCTGGTGATCGCGCAGCTCCAGCCAGTGCGGACGTGGAACTCGCTGCTCGAACGCTCGCTGTGGCATGCTGAAAAGCTGCACCGCGCCGTCGCTGCGTCGGACGGCAAGCTGCGCGCGGTCGCCACCGCCGCCGATCTCGACGCGCTGCTCGCGGCGCGGCGGGGCAAACCGCTGACCACCGGCGCGCTGCTCAGCATCGAAGGCCTGCATCCGCTCGAAGGCCAGCTCGGAAATCTCGACAAGCTCTACGCCGCAGGGTTCCGCATGGCGGGGCTCACCCATTTCTTCGACAATGATCTCGCCGGATCGATGCACGGACTCAAGAAGGGCGGCCTGACCCCGCTCGGGCGGCAGGTCGTCACCGCGATGGAAGCGAAGGGCATGATCGTCGACATCGCGCATTGCTCGAACGCTTGCGTCGCCGACATCCTCAAGATGGCGCGCCGCCCCGTCGTCTCCAGCCATGGCGGCGTACAGGCGACGTGCAAGGTCAACCGCAACCTGTCCGACGCGCAAATCCGCGGCGTCGCGGCGACCGGCGGGCTTGTCGGCATCGGCTATTGGGATGCCGCAATCTGCGACACCTCGCCCGCGAGCATCGCGAAGGCGATGAAGCATGTCCGCGACCTTGTCGGCATCCAGCATGTCGCGCTTGGCAGCGATTATGACGGCGCCACCACGGTGCGCTTCGATACGTCGAAACTGGCGCAGGTGACGCAGGCGCTGATCGACGCGGGGTTCAGCGACGACGAAATCCGCGCCGCCATGGGCGGCAACGCCGTTCGCGTGCTGCGCGCGGGGCTGGTCCCGCTGTCGCCGCCCGCGCCATGAAGCTTCCTTCCCTATCCGTTCGCCCTGAGCTTGTCGAAGGGCCGTTCTTTCTTTTGACGCCGCAAGAAGGAAGAACAGTGCTTCGACAAGCTCAGCACGAACGGAAGAGAGGGCGGAAATGATCCGCCTCGACGGCCACGCCCGCATCGCCGATCCGCTGCGCGGCGGCGTCATCGCGCTCGGCAATTTCGACGGCTTCCACGCCGGGCACCAAGCGGTCGTCGGTCGCGCCGTCCGCCATGCCCGCGACGAAGGTCGCCCCGCGATCGTCGCGACCTTCGACCCGCATCCGGTGCGCTATTTCAAACCCGATGTTGCACCCTTCCGCCTCACGACGCTCGACCAGCGGCAAGAGCTATTCGCCGCGGCGGGCGCCGACGCGATGCTCGTCCTGCCCTTCGACGCCGCGCTTGCGGGGACAACGGCGGAGGAATTCATCACCGGGCTCCTCCTCGACCGTTACGGCGCCGCCGGGGTCGTCACCGGCAGCGACTTCGTGTTCGGCAAGGGCCGCGGCGGCGATGTCGTGACGCTGGCCGACCACGCCCGCCGCCTTGGCTTCTTCACCGAAATGGTCGCCCCGGTCGAGGACGATGCCGTCATCTCGTCGAGCCGCATCCGCGAGGCGCTGCACGCGGGCGATTGCGCCACCGCCGCGCGCCTGCTGACCCGCCCCTTCACCGTGCGCGGCACGGTCGAGCATGGCGACAAGAATGGGCGTTTGCTGGGTTTCCCGACCGCCAATATCGACATGGGAAACTACCTGCGCCCGCGTTACGGCATCTACGCGATCACCGGAAAGCTGCGCGACGGGCGCGAGCTGAAAGGCGCCGCCAACCTCGGCATCCGCCCCAGCTTCGATCCGCCGAAGGAATTGCTCGAACCGCATTTCTTCGATTTTGCCGAGGATCTGTACGGGCAGGACATCGACGTCGCCTTCCACGCCTTCATCCGGCCCGAGGCGAAGTACGACAGCATGGACGCGCTGATGGCGCAGATTGGCAAGGATTGCGACGCGGCGAAGGTGCTGCTCGCCACCATCTAAACCCTCTCCCCTTGCGGGAGAGGGCAGTGAGACTTGCGAGCTTGCTCGCTAGTCGCAACGGGAGAGGGGGCAGCGCCCCAACGCTACGGCGCCACCCCCTCTCCCAGCTTCAGCTAGGCAGCAAGCTGCCAAGCTTTCGCAACCCTCTCCCGCAAGGGGAGAGGGAGTGGGGGACCGCATGACCGACGCAAACACCGACTGGGCCACCGCCCTCGAACCCCCGCCCAAAAAGCCCCTGCGCCGCGCCACCAAAATCGCGCTCTGGCTGTTCGCCGCGCTCATCGCCTGGCTGACCCTCAGCAACGCCAGCTGGCTAGCCCCCTCGCCGACAGGCAAGCCCAAACTCATCGCGCACCGCGGCGTCTATCACCTCTACGACAAGCGCGCCGCGGTCGGTCGCGACACCTGCACCGCCGTCCACGCCTATCCGCCAAGCCATGAGATATTCGAAAACACCCCAGAATCCATGACATGGGCGGTCGGCCTCGGCGCCAACATGGTCGAGGTCGACGTCGCGCCGACCAAGGACGGGCGCATGGTCCTCTTCCACGACTGGACCGTTGATTGCCGCACCGAAGGCAAGGGCGCCACCCGCGACCTGACGCTGGCCGAGCTCAAGGCGCTCGACATCGGCCATGGCTATACCGCCGACGGCGGCAAGACCTTCCCGCTGCGCGGCAAGGGCGTCGGCAAGATGCCGACGGTCGAGGAAGGCCTCACGGCGCTCCCCGTCCACCCGATCCTGTTCAACTTCAAATCGAAAAACCCGCGCGAAGCCGACCAGCTGTTCGCGATCCTGCAAGCCTCGGGCCGCGACAGCGCCAAGCTCGGCGACGCCTTCTACGGCGCCGAACGTCCGGTGAAACGGATGCGCGAACTGCTGCCAAACAATTGGTCGTTCGACCTCAAGCGCGAGGCGATGGCCTGCTCAAAGGACTATGTAACCTACGGCTGGACGGGCATCGTTCCCGCCAGCTGCCGGAACGGCGTCCTCGCGATCCCGATCAACTATCAATGGGCCTATTGGAGCTGGCCTGACCGCCTGATCGCGCGCATGGACAGCGTCGGCGCGCGCGTCATCGTCTTTGGCCCCTATGAAAGCGGCAAATCGAACGAAGGCCTTTCCACCCCCCAGCAACTCGCCAAAATCCCCGCCAGCTTCAACGGCTATATCTGGGTCGAAGACATCCGCGCCGTGGGACCGGCGCTACGACCACGACAGAAATAGGGATTTTGCGCGCAGAGGCGCAGAGAACGCAGAGAAATAAGGGATTCACGCGGAGACGCGGAGCCGCGGAGAAGAATGGATGGCGGCTTTGCCGCCCTTGCTCTTTCTCCGCGATCTCTGCGCCTCTGCGCGAAACCCTTCTCTTCTTTTCCCTCCGCGTCTCCGCGCCTCCGCGTGAACCTCTTCTTCCACCCCACCCGCGCCCATAAGCTTTGCTCCCACGCAAATCTGCGCTAAGCGCCGCCCCCATGACCGACACGCCCACCGCCGCCGAACAGCGCGATTATCGCGACACCGTCTTCCTGCCCAAGACCGACTTTCCGATGAAGGCCGGCCTGCCGCAGAAGGAGCCGCTGATTCTCGCCAAATGGCTCGAGGGCAACCTCGAAGGCCAGATTCGCGAGAGCCGCAAGGGCCGCGACCAGTTCATCCTCCACGATGGCCCGCCCTATGCCAATGGCGACATGCACATCGGCCATGCGCTCAACCATATCCTCAAGGACATGGTCGTCCGCACTCAGACGCTGAAGGGCAAGGACGCGCCCTATGTGCCCGGCTGGGACTGTCACGGCCTGCCGATCGAGTGGAAGGTCGAGGAGCAGTATCGCAAGAAAAAGCTGAACAAGGACGAGGTTCCGGTCGAGGAATTTCGCGCCGAATGCCGCGCCTATGCGCAGCATTGGGTCGACACCCAGCGCGAGCAGCTCAAGCGCCTCGGCATCGGCGGCGACTGGGACCATCCGTATCTGACGATGGATTATGAGGCCGAGGCCACGATCGTCCGCGAGCTGCTCAAATTCGCCGCCAACGATATGCTCTATCGCGGCGCCAAGCCGGTGATGTGGTCGCCGGTCGAAAAGACCGCGCTCGCCGAGGCCGAGATCGAATATGAAGATATCGTCTCGACGCAGATCGATGTGCCCTTCAAGATCGTCGGAGGACCGGATGGAAGGTTCGACGGTGTCCATGCGGTAATCTGGACGACCACGCCGTGGACAATCCCGGTCAATCAGGCGATCGCGTACGGCCGTGACGTTGACTACGTCGTTCTACACCTGAACGCTTGGCAGGGCGGGGAGAACAGCGGGAGCGGCGAACCCACTCCAACCCATTTGCTCGTTGCCCGCGATTTGGTTGATGCGGTGAGCAACCGATACAGGATCGATTCCTATTCCATCGATTGGGAGGGCAAGGGCTCCGAGCTGGCAGGCCTGTCAGCCCGCCACCCGATGCACGCGCTCGGCGGCTTCTTCGCGCGCCCGCGCCCCTTCCTCGCGGGCGATTTCGTCACCACCGACAGCGGCACCGGGCTCGTCCATATGTCGCCCGACCATGGCGAGGATGATTTCGACCTGTGCAAGGCGAACGGCATCGACCCCGTGTTCGCGGTCGAGGGCGACGGCAAATATCGCGAAGACTGGGGCTGGCTCGCCGGTCAGGGCTCGGTCATCAACCCCAAGTTCAACGCCCCCGACGGCCCGATCTGCACCGACCTGCGCGAATCCGGCGGGCTTCTCGCCGCATCCGCCGATTACAAGCACAGCTATCCGCACAGCTGGCGCTCGAAAGCCAAGGTCATCTATCGCTGCACCCCGCAATGGTTCGTGCCGATGGACCGGGTGATGACCCACATCGAGCCCAAGGCGCCGCGCGAGCAGCGCTGGGAAAGCGAAGGCGGCGCGATCAACCCCGCCGAGGAGGATCTGTGCGCCGCGCCGACGCTGCGGCAGGCCGCGATGCACGCGATCGACCGCACCCGCTTCGTCCCCGAAAAGGGCCGCAACCGCATCGGGTCGATGGTCAAGGACCGCCCTGACTGGGTGCTGTCGCGCCAGCGCGCCTGGGGCGTGCCGATCACGCTCTTCGTCGACCGCAAGACCGGCCAGTACCTCAACGATCCCGTAGTCAACGACCGCATCGTCGCGGCGGTGAAGGCCGGCGGTGTCGACGCATGGAGCGACGCGCGCGCGCAGGAATATCTCGGCGATCAATATGACGCCGCCGATTATGAGCGCATCGTCGACATCCTCGACGTCTGGTTCGATTCGGGCTGCACCCACGCCTTCGTCCTGGAGAGCGGTAGGTGGCCCGCGCTCGTCCGCCACGACGGCGGCACCCACAGCGCCGACCTCTATCTCGAAGGCAGCGACCAGCATCGCGGCTGGTTCCAGTCGTCCTTGCTCGAAAGCTGCGGCACGCGCGGACAGGCGCCGTACAAGGCGGTGCTGACCCACGGCTTCACGATGGATTCCAAGGGCTTCAAAATGTCGAAGTCGCTCGGCAACACGATCAGCCCGATCGACCTGATGCGCGACTATGGCGCCGACATCCTGCGCCTGTGGGCGCTGTCGGTCGACTTCACCGAAGACCACCGCATCGGCAAGGAAATCCTGACCGGGGTCGCCGACCAGTATCGCAAGCTGCGCAACAGCTTCCGTTACCTGCTCGGCGCGCTGGAAGGATTTAGCGACGCGGAGAAGATCGACGACGTCGCGGCGATGCCCGAGCTCGAGCGCTATATGCTCTCGCTGCTCGCCGACCTCGACGCCAAGCTGGTCCGCGCGGTCGATGATTTCGACTTCAACAGCTACACCCGCCTGCTCTCGGACTTCTGCAACGAAGACCTGTCGGCCTTCTATTTCGATATCCGCAAGGACAGCCTCTACTGCGACATCGGCCCCGCCGCGCCCTTAGGGACCGACAAACGCCGCGCGTACCGCAGCGTGCTCGACACGCTGTTCCACGCGCTGGTGCGCTATGCCGCGCCGGTGCTGGTGTTCACCAGCGAAGAGGTGTGGGGGACGCGCTATCCCGAAGCAGGTTCGGTCCACCTCCTCGAATGGCCCACACTTCCCACCCTCAATCGTCATCCCGGCGAAGGCCGGGATCTCGACGGTGGGGATCCCGGCCTTCGCCGGGATGACGAACTGATTGGGCGTTGGGCTGAATTGCGTCAGCTTCGCAATCAGGTGAACGAGGCTATCGAGCCGCTTCGCCGCGAAAAGACGGTGCGGTCGAGCCTCGAAGCCAAGATCGTCGTCGGCGACGAACTGGCCAGCCAGTTTACTTGGGACGAGCTCGCCGAATTGTTCATCACAGCGGCGGTCGAACGCACACAGCATAACAATCGGGTCGGAGTCACTCCCACCACCGACCACAAATGCGGCCGCTGCTGGCGCCACCTCCCCGAAGTTACCGAGGACGGCAACTTGTGCAATCGCTGCGAAACAGTATTGAACCCCGCATGACAAGCTCTCGTTCGCCGCACCTGCGTTTCGGCCTGTTGATCGCCGCCTTCGCCTTCCTGCTCGATCAGGTGACCAAATGGGTGATCATCACCCCGCTGTCGCTCGAAGCGAAGCGCCAGATCGAGCTGATGGACATCTTCAACCTGACCTGGGCCGAAAATTGCGGCATTTCGCTGTCGATGTTCGCCAGTTGCACCGACACGACGCGCTGGACGCTGGTCGCGGTGACCGGGATCGTCGCCGCCGCGGTCGGCATCTGGATGACCCGCGAACAGGCGAAGGGCGACGTGATTGCGCTCGCGATGATCCTCGGCGGCGCGCTCGGCAATATCGTCGATCGGGTGCGCTATGGCTATGTCGTCGATTTCGCCGATCTGCATTTCGGCGATTTCCGCCCCTTCATGATCTTTAACGTCGCCGATGCGTGCATCACGCTGGGGGTGCTTTTGCTGGTTGCGCGCGCGCTGCTCTTCGGCGAAAAGGCGGCCAGCACGGACGGGAAGCCGTCCACCGATTAACGGGGCGCATAGGAGTTATTACAGTGAACCGGACCACCGCCATCCTGGCCGCCTCGATTTTCGCGACCACCCTGTCGGCCTGCGGGTCGAACAATTTGTTCAGCCGCGACCGGCCCGACGAATTTGCGGTGTCGCGTCAGGCACCGCTCGTCGTGCCGCCCGATTTCTCGCTGGCCCCGCCCGCCCCCGGCACCGCGCGTCCCGGCGGCGAATCGACCGCGGAACAGACGCTGCGCGCGCTGTTCGGCGGCCCCTCAGCCCGCAGCCCCAATGAAGCCGCGGTGATCAGCAGCGCCGACGGCGCCCGCGCCGACCCCGGCATCCGCAGCCAGGTCGGCAGCCCCGACACGCAGGTGGTCGACAAGGGACTGGTCGTCCGCGACATCCTGGCCGCCCCCGAAGGCGACGGCCGCGACGCGCAAGCGGCGATTCCGACGGGCTGAACCCGGCGAACATCACCGACTGGAAAGGCCCGGCATGTCCGGGCCTTTTTCATGGCGGCTAACGAAAAATCTGCGACACGACCGTAAACAACACCAGCGCCTCGACCATCGCGCGCGAGGCATGGCCCGCGGCGCGCCAGTAACCGCAGCGCAAATGGTGCGCGAACCACAAGATTTGCAACGTCCCGAACCACAGCAGCGCGAAGACGAGCAGCGCGAAACCGGCCAACTCCCACTCGATCTGCCCCATTCGCATCAGGATCGACGCGGCACTGACCATCATCGCGAAGGGCGCGGTGACGTAACACTGGCTGTAAAAGGGCGGCTTCAGCGGTCCGCGGTCGAGCTTCACATGCCGCGCCCGCACCATCCGTGCCGCCATGATCAGCGGAAAAATGCTGAAAAACGCAACCCGCACCAATATCAGACTGCTGTCGTCGCTGATAAACGCGCTCAACCCGGTCTTGCTGGTAATCAGCTGGTCCTGCCCGACCAGCGACAGTTCGGCGGCATGCGTCAGCGCGATCGTCAGCAGCAGGAACAGCGGCGGCGACAGCGTATCGCTATATTGCCGCGCCGCCGGATCGCCGAGTTCGGTGTCGGCATAATCCATCATCGTCAGCGGCTTGGTCAGCGCGCGCCACAAGGTGACCGGATAAAAGATCAGCCACGACATGATCTCATAGAGCAGCTCGTCGAGCGACTGGATGAGTTTCAGGAAATCCATTGGCGCGTGCCCCTTTGTCGCACTATTCGTCGCCTACCAAAGAATGTCCATTCCGGTTCGGTCAATTTGCGACAAATCTTGTGAACCGGCGCCCCGCGCTATACATGTATAGCAAAGGAGCCGGATTATGCTTGCCATTCGCCTCGACAAGGAACTTGAAGAACGGCTCTCCGAAGCTGCCAAGCGCGCCGGTCGCACAAAAACCTCGTTCGCGCGAAAAGCGATCGAGGAATATATCGAGGACATCGAGGATATCGCTGCTGCAGAGGAAGCAATGCGGCAACATGATCCCGCCAAGACCATTTCCGTTGCCGAACTGAGGAAAGAACTTGGCCTGGACGATTGAGCTCGACGACGGCGCGCGCCGCGCCTTCCGCAAAATTGCTCGCGAACAGGCCGATCGCATCACCCGCTACTTGGAGGAACTCACCGCCCTTGAAGATCCGCGCCAGCGTGGCAAGGCACTGACCGGGAGTCTCAAAGGGTTGTGGCGGTACAGAGTGGGCGACTATCGTATCGTGGTCCGCATCTTTGACGAACGACTGGTTGTTCTGGTCCTAACGCTGGCCCATCGCCGCGAAGTTTACCGCTAAGCCCGCGCGCCCGCTTCCTCGACACCCGCGCTGTTGTGGCGCAGCGCTTTCAGCACGCAATCGACGATCTGCGGCGCGTTCAGCCCCGCGGCGTCATATTGCAGTTCGGGCTTGTCCTGATCCTGGAACATATCGGGCAGGCGCAGCGTGCGCAGCTTCAGCCCCGCGTCGATCAGCCCCTCGTCGCTCGCTAAGGTCAGCACATGCGCGCCGAGACCGCCGACGCTGCCTTCCTCGACCGTCACGCACACTTCGTGGCTCGCGAGGGTCTTGCGGATCAGCTCCTCGTCGAGCGGCTTGGCGAAACGCAGGTCGATGACGCTCGTCGACAGCCCGCGCGCCTCCAGCGTATCGGCGGCCTTCAACGCCTCGGCCAATCGCGTGCCGAGCGAGAAGATCGCCACGGTCTTGCCGCTGCGCACCACGCGCCCCTTGCCGATTTCCAGCTTCACCGGAACTTCGGGCAGCGCGACGCCGGTGCCATTGCCGCGCGGATAACGGAAGGCGATCGGGCCATCATCATATTCGGCGGCGGTATAGGTCATATGGACCAGCTCGGCCTCGTCCGCCGCCGCCATCACCACCATGTTGGGCAGCGTCGCCAGATAGGTGATGTCGAACGAGCCAGCATGGGTCGATCCATCGGCGCCGACCAGCCCGGCGCGGTCGATCGCGAAACGCACCGGCAGGTTCTGGATCGCTACATCATGCACGACCTGATCATAGGCGCGCTGGAGGAAGGTCGAATAGATGGCGCAGAACGGCCGCATCCCCTGCGCCGCCAGGCCCGCCGCGAACGTGACCGCATGTTGTTCGGCGATGCCGACATCAAAGCTGCGCGTCGGATGCGCCTTGGCGAATTTGTCCACCCCGGTCCCCGACGGCATCGCCGCAGTGATCGCGACGATGCGCGGGTCGGTGTCTGCCAGCTTCGCCAGCGTCTCACCGAACACATTCTGATACGCGGGCGGTCCTGGCGGCGCCTTTGCCTGTACGCCGGTGATGACGTCGAATTTCTGGACGCCATGATATTTGTCGGCGGCCGCCTCGGCGGGGCCATAGCCCTTGCCCTTCACCGTGACGGCATGGATCAGCACCGGGCCATGATCGCTGTCGCGGACATTTTCCAGGATCGGGATCAGATGGTCCAGATTGTGCCCGTCGATCGGCCCGACATAATAAAAGCCGAGCTCTTCGAACAAGGTCCCACCCATCGCCATGCCGCGCGCATATTCGTCGGTCTTTTTCGCCGCCTTGTGCAGCGGCTCGGGCAATTTGCGCGCAAAGCGCCGGGCGATTTCGCGCAGCTCCAGGAACGGCCGCGACGAGACCAGCTTGGCGAGATACGCCGACAGCCCGCCGACCGGCGGCGCGATCGACATGTCATTGTCGTTGAGGATGACGATCAGCCGGTTGCCCGCCTGCTGGGCATTGTTCATCGCCTCATAGGCCATGCCCGCCGACATCGACCCGTCGCCGATCACCGCGATCGCGCGGCCCGGCTGGTCCTTCAGCTTGTTCGCGATCGCAAAGCCCAAGGCGGCGCTGATCGAGGTCGAGCTGTGCGCCGCCCCGAACGGATCATATTCGCTCTCGCTGCGCTTGGTGAAACCCGACAGGCCGCCGCCGGTGCGCAAGGTGCGGATGCGGTCGCGGCGCCCGGTGATGATCTTGTGCGGATAGCATTGATGCCCGACGTCCCACACGATCTTGTCGCGCGGGGTGTCGAACACATAGTGCAGCGCGGTGGTCAGCTCGACGACCCCAAGCCCACTGCCCAGATGCCCGCCGGTCGTCCCGACGGCGGAAATCATCTCGGCGCGCAGCTCGTCGGCGAACTGGCGGAGGTCTTCGGGCTTCAGCTTGCGGAGGTCGGCGGGGACATCCACCGTGTCGAGCAGCGGCGTTGACGGTCGATCGGTCATCGCACGGTCATAATGGTAACCGCCGATACTGTCGAATGAAAAGCCAAACTTATCCCCTCCCGCTTGCGGGAGGGGCAGCGAGACTTGCGAACCTGTTCGCTAGTCGCAGCGGGGAGGGGCGTTACTCCTCGCCTTCGTCGCGTTTTGCTGCACCGACCTGCGCGTAAAGCCCACGCACCATCAGGTCGGTGAACACCAGCATCACCCCGATCATTCCCACCAGCAACGCGGCCGCGGCGACCGGGAACGGTCCGATGCTGTCGATGGCGCCGCGCCGCTCTGCCAGCGCGAGCGCCGCGGCCACCGCCATCAGGGCATAGCCGATCAGGCGCGGTGTGCGGTTCATGCGCGCGGCAAATAAGCGGTTGGGCGATTGTGGTGCATCACCAGCACGATGCCGTCAAAACCCTTCGGGGGCAAGCCGAAGGCTCGGCCATGGCTGGACCTTCGCTTACCGTCGAGCAAGGGGGACAAGATATGGGAAGCGGAATGACCATCGCCCCCCAATAGCCAAGCGCGCCTACCCCAGCCTCGCGTCCCGCGCCCGCGCCGTCATCGCCTCGACAAACCGCCGCACCGCGGGCAATCCCGCGCGCGCCGGTTCGAATACCAGATGAACCGGCAACGCGGGCGGCTGTTCGTTGGTCAGCAGCGCGATCAACCGCCCGGCGGCGAGCGCATCGGCCAGCTGGTAACTCAGCAGATTGGCGATCCCCAGCCCCGCCTCTGCCGCCGCCAATGCGCCATCGACGGTGTTAAGCACCAGCCGCGGCCGCGGATCGAGCCGCCAGCGGCCGCTTGCCAGCTGCCATTCCCCCGCCGCGCGCGGCCCCATCGTCCCGATCAGCTCATGCCCCGCCAGCTCCGCGACCGTTTGCGGTGCCCCGCGCCGCGCCAGATAGGCGGGGCTGGCGACCAGCATCTGGCGCACCCAGCCGATCCGCACCGCCTTTAGCGCCGAATCGGCCAGCGCGCCGATTCGCACCGCGACGTCGATCCCTTCCTCGACGATCCGCACATTGCGATCGATCAGCATCATCCGCACCATCAGCTCGCGATGCTGGGCCATCAGCGCGCCGACGACGGGCAGCACATGCAACCGCCCGAACATGACCGGCGCGGTGACATAAAGCTGGCCGCGCGGCTGGGCCGCTGCCCCGCGCAGCTCGCGCTCGGCGCCCGCCAGGTCGGCCAGGATGCGCCGCGCCTGTTCCAGAAACGCCGCCCCCGCATCGGTCAGCGCCACTGCGCGCGTCGAACGATGGAACAGCAGTGTCCCCAACCGCGCCTCGAGCGCCGCGATGCCGCGCGTCACGGCGGGGGGTGAACTGCCCAGCTTGCGCGCCGCCGCAGCGAACCCGCCCTCACTCGCCACCGCGACGAACATCTCCAGCGTCAGCAACCGGTCCATTGATTATTCCATTAATTGAAACAGAGTCATGCCATTCACGTGCGTTATCACATTTTGCGCAACGATCTATATCGGGGGCGGCGAACGAAGGCATGTCCCCTCTGCCTTCGTTCGTTCCCCGCGGACGGAGGTTTTATCATGGCGCGAAATTACCGGCACACGCTGTTCAGCGACGCGGTCAAGGCGTTGCAGGAACGCCATGGCTCGCGCGCGTCCTATCTGAAGATGGACGCGGGCGCCGACGGCACCCCCGACGCGCTAACCGCCAAGGAGCTGGATTATATCGCGCTGCGCGACAGCTTTTACATGGCCAGCGTCAACGGCGACGGCTGGCCCTATATGCAGCATCGCGGCGGCCCCGCGGGCTTCCTGCGCCATATCGACGGCAACCGCATCGGCTTCGCCGACTATCGCGGCAACAAACAATATATCAGCACCGCGAACCTCGCGGGCAACGACCGCGTCTCGCTGTTCCTGATGGATTATCCGAACAAGGACCGGCTGAAACTGGTCGGCCACGCGCACAGCGTCGAGCTTGCCGACGATCCCGAACTGGTGACGTCGCTGATGCCCGATGGGTATCGCGCCGTCCCCGAACGCGCCTTCCTGATCGACGTCATCGGCTGGGAATGGAATTGTTCGCAGCACATCACCCCGCGCTTTACCGAGGCCGAAATTTCCGCCGCGATCCAGCCGATGGCGGCCGAACTCAATCAATTACGCGCCGAAAACGCCGCGCTTCGCACCCAGCTTTCCGGAGCCTAACGATGATCCAGCTTTATGGCACCCCGCGGTCGGGCAATACCCACAAGGTCCGCATGGCACTCACCTTCCTCGACCTGCCGTGGGACGAGCGGCTGACCGACGCCGCCGCGCGCCAATCCGACGCCTTTGCCGCGATCACCCCGATGCGCCAGATCCCCGTCTATGTCGAAACCGACCGCACGCTGCGCGACAGTCAGGCGATCCTGACCTACCTCGCGGCGCGCCACCGCCCCGGCGACTGGGACGGCCGCACGCCCCAGGAACGCGGCGAGATTGCGCTGTGGCTGTCGCACGCCGCCAACGAAATCGCCAACGGCCCGGCCACGCTGCGCCTCGCCCGCCAGTTCGGCGCGACGATCGCCGAGGCGCAGGCGCAAGCGGTGACCGCGCGCTTCCTGCCGGTGATCGAGGCGCATCTGGCGCAGCATCGTTGGTTGGTCGGCGACCGGCTGACCATCGCCGACCTTTCCGCGAGCCCCTATCTGGCTTTAGTGGCCGAAGCCGACATCGACCTTGCCGACTGGCCGGCAATCGGCGAATGGACCGATCGGATCGCCGCACTGCCCGGCTTTCCCGCGATGCCGGGCTGGCCCGCGCATATCGCCAGCTGAGGAGCCGACCGATGCCATATGTGAACATCAAGATTACCCGTGAAGGCGCGACGCCCGCGCAAAAGGCCGAACTGATCGGCGGCGTCACCGAATTGCTCCAACGAATCCTCGGCAAAAACCCCGCGACCACGGTGGTGACGATCGACGAGGTTGACCTCGACAATTGGGGCATCGGCGGCTTGCCGGTCGCCGAATTTCGCGCCGCGCAAGCGGCGAAGGCACCGCCGCAATGACCAGCAGCAACGCCCCGACCTTTGCGATCATCATGCTGCTCACCGGCATCGGTATCCCGATCCTCGCGGCCTTGAACGGCGGTCTTGGCGGGCGGCTCGGAAGCCCGATGGCGGCGTCGATGATCCTGTTCGGCCTCGCCTTCCTGATCGCCACCACCGGCGCGCTCGCGACCGGGTCGGTCGGCCAGATCCGCTTTTCGTCCGACATCCCGTTCCACTTCTATTTCGGCGGGCTGTTCGTCGCATTCTACGTGATTTCGGTAACCTTCATCGCGCCCAAATTCGGGGTCGGTAACGCGATCTTTTTCGTCCTCGTCGGCCAGCTGATCAGCGCCGCAGTGATCGACCATTACGCGCTGTTCGGATCGATGCGCTTCCCGGTCGATGCCAAACGCCTCGCGGGCATCGCGCTGATGGTCGCCGGGGTCTGGCTGGCGCGGCGGACGGGTTAGCGGCGGCGAAAGGTCCATCGCATCGGCTTTGACCCGTCGATCCGCGAAATCGTCGCGGTCAGTGTGTCGCCGTCGCGGACATAATGGATGCGCTGCGGATAGTCATGCGCCGCATTTTCGAACGTCGCGCTCGTCGTATCATGGCGCACCAACCGAAACGCCACGGACGCTCCGCCCTGTGGCTGCGCGATATAGGCGAGCGTCCCGTCGGCGCCCGCTGCGATCCGTAAAAACTCAAACTCGCGCATGACATCGCCGCGCCCCGTGCGGCTATGGCCCAGCATCCCCCCGCCGCGCGGCGGCGTCCAGCTTTCCTCGGTCCAGCGATCGCCCGTCTCGCTCGCCCACTGCCCCGCCAGCCATGCCAGATCATCGGCCGCCACCGCCGGGCTGGCTGCGGCCAGCACCATGCTCAGCCCCGCGGTCACCCAATATGTCATCCCACCCCCCGATCCTGCCACGGCGCGCACCGCCACGGCAGGATCAGGATAGCGCAGCGCTGCCGCGCTTAAAAGCGCGCGACAACCTGCACCCCGTACAGCCGCGGCACGTCGATGGCGCGCTGTTCGATTTTTTGCGCGGTGACGACGATATCGCCGCCGCGTCGCGGCTATTGCGCTTTCGCGGCGGCGAAATCATGCACCGCCAGCCCCGGCCGACGGGTGTCATACGCCTTTTGCAGGATACAGGCGCCACCCTCTTTGGCGCAGAGTTTCCGCGCCGCTTCTGCTGCGCGCTTGGCGTTGCGTTCGGGCAGGCCGTTCGGAACGCCCCTGTCGGTGTAGGTCTGGATCACGCCGTTGCCGGTGACGCCCCAATAGGCGCAGGTCAGGCCGGGGTTGGCCCGCTCGCACGCCGCGACCGCCGCGCCGGTGGCGGCCGCCAGGGTCGGGTGTCCGGTCGCGATCCATGCGCGCACCGATGCCGTCTTGGGCGCGCGCTTGTCCTCGACCCAGGCAGCCGCGCCGTACAATTTGCGCGCCTTCGCCAGATCGGGCGTCGCCCGCTGTTTGCCCGCGCCATAGGTGCCGACGATTTCGCATGGCAGCGGCTGTTCGCGGCCGCAATTGGCCAGCGCCGCAGCCTTGGCTGCCCCGCCGTTCACACCCCAACCGCCGTACAGAAACCCGTTCCAGTCGCGCGCGATCGCGGTTGTCGAGTTGGCCCATTCGCCGAACGACACGCACCCCGATCCCATCGCCCGCTGACACGCCGCCAGCGCCTTTTCCTGGGCGCCGCGCGGGCCGTCGAAATTCCCCTCCATCCACACGTCATCGACATCGGGGTGCCCCGCAATCGAGGCATATTGATTGACGATACGCGGCGCCGCGGGGGGCGCCGCCGGACCATTGTTGCGGGGGACGCACATCAGCCCCTTGCCGAGTCCCCCCCCAAGGTCGACCTCGCCGACCACCTGGTCGTTCGGGCCGGGCGACGGGCAGGGATATTGTGCCGCGGCGGGCAGGGCGATCCCGGCAAGCGCGAGCAGCGCGGTGATGATGAGCAGCGCCGGTCGGACAGCGAGCAACCGGCGCACAAACATATCGAGGTTCATCATATCTCCAGCGGCGGGTTGGCGATGTCGTCGACCAGTTCCCAGCAACTTTCGGTAGGGAAAAACAGCAGATACCCGCCCGACCCGGTTTCCTGCACCAGATCGCCCAGCCCCTCTTGCAGATCTTCGGGCGGCGGGGTCAGGTTCATCTCGAAAATTCCCGGCAGCCAGTCGATCCGGACGCGGTTATCGCCCGACTGGTTGAACTCGATCTGGACATAGCGCAGATCCTTTGCATCGCCGCCGTTCATGTCGAATTTCATCGCCGTTTCGGCGGTCACGAAGAAATAATCGATCGTCGCCAGCGGATAATGATTCTGATCGAGGTAGCGGCGCTTGTCGATCTTGCGCGCCTTGCCGGTCTCGCCAAAGCCGACCTTGGCGGCGGTATATTTTTCGCGCACCGCCCACGATCCGGTAAACGCCTGGAAAAAGCCCTTGAAATCGTTGTTGCGGCACGCGCCGTCCGCCATCTCGAGCCGCAGCCGGTCGCTTTCGGTCATCTGGCGCACCGGCCGATCATCGGCGCCGTCGGTACCGGCGGTGTTGGGCGCGCGGGCCGCGGCGGGCTTGGCCGCCGTATCGACCGCGGCGGCGCTGCCCGCCGCATCGCTGGGTTCGCTGCCACAGGCCGCCACTCCGGCCAGCAGCAACGCAGCCACCGCCATCCTGCCATGTCGCGTCACGCTCCATCTCGTCATCGGCTTCGGTTCCTCATCAAGGGGGTCGCCCCCACGCTTCTTTCCTATACCAGCGGCATCCCGCCCAAAGCGAAGATGGTGCACCGGTACATCACATCATTGGTTGGCCATCCATGTGCCTGATAAAAATCACTTATGAAAATGACCTTGCTCACAGGCGGCGCAATCGCCGGACTCGCCCTCTCTCTGACGGCTCTGGGGACCGCGATACCCCCGGCCCGCGCCCAGGACGGGGTCGAGGCGCGGACGCTGCTCGCGATGAAACCGGCCACCATCGTCAGCGCGCTTGGCGAACTGGGCCATCAGGTCCGGCTGGTCGGCGGCGATCCCGTCCGGATCGACGCCGCCGACACCACCTATTCACTGTTCCTGGCGCAGTGCGACCCCAGCGGCTGCGGGTTGCTGCAATTCCGCTCGTGTATCGCGGCGCCCAAGGGGTCCGCCGATCTCGCCGAGCGTTGGAACAGCACCAATATGTACGGCCGCGCCTCGCGCCAGGCCCCGGGTTTGATGTGCATCGACTCGACCCTCTACGCCGCCGACCGCCGCATCTCGCTCGCCTCGCTCCGCTCGCACATCGAAGGGATGCGGACCCTGATGCCCCATGCGCAGGAATTTTTCCTCAAAGGATGATCTGATGCTGTCGCGTTTTGGTTTTGGCGCCGTACTCTTGCTCGCCGCGGCCCTGCTATGGATGCCGTGTCCGGCCGCGGCGCAAAATTATCCCTGCCCCGGCGGTCCCGGCCCCGGCGAGGTCCAGGTCGGCGTATCGGGCGGCAGCCACGGCGTCGCCGCGGTGCCGATCTGCGCCCCGGCGGGGGGTGGCGGCGGCGGCGTTTCGGCGCCGAGCTACAGCTATGGCGCGATCGCCCTCCATCCCGATGTCGACGATGTGTGGATGTTCGGCAACTGGACCGGGCCGAACGCCGCCGAGCAGGAGGCGCTCGCCGCGTGCAATCAGGCGATGGGAGGCGGCTGCATCTCGATCGGCGAATGGCACAATTCGTCGATGTCGATCATCCGCGATGGGCAAGGTAACCGCTATGCCGGATGGAACGGCCAGGGCGGCAGGATGCGCAAAAAATTGCTGGCCGACTGCAAAGCGATCCAGATGCTGCCGTGCGAAGTGGTGGGCAGCTTCAGCTCCAGCAAGCGCCGCCATACGCCCAACCTTGCCACCGCGCGCAAGGCCTATGCCGCCGCCGCGTGGGTCCGCGGCGAAGGCTATAACGGCCGTCTCTACATTGCCGCTGCGCATCGGACGATGGCGGACGCAAAGGCGGCGGCGGCGGCGGCCTGCGCCAAGGCGACGGGCCGGAACTGCGAGGTTGCGTTGGCCGTCGCGAATGGCGTCCTGATGACCTTTCGGCTCGGCTACCCCGGGCGCAGCGATACGTCGGTGATTGCCGAGCGCACCGTCAAACGCGCGAAGCAGGCCGCCGAGATCGACTGCAAAAATCGCAAGGCGCGGTGCGCGATGCAGATCGCCTATGACAGCCGGACCCCCGGTGTCACGGTCCATGATTTTGACGCGGTGGCGGAATCCCGATGAAACTATTTCTCGGTCTTGCGACGCTCGTTCTTCCGGCCACTTTGGTTGCCGCAGCCTTTATTCTCCCCGGCACCGCAGCGGCGCAGCAACGCTGTCACGGCGGTCCTCTCCCCAATCAGATAATCATCGGCTATGCGCAAGACGGCACCCCGCTTTGCGCTCCCAACCCGAACGCAGGCGCACCGCCCCCCACGCCGCGCCCCGTCGTAAACACCTTTGCGGCGATCGCTTGGCACCCCGATGCCGACGACGTCTGGCTGTCGGGCAATTACGACGGCCCGAACGCCGCGCCCGGTGACGCGCTCGCCGCCTGCAACCGCGACATGGGCGGCGGCTGCACCTCGATCGGCGAGTGGCACAATTCATCGATGGCGATCATCCGCAACCGCTACGGCGAGCTCTTCAGCGCTTGGGCGGGCGACGGCGGCCGGACGCGCAAACAGGTGCTCGCCGACTGCAGCGCCAAGCAACCGCTGCCGTGCGAGGTCGTCGGCACCTTTGCGTCGGGCAAGCGCGACCATCGGCCCAACCTCGCCACCGCGCGCAAACTTTATGCCGCGGTCGCGTGGGTCAAAGGGACCGACGGCTATGACAACCGCCTCTACATCGCGCGCGGCCACCCCCGCCTCGCCGATGCCGAGCGCGAGGCGCTGGCCGCCTGCACCAAAGGCGCGGGCCGCCCCTGCGACCTCCTCGCCTATGTCGGCAACGGCTTTATCCAGACCTTCTGGACCGGCACCCAGGGCAATAGCGCGACCCCCGAAACCAGCGCCAAACGCGCGGCACAGGCGGCCGAGGCCCGGTGCAAACTGTTGAAACAACCGTGCCGACTGCAAGCCGCCTACGACAGCCGTACCCCCGGCCTCGTCGTCCATGACTTTCTCGCCGCGAGCCGCTGATGACTAGCTCAGTCCGTTCCGCGCTGACCGCCGCCGCGCTGCTCACCGCCGCCTGGGCTGCGCCCGCCACGGCCCAGCATCTGAGCTGCCCGCCAGGCAGTTTCCCAGGCCAGCAAACCCCCGGAACCGAAAATTCGGGGCTATATATTACCAATTGCATTCCTGATCCCAACTATCGAGGCGAGGGCACCTCTCGCGGCCAGCCGATTGAGGCATGGCGCCGCATCCTGCCGCCGCTCACCCGTCCGCCAAAGGGCTGGCAGCCACTGTGGCTCGCGTTTCGCGAATATAAGGACCGGCGCACCAGAGAGTCGCACTATATCGCTGTCGCCGGTTATGCGACCCATGCCGAGGCGATGCAGGCCTATGAAGCCGAGTGCGAACGCGTCAATGGCCCGCACACCAGCATCGGCTCATGCAAGGGGTGGGGCGCGTCGCAATATGCCTATTTTGCGATCCTGCGCCGGGCGGACAGGGAATACACCATCGGCTACGGCAATTCGCCCGAGGAGACGGTGAGCCTTGGCTCGCTCTGCGATTTCTACGCCCGGCAGGCGCGCGAACTCGGCCGCACCGAATTGTTGAGCCAGCCCTGCGCGTTGGAAATCATCGGCATCTATCGCAACGCCATCGTTCCCGAACCGAAGCGGAAGCGCAAACGCTAGAGCCTCGTGCGTTAAATCTGGGCGATCCGCACACCCGTTCGTGCTGAGCACCGTTCTTCGTCGCGCCGCGGCGGGAGGGTCGGTGTGTCACCTGGAATAAGCGATTCGCGTTCCGGATACCCGCAGCGCGGCGGCACATGGCCGACATCCGCGCGCCCAAAGGCCGCAGGTGACCGTGAAGCGGATATAATGACCCGGGTCTCTGGAGCGGTTTTCATCGGCTGACAGCCGCGGATATAGAAAACAGGCTCCGGATCAAAATAATAAAAATATCGTAAATAAGATAAGTTTCCCCCCAAAAAAAATGACTGAGGAGGCCGTGTGACTGTTTCAATAAAGGATCTGATCGAAGAATCTCTGAGCCATCGGGCTGTAAATCATCCTTACTTGGCCGCGCTGGGCGCCGATGACCTGCCCGACCCCGATTGGGCTTTGCGCGACTTTGCCGAACATTATTACGGCTATTCGCTGCATTTCCCGCGCTACCTCACCACGGTGATTTCCAAACTGGAAGTCCCCGCCCATCGTCACAGCCTGCTCCAGAATCTGACCGAGGAATCGGGCATTTACGATGATGAGGAATATGCCGAACTGGCCGCGGTCGGGGTCGAGCGCGAATGGATCGAAGGCATTCCGCATCCGCAACTGTTCCGCCGCTTTCGCGAAGCGACCGGCATCACCGCCCCCTATGTGCCAGAGGATGACGCGATCGAGCTGGTGTGCTGGCGCGAATCCTTCCTGACCACGCTGACCCATGGCTCGGCGGCCGAAGCCTTGGGCGCGCTCGGTCTTGGCACCGAAAATATCGTCAGCACGATCTACGTCCCCTTCGCCAACGCGCTCGCCCGCACCGACCTGCACCCGCGCGACACGGTGTTTTTCCCGCTGCATACCGCGGTCGACGACCATCATCAGGAAGCGCTCGAGGAAATCTCGCTGGCCTTTGCCGCCACCCCGACCGGCAAGGGCGATCTGCGCCGCGGGATGATCAAGGCGCTGTCGCTGCGCTCGTCCTTTTGGGACTGGCTTTATGAACGCGCTCTGGCGCGCGCCGAGCGTCCGGCCATGGCGATGGCCTTTTGACCGTCACCGCGCGGGGCCGGGGCGATGCGTCGCCCCGGCCCCGCGCGCCAATTGGGAAACACCCGGATGAACCCCGATCTGCTGACCCTCATCACCAACATCGAAGCGCGCCGCCCGCTCGCTCCCGACGCGCCGGTCAGCGCGTTTCGCGCCGACCCGGCTGCCAGCCACCGCGAAATCTATCGCAACCGCAACGACAAGCTCGGCATCGACTTTACCGTGGATGTCCTCGATTTTCCCGGCACCCAGGCGTTCGATGCGCGCGTCGTGCGGATTGCGGCGGACCGCAACAACGAGCTCCACAAGCACGCGCATGAATCCTTGTTCTACATCATCAGCGGCACCGCCGAGGTGCGCATCGGCGACGCGTCGCTGACGCTGAACGCCGGCGGGCTCGCCTTCGTCCCGCGCTGGGTGTTTCACCAGTCGAAAAACCTGTCACAGACCGACGAGCTGGTGATCCTGGCGATCACCGATTTCGGGCTGACCAAGGCGGTGCTTGGCGATTATGACAAGCGCACCCGGCTGGCGGCGGGCGGCACCGATGTGCTGGATCATGCCTGATTCAGCCCGCACGGCGCAGCGAGGTCCGAGGTCAGGGGTCAGGCGGTCGTGCCGGTCAGTCCCAACCGCCGCCGGATGCGGCTGAGCGCCACCGGCGTGATTCCGATATAGCGGGCGATGTCGGCCTGGTGCAGCCGCGCCGCCAACCCGCCGTCCACGGCACAGAAATCGCGATAGCGCTGCTCGGCACTGCGGCACAGCAGCGCCTCCTCGCGCCGTTGCTTGCGCGCCTGTAACCATGCCGCAAAGCGCGCGAAATCGACCGGCAGGTCGCGGTCGGCGGCCAAGCTGCGGTCTAGCCACGTCAGCGGTATTGCTGCGACGCGGCAGGGTTCCAGACAGGTCGCACCAAAGCGGGCGACGCCGTCCACCGCCAGGTCGCCGCTGGCCGTGAACAGCCCGCGGTCGGCAATGAAGCTTTTGACCCAATCCTCGCCCGCCGCGGTCAGATAGTGTAGCTTGACCAGCCCGCTCTCCAGCATCCACAGCCGCGTCGACGGGTCCCCGGCTGCAAACAACATGGTCCCCGCATCCTGGTCGCGCGCATGCCAAACCCCATCGGCGCGGGCGAGCGCCCGCAACCGGTCGGCCAGCGCGGCAGGATCGAAAACGGCTGTCGATGAACCCAAGTCAATGCCCCATGCCGCCGGGCGTGGCACAGCGCCCCGACCGATCCCATGCCATGGAGGTATAATGTCGCAGCTGTTGTCGCAACCGGGCACCGTCCTCATCACCGGCACCACCTCGGGAATCGGCGCCGCGCTCGCCGCGCAGCTGCTCGGCGCCGGGCACCGCGTGATCGCGGTGTCGCGCCGCGCCGGCGAAGGTGCGCCCGCGCCCGACGTCACCGCTTATGCCTGCGATCTCGCCGATCCGCAGGCGACCGAGGCCTGCTTTGCGCGCATCGCGGCCAATCACCCCGACATCGCGCTGGTCATCAACAACGCCGCGATCCAGCTCGCCATGCGCCTCGACGATCCCGGGCTCGACGCCGTAGCGCTGCAACGCGAGGTGGCGGTCAACCTGCTCGCTCCGGCGATCATTGCCCGCGCGCTACTGCCCGTACTGCGTGCGCGTGCCGAGCCGACGGCTATCGTCAACATCTCGTCGGGCCTCGCCTTCCATCCCAAGACCACGACCGTGCTCTATTCCGCCAGCAAGGCGGCGCTGCACAGCCTGACCCGGTCGCTCCGCTATCAGGTCGAAGGCACGCCGGTGCGGGTGATCGAGGCGATCCTGCCCCTCGTCGACACCCCGATGACCGCCGGGCGCGGCAGCGGCAAGATCGGCGCCGATGCCGCGGCGCGGGCGATCATCGCCGGTATCAAGCGCGGCCAGGACGACATCTATGTCGGCAAGGCGCGCCTGCTGCCCTTGCTGGGCCGCATCGCCCCCGCTATTCCCGCCGCGATGCTGAAACGCGCATGAAAGACCTGCTCCGCGTCGCGCTCGTCCTCGCGCTGATCTTCGCCTCGACCTTCGTCATCATCCAGGGCACCGGGCTGGTTACCGAGGAGGGCGTGCGCGCCTTTCTGGCCGATGCCCATGCGATCCATCCCGGCTGGTTCGTCCTGCTCGTCATCCTGCTGCTCGTCGTCGATTTGCTGATCGCGGTGCCGACGATGGCGACGATCCTGCTTGCGGGTTATATTCTCGGCCCCATCGTCGGCGGCGCCGCAGCGGCCACGGGGCTGATGCTCCTCGGCACCCTCGGCTATGGCCTCGGCTTCCGCTTCGGCCGCCCGATCCTGGCGCGGCTGTTCGGCGACGATACGCGCCTTGCGGGGATCGAGGCCGCCTTTGCCCGCAACGACCTGCTCGTGCTGTTCACTTGCCAGGCGCTGCCGATCCTCCCTGAACTCAGCTGCACCCTCGCCGGGGTCGCGCGGATGCGCTTTGCCCGCTTTCTCCTCGGCTATGGTGTCGGCGTCGTCCCCTTTGCCTTCATCGTCGCCTGGGGCGGGTCGGCCAGCACCGCCGCCGACCCCTCACCCGCGATCTACACCGCCATCGGGGTCAGCGCCGCGCTGCTCATCGCGTGGCGCGCGCTCCGCCGCCGGACGGCATAGACAGCCGCGACCATTGCCCCTATCATCGCGCCATCCCCGGGGAGCCGCGCGCGTGATCGCCGGTTGAGAGCGGAATAGACCGCGACCCGTTGAACCTGATCCGGATAATACCGGCGGAGGGAGGGTCGGTATTCCACGTCAGGAATCCCCATTCTCGCTCCGAAACCAACGGAGCGACTGCACATGGCCGACATCGATTCCCGCCTCGACAAAGCGCAAGCCCAGCCCATCGGTGTCACCACCGGCCCGATCCGCGGCAGCCGCAAGATCCACGTCGCGACCCAGACCGGCAGCGGCATCCGCGTCGCGATGCGCGAAATCCTGCTCGAACCCTCGTCGGGCGAGCCTCCCGTCCGCGTCTACGACACCAGCGGCCCCTACACCGACGTCGACGCGGTCATCGACATCAACGCCGGCCTCCCCGAAATCCGCCGCGACTGGATCCGCGGCCGCGGCGACGTCGAAGAGGTCACCCAGCGCGAGGTGAAGCCCGAGGACAACGGCCAGCTCGGCCCCGACCGCAGCGGCGGCGTCCCCGCCTTCCCCAACGTCCGCCGCCAAGTGCTCCGCGCCAAGCCCGGCGCGAACGTCAGCCAGATGCACTATGCCCGCCGCGGCATCATCACGCCCGAGATGGAATATGTCGCCGAGCGCGAAAATCTAGGCCGCGCCCGCCTGTCCGAATATAAGCGCGACGGCGAAAGCTTCGGCGCCAGCATCCCCGATTACGTCACCCCCGAATTCGTCCGCGACGAGGTCGCGCGTGGCCGCGCGATCATCCCCAGCAACATCAACCACCCCGAATCCGAACCGATGGCGATCGGCCGCAACTTCCTCGTCAAGATCAACGCCAATATCGGCAACAGCGCGGTCGCATCCGACGTCGCGGCCGAGGTCGACAAGATGGTCTGGTCGATCCGCTGGGGCGCCGACACCGTCATGGACCTGTCGACCGGGCGCAACATCCACGACACGCGCGAATGGATCATCCGCAACGCGCCCGTCCCGATCGGCACCGTCCCCATCTATCAGGCGCTCGAAAAGGTCGGCGGCATTGCCGAGGATCTGACCTGGGAAATCTTTGCCGATACGCTGATCGAACAGGCCGAACAGGGCGTCGACTATTTCACCATCCATGCCGGCGTCCGCCTGCCCTACGTCCCCCTCGCGGCGAAGCGCATGACCGGCATCGTGTCGCGCGGCGGCAGCATCATGGCGAAATGGTGCCTCGCGCATCACAAGGAAAGCTTCCTCTACGAACGCTTCGACGAGATTACCGAGATCATGAAGGCCTATGACGTCGCCTACAGCCTC
>NZ_DASYHE010000084.1:0-43825 GCF_035998965.1 Sphingopyxis sp.
GCTCGATTATCTGGAGATGATGGAATATAACGCCAAGCTGCCGAAGAATGGCGTGCCTGCCGAGGGCCGTCCGGTCCTGCTGGGCATCACCAAGGCGTCGCTGCAAACGCGCAGCTTCGTTTCGGCGGCATCGTTCCAGGAAACGACCCGCGTGCTCACCGAAGCTTCGGTGCAGGGCAAGGTCGACTCGCTGATCGGGCTGAAGGAAAACGTCATCGTCGGCCGCCTGATCCCGGCGGGTACCGGCGCTGCCATGAACCGCGTCCGCGTCACCGCGTCGAGCAAGGATGCCGCGCTGCGCGCATCGATGCGCGCCGCAAGCCAGGTCGACCTGATCGCCCCGGCGAGCGCCGCCGCCGAGCATGCCGCCGAACTGGCGCAAGGCCCGGAAGCCGCGATGGGCGACGATCCGCTCGGCAAGGTGCAGGGCGAAGACTTCACGACCGATGACGTGATGGTCGAAGAGCGTCCGGAGGGTGAGGGCGAAGCGTAAGCTTCACCTCCGCCTTTGGCTGACAGAAATGAGCCCCGCTGGATCGATCCGGCGGGGCTTTTTCGTTGGCCGCGACTATCTCATAGTTATTGCTGGCCGTCGCAATTGCGTGTCGTCGCTGGCTCGGGGGCGATGAGCCCGTTCCAATGCTATCGATGCTATAGCGGGCCTGGCTGGCGCCCGAGAGGCCCAAATAACGGATGCTCAGGCTGGATCAGCGCGATCGTTATCGCGCCACTGATCGCCCCCGAGTTGTCGGGCACTTCCCATATGTTTGAATAGATAAGGATCGCTGCCTCGGCGAATGCCTCCTCCAGCATCAGGCGCCGGCTGGCCGCGATTTCGAAGTGAACAACGAGCTGAAAATCTCCGAAAGGATGAACCTCGCCGACCCAACCTCCCGCCGAGCGGATCGCATCGGAGGCGAGCATTGGCGCAACCTGCCTTGGCTGCATGGTTTTTGCCTCAAGGCGCCAATGAGCCGTCATTCGTGCAATCCTGTTTACCGCAGTCGCTGCTCATCGACACGATCGACGAAGAAGAAACCCGAAATCGTGCGAGGAAACAAGTCCCGTGCTTGCCGCATTGGTGGAAGCCGCTCATTGCACGATTGCGCCATGCGAAGCCGAGGCGCTGATTGGCGTCGCGCGGGATTGACCGCCCCCCGTTTTTGCTAGCTGTGAAGGGGCAAGCGTAGCCTTTCGATCGCGAGCGCCCCAAATGGAAAAGGGCCCACCGGGGTGGCCGGTGAGCCCTTGATTGCTTGGGAATGTGCGGGCCGGTGCGCTGCGCCTGAAAGGCGTCCGGCCCTTATGCTGCCTCCTGAGGGCGCGAGGATCGCGACGGCGAGGTACAGCAGCAGTGGCAGGCCGAAGCCCAGCAGCGTCAAGGCGACAAAGCCGACGCGCGTCCACAAGACGTCGAAGCCGAACTGGTCTGCCATCCCAGCGCACACGCCGAAGATCATCCCGTCGCGACGATTCTTGCGAAAACCCTGTTTCATTTCTTTCCTTTCCATCCCGGCCAGGGGCCGGCGTTATGAGCAGGCGGAGGTGGCCGCTGGTCAGATGACCAGCGAACCGACCTGCGCGCCATTTTGACCAGCAACCGCGAGGAACATGACCGAGCAATAAAGCGAGGCGACCGCAGCGATTGCGTAGCTTTTGAACGATTCGACGTTGAAATGTGCCATGATGATTTCCCTTTTTTCGGTTCCAACCGGACCATCCGGTGGATGCAAAAGGTAATGCAGGGACCGTGCCAATTTCATTCATAGGCGGTTCAGCGGGGTTTTGACGATGACGACCGATAATTTCGCTGCAAAATATCCATCTGAATGGTGAGATTTCCCACTGAGCGGAAAAAATCACGGAGACGGTTGGGTCTGGCCCGCACCTGATCATCCGGATGCGCCAGGACGCGATGGCGAGATCCCGGCCTTCGCCGGGATGACGGTCGAGAAGGTGGCGTGAGTGGCCCTGCGAGAGGGAGCGGGCTGGCGCGGCCGGACAAGCTGCGGTAGGCGGCGTACAGGATGACGCTGACCCGCCTTTCGCTGACCGATTTTCGCAACCATGCCGGGGCGGAGCTGGTCGCGGCGGCGGGGCTGGTGGCGCTCTATGGCGACAATGGCGCGGGCAAGACCAATATATTGGAAGCGATTTCGTTGCTGGCGCCGGGGCGCGGGCTGCGCCGCGCCGCACTGAGCGACATGGTGCGCGACGGCGCGAGCGGCGGTTTCGCCGTATTTGCCGAGGTGCTGGCGGGCGATGATCTGGCGCCGGTGTCGCTGGGTACCGGGATTGAGCCCGCACACCCGGGGCGGCGGATCGTGCGGATTAATGGCAGCCCGGCGGCGGCGGCGTCGCTGGGCGAGTGGATGGGGGTGCTGTGGCTGACCCCGGCGATGGACCGCCTGTTCGTCGAGACCGCGGGCAATCGGCGGCGCTTTCTCGACCGGCTGGTGCTGGCGCTCGACCCGCGGCATGCGCAGCACAGCAACCGATATGAAGCGGCACTGCGCGCGCGCGGCAAATTGCTGGCCGACCTGTCCAGCGCCGACCCGCGATGGCTGGCCAGCCTGGAGGCGCAGCTGGGGGAGCATGGCGCGGCGATGGACGCGGCGCGGCAAACCACGCTGGCAGCGCTGTCGATCGAACTGGCCGGGCAGCCCGACGCGCCCTTTGCCCGCCCGCTGCTGACGCTGATCGACAGCGACGGCGCGGCGCGGACGACGCCTTTTGACGGGACGGCGCTGCAAGCGCTGTTTGCCGGGCGCCGCCGGATTGACGCGGCGGCGGGGCGCGCCACGGCGGGGCCGCACCGTGACGATCTGGTCGCGGTCCACGCCGCGACGGGTCGCGCCGCGGCGCGCTGTTCGACGGGGGAGCAAAAGGCGATGCTGCTGTCGCTGGTGCTGGCGCATAGCGACTGCGTGGCGCGCGCGCGCGGGCGGCGGCCGGTGCTGCTGCTCGACGAGGTCGCGGCGCACTTGGACCCGATGCGCCGCGCGGCGCTGTATGCGCGGTTGGCGGGGCAGGGAGGGCAGGCGTGGCTGACGGGGACCGAGGCGGCGCTTTTCGCCGACGTGCCGGGACCGGTGACGCGATTCGCCATTGCGGGGGGGCGGATCGCCGCGGGCTAGTACATCGTGCCGATCTAGTTTGCGCCGATCTGGCGGTTTTTCAGGACGTAATCCATGCGGCGCTGCATTGCAATATGGCCTCAGGGCGCTATAAATTTGGCTGTGGAACAATAGAATAGCGTGATACCGGGTCGATCCACACTGCATATCCAGCCAGGGAGTTTAACATGAATCTTTTCAAGAAAGCCGCGGTTAGCCTTGCCGCGACGTCGCTGATCGCAGCGCCGGTCGCCGCTTCGGCCGCGCAGAGCGCTCGCGCCGTTTCGACTGTCGAAGGCGAGAGCGAGCTGGCAGGCGAAAACAGCTGGCTCTTCCTGGCGCTCGCAGCCGTCGGGATCATCGTCGGCATCGTGCTGCTGACCGACGGCGATGACGAACCGACCAGCCCGTAATCGGTTCTGCGATTAGCGTGATAGCGAGGGGCCGCGGACAATGTCCGCGGCCCCTCTGCTTTTTGCGGCATCAGGTCGCCGGTGCCGGCCAGACCGCCACCATGGGCGGCTTCACAGAATTTCGTGGACCCGGTCCTGCGGGCGGCACAGCCGGACGCCCTTGTCGGTCTCGACGATCGGGCGTTCGACATAGGCGGGGTTGGCGGTCATTGCAGCGATGATGACATCCTCGTCCGCGTCCTTCAGCCCGCGCTGTTCGGCATCGGTGCCGCGCAGCCGCAGCGCATCGCGCGCGGCGAGACCCGCTGCGGCGAACAGCTGTCGCAGCTTGTCTGCGGCATAAGGGTGTTTCAGATATTCGACGACCGTGAGGTCGATCCCAGGGGTGTCTTGCAGGATCGCCAGCGTCTTGCGCGACGTGCCGCAGGCGGGATTGTGCCAGATGGTTGCTTTCATCGTTGATCCTTCCTTGGCTGAGCGCGCCAGGTGTCAGGGCTGTGCCCATTGGCGCAGCAGATTGTGATAGGCACCGGTGAGCGCCACCAGCGCAGGATCCTGATCGCCGACGCGCGGCCGCAGCGACTGGATCGCGAGGTCGATGTCGAACAGGATGGCGCGGCGCGCGGCGTCGGCGACGAGGCTTTGTACCCAGAAAAAGCAGGCGAGACGTGCACCGCGCGTGACCGGAGTCACCCGGTGCAGGGTGGTCGCCGGATAGAGCAGCATTGACCCGGCGGCGAGCTTGAAGCGTTGCGCGGCGCTGCCATCCTCGACCTCCAGCTCGCCGCCATCATAGCTGTCGGGATCGGACAGGAACAGGGTCGCCGACAAATCGGTGCGCAGCGCCAACCCGTCGGGAGTCTGGCGGATGGCGTTGTCGATATGGGTGCCGAAATCATGGCCGGTCGCATAACGATTGAACAGCGGCGGAAAGATCTGCCGCGGCAGCGCGGCCGACTGGAACAGCAGGCAAGCGCCGAGCGCCGGGTTGACGATGTCTTGCAACTGGCGCGTGACGCTATGCCGTTCGGGCAATTGTTCGTTGCGTTTGACCGCGGCCGATTGATAACCGGCGGTGACGCGGCCATCGGACCAAGGTGCATCGGCCAGCAGCGCCTGTGCGCGGGCGAGCGGATCGCCGGTCAGGACATTATCGACGACCAGATACATGGCAGCGTCATGCCCCGGGGATTGCAGCGTCGCAACCCCCGGGGATCGCCATCAAAAGTCGAGCGCGAGGGTCAGGACGCCCGATCGGCCCGGGCCGGGGATCGACTGACCGCTGCCCAATGACTGAAAATAATATCTGTTGCCAATGTTATAAACGTTCGCCCGCAGCTTTACATTGGCGGTCAAACGGTATTCGGCGAAGGCATCGAACACCGTGTAGGACGGCACGGTAATGACAAAATTGCCACTGGTCAGGCTGGTCGGAATGTCCGAGCGGCGTTTGCCATTATATTGTACCCCGCCACCGATACGAAACGCCGGGGTGACGTCGAACGATGTCCACAGCGTCGCGCTGTGCGGCGGCGTGTTGTCGAGGGGCAGGCCAATCTGCACCGGAATGTTCGACTCGCGCACTTCGCCGTCGAGGTGGGTGTAACCGGCAAAAATATCCCAGCCCGGCATGATCGTTCCGGCCGCTTGAAGTTCAATGCCGCGGATCCGCTGGCGCCCGTCGAGGACGACCGGCGGATCGCCGGCATCGACGCCGGGGGTGCGGGCATTGGTTTTGGTGATTTCGAACAGCGCGGCACTGAGCAGCAAGCCGCCCGGCAATTCGAGCTTGCCGCCCAATTCGAACGAACGGCTGCGTTCGGATTTGACGTTGAAGTTCGCCGCGGTGACGGGCGCATTGTTGTTGCCGCCGGCCAGCTGGACGATTTCGGCGCGGCCCGACGGTTCGAATGCGGTGCCCCAGCCGAAATAGAGGCTGCTGTTGGCGCTGGGTTTGAATACCAGCGCGGCGTTGCCGCTGAATTCGCTGTCACCGCGCGACAGGTCGGTGGCAAAGCCGGGCGCGGTGAAGCCGCTGTCGACGATGCCGCGCACCCGCGTATCGACCCAATCGTGGCGGATGCCGCCGACGATGCGCCATTGATCGCCGAGTTCGACGGTATCGAACAGATAGAGGCTTTTGGTGTCGATATCGATGCGCGCGGTGGTGCCATTATAGGCGACCGGCGCCGCGGCGAGGAACGCCGGGTCGAATAGATTGTATCGCGGGCCGTCGGCATCAAGCTGGCGGCGATTGCGGGTCAGTTCGTCGGCATATTCGAATCCGACCACGACATTGTGGCGGAAAGTGTCACTGCCGAATGTCAATTCGAGCTGGGTCTGATTGACGAACAGTTTGTCGCGCTGATCGCGAAATTTGCGATTGCCGACGCCTTCGGTCGTCGGGCCGAGGGTGGTGACATTGCCGACAAAGCGCGGCGACGATGCCGACTGGGCATAATCGGTCTGCGCCCAGCGTGTCTTGTTGCTGATCGTTGCGGCGTCGCTGAACCGATGCGAGACGATCAACGTCCCGATGTGCGTGTCGACATCGCGATAATCGGTCGAATAGCCGTAAAAATTGCGGCGATTGAGTGGGACCGGCGCGCCCTCGAACCCCGATCCGGCCAGCGATCGATTGCGCGCGTTGGGAATGCCCATATCGGGCAGATCGTCCTGGGTCAGAAAGAAATAACCGGCGGTCACCATCGTATCGCCGCCGACACCAAAGCCCAGCACCGGGTTGACGCCCCAGCGCTTGCTATCGACCCGGTCGCGGCCAGCCTCGTCATTGCGGTGCGCCACCGCGTTGATGCGCAGGGCTATGCCGTTCGCTTCGTCAAGGACGATGTTGCTGTCGATCGTGCCGCGAAAATACTGGTCGGTGCCGACCGAAAGTTCGGCGCCGTGCTGGTTTTCCAGCAGCGGCTGGCGCGACACGATGTTGAGTGAGCCGCCGATATTACCACGTCCGGCAATCGCCGATGCTGGGCCTTTGGTCACTTCAAAGCGGTCGGCGTTGAACGGGTCGCGGAAATAATTGCCGGGGTCGCGCAGCCCATCGACATAAACATCGTCGCGGCCCGCAAAGCCGCGGATCGAGAAGCTGTCACCGCCACCCGGCGGATTGCCTTCGCCCGCCTGAAAGCTGATGCCGGTGATATTGCGCAACGCATCGCGCAGGGTGCGGCGGCCCTGTTCGGCCAGCAGCTGATCGGTCACCACGGTGGCACTGTTGGGGGTATCGACCAGCGGCAGCGGGCTGCGCGGATCGGACAGACCCTGGGCCACATAGCCGGTGACAACGATGGAATCGACGTCCGCGTTCGCACTCGCAGCCTCGTCGGCGGCGAAGGCAGGTGTCGGCATCGCTGCCAAGCCGCCAGTGGCAGCGGCGATCAATGCCATGCGGACAGATGCTGCGGTCACGAAAACTCCCCTCGGCGTTTATAATGGGACGCGAGCTAGTGATATTGCAAATGGTTTGCAAGTGCGATTTCGTGGGCGAGGACGTCGCCAATCAGCGATTTTATCTTTAACCTGCAGTTCATGGCAATTATGCCACACTTGCCCGCATGACCGGGAACCACCTGCTTGCCTTTCACGGCCAACGCCCGACTTATGCATCGTCGAGGGATCGCCAAAGGCGGCCAATGCGGGGTCGGGTAGCCAAGTGAGTAAATTGATTGATCGCAGGGCCATGCTGGCCGGACTGGCGGGAGCAGGCGCCATCGCCGCCGTGCCCGTGCGCGCGCAACTGCCCGACTGGATTCGCCAGCCAACACCCCCGATGGCGCCGCCAGTCGATTATCTGGCGGTCGCGCGCAAGCAGATCGCGATGCAGAGCCGCTTCATCCCGCAAACCGATCGGGTTGGGATCGTCGATTTCGGACTGCCGTCGGCGCGTCCGCGCTTTGCGCTGGTCGATATGGTGGCAGGCAAGATCGAGATGTTCCCGGTCACCCACGGCCGCGGGTCGGACCCGCAGCATGACGGCTGGCTGAAAAGCTTTTCGAATCGTGTCGGCAGTCTCGCGACCTCGCGCGGTGCGTATCGCACCAGCGACTATTATTGGGGCGCGAACGGATCGTCGATGCGGCTCGCGGGGCTGGAACCTGACAACAATAATGCCGACGTCCGCGCGATCGTGGTGCATGGCGCCTGGTACGCCGACCCGTCGCTGATCGCGACGCAGGGCAAGCTGGGGCGGAGCGAAGGCTGCTTCGTGTTCGGCGAAGAGCTGTTGCCGATGATCCTTTACAAGCTGGGGCCGGGGCGGCTGCTGTTCGCCGACCGGCTGAGCGAGATGCCGCCGGTGCCGGCGCCATTCCAGCTGCCACCGGTCGCTGACAATATCCGCCGTGCGGGTTCGGTCAACGGGACGTTTCCGACCACAGCGGATTGAGGCGCAACATCGGTGTGGGGCGGTGAGTGGCCCGCCAAATCACGTCATGCCGAAACAAGTTCGGCATGAAGATTCAATAATCTCGCTTTCTGTTCCGCAGCGGACGCCGTTCAGTAAATCCCCGAAGTCCCCGGCGTTGTGACGCGGGCGGTGGTTTCGACCGTCGGCACCACCGGCGGCGTGACCGGGGCGATGATTGCGGCGGTGGGGCGGCCGGGCTTGGCGAAGCTGGCCACCACCGGCGCGTCGCGGCCGTAAAGATCGGCGAGCTTTTTGGTGCCGCCCTTGCCGTCAGGAATCACGGTCCAATAGGCGACATAGACGGGGAAGGGATTTTCAAAGCCGAAGCGCGTCGTCTTGCCGCTGGCGATTGCTTCGCCAAAGGCTTCAGGGCTCTGGCCGGCAAACATCACCGCCATCAGGCCCGAGAAATGCAGCGCGCGTTCGGTGCGGATGCAGCCATGGCTGAAGGCGCGGGCGGCGGCGTTGAACGCGGCCTTTGACGGGGTATCGTGCAGGTAAATGGCGTGTTCGTTGAGCATTTCCATCTTCATCACGCCAAGCGCATTGTTCGGCCCCGGCTTCTGCACCACCGACAGCGTTTTGCCGCTGCCCGTCCAGGTATAGCCCTGCGCGCGGGCGGCTGCGGGGTTGCGCGCGATGGTGGCGCCAATCCCTTCGTTGATGATGCTGCGCGGCAGCGTCCAGTTCGGGTTGACGATGATTCCGGTCGCCATCGGATTCAGCTGCGGCGTTGCGGTCGATGGTTTGCCGACGACGGCCTTGTGCGTCGCAATGACGGTGCCGCCGTGGACGACGCGGGTCATATATTCGGGGACGTTGCTGACGACGTAGCGGTCGCCCAGCGCGCGCGGCATCCAGCGCCAGCGTTCCATGTTGACGCGAATCGCATTGGCGTCCGCAGGCGCCTTGGCCTTAGCCAGCGCGGCCTTGAGCACCGCAAAATCCGGGTGGACGGGGTTGAGCGCGGCGAGCGTTTCGCGGATCGACCCGGCGTTCAGCGCAGTCTCGAGCAGCGGCAGCAGGGGTTCGGCATCGGCGTCGCTATCGACCATGAACCATTGTTTGCGCGCGGCATTGGGCGTGCGTCCGTCGCGCAGATGCGTCGCGAGGAGCAGGAAGGTGTCGGTCGCGAGCTTGTCGAGCCGCGCCTGATCGCCTGCCAGGATGGCGGCGGCCAGCGCGTCGGGATTATAATCCTTGGCGAACAGTCCCTCGGCGCCGATTTTTTCGATGCTGCTGAGCAGCGCGGTGGCGTTTTCTTCGCTCCAACTGGGCATCGCGATCGTCGCGGCGACAACGGGCGCATCGTCGGCGACCTTGTCGGGCTGAAGGATAACTGAATCCTCCTTCACCGCGGTTTGCGCAAGGGCAGGCGTCGCGAGCAGGCTCAGCGGAAGGAGAAAGGTTGCGGCGTGGCGCGCGGAGATGGGGGAGTTTTTGACCATGGTTAAAGCCCATAGCCAATAATGCCGGGGAGTTAAAGTGAGGTGGCGCACAGCTGGGCGCACCTATTTTCCCGAAATCCCGGCGGAGGCCGGGATATCGGCGGTGCGTCAGAAACAGCCGGTGAGACCCCGGCCTCCGCCGGGGCGACGATGTTGAATCAGGCTTTCGCCTCCGCATCCTGCCGCGCGAGCCAGTCTTCCAGCCATTTGATCGTGTAATCGCCGTTGATCACATCGGGATCGGCGAGCAGCGCCTGGTGCAGCGGGATGTTTGTCTTGACCCCCGAAATCACCATTTCCTCCAGCGCGCGGCGCATCCGCATCATGCAGCTTTCGCGCGTGCGGCCATAAACGATCAGCTTGCCGATCATGCTGTCGTAATAGGGCGGGATCGAATAGCCGGCGTACAGCCCGCTATCGACGCGCACATGCATGCCGCCGGCCGCGTGATAATTGGTGACCTTGCCGGGCGAGGGCATGAAAGTGCGCGGGTCTTCGGCGTTGATGCGGCATTCCATCGCATGGCCGCGAAACTCCAAGTCTTCCTGTTTGACCGACAGGTCGCGGCCGCCCGCGACGCGAATCTGTTCGCGGACCAGGTCAAAGCCGGTGATCATTTCGGTCACCGGATGCTCAACCTGGATGCGCGTGTTCATTTCGATGAAAAAGAACTCGCCATTTTCCCACAGGAATTCGATCGTCCCCGCGCCGCGATATTGCATCGCGGCCATCGCGTCGGCGCACACCTTGCCCATGCGCGCGCGCTCTTCGGCCGAGATAATCGGCGAGGGGGCTTCTTCGAGCACCTTCTGGTGGCGGCGCTGAAGCGAGCAGTCGCGCTCGCCGAGGTGGATTGCCGTACCGCGGCCATCGCCGAACACCTGAAATTCGATGTGGCGCGGGTTGCCGAGATATTTTTCCATATAGACGGTGGGATCGCCAAATGCCGCGGCGGCTTCGGATGAGGCCTGACCCATCAGGCTTTCGAGGCTGTCCGCGTCTGGAACGACCTTCATGCCGCGGCCGCCGCCGCCCGATGCGGCCTTGATCAGCACCGGATAGCCGATGTCTTCCGCCATCTTGCGGCATTCGTCGCCATAGGTGACCGCGCCGGGCGAACCCGGAACGACCGGCAGACCCAGCGCGACCGCGGTGCGCTTCGCTTCGACCTTGTCGCCCATGGTACGGATATGTTCCGGCTTCGGCCCGACGAAGATCATGTCATGCGCTTCGATAATTTCGGCGAAGCGCTCGTTTTCCGAGAGGAAACCATAGCCCGGATGGATCGCGTCAGCCCCGGTGATCTCGGCGGCCGAGATGATCGCGGGGATGTTGAGATAGCTGTCCTTCGCCGCGGGCGGGCCGATGCAGACCGCTTCGTCGGCGAGGCGGACGTGCATCGCATCGGCGTCGGCGGTGGAATGGACCGCGACGGTCTTGATGCCCATTTCATGGCACGCACGGTGAATACGCAGCGCGATCTCGCCGCGGTTGGCGATCAGAAGTTTTTCAATCGGCATGGGAAGCTCAGGCGATGGTGAACAGCGGCTGGTCGAACTCGACCGGCTGGCTGTTTTCGACATGCACACCCGTCAGCGCGCCCGATGCGGGGGCGACGATCGGGTTCATCACCTTCATCGCCTCGATGATCAGGACGGTATCGCCTTCTTTCACGGCCGAGCCGATGGTCGCGAAATTCGGTGCGCCGGGTTCGGGCGACAGATAAACGGTGCCGACCATTGGAGATTTCACCGCATCGGCGAAACTTGCCGCGGCGGGGGCAGCCGCGACGGGGGCCGCCGGAGCGGCGGCGGCTGGCGCCGGTGCGGGGGCGGGGGCGGGGGCGGGGGCATAGGCCACGGGCGCTGCCGCGACAGCAGCCTTGCGCGCGACGCGGACCTTGCGATCGCCGTCCTCGACTTCGATTTCGGTAAGGCTGGTGTCGTCGAGCAGCTCGGCGAGCGCGCGCACATAGGCCGGATCGATATTGATGCCATCGTCTTTATGGTCACCCATGAGAATTTTCCTGTTGTTGCGGCGTCCATTGATCAGGACGCTCAGACCCCGTTTTTGATGCGCCCTCTTGTCAGAGACGCGCGGCGGCGTCCAGCGCCAGCGTATAGCTGTTCGCGCCATGGCCTGCAAAATGCGCCACCGCCGCCATGCCGACATAGCTGATGTGGCGGAACGGCTCGCGCTGCATCGGGTCCGACAGATGGACCTCGATCACCGGCACCTTGATCGACTTGATCGCGTCGTGGAGCGCGATCGAGGTGTGGGTGTAGCCGCCCGCGTTGAGCAGCACCGCCTTGGCGCCCGCGACATAGGCCTCGTGCAGCCAGTCGATCAGCACGCCCTCGTGATTGGTCTGGCGGCATTCGAGACGCAGACCAAGCTCGGCGGCCTGCGCTTCCAGCCGCGCGTGGATGTCGTTGAGCGTGTCATGCCCATAAATCTCCGGCTCGCGCGTGCCGAGCAGATTCAGGTTGGGGCCGGAGAGGACAAAAACGGTCGGCTTGTCGGTCAATTCGGGGGCTTTCGGTTGCGGCAGGGGACGCTCCCCCTATATGGGCTGCTCGGCAAAAGGCAAAGCAAGGCGGGAATGGCGGTGATTTCGATCATGCTCAACGGCGAAGCGCGGCAGGTCCGTGAAGGCAGCATTGCCGACCTCGTCGCCTCGCTGGGTCTCGACGTCAAAAAGGTGGCGGTCGAGCGCAATCGCGAAATCGTGCCGCGCTCGACGCTGGCGGCAGTGGCGCTCGCCGAGGGCGATGCGCTCGAAATTGTCCATTTTGTGGGAGGCGGTTGTTGACCGACACTTGGAGCGTTGCCGGACGGACATTCACGTCGCGGCTGATTGTCGGGACCGGCAAATATAAGGATTTTGAGCAAAATGCGGCGGCGGTCGCGGCGTCGGGGGCGGAGATCGTCACCGTCGCGGTGCGCCGCGTCAATGTGTCGGACCCGACCGCGCCGATGCTCACCGATTACATCGATCCCAAGAAGATCACATACCTGCCCAACACCGCGGGCTGCTTCAACGCCGACGATGCGATCCGCACGCTGCGGCTGGCGCGCGAGGCGGGGGGCTGGGATCTGGTGAAGCTGGAGGTGCTGGGTGAGGCGAAGACGCTGTACCCCAATATGCGCGAGACGCTGGAAGCGACCGAGGTGCTGGCCAAGGAAGGTTTCCTGCCCATGGTCTATTGCGTCGATGATCCGATCGCCGCAAAGCAGTTGGAGGATGCAGGCGCCGTTGCGGTGATGCCGCTGGGCGCGCCGATCGGGTCGGGGCTGGGAATCCAGAACCGCGTCACGATCCGCTTGATCGTCGAGGGCGCCTCGGTGCCGGTGCTGGTCGACGCGGGTGTGGGCACGGCGAGCGATGCCGCGGTGGCAATGGAACTCGGCTGCGACGGCGTGCTGATGAACACCGCGATCGCCGAGGCGAAGGATCCGATCCGCATGGCGCGCGCAATGAAGCTGGCGGTCGAGGCGGGGCGCGATGCCTATCTGTCGGGCCGCATGGGGCTGCGCAAATATGCCGACCCGTCGAGCCCGCTGGCCGGGCTGATCTAGCGCCATGAAAATCGCGCCGTTGCTGGCCGCCGTCCTGCTGGCCGTTCCCCATATCGCGACCGCGCAGGCGCCGATCGATAGCCATGTCCATCTGTGGAATGGCGAAAAGTCGATCGCGGACTATGAGGCGCAGGTGAAGGCCGCTGGACTGACGGTTGCGGCTTTCGGTGGCATGTGGTTCGGCGGGCCGAACCAAGCGCTCGCAGGCAACCCCGACGACATCCGCGCCCGCAACGATGCGCTGCTTGCGCTGGCGGCGAAGCACCCGACCATGGTGCCGATCGCGACGGCCCATCCCTACGACGGCGCCGCGGCGCTGGACGAGTTGCAGCGTGTTGCCGGACTTGGTGTGAAGCTGCTGAAGATCCAACCGCATACGCAGAAGTTCGATCCCGCTGACCCACGTGTGCTGGCGCTGGTCCGGCGCGCCGGCGATCTTGGCATCGCGGTCGTCATCGACAATGCGAATATCGTCCCCGGCGGCGACAGCGAAAAGCTGTTCAACCTCGCGCTAGGGGCGCCAAAGACGAAGTTCGTGTTTGCGCATATGGGCGGGTTGAACTTCCGCTTCTGGAACATCCTGAAAATGGCGCGCACGGCGGAAGGGTTGTTCGGTAACAATATCTATTTCGACATTTCGGCGACGGTGACGCTCGTCGCCGACGCGCCGATCGAGGAAGAGTTTATCTGGACGATGCGCAATGTCGGGATCGATCGCATATTAATCGGGTCGGACCACCCGCAATTCTCGCTGAAACAGACACTCGATGCGCTGGACAGGCTCGACATCACCCCCGCCGAAAAGGCGAAAATTCGTTATGAGAATGCGCGCGATCTGATGGGATTGAAGCCTTAGGCTCAAATCAGAAGGGCGCGGGCGGGCGGTAGAGCATTTCGATGCGTTCGATCTGGCCATTGATGCCCAGCACCACTTCGAGATCCCACAGCAATTTGCCGGGGCCATCGGGCAGCACGATCAAGCGATAGGGCTGCCACAGCTTGTTATCGGTCGCTTCGCGCTCGACGCTGAACGTCTTGGCGAGCGGCAGGCGGAGAAATGCGTCGCGGGGAGCCGTGCGCGTCATCGGATAAAATGCGGGCGCGCCGGATAGCAACTCGAAAACGACCGGCTCACCGCTCTTTAACTTCGCTTGCGCATCGGCGACTTTTGCGATCAGCGCCGCCGCTTCTTCGGCTGTCAGACCGCGCAGTTGGGGTTGCGCGGCGACCCTGTTCGGGGCGGGCTGGGCGAGAGTCGCGGGGGCAAGCAGCAGTGCGGTCGCGGCGATCAGGGCAGGGCGCGAAAATATCATGGCGCCATGCAATCTCATTTGCGGGGCAGGTCAATTACCCTTTTTTCGCAGCGATTTGCCGGGCGCCGGGAACATCTGGCGCGGCGGCTCGTTGGTCAGGCAAGAGGTGCTATTGCCTCGGCCAAGAGCAAGGAGATTTTCCATGGGTGAACTCACCGACAAGGCAAAGGGCCTCGCCAACGAAGCGATCGGCAACACCAAGCAGGCGATCGGCAAGGCGACCGACAACGATCGCCTGACCGGCGAAGGCATTGCGCAGGAGCGCAAAGGCGAAGCCCAGAATTTGAAGGGCAAGGTCAAGGGCGCGCTCGGCGACAAAGTCTGACGCGACCGTCCTTTTTGCTAAAAGAAAAGGCCCCGGGAAACCGGGGCCTTTTTGTTGCGCGATCGCAAGATGGCCTACTTTCCGCCCGAGGCGACCAGATCGACGTCGGTCATGCCGCCGTCGCGGCGCGCCATGATGACATAGGCGAGGTCGCCCTTGGTGCCGCCCAGCATATGTTCGTTGCCGTTGACGCGGTGGTCGCTGGTGTAGCCAGCGCGGATCGCCATCGTGTGATAATAATCGAACACGCCCTGGATCGACGCGGCGGTCTGGAAATTGACGACGCGGATGTTGCACTTGCCGCCTGCAACGCCCGCGGCTTCGCGCAGCGTGGCGCGCGGATAGACCTTGAATGCCGCGGGCAGGCGATCGGCCCAGGCGTTGCCATAGGTCAGCTTGGCGTCGCAGCCGCCGCCCTTTTGTTGGTCGCGCGCGAGCGCGCCGATCGTGACGGGGCGCGGTTTGGCTTCGCAGCCATCACAATCCGCTTCCATCGGAAGCGCCCTGGGCGCGGCAAGCAGCTTGCCCGCCTTGAGCGCAGCAGCGGCTTCGGCGACCGTCGCGGCCTTGCCGCCCGCGACGCCGGGAACGCCGCCATCGACGGGGCGATTGCCCGGACCGACGGCATTCTGGTTCGCCTGTCCCGCGAGCTTGGGGTCGACCATGATCTTGTCTTCAAGCGCGCCCTTGACCGCGGGGTCGGCATTGGTCAGCCCGTCGTCGAGCGGGGCGAGTTCGGACTTTGCTTCGGGATTGTCCCGGCACCCGGCGAGCGGTGCCGCCGCCATCAGCAGGCCGGTAACCAGCCATTTTCCGCGCAACATCATCGCTAACACTCCCTTAATCTTTGACCCGGATTGCCCGATCCTGGTTAAAAAGGCGCAAAGAAAATGCGTTAACGGGTAACAGTTTGTTAGCCGAAACCTGTGCCGGAGCGAGACGCTTTTGGGTTGCAGCGGATCAGCCGCGAGGTTTCGACCGCCGCCTGGCGGTGGATCACGGCCTGCCGATAGACCGGGTCGGTCACCATTTCCATGAAGGCGGCGCTGGTCGGATATTCGGCGATGAACATCGCGTCCCAATGCTCGGCATCGGGGCCGATCACCATCGCTTCCATCGTGCCGCGCCAGACGATGCGGCCGCCGACGCGGTGGAACACCGGGCCGCTGTCGGCGCCATAATGGGCATAGGCTTCGGCGCCCGTCAGCGCGTCCGCGGCCAGCGGATGATCAGCAGGATAGGTCGCTGCGGCCTTGAAGCGGACGAGGTTGAGCATGTGGATCACTGTGTCGCGCGGCAGCGCCTTGAACGCGTCGAATTGCACGCGTTCGGGGTCGATATGCTGGTCGGCCATCAGAGGAACTCCTTGCGCTTCACCCGCCAGGCATCGGCGCTCTGCGTCCAGGCGTCGACGGGCGCATCCTCGAACGGTGCGGGCAGGCGGGTGGGGCCGCTGTTCGTCGCGCCCAGCCGGGCCGCCAAGGCTTGCGAGCGCGTGTTGGCGGGATCGATGCTGTGCATCAGTTCGGGCCATTTCAGAAATTCGACGGCAAAATCGCAAGCGGCGACGCAGCCTTCAAAGGCATAGCCCTTGCCGGCAAATTTGGCACGGACACCATAGCCGATTTCCGGGGCCGGCCAGCCGTCGGGCTCCCACGGGCCAAGGCGGCCCACCCATTCGCCGCTTTCGCGCTCGATGACCGAGAACATCGAAAAGCCGCGGATGTGCCACGCCCCGGCCAGCGTACACCAGATACGCCACGCCGCGGCGCGCGGGCAGGTGCCGCCAATAAATTGCATGGTGTCGGGCTCGGCGCACATTTCGGCGAAGGCGTCGAAATCCTCGGTCGCGGGCGGGCGCAGGATGAGACGCTCAGTAACGAGCAGCGGGCCGTTTAACATGATGATCCTCTCCCGGAAGCAGGAGAGGCTTTTGCGGCAAGCGGCCGGGCCGGGCAAGGGGCAAGCGTGCGGGGATCGCGCACGCGGTCGAGGGCGCCGACGACCAGGTCGACGCCCTCTTCCATCTACGTTTGCGGGCGGAGGGGTCTCGGACCCGCAATCGAGACGGTAGCTCTATCGCTTAGCGGCAGCGATATTTGTCGCGGTCAATCTCGCGGCCAAGCAGGGCGCCAGCGCCAGCGCCGATCACGGTGCCAAGCAGCTTGTCGCCGCGGCCGGCGATTTCGTTGCCGGCCAAGCCACCAACGGCGCCGCCGATGAGCAGGCCGGTCGTGCCATTGTCCTTCTTGCAGCGATACCGGCCGTTGCGGTCACGCCAAACGCGGGTGTTGGCATGGACGCGCTGATCGCGATAGCGGCGCTTGTCGCGGTCGTAGAAACTGCTCGACTGGTCCAACTCCAACTGGTGAAAGCCTTCGGCCTTCGTCGGGGCGCTGATGCCGGCATAGGCCGGGGCGGTCAGCGCGACGCTGGCGGCGGCCAACGCGCCCATGAGGCCTTTGTTCAAATTGCGCATCGTAAATCCTTTCCTGGTTTCGCGCCTTGTACCGGACGACGATACTGGGCGCTTCGACAAGGAAAACGAGCCAGCCCCGGAACCCGTTGCATGAACGCGGGGCAACAAGACGAAGCGAGTGTTATCGACGATGAACCGAAAGGCTCTTGCGGCGGCGGGGGCGGCGTGCGACAACGGCCAGATGCTAAACATCGCCTCGCTCGTCATCGGCGCCATTGCCCTGGTTTTGGCCGTTTTTGCTTTCATCCCTCTACTCGGATGGGCCAATTGGGTCATCGTTCCCTTTGCTGTCGTCGGGTTGGCGCTCGGCGCGATGTCGAGCAGTACCAGCGGGCGCAATTTGAACATCGTTGTGATCGTCATAGGCGTCATTCGCCTGATGCTGGGCGGCGGCATTATCTGATCTGCGGCCGAAAGGCAGAGCTCCGTTTATGAACCAGCCCACCGCCCCCGCGGCGAGCCCGCAGCGCGGCTTGCCCTATGCGCTGGGTGCTTATGCAATCTGGGGTTTTGTTCCGCTGTTTTTCAAGCTGCTGGAGACGGTGCCGTCGGTCGAAGTGCTGGCGCAGCGCATCGTCTGGTCGCTGCCACTTTGCTTCGTGATCATGGCGTTCCGGCGCCAGATCGGCGAATATCTGGCGGCGCTGAAGGATTGGCGCGTGCTGCGGCTGTTGCTCGCCAGTTCGCTGCTGATCGCGCTCAACTGGCTGGTCTATATCCATGCGGTATTTACCGACCATGTGCTCGCGGCGAGCCTGGGCTATTATCTCAACCCGCTGGTCAATGTGCTGCTGGGCATGATCTTTCTGGGCGAGCGATTGTCGCGGTTGCAGGGGGCGGCGGTAGTCATCGCGGCGATCGGCGTTGCGATCCTGCTCGCGGGCGCGCTCGACACCTTGTGGATCAGCCTGACGCTGGCGCTCAGTTTCGGCACTTATGGGCTGATCCGTAAGGTCGTGCCGGTTGGGTCGCTGCCGGGGCTGGCGATCGAAACGACTTTGCTGTTGCCGCTGTCGGCGGCCGCGGCGGGTTATTATTTGTGGATCGGCGATGGGCGCGGCTTTGGGTCGGATGTCGAAATCAGCTGGCTGCTCGCAGCGGCAGGGGTGGTGACCGCGGTGCCGCTGTTGCTGTTCGCGACCGCGGCGCGGCGGATGAGCTATGCGGCGCTGGGGTTTGTCCAGTATCTGGCGCCCAGCATCGTTTTCCTGCTCGGGCTGTTCGTGTTTGGCGAGCCGCTCAAGCCGGCGCAGCTGTTTTGCTTCCTGCTGATCTGGATCAGCATTGCGGTGTTCAGCTTTGATATGTGGCGCAAGATGCGCGCCGAGCGGATGGTCGCGGTGGCCTGAGTTTGATCCTCCCTGTCGCGCAGCGATGGGGAGGGGGACCGTCGCCGCAGGCGATGGTGGAGGGGCAGCGACGTCGCGCCATGGCCACTCCGTCAGCGCTACGCGCTGCCACCTCCCCATTGCTGCGCCACAGGGAGGATCGTTAGACGATGCGCCAACCCAGAGTCTCACCGGCATGGAACGGAACGACATCGCCGATCGTCTCGGGAACCACTGTTTCGCCCCGCTCCAGCGTGACCGTGCCATCATTGAGTGGCAGGCCGTAAAAGCGCGGCCCATGTTCGCTGGCAAAGCCTTCGAAATGGTCGAGCGCGCCATCCTGATCGAACGCGGTGATGTAACTTTCCAGCGCGAACGGGGCGTTGAAGATGCCCGCGCAGCCGCACGACGCTTCTTTGGTGTGAACGGCGTGTGGCGCGCTGTCGGTGCCGAGGAAGAATTTGGGTGAGCCCGACGTCGCGGCCGCGCGCACTGCCAGCCGGTGATGCTCGCGCTTGGCGACGGGCAGGCAGTAGGCGTGGGGGCGGATGCCGCCGACCAGCATCGCATTGCGGTTGATATGCAAGTGCTGCGGGGTGATTGTCGCCGCGACATTGGCGGGCGCGCCCGCGACGAACTGCGCCGCCTCCGCCGTCGTGATATGTTCGAACACGATCTTGAGGTCGGGCAGGGCGCGGACGAGCGGTTCCAGGGTGCGCTCGATGAACACCGCCTCGCGGTCAAAGATATCGACGTCATGATCGGTAACTTCGCCATGGATCAGCAGCGGCATGCCGATGTCCTGCATCCGTTCGAGCACACCCATGATCTTTGCGACGTCGGTCACGCCATGCGCGCTGCCGGTGGTGGCGTGGGCGGGATAGAGCTTGGCGGCGGTAAAGACACCCTCGGCATGGCCGCGTGCAATCTCGTCGGCGTCGGTGGCGTCGGTCAGATAGGCAACGATCAGCGGGGTGAAATCGAGTTCGGCGGGTACCGCGGCGTTAATCCGGTCGCGGTAAGCGCGGCCTTCCTCGGCGGTGGTCACCGGTGGTGACAAATTGGGCATGACGATCGCGCGGGCAAACTGGCGCGCGGTGTAGCGCGCGACATGGGTCAGCATCGCCCCGTCGCGCAGATGCACGTGCCAGTCGTCGGGGCGGCGGATCGTCAGGCGGTAGGTCATGCGGGTCTCGCGAAGAAATGGGTGCTTGGTTTTGGCTGCCGCGTCCCTAGATTATCGCCATGGCCAATACCACCCTGATCAACCGCGCGCTCATCCGTCTGTCGGGGGACGATGTCCGCGGCTTTCTGCAAGGTCTGGTCACCAACGACACTGCGGGCGACCTGCCGGTGTGGGCGGCCCTGCTCAGCGCGCAGGGCAAGGCGTTGTTCGATTTTCTGCTCTGGGCGGATGGCGACGACATCCTGATCGATTGCGAGCGCGATTCCGCGGGCGATCTGGCCAAACGGTTGACGCTATACCGCCTCCGCCGCGCGATTACGATCGAGCGCGAGCCCGATCTGTGCGTCCATTGGGCACCGGGGGGAGATGTCGGGGTGGTCGATCCACGGCTGCCCGAACTTGGCTGGCGCTGGCTGGCTCCGGCGGAAGGCGATGTGGGCGCGGATGACGCCTGGCGCGCGCACCGGCTGGCGCTCGGGGTCACCGAAGGGCGCGCCGAGCTGGGTGATGGCACGACCCTGTGGCTCGAATGCAATGCTGCCGAACTCAACGGGGTCAGCTTTACCAAGGGCTGTTACGTGGGGCAGGAGAATACGGCGCGCATGAACTGGCGGCAAAAGGTCAATCGGCGGCTGGTCGTCGTGCCGATCGCCGAGGCCGATGAAAAGCGCCAGGTGATCGCCTATCCCCAGCTTGGCTGGTCGGTCGAGCATCGCCGGGTCGAGAGCACCGACGCTGTTCATGCACCGCCTTGGATGCGCAGTGCACTGGTGCCGTCGGACGCCTGACAGGCGCGGCGATGTCTGCTATGGTCCGGCCATGCGCGCTCTCCTGATTTCTTCGGCGCTGGTCGCCGCCATTGCCACGCCCGCCCTTGCCATAGAGGCAGGCGCGCCCGCTTCGCTGCTGGCGGTCGAGACCGAAGCGCCTGCACCGCCGGCGCGGCTCGTCCCGCTTGCTGCCGACTCGGCATGGACGCCGCGCTTTGCCGCAGCCGCCGACGATCTGGCGGCGGCGTTACGGTCGGGCGATGAGGCGCGCTGGGCGCCGCTGCTGGGCGGACAATGGCTGTCTGCCGGGGATCGCGCGCGGGTGGCGGAATTGCTGCGGGGCAGCAACAGTCCGTTCCGCCTCGCTTTGGTCGCAAAGGGCTCTACCCATCGCGCGATATTGGGCTGGAGTGCACCCGCGTCGATGAACGCCGCCGAGCGCGCCGCGATTGAAGCCGGGCAGGAGGCTGAGGCGCTGGTATGCTGGTCGGCGGATGGTGCCACCGGCCAATGGCCCACGACGGCCGCCGATGCGGACAATCGGGCGGGTCGTCCCTATGCCTGCGCGCGGATCGCCTACAGCATTCGCGGCGATACGCCGACTTGGCGGGCGTTCATCGAACAGCCCGCCGCTTAACCAATCCCCAACCCTAAGCTGCGACAAGCGGCACCATGTTGGGGCGTTTTCTTGGTCTGGCGGCAATCATTGCGGCGGTTTCGATCGGCATGGCGGGAGTCGCCAGCCGTTCGGCGGCCGACGATGCTGTCGAAACGACCGCCGCGATTGCGGGCAATCACGACAATTGGACAACGCACAAGCTGCGCCAGGACCAGTCGGCGGCGGCGGCTGAGGCCGCCGCGCAGTCCGGCGCGTCGGTCTCGTCGGGCGAGGCTTTGCTCAGCCGCGCAGGCGATTCGCATTTTTACGCCGATGCCGACATCGACGGCACCAACATTCGCGTGATGGTCGACAGCGGCGCGTCGATTGTCGCGCTGACCCGCCGCGATGCCGAAGCGATCGGCATCGACGTTGACCGCCTGCCGATCACGGGCACGGCGCGCACTGCCGGCGGCGACGTCCCGATGCGCACCGTGATGCTCGACAGCGTCGACATCGACGGGCTGGAAGTCCGGCGCGTCGAAGCCGCGGTGGTCGACGCCGACATGGGCGTATCGTTGCTCGGGCAAAGCTATTTGTCGCGGCTCGCCGCGGTGAATGTCGAAGGCGACACGATGACGCTGCGCTGAGGCGCGCTACTTCGCTTTCTTGTCGATCAGAACCGCCTGCTGCCAGCGGCTCGGCGGCTTGTCGGTGCGGTGGATGCACCCCGCCCAGCAACAGGGGCGCTTTTTCCCCTCGTGCAATTCCTCGCGCGTCCGCTCGATCCGGCGCTCGCGCGTTTTCGCTTGCTTGGCGTCGTCGACCCAGCAGATGAACTCGTTGCGGCCGAGGGGGGTCAAGCTTTGCCACAGCGCCAACGCCGCCGCATCGGACATCAGAGCCGCCTGCATATCGTCGCCTGCGACGTGCACGGTGCCATGGAGAAAGGCGTCTGTCATGGCGCGAAGGAATAAACGGGCCGGGTCGGCGGGTCAAATCTGCCGCCGCTTGCCATTTCGGTTCGATTTCCCCACATCACCGGCATGAACGCTCCCAACCCCCCGATGCGCGCGGCGATCGTGCCGGTCACCGCCTTTCAGCAGAATTGTACCCTTTTGTGGTGCACTGAAACCAACAAGGCGGCCTTTGTCGATCCCGGTGGCGACCTGCCCAAGCTGAAGGATGCGGTGCGCCAGACCGGGGTCGAGGTCGAGAAGATCTTGGTGACCCACGGCCATATGGACCATTGCGGGCAAGCGGGGATGCTGGCGAAGGAGCTGGGCGTGCCAATCGAGGGACCACATGAGGACGACCGCTTCTGGATCGAGCAGTTTGCCGAGGATGGCGCGCGGTTCGGGATGGTCGGCGAGGTGTTCGAGCCCGATCGCTGGCTGGTCGACGGCGACACGGTCACCGTCGGCAATCTGATTATAGACGTCATCCATTGTCCCGGTCACACGCCGGGGCATGTCGTGTTCCACCATGCGCCGTCGAAACTAGCGATTGTTGGCGACGTGATTTTTCAAGGGTCGATCGGCCGCACCGACTTTCCGCGCGGCAATCACCAGCAGTTGCTCGATTCGATTACGCAGAAATTGTGGCCACTCGGCGGCGATACGACCTTTCTGCCCGGACATGGCGCGCACAGCAATTTTGCGCACGAGCGGCGGACGAACCCGTTTGTGGGCGATATGGCGTTGGGGGCGGCCTAAGTCTCCCCTCCCGCTTGCGGGAGGGGCTGGGGGTGGGCAGCGACGTCGCAATGGCCCACCCCGCTGCGACTAACGAGCAAGCTCGCAAGTCTCGCTGCCCCTCCCGCAAGCGGGAGGGATGAGGATCATTTCGGTGCCACCACCGTCGTTTCCTGGATCTCTGTCGTCGTGACACTCACCGGTGTCAGATAGACGATCGCCAGCGCCCCGAGCGCCAGACCAAGCTGCGTCAGCATGGTGATGATTGTCCCGGCCATGCGCCCCCACATCATGCCGTCCATGCCGACCGCGTGCAGGATGCGCCCGACCAGATACAGCGCGCCGACGCCCCACAGCCACATCGACGACCCCAAGCCGAGCTCGACAAGCGCGAGCAGGATCAGCACAAAGGCGGTGTTTTCGACAAAATTGCTGTGGGCCCGCATCCGCCGCGTCACCAGTTCGTTGCCGCCATCGCCGATGAAAACCTTTTCCTTGGTCCGCACCCGGCCGACGCGGATCGACAGCCAGAGGTTGAGCAGCGCCGCTCCGGCAGCAATCGTCAGGCTGATCGGCAAGATTATCATATGCGTCCCCCATTTCGGCCGCGGCTGTTGTCGCCCGGCGCTCGCCGTTGTGTGGCATCGCGCTGGACGATCGGCAAGGGCAACGCTTCTTGCCTGCGCATTGTCATCCACAGGGCTTGCCTTTGCGGGCAAAAACGCTATAGCCCCGCCCGATCCGGCACCCGACACCTTCTGGCGTTGAGGCACCCTTCGGCGGACGATTTTCAGGCCAATACGCGGCAGGAACAGCGTTTCGCACGGCGGGCGGGCCAGTCATTTCCGGTAACGGCGATGACAAATCCGGGTAGCCGATTCGTGACACACTATTGAGAATGCAGGAAATAAAATGGCCGTTCCCAAGCGAAAAACCTCGCCCTCGAAGCGCGGTATGCGTCGCAGCCACGACAGCCTGAAGGTTGAAGCCTTTCAGGAATGCCCCAATTGCGGCGAACTGAAGCGCCCGCACAATCTGTGCAGCGCCTGTGGCCATTATAATGGCCGCGAAGTGGTGTCGGTCGGCGCCTGACCCCTAGCCGGAGCGCAAATACATGGCACTGACACCGCGAATCGCGATTGATGCGATGGGCGGTGACGTCGGCGTGCGCATGATGCTCGCCGGCGCCGCCATGGCGCGCCACAAGCATGACGGCCTGCGCTTCATCCTCGTCGGCGACGAGGTGCAGATCAAGGCGGCGCTCGAAAACCACCCCAATCTGCGCGCGGCGTCGGACATCATCCACACCGACGGCGTGGTGACGGGCGAGGACAAGCCGAGCCAGGCGATCCGTAAGGCGAAAAGCACCTCGATGGGGCTGGCGATCGACGCGGTGAAGCGCGGCGACGCGGGCGGCGCCGTGTCGGCGGGCAACACCGGCGCGCTGATGGCGATGGCCAAGCTGGCGCTGCGCACGATGCCGGGGATCGACCGGCCTGCGCTCGCGGCGCTGCTGCCGACGCTGGGCGACAACGATGTCGTCATGCTTGACCTGGGTGCCAACACCGAATGCGACGCAACCAACCTCACCCAATTTGCGGTGATGGGCGCGGCCTATGCGCGCACCGCGATGGGGCTCCCGCGCCCGCGCGTCGCGCTGCTCAACATCGGCACCGAAGAGCTGAAGGGCACTGACGAGATTCGCGATGCTGCGGCGATGCTGCGCGACGCGAAGGGGCTGCCGATGGAGTTCACCGGCTTCATCGAGGGCGACAAATTGTCGCGCGGCGATGTCGATGTGATCGTCCATGACGGATTCTCGGGCAATATCGCGCTCAAGACGATCGAGGGGACGGCGCGTTTCGTGACCGATCTGCTGCGCCGCGCCTTTACCAGCTCGACGCGCTCGAAGATCGGCTTTCTGATCTCGCGGCCCGCGACCGAGCTGCTCCGCCATCATCTCGACCCCAACAACCATAATGGCGCGGTGTTCCTAGGCCTCAACGGCGTCGTCCTCAAAAGCCATGGCAGCGCTGATGCGAAGGGGGTCGCCAATTGCGTCCACCTGTGCGCCGAGCTGATCGAAAAGGACATTACGCGCCAGGTGACGGACGATCTGGCGAATTTCCGCAGCGGCAACGCCGCATGACCTTGCGCGCGATTCTGGCGGGCACGGGGTCGGCGCTGCCGCGCAACCGCGTGTCGAACGCCGAACTGGCGGAACGCGTCGACACCAGCGACGAATGGATCGTCGAGCGCACCGGCATCCGCTTTCGCCATATTGCCGAGCCCGACGAGACGACCGCGACGCTGGGCGCCGCGGCGGCGCAACAGGCAATGGCGGCGGCCGGGCTCGAACCGTCGGACATCGGACTAATCATCCTCGCCACCGCGACCCCCGACAATACATTCCCGGCCAGCGCGACCAAGGTGCAGGCGCTGATCGGCGCCCCCGATTGCATCGCCTTTGACGTCGCCGCGGTCTGCTCGGGCTTTCTCTATGCGGTGTCGGTCGCCGACGCGATGCTGCGCACCGGTGCCGCCAAGCATGCGCTGGTGATCGGATCGGAAACCTTCAGCCGCATCCTCGACTGGGAAGATCGCACGACCTGCGTGTTGTTCGGCGACGGCGCGGGGGCAGTGGTGCTGTCGGCAAAGGACGTCGACGACGATCAGGGCATTCTCGCGACCCGGCTGCACGCCGAGGGCAAATATGCGGGCATGCTCTATGTCGACGGCGGCCCGTCGACCACGGGCACTGTCGGCCATGTCCGTATGCAGGGCCGCGAAGTGTTTCGTCATGCCGTCACCAATCTGGCGTCGGTGCTCGGCGAAGTGATGGCCGATGTCGGCTTGTCGCCCGACCAGATCGACTGGGTCGTGCCGCATCAGGCGAACAAGCGGATCATCGACGCGACCGCCAAAAAGCTGGGCCTGCCCGCCGAGCGCGTCGTGCTGACCGTCGATCAACATGCCAACACCTCGGCGGCGTCGGTGCCGCTCGCGCTCGACCTCGCGGTGCGCGACGGGCGCATCAAGCGCGGCGATCTGGTGGTGCTCGAGGCGATGGGCGGCGGCTTTACCTGGGGCGCGGCGGTCCTGCGGTTTTAGGATCATAGCTCTTCTCCTTTAGGGGGTGGGCTTGGCCCGCTAGCGGCCACACAGGCTTCACCGCATTAACTCTTCGCTCCATCCGTTTCAGTTTGGCGGATTAATTCGCTTTTGTTACATAGGGGCACGGGACTCGTGACGGTGGGGGCTGTCCGGGACCGGTTCGACCATATTTGCTTTTTGAGGGGAGGGACCATCATGACCGCAGGGACGCTTACGCGAGCCGATATCGCAACGCGGATCAACCAGCAGATCGGTTTGTCGCGCAACGAATCGGCGACGATCGTCGAATCGATTCTCGACCATATGTCCGACGCGCTGGCAGGCGGGCAGAATGTCAAAATTTCGGGCTTCGGCACTTTTGTCCTGCGCGACAAGGCGCAGCGGGTCGGGCGCAATCCCAAGACCGGCATCGAAGTGCCGATCCTGCCGCGCCGCGTGATGACCTTTCGCGCCAGCCAGACGATGCGTGCGCGCGTTGCCGGTAAATAATCCCGGCGTCGGCCATGGTGGAGTTTGACGTGCCGGATGAGAACGGCAAGGCGTCCGGCGCCATGCTCGCGATCGGCGAGCTGGCCGATCGGATCGGGGTGCCGACGCACGTCCTGCGCTATTGGGAAACGCGCTTTCCGCAACTGAAGCCGCTCCAGCGCTCAGGTCGCCGCCGCTATTACCGCGCCGAGGATGTCGCGCTGGCCGAGCGGATCCATCATCTGCTGCATGTGCAGGGGTTCACGGTCGAGGGCGCGCGCAAGGCGTTGTCGGAGATGGGGGCGAAGGGCGTTGAGGCACCCGCAATTGAAACCCGCGCTCAGCCCGCTACCGGGAATGGCGCCATCGGACAGGCGCATAGTGTACCGGTCGCGGCGCTCGTCGCGCTGCGCCAGCGATTGGCGGCCGCGCTCGGTTAGAGCGACGAGTTCCGCGATGCGGTTGGTGCATGAGCTTCTTGAACATTCCAAAGTTCAGGAAAGTTCAGCCTATTGCAGCCCCAGATTTGTCGCGCTCGGCGGACGGATGGCGATCTGTACCTGGCCGAACCGGTATGCCGGACAGCGAACGCTTCCAACGCACATCTTGAAAGAGCTGAGACAAAGGCTGGCACAGCGGAATAATGTAGGAAAGCGTTTTCTTTTTGAGCGGAGAGGAGCGTTTGGGTTGGGGCTGTCAGGCAGCTTTCAACTGCAAGCCCCTGTTTCGGGACATTCCCGAAGGGAAATCACGCGATCGACGATGATCTCGTGACCTGACATGCCAAAATGGCCATAGTTGCCGCGATACATCGTTTTGCGGCCGATGAACTCGATGAAAAACTTACGCCCGCTTCGCCGCCTCTCTTCATTCAGGTCGACACGTTCGACATCAAGCCAGATCCGGGCAGCAATGGCCCGATCCGCTTCCTTGTCCCATTCGGGTGACTTTAGATCGTCGCGTGGCCACTCGGGTGCTTTCGTACCCTCGGGTATGAACGCTTGGCCCTCGAACTCGTCCACCCAAACGCCTCGATAATTACGGGGAGCCTCCATCTTATAGCATTGATCGGTAGGTTTCGACGCGATCACTCCAGTTTCAATGTGATATGTACAGGGGGCTTCCCGTATTAATCGGCCATCGTAGCGATAGCATCCGTGCCCCTCATCGGCATCGGTGCAAGGTTGATCGAGCAGCCGTGCCCGCTGCTGATCTTCAGCGCCTGCGAACACATCAGGATTGGGAGCAGCAAATTGCGCGGCGGCAGGGACGCTGACTCCCATTGTTACAAAGGCGACCACTGCCGTCAGTCGAATTCCCCGCATACGCGTCCCTCCAATCCAAGCTCGCAGTAGGGTTGCGAAGCACGTCATTCGTCTCCCAAAGCGTCGGCCTAATCATGATCCATCGCAGGTGCCAGCGTCGGGTCCAGGTCGCGGGGGCGGATGAAGGCGGCGAAGCGGGCCATGCCGGTGTCGAGGTCGTGCCAGTCGGCGATGTCGAGTTCGAGCCGGGCCAGCGCCGACGTCGGCAGCTTTTCCTCGACCTCGCCGCGCAGCTCGTCGCCGCTCGTGTCGGGCACAAGCATCAGGATTAGATCCTCCAGCCCCGGATTATGACCCGAAATCAGCAGATGTTCGGCATCGCGGCCGGTGTCGCGGATCACGTCGATCAGCGTCGCGGCCGAAGCCAGATAGATGCGGCGGTCCCAATGCGGCTCAAGCGTGTCGAGGTCCGCGGCGGGCTGGAAGATGTCGAGGGTTTCGGTCACGCGCACCGCGGGCGAGGCGATGATGCGGTCGATCGTCAGCTTCTGGCGCTTGAGCCATTGCCCGATGATTTCGGCGCCGCGCTGGCCGCGCTTGTTGATCGGGCGGTCGAAATCGCGCTCGACCTGGACATCCCAACCCGATTTGGCGTGGCGCAGGATCGTCAAAGTCTTCAAAATCTTCCCCCGCGCGTTCGCGCTTATGCCGTCGTTCGAGCCGCCTTGTGCCGCAAACTTATGACCGTGAAAAGGCTGGAAAGGCGGTTTTTCGCCTTTCGACATTCGCTGCCGCGACATGATTGACCGCTTCGTCGAGCGGCAGGCGGCGGATCGGGGTGCCTTCGGGAAAGGCGCTGAGCAGCCGCGAAGGAAAGCTGGGCGAGAGCATGACGAACTGGCCGAAATCATCGGCGCGGCGGATCAGGCGGCCAAACGCCTGCCCGATGCGGCCGCGGATGACCATATCGTCATAGGCGCTGCCGCCCTGCGCCGCGCGCCGCGCCGCGTGGAGAATCGTCGGTCGCGGCCAAGGCACGCCCTCCATGATCACCTGTCGCAGCGATTCGCCGGGGACATCGACCCCGTCGCGCAGCGCATCGGTGCCGAGCAGCGAGGCGTGCGGGTCGGCGCGGAAGATGTCGACGAGCGTCCCGGTGTCAAGCGGATCGACATGCTGGGCATAGAGCGGGAGGCCCGCGCGCGCGAGGCGGTCGGCGATCCGGGCGTGGACGATGCGCAGCCGCCGGATCGCGCTGAACAGGCCCAGCGCGCCGCCACCCGACGCCTCGATCAACCGGCTGTACGCCCCGGCAAGCGCGGGCAGGTCGCCGCGCGCGATGTCGGTGACGATCAGCACCTCCGACTGGCGCGCATAGTCGAACGGGCTGGGGACCGCGAAATGCTGGACCCCGCCGTCCATGTGGCGCGCACCGGTGCGGATGTCGGCCTCGGTCCAGCCTTGTGCGCCATGCCCGCTGCGCAGCGTCGCCGAGGTCACCAACACGCCCTGCGCCGGCCGATAGACGATGTCGGCGATCGGCCTTGCGGGGTCGAGCCAATGGCGGTGCAGCCCGGTGTCGAATTCGCGCCCGTCGTAACGGTCGATCGCCAGCCAATCGACAAAATCGGGATTGGCCGGACCGCCGACGCGCCCGAGCAGCGACAGCCAGCCGCCGAGCGTATCAACCCGCGTGCCGAGACTGTGGCGCGCGCCATCGACGCGGGCGCGCGCCTGTCCGTCGAGCCAGTCGGGCGGATCATCGACCAGCGCGTCGAGCCGTTTGCCGAGCGCCAGCAGCGGGCGGAGGAGCGCCTCGATCGCGTCGCTGGCGGCCGCAGCGGCAGCGACCAGCGCCGCGTCGGGATGGGCCAGCTCGGTTTCGAGGCCATAGCCCGCATCGGCGGTGCGCGTGTCGACGGCGCGTGCGTAAACCTGTCCGCGCACCGCGGCGAGCAGCCGCTCGATCGCCCCCCACGGATCATTCTCGGACAGGCGCCCGAGCCAGCCGTCGCCGGGCAGTTCGGCGGCGGCAGTAATCGCCGCCTGAATCGCGCGCTCGCCCGCCTCGTCATAGCTGGCGACATCGGCCAGCCGCGCCGCCAGCCCGCGCCGCCGCCCGCGCGACTTGCCCTCTGGCCCCAGCACCCAGCGCCGGATCTCGACGGCTTCTTGGCCCGTCAGCGCCGCGGCGAACATCGAATCGGCGGCATCCCACAGATGATGGCCTTCGTCGAAGATCAGTCGCGTCGCAGGCGCGCCGCCGTCGCGCGGGCGTGCCGCCTGCACCATCGTCAGCGCATGGTTGGCGATAACGATGTCGGCCTGCGTCGCAGCGCGTGCCGAGCGTTCGATGAAGCATTTGCGGAAATGCGGACAGCCCGCATAGATGCACTCGCCGCGCCGGTCGGTCAGCGCGGTGGTGCCGTTGCGGCGGAACAGCGCGGGCAGCCAGCCGGGGAGGTCGCCGCCGACCATATCACCGTCGCGGGTATAGGCGGCCCAGCGGGCGACAAGCTGCGCCAGGATCGCGGCGCGGCCCGAAAAGCCGCCTTGCAAGGCGTCCTCCAGATTGAGCAGGCACAGGTAGTTTTCGCGGCCCTTGCGCACCACAACCTTTTCGCGGTGGGTCGCGGCGTCGGGATACAGCCGCTCGGTCTCGCGCGACAATTGCCGTTGCAGCGCCTTGGTAAAGGTCGAGATGCAGACGCTGCCTGCCGACTGGTCGATCCACTGCTTGGCGGGGGCGAGATAGCCAAGCGTTTTGCCGATCCCCGTTCCCGCCTCGGCGACCAGCATCTGCGGTGCGTCCTTGCGCTCGCGCGGTTCGAAGATCGCGGCGGTGGCGCGCGCATAATCCTGCTGCCCCGGCCGCCGCTCCGCGCCATCGCCGGTCAGGCGGTCGAGCCGCGCGGTGACGTCGTCGGGGTTGATGCGAACCTGGCGCGGCGCGGGGCGCGGCGGGGCCTCCTCCCATTCGGGCAGGCGCGCGAACAGCCAGCGTTCGTTGGCATCCGGAACGGTCAGCCGCGGCTGAACCAGCGGCGCCCATGGCCAGCGCTGGCGGGCGAGGGCTTGCAATCCGTGCCAGGCACCTCCGCGTTCGGGCCAGGCCGGGTCGTCGATCCCCACGAGCATCGCCGCGGTCGCCTGCGGCAGAAATGCAGCGATGTCTTCCTCGGCTTTCGGCGGGGTGATGCCGATCGTCGCGGCGATTCCCGCCGGGGTCGGCACGGCAAAGCGCGCGGGATAAAGGAAGGCGAAGAGTTCGAGCAGGTCGAGCCCCGACAGCTCGGGATAGCCGAGCCGATCGCCGGTCAGCGTCGCATTGAGCAGCAGGTGAGGAGTCGCCGCGACCGCCGCAATCGCCTCACCGCGCCCGACCCGCTGCACGCGCCCCTGCGCATCGGCGATCCAAATGCCGACATGGCTGGCATGGATCGCGGGCAAGGGGGGCGGCGCGGGGGGCATGGATGAAGGGTAGGGACAAAAGGCGAACGCGGCAAGGCGAATGGCGACCTGAAGCTACCTTTTATCCGTTCGTCCTGAGCTTGTCGAAGGACCGTTCTTGCCTTTTGCCAGCTCCGAAATCCTGTCCCAATCGCCGCGGATCAGGGCCATCTTCTTGGCGCGGCTCCAGCCCTTTATTCGGCGTTCGGCTTCCAAGGCTTCCATCCGCGTCGAGAACTCTTGGCTCCAGACAAGGGGACGGGCAATTTGTCAGACGTAAAGCCGACGATGACGCCCGTTTCGTGCTCGGCGATGCGGCGCGGCAGATTGTCGGTGTGGCCGGTATAGAAAACGCCGCCGCGGCAGTGCAGGATATACGCCCAGAAGCTCATGCTGATCGGCGTAAAAGAAAGAACAGCCCTTCGACAAGCTCAGGGCGAACGGATTTTATGTCCGTTTTGGTTCAGCTCAACCCGCGGCGCCCGAATAGCGGCGCGCGGTTGCTCAGGAAGATTTGCGCCGGGTCGATGTTGACCGCGTTCCGGGCGCGGGTCAGGGCTTTGTAGAGCGGGCCGTGGGTGAGTTCATAAGGGAAACGGACGCCCATGCGGTCGATTTCCGACCACATCACCACCGCATAAACAATCTCGCCGCCATAATGAATTTCGCAGCGCGAGCGCGCCGGCATGCTGGCCCCGTCGATCCGCGCCCCGCCTTCGGACAAATCGGTGATCTGGCCGTCAACAAGGTTGAGGACGCCGTTCACCGTGACGTCGAGCGCGACGGCGGTACGGGGCTGGCTACGGGGCTGCGGGATGCGGATATGGTCCATGGCGCGATGCTAGACCCCGGATGGTAAATTTTCCGGTAACGATACATGGCCGCCGCGATGCCCCGGTACATGGCGGCGGCTGGTGCGCCGCGCCGAAATATGGACAAGGGCGCCTCCCCACTCTCCAAATCAGGATTCGCCGATGAGAGCCGTTGTCTGCCCGCGCTACGGTGGTCCCGAGGTGCTGGAATTTCGGAACGTGCCGATGCCTCATCCGGCTGCGGATGAGGTCCGGGTCCGGGTGATCGCCACGTCGGTAACGTCGGGCGACAGCCGGATGCGCGCGGCGCGCTTTCCAACCGGCCTGGGATTGATCGCACGGCCGTTTTTGGGCTTTCGGGGTCCGCGCCAGCCGATTTTGGGAACCGAGATCGCCGGGATTGTCGATGCCGTGGGCGTCGACGTTACCCGCTACCGCCCCGGCGATGCAGTAATGGCATTTCCGGGCGGAAAAATGGGGTGCCATGCCGAATATCGCTGCGTTGCCGAAACCGGCGCGATGGCGCGCAAGCCCGACAGCCTCAGCTTTGTCGATGCGGCAACATTGTGCTTCGGGGGCAGCACCGCGCTCCATTTCCTGGATGTCGCGGCAGTGTCCGCGGGCGATCGGGTGTTGGTGGTCGGGGCATCGGGCGCGGTCGGATCGGCGCTGGTCCAACTGGCGCGCCACCGCGGTGCAGTCGTGACCGCGGTGTGCAGCGGACGCAACGCCGATCTGGTGCGGGGGCTGGGGGCGGGGGCGGTGATCGACCACAGCACTACCGATTTCCGCGGCCAGCCGGGCGCCTATGACGTCATTTTCGAAACGACGGGCAGCATGGTGACGCGTCAGGCGCTGCCGCTGCTGCGGCCGCGTGGCTGTTTTGTCGCGATTGCGGCGGGATTGCCCGACATGCTGGCGACCATCGGGGCGCCGGGGCGACAGGGGCGGCGCGTCGTCGCCGGTCCGGCCACCGAGCGGCCCGAGCATGTCGGGCAATTGGCCACCTTGGTCGAAAGCGGCGTGCTGCGGCCGGTGGTCGATTGCACTTACGCCTTTGACGACATTGCCGCCGCGCACGCCTATGTCGATACCGGGCGCAAACGGGGATCGGTGGCGATCCTGATTGACCCGACAGCGCAGAGCTAGCGCCGGTTGCGGGACATCGCGCGCTTGCAAAAACGCGCAAAAGCGGGAAAGGGCGAAGCCCCTATCACCCGTGTACCGGAAGATTGTTGTGACCGAATTTCGTGCTGCCGCCCTCGCGTCCAAGGCCTGGCCCTTTGAGGAAGCGCGTAAGCTGGTCAAACGCTATCCGGATGGCAAGCCGGACGGCGCGCCGGTGTTGTTCGAGACGGGTTATGGCCCGTCGGGGCTGCCGCATATCGGCACTTTCAACGAAGTGCTGCGCACGACGATGGTCCGCCGCGCTTATGAGGAAATGACGGGCGCACCGACCAGGCTCGTCGCTTTCAGCGATGACATGGATGGCCTCCGCAAGGTTCCGGACAATGTGCCGAACCACGCAATGCTCACCGAACATCTCGGCAAGCCACTGACCGACGTCCCCGATCCGTTCGAGAAGTTTGAAAGTTTCGCGCATCATAACAATGCGATGCTGCGCGAGTTTCTGGATCGGTTTGGCTTTGAATATGAATTCGTCAGCTCGACCGAGCGGTACAAGTCGGGCGCGTTCGACGACGCCCTAAAGAACGTCCTGCGCCACAATCAGGACATTCTCGACATCATGCTGCCGACGCTGCGCGCCGAGCGCGCCGCGACCTATTCGCCGATCCTGCCGGTCAGCCCGACCTCGGGTGTCGTATTGCAGGTGCCGGTGACCGTCGTCGACGCCGATGCCGGGCTGGTGTCGTTCGAGGATCAGGGCGAGACGATCACGCATTCCATCCTGGGTGGCGGCGCCAAGCTGCAGTGGAAGGTCGACTGGGCGATGCGCTGGGTCGCATTGGGCGTCGATTACGAGATGTACGGCAAGGACCTGACCGACAGCGGCGTGCAGTCGGGCAAGATCGCCAAGGCGCTCGGCGGACGCAAGCCCGAGGGGCTGATTTACGAGATGTTCCTCGACGAAAAGGGCGAGAAGATCTCTAAGTCTAAGGGCAATGGTCTCAGCCTTGAGCAATGGCTCGATTATGGCAGCGAGGAGAGCCTGGCCTTCTTCGCCTATCGCGAGCCCAAGGCGGCGAAGCAGTTGCATATCGGCGTGATCCCGAAGGCGGTCGACGAATATCTGCAGATGCGCGGCAATTACCCGGCGCAGGATGCCGACAAGAAGCTCGGCAATCCGGTGCATCATGTCCATGTCGCGCGCGGGCAGGAGGTGCCGACGACCGAATTACCGGTGACCTTCGGGCTGTTGCTCAACCTCGTCGGGGTGATGGGGGCGGATGCGTCTAAGGACCAGATCTGGCGCTATCTTGGTCAATATGTCGATGGCGCCGACGCCGCGAGCTATCCCGAGCTCGACCGGCTGATCGACAATGCGATGGCGTATAACCGCGATTATGTTGCTCCCACGCTGAACCGCCGCAAGCCGCAAGGCAGCGAAGGTGCTGCGCTGCGCGAACTCGACGCGAAGCTCGCAGCGCTGCCCGCCGACGCGCGCGCCGACGACATCCAGAACATTGTGTACGAGATCGGCAAGAACGAGACCTATGGCTTTGAAAATCTGCGCGATTGGTTCAAGGCGCTGTACGAAACCCTGCTCGGGTCGAGCGCCGGGCCGCGGATGGGCAGCTTTATTGCGTTGTTCGGGATCGACAACACGCGGCGGTTGATCGCCGAGGCACTGGCGTAAGCTTTTTCGATCCGTTTGTGTCGAGCGAAGTCGAGACACGCTGAAGACTGTACAACCGATGGGCATCTCTACTTCGCTCGATGCGAACGGGAATTGTTGGGAGGATGACATGGCGGAGTATGAACTGGCGCAGATCAATATCGCGCGGTTTCGCTTGCCCGCCGACCATGTCGCCAACCGCGATTTCATGGACGCGCTCGACGCGGTGAACGCGATTGCCGAGGCGAGCGAGGGTTTTGTCTGGCGGCTGGTGGGTGAGGGCAATGACGCCACCGACGTGCCGGTGACCGACGATCCGCACATCATCGCCAATATGTCGGTATGGCGCGACGTCGATGCGCTCGCTGCGTTCGTTTATCGCGCACCCGAACATCTGGCGATCATGCGGCGGCGCAAGGAGTGGTTCGATCACATTGAAGTGTTCCAGGCGCTGTGGTGGGTTCCGGCCGGGCATCGGCCGACGGTGGCCGAGGGCATCGCGCGGATCGACAGTCTTGCCGCTAACGGCCCGACGGCAACCGCTTTCTCCTTCAAACAGCCTTTTGCTGCACCCGATGGCACACCGGCGCAACCGGTGCAGGACGAATGCGCATGATCGAAATTTTCACCACCGGCGGGACGATCGACAAAGTCTATTTCGACGCCTTGAGCGAATTTCAGATCGGGCCCGCGGCGATCCCGGATTTGCTCCGCGAAAATAATGTCCATGTTCCGCACCGGGTGACGCAGCTGATGCGCAAGGACAGCCTGGAACTGGACGATGCCGACCGCGACGCGATCCGCGCCGCAGTCGAGGGCAGCGAAGCGGCGCACATCCTGGTCACGCACGGTACCGACACGATGGTCGTCACCGGCCGTGCGCTGGCCGGAATCGCGGGCAAGACGATCGTGATGACCGGCGCGATGCAACCCGCGTCGGTGCGGGCGAGCGACGCCGAATTCAACGTCGGCTTTGCGCTGGCGGCGGCGCAGATCTTGCCGCCGGGGGTCTATATCGCGATGAACGGAATGATCTTTGATCCGGCGACGACCGAGAAGGACCGCGCCGGCGCGCGTTTCGTCGCGCAGTAGCGCGGCTCAGCCCTTCAACGTCACTTGCCGCAGCACCGCGGCGTAACCCGGTGCGATCGTCATCGATTCGTGGCGTCCGGCGCGGCCCAGCATCGCATGGACTTCCGCCAGCCGGTAACAGGGCACCCCCATGAACAGATGATGTTCGGCATGATAATTCACCCAATATGGCGCAACCGTCGCCCGGGCGAGCCAGCCGGCGTGCGTGGTGCGGGCATGGGTGAACGGATCGTCGCTGCCCGTCGTGGTGCAGGCATGTTCGGCGATGTTGCGGATGCGCAAGTACAACTGGAACGTTGTGGCCAGCCCGGCGAGCCAGAGCAGGTATGGCGTCCAGCCATAGAGCGCGAGCGAGGCGGCGAGCAGCGCCGCCTGCACCAGCAGGAACCGCCCGACCGCGCGCGCCACCGCCATTGCGCCTGCAACATCGGCGGTCGGGGACGTCATGCCGTCGTCGGATTGTTTGTTGAACGGCGTCCCCGCCGTGGTGCTGGCGCGGCCCTTTTCGGCGGTTTCGCCGCGCAGCATCGCTTTCAGCCCGACAAGCGCGAAGCCGAATTGCGCCATGCGCTGTTTGAAAAAGGTCTGCCCGGTCAGATCGCGCAGTATCTTGCGGCCCAGGCTTGCACGGGTGGTGGGAAAGGGCTTCGACAGTGCCAGGTCGGGGTCTTCGGCCTGCTGGGTGAATTTGTGATGCTGCAGATGATAGGTGCGATAGGCGATCAGGTCCGAACCAACCGCGGCCCCGGTCAGCCACTGGCCGAGGAAATTATTGGTCTTGCGCACCGGATGCAGCAAGCCGTGCGCCGCGTCGTGCATCAGGATCGCGAGGCCGAGCTGGCGCCCGCCGACAAAGATCACAGCGACCAGCCACGCCAGCGGGTTCTGCAACCAAGCGGCAGCACCTACCAGCGCGATGCTGACGATCCACGCATGGGCGACGAGCCAGATGCCGCGCCAGCGCGACGCGGTGGTGATCGCCGCCCATTGGCTGCGGTCGAAAAAGCGGTCGGGCGGGAGGAGACGGACGGCGGGCGTAACCTGCTATATCAAGTTGCGATGCGAAACGGAATAGCGTCCATAATGGCACAAGAACGGGGTTAACGCCCGCGCCGCGGTAAGGATTTGGCAACCTCTATTTGGCCACTGAACCGGGTGGACCAGACGAGCAGGACAAGCGGAAAATTGGGCGTTCGGCGCAGCATTATCCGGCCGACGGGCGGCGAACAATCGACGGATGAATTGTTGTTCGATTCGCCCGCGTTTCTCACCAGCCTGATGCGCGTGGCACAGCTCTGGCATTATGTGCTGATCGGTCGTGTGCTGGCGTTTCTGACCTTTGCCTTTGTGCCGGGGATCGCCGGTTTTCTGGATCATCCGTCGCAATGGTTGGTGATGGCGGCCGGGTTGCCGTGCGATGTCATGTTGAGTGTTATCGGCCAGTCGATGCGACGACCGCGCGCGGTGCCGAGCCGACGGCTGCGCCCCGTCGCGATGCTGTGCATGATATTGATTGCGCTTGGCACCCTGCTCAACGCCGCGGCGATGTTCGCCGCGATCGCGGTTCCCGATGGCAGCTCCCATTTCGACGCCTTTACCGCAATCCAGATCGGATCGCTGCTGGTCGCGGCGTCGGCCGCGGCGATTGTGCGTCCCGCGTTCTTCGCCTTTGCCGGGGCAACCGCATTTGGCGGCGCGATTGGCATCGCGTCCTGGCCCTTTGCGATCGCCGGTTTTGTGTTTCTGGGCCTGCTGATTGTGATGATGCGCGAGGATATTCGTTACCAGCGCCGCGCGACGCGGGCGGAGCGGCGGTTAGTCAGCGATCAGCAGCGCGCGCTCAACCTGATGCGCGATTTCGAACGCGCCGGGCGCGGCTGGTTCTGGGAAACCGACCGGCATGGCCAACTTGTCTATATCTCGCCAACGGTGGCGGCGCGGCTGGGCCGTCCGGCGTCCGACCTGCTTGGCAGGCCGTTTACCGACATCATCCGCAAACGCATCGGCAATGACGAAAATGAAGAGCGTACCTTGGGCTTCAGCCTGTCGTCGCGCACGCCGTTCAAGGAGTTGACGGTGCGGGCCGCGGTGGTGGGCGAGGAACGCTGGTGGTCGATTTCGGGCCACCCGATCAGCAATGAGCTCGGCAATTTTCAGGGATTCCGCGGCAGCGGCACCGACCTGACCGACAAAAAACGGTCGGATCGCGAAATCAACCAGCTGGCGCGGTATGACACACTCACTGGGCTCGCCAACCGATCGCACATTACCGACTTGCTCGAACGGGCGCTCAAAAATCATATCGGCCAACCGCAGCCATGTGCGCTGCTCCTGATGGATCTCGATCGATTCAAGGCGGTCAACGACACGCTGGGGCATCCGGTCGGGGACCAGTTGCTCCAACAGGTCGCGGGGCGGCTGACCCAGATCGTCGGCGACAAGGGACAGGTTGGACGATTGGGCGGTGACGAGTTCCAGATTGTGGTGCCGCAACTGAACCAGCCCGAAAAGCTGGCGGGAATTGCCAATGCCATCATCCTGAGTCTGGCAAAACCCTTTTCGATCGAGGGCGAGCAGGTCCGCGTCGGATCGTCGATCGGCATTGCCGTGTCGGACGGGCCGGGGGTGTCGGCATCGGCGTTGGTCCGCAACGCCGATCTCGCGCTCTATGCGGCCAAGGACGCTGGCCGCGGCGTCTATCGTTTCTATGCCGATGCGATGCACAACCAGGCGAGCGAGCGCAAAGCGATCGAAGACGCGCTGCGTGATGAGCTGGCGAAGGACGAGTTGCGATTGCTCTATCAACCGATCGTCGATGTGCGCAGCGAAAGGATCACCGGGTTCGAGGCGCTGATCCGCTGGCACCACGCAACCGCAGGGTTGATCAGCCCGTCAAAATTCATTCCGATTGCAGAGGAATCGAACCTGATCGTGCCGATCGGTGAATGGATCATCCGCACCGCCTGCGCGACGATCGCGCAGCTTGGCGCCGATTACCGCGTCGCGGTCAATGTCTCACCGCGCCAGTTCGCCAACGAAAAACTGCCCGCGACGATCCTGAGCGCCGTGTCGGCGGCGGGCATCCGCCCTGAACAGTTGGAGCTGGAGATTACCGAGGGGGTGTTCCTCGACGAGAGCCCCGAAAATCTGGCGATGTTCCAGAAATTGAAGCGCACCGGGGTACGGCTGGCGCTCGACGATTTCGGCACCGGCTATTCAGCGCTCGGCTATTTGAAGAAGGCGCCGTTCGACAAGATCAAGATCGACCAGAGCTTTGTCCTCGGCGCTGCCGATCCCAGCAGCATGAACGCCGCGATCATCTCGTCGATCGTCGGGCTGGCGAGCGCGCTTAACATGGAAACGACCGCCGAAGGGGTCGAGACGCATGACGATCTCGCGCTGATCCGCGGGCTGGGATGCAGCCATGTCCAAGGATTCATTTATGGACGTCCGATGGAGTTGGCCGCGGTACAGGCGCTGCTGCGCGACGGTGGCGGGCGGGTCGAGGCGCGCGGGTTCAAAAGCGCGCGTGAGCCGCGGCTGACGATTTTCCGTAGGATTCAGGTGGCAAGCGGCGGGTACCAATATGACGCCATCGTGCGCAATATGTCGCCGCGCGGGGCGCTGGTTGAAGGGCTGTGGAACGTCCCGCCGGGAACGCCGCTGACGCTGGAGTTCGGCAGTGATCAGATGCTCAGCGCCGAGGCGCGCTGGTCGGCGGGCAATCGCGTCGGGGTGAAATTTGCCAAGGCGGTTGATATGGATGCGTTGCTGGGACCGAAGACGGTGTCGCCCGCTAGAGGGCTGGTACGGCGGGCTGCTTAAACGCTTCCGTCATCCCGGCGAAAGCCGGGATCTCACCGTCTCGGAACAGCGCAACGGCGAGATCCCGGCCTTCGCCGGGATGACGAACTTAAACAATCAATCCGCCACCTCCCCGCGCACCATGACCCAATCGACCTTTTCCAGCACGCTCACATCGGCCAGCGGATCGCCCGAAACCGCGATCATGTCCGCCGACATGCCGGGAGCAAGGCGGCCGATCTCGCTTTCCATCGCCAGCGCCTTGGCCGCGACCGTTGTCGCGCTGGCAAGTGCTTCGCGCGGGGTCAGGCCGGCCTTGACCAGCAAGGCAAACTCGCCGCCATTGCGGCCATGGTCGAACACCCCGGCGTCGGTACCAAAAGCGACCGGCACGCCCAGCGCCTTGGCGCGAGTCACCGCCTTGCCGACGCTGCCCAGCGTCATGCGGACCTTTTCCTCGACCGTCGAGGTGTAGATGCCCTTGCCGAGCCGCTCGCGGATGCCCTCGAATGCCATCAGTGTTGGGACCAGGTAGGTGCCCTTGGCCTTCATCACTTTCAACGCGGCATCGTCGGCAAAAGTGCCATGGTCGATCGTGTCGATCCCCGCCGCCGCGGCGGCTTCGATGCCGCGCGCGCCGTGCGCGTGCGCCATCACCTTCAGCCCCAGTGAGTGGGCGGTGTCGGCGATGCTTTGCAGTTCGGGGCTGGTGAAATGCCCCTCCAGCCCGCGGCCCTGCTGCGACAGCACGCCGCCGGTCGCCGTGATCTTGATGATATCGGCCCCGGCGCGCGATGCCTTGCGTACTTTTTCGGCGCATTCGAGCGCGCCGGTGCAGGTGTAACCTTCGTCGAGCACGTCATGGACGTCTTCGCGAAAGCCCGTGACATCGCCATGCCCGCCGATGATCGATAGTGCCGGCCCGGCGGCTATGATCCGCGGCCCACTGATGAACCCCGCCGCCGTGCCACGGCGCAACGAAAAGGCGGTATATTGCGCCGATCCCGCCTCCCTCACCGTGGTGAACCCGGCACGCAGCGTGATACCGGCATTTTTCGTTCCAACGACGACGCCCCACTCGTCGGGATCGACCGCCGCGCTGCGGAAATCGCCTCCAGGGTCGCCAGTCAGATGGACGTGGAGGTCGATGAGGCCGGGGAGCAGGGTCTTGTCACCCAGATCGACGATTTCGGCGTCGGCAGGAGCGGCGTTACGGCCCGCGGTGATCGAGGTGATGCGATCGTCGGTGATAACGACGGTCGATGGCCCCTGGGCGGGCTTGTCGGCGTCGGTGATCACGCGGCCGGCATAGATGACCGTGGTTTTGGCGTTCGCGGTTGTGCCGAGCAGCGCCAGCGTCGCGGCGGCGGCGAGTCCGATTTTGCGCATCCTGTTTCCCCTGACTGATGCGCCACCGTGGCGCTCCGTGCAGAGGGAGGCAAGCCCATAAAAAGAGGGGCCGGACAAGCCGACCCCTCAAGTTTGTCTTCGGGTAATCGAAAGGACTTACCAGAAGAAATCATGGATGACGTCCACAACCTGGCCGCTGTAGGTATCGACGAGGATCGCGTCGTTATAATAGCGGATCCAGCGATAGCCGTCATAGGCCGGGGGCAGGCGATACTGCCACGGATCGTTGATCCAGTAGCGGCTGCTGTAAAACAGCGACCCCAGGCTGAAACCGATGCTGAACCGCGTGTAGCGATGGTTGCGGTACGGCGAATAATAGGCCGGCAGGCGATAGCGGCTGCTGTACTGCTGGCGATAGTCGCGCCAGTTGTAGCGGCGGTCGTCGCGCCATGACCGGTTCCAATTGCCCCGGCGGTCGGTGTAGCGGCGATCGACGCGGTCGTTATTGTTGCGGTCGTAGCGCCGATCGATCTGACCGTCGCGATTGCGGTCATAGCGTCCGTCGCGCTGGTCAATGCGGTTGTTGTTGTTGCGATCCCAGCGGCGATCAAGGTCGCCGTCGCGATTACGGTCGTAACGGCGATCGACGCGATTGTTGTCGTTGCGATCATAACGCTGATCGACTTGGCCGTTGCGGTTGCGGTCCCAGCGGCGGTCGAGGCGCCCGTCGTTGTTCCGATCATAGGCGCCGCCCTGGCGAACCTCGCGCTGTCCGTCCGCGCGCTGTTGCTGCCACTGCTGGCGTTGGGCCTGGCGTTGCGCATCATCCCCCCGCTGCTGGCGTTGCGCCTGGCGCTGGGGATCATTGGCGCGCTGTTGTTGACGCGCTTCGCTGCGCTGCTGGCGCACCTCGCTGCGTTGCACACGCTCGGCGCGTGGCTGCGCCTGCTGACGCTGGACGCGCGCTTCGCCGCCGCTATTGCCGCGGCGTACTTCGGGACCGCGCGGTCCGCGGTCGCCGCGATTGCCGTCGCCGCGCTGCGCCAATTGCATGCGCTCACCTGACGCCTGCGCGGCGGCCGGGGCAATGGGGGTCAGGATCGTCGCTGCGATCAGCAACCCTCCGAACATCTTTTTCATCTCGCCATTCTCCAACTCATGTCCCGATTGCTGGAGAGGCCAGCCGGGATGATGAATTGTGTGTTACCGGCGGCAAGATGATCGGCGGCTGAACCGCGCTGTTGCCTGCGGTTCAGCTAAATGAACGAAACGGGCTCAGGTGCCGGGGGGCAGGCGCAGCGCGGGGACGGCGCGCGCGGCATCCTCTGGGCGGATGCCGGGGGGCGGCGCCGCGGCAATCCGATCCTCGCCGCGCAGCACGCGGCCGGCACGGCGGATCGCGGTGCGAATGCGCGGATAAGTGCCACAGCGGCAGATGTTGGTGATCGCGGCGTCGATCTCGGCATCGCTGGGGTTGCTGTTGGTCCGCAGCAGCGCGGCGGCGGCCATGATCATCCCCGACTGGCAGAAACCGCATTGCGGCACTTGTTCGGCGACCCACGCCTGCTGCACCGGATGGCTGCGGTCGCGCGACAGACCTTCGATCGTCGTGACAAACCGGCCCTCGCACTCGGCGATCGTCACCATGCAACTGGGGATCGCCTCGCCGTCGATGTCCACGGTGCAGGCGCCACATTCGCCGGTGCCGCAACCATATTTGGTGCCGGTCAGGTTCGACGCGTCACGCAGCGCCCAGAGCAGGGGCGTGTCGGGTTCCATCCGATATTCGACCGGACGGTCGTTGACCGAGAATCGTGTCATGCGGGCTCGTTTAGCGCCGACGCGTGATTAGTCACGCCAGCTTGAATCGATTTTGTCGATCTTGCGGACCATCGCATCGAATTCCATGCGACCGGCGCCGCCGGGGGGTGACGCCATATACAGGTCGCGCTGGTGGACGGCGATCACCTCGGGACTGACCTTGATCGGTGTTCCCATGCTGAGCGTCGCCATCTGATGCTCGCACGCGCGTTGCAGCGACCAGTATTTGATGAACGCTTCGGGCAGGCTCTTGCCCATCACGACGGGACCATGATTTTTCAGCATCAGGATGCGCTTGTCACCCAGGTTCTTGACCAGCCGCTCGCCCTCTTCTTCGCGGACGGTGACGCCTTCAAAGTCATGATAGGCGAGCTGGCCCTGAAAATTGCAGGCATAGAAGTTGACCGGTTGCAGTCCGCCTTCAAGTGAGCAGACCGCCACGGTGGCGGTCGTATGCGTATGAATGATCGCGTGGGCGTCCGGCAGTACGCGGTGGAACAGGCTGTGCTGGACAAAACCCGCCTTGTTCACATGCCAGGGATTATCCTCGTCCACCTTGTTGCCGTCGATGTCGATCTTGACCAGGCTCGACGCATTCACCTCGCCGAAATGCATGCCATAGGGGTTGATCAGGAACGACCCTTCCTCATCCGGCACCTTCACCGTGATGTGATTGAAGATCATCTCGTCCCAGCCCATCATCGCGAAAATCCGGTAACAGGCGGCCAGCTCCTGCCGCGCCGTCCACTCGGCTTCGCTATATTTGCTGTTGCGCTTCAGCTGGGTCGCCATGGCCTGTCCCTTTGTCTTGTTAGTTTCGTCCTGCTACCTATGCCATAAGGCAAGGGGGCGGCACAATCCCGCAAGGAGGCCCTATCGCTCGTCAGCGGGGCAGGGGTTTTTTGCCGCGCAGGGGCTTGCATTTCGCCGCGAATCCTCTTATCGGCCCAGCCATCGGAACGTCGCGGGTTCGCGGCGCTTCTTTTATTGCCCTTATATCGGCGATTTTTGGCGGACCGGACATCGGGCCACTTTGATCGTTGGACGAACCGGAGACGACACGGCACATGCAGATCATCGTTCGCGACAATAATGTCGACCAGGCCCTTCGCGCGCTCAAGAAGAAGCTGCAGCGTGAGGGCGTGTATCGCGAAATGAAGCTGCGCCGTCATTACGA
>NZ_DASYHE010000026.1:0-3795 GCF_035998965.1 Sphingopyxis sp.
CGGCTGCTTCCGAGCCGCGGCGCCGAAACCGGTGGGCCGGCCCGTATCGTGATCGCGGACGAAGCCCTCCAGACGCTCGAAGGCCGCGACGTGGTGTTCGTCCGCACGAAGGACGGCTTCCGCGCGCAGCAGGTGACCGTCCGCCAGCGCAGCGCGGGCCGTGTCGAAATCCTCGCCGGGCTGAAGCCGGGCCAGATCGTCGCGACCAAGAACGCATTCCTGCTCAAGGCCGAACTCGGCAAGGGCGCGGGCGAGGAGGAATAGACCGTGATCGCGAAACTGATGGCGCTATCCGTCCGCGCGCGCTGGGCGGTGCTTTTCCTCTTCCTCGTGATCGCGGGCCTCGGCGTCTGGCAGCTCACCAAGCTGCCGATCGACGCCGTTCCCGACATCACCAACAAACAGGTGCAAATCAACACGATCGACCCGCGCCTTTCGCCGGTCGAAATCGAGAAACTCGTAACCTATCCGATCGAAATCTCGCTGGCCGGCATTCCGGGGCTCGAGACGACACGGTCGATCTCGCGCAACGGCTTCAGCCAGGTGACGGCCATCTTCTCCGATGAAACCGACCTCTATTTCGCGCGCCAGCAGGTGGGCGAACGGCTTCTCCAGGCGGGCGAAAATCTGCCCGATGGGGCGCAGCCGCAGATCGGTCCCGTAACGACGGGTCTCGGCGAGGTCGTGATGTACACCGTCGGCTATAAAAATTCTGACGGGAAGGGCGCCAAGAAGGTTGCGGGCCAACCGGGCTGGCAACCCGACGGCAGCTATCTGACCCCCGAGGGCGATATCCTCACCGACGAGATCGCGAAGTCGGGCTATCTTCGCACAGTCCAGGACTGGATCGTCAGCCCCCAGCTGAAGTCGGTCGGCGGCGTTGCCGGCGTCGACTCGATCGGTGGCTATGCCAAGACCTTCGTGGTCGAGCCCGATCCGACACGCCTCACCAGCTATGGCATTTCCTACAGCGAACTCGGCGAAGCGCTCGAACGCGCAAACCTCGCGGTCGGCGCCAACTATTACAACCGCGGCGGCGAGGCCTATCTCGTCCGCGTCGATGCGCGCGTTCGCTCGGTCGACGAGATCCGCAATGCCGTCGTTGCAACGCGCGGCGGGGTTCCTGTCACCGTCGGGCAGCTTGCCAATGTGAAGATTGGCGGCGACCTTCGAACGGGTGCGGGCAGCATGAACGGCAAGGAGGCGGTGATCGGCACCGTGCTCATGCTGATCGGCCAGAACAGCCGCACCGTCGCCGAGGATGTCTCGGCGAAGATCGCGCAGGTGTCGAAAACCTTGCCGCCTGGCGTCGAAGTGAAGGTGGTGCTCGACCGCGCCAAGCTCGTGAACGCGACCGTCGGCACGGTTGAAAAGAACCTGACCGAAGGCGCGCTGCTCGTCGCGGCCGCGCTCTTTTTCCTGCTCGGCAACTGGCGCGCCGCGATCATCGCGGTGCTCGTCATCCCCTTCTCCTTCCTGATGATGGCGATGGGCATGAACGCGTTCCGGGTCCCCGGTAACCTGATGAGCCTCGGCGCTCTCGACTTCGGTCTGATCGTCGACGGGGCGGTGATCATCATCGAAAACTGTCTGGCGAGACTGGCACACAGGCAGGAGCATGAAGGGAGATTGCTTAACCTTCGCGAACGTCTCGAGGAGACGATGCGGGCCAGCCAGGAGATGATCAAACCGACGGTCTTCGGCCAGGCGATCATCCTGCTCGCCTTCGCGCCGCTGCTGATGTTCACAGGCGTCGAGGGCAAGACCTTCTCGCCGATGGCCATCACCATCATGCTCGCGCTCGTCGCCGCCTTCATCCTTGCCATCACGCTGGTCCCGGCGCTCGTCGCGCTGATGATCCGCGGCAAAGTGGCCGAGAAGGAAGTCTGGGCCATCCGCAAGTCCAAGGAACGCTATCTGCCCTTGCTCGACAAGGCGATCGCGAAACCCTGGACCTTCATCGCGGGCGGCTTCGTCTTCTTCCTTCTCGCGATCCCCGCGTTTGGGCTTCTGGGTTCGGAATTCATTCCGCAGCTCGACGAGAAGAATATGGCACTCGCCTCGACGCGCGTGCCTTCGGTGAGCCTCGAACAGTCGCTGGCCATGCAACGTAATGTCGAGACGGCGATCTCGAGCCTGCCCGAAGTCGAACTGATGTTCTCGAAGACGGGTACCGCCGAGGTGGCGACCGATCCGATGCCGCCGAACATCTCGGATGGCTTCGTGATCCTGAAGCCGCAGGACCAGTGGCCGGCGGGCGTCGATAGCAAGGCCGATGTCGTCGAGCGGATCGAGAAGGCCGCTGGCGGCCAGCTCGGCCAGCTTTACGAGGTCAGCCAGCCGATCCAGCTTCGTTTCAACGAACTGATCGCGGGTGTCCGCGGCGACGTCGCCATCAAGCTCTACGGGGACGACCTCGACAAGATGTCGCTCGCCGCGAACGAGATGGTGAAGGTGCTCCAGGGCATTCCGGGTGCGGGCAGCGTCAAGGCCGACCAGGTCGGCGGCGCTCCGACGCTGGACGTGAAGCTCGATCGCAATGCGATCGCGCGTTACGGCCTGTCGGTGCAGGAAGTCGCCGACACCGTGTCGGCGGCGCTTGGCGGGCGTGAATCGGGTCTCCTTTACGAAGGCGATCGCCGGTTCGACATCACCGTGCGCGTTCCCGACGCGACCCGCGTCAATCTCGACGACATTCGCGCGCTTCCCGTGCTCCTTCCCTCGGAAGGCGGGAACCGCGGACAGATACCGCTTGCGCAAGTGGCGCAGATCCGGCTGACCGAAGGGCTCAACCAGATCAGCCGCGAGAATGGCAAGCGGCGCGTCGTCGTACAGGTGAACCTCGAAGGCCGCGATGCGGGCTCCTTCGTGGCCGAGGCGCAAGCGAAGATTGCCAATGTGAAGCTTCCGGCGGGCTATTATCTCGAATGGGGCGGGCAGTTCGAAAGCCTGCAGGCCGCCTCGAAGCGGCTTTCCATCGTGGTGCCGCTCTGCTTCGCGGGTATCTTCATCCTGCTGTACATGGCGCTTGGCACTTTCGGCCGAGCAACTGCCGTGTTCCTTGCGGTCCCGCTGGGGCTCGCAGGCGGGGTGTTCACCCTCGCGCTTACGGGCATCAACTTCTCCGTGTCCGCAGCGGTGGGCTTCATCTGTCTCGCCGGCGTCGCGGTGCTCAACGGTCTCGTCGTCATGACGGCGATCCGCGAGCGGCTCGAGAATGACGTGCCGCTCACCGAGGCGATCCGCGAGGGCATGATCGAGAAGATGCGCGCGGTGATTATGACCGGCTTCGTGCCCGCGATCGGCTTCGTGCCGATGGCGATCGCGACGGGGACAGGCGCCGAGGTGCAGAAGCCGCTCGCGACGACCGTCATCGGCGGCCTCATCGCAGCGACCATCCTGACGCTTCTCGTGCTCCCGGCCATCGCGAAGGTCGTTCTTGGCGCGAATTGGCAGCCCGGTTTCCTGAAACGCAAAACCGAGCCGGCCGAAGCGCCGGTCACGGAATAGGAGAGGACCATGCAAAAAGCATCCAAGCTATTGCGCGTTTATACCGACGAGTCTGCCTTCTTCGGCGACCAGCGCGTCTTCGAGTTCATTTCCGAACTCGCCCGCCAGCAAAAGCTGGCGGGGGTCACCGTCCTCGAAGCGGTCCTCGGTTTCGGTCGCTCGGCGCATCTCCACCGCAAGCATGCGCTGGAGAATGACCGGGCGGTCGTGATCGAGATCATCGACGAGGAGCAGCGGCTCCGCGACTTTGCGGCGCAGCTGACCGAAATACCGGACATCGGGCTC
>NZ_DASYHE010000050.1:0-178243 GCF_035998965.1 Sphingopyxis sp.
GGATAAGCTCGTTCATCGTTCGACTCCTCAGGTAAAGGAGCCGAAAGGGTCTGCCTGCAGCAGCCCACGTTCAATCAGGTGCGGCGCTCGCTGGGCCGCTTTACATCGAGGCTAGCACCAATCCGCGGAGCGGTTCGTGCAACGGCCACGATCGGTCATTAATTCCGTCATTGGGCGCCGGCGGCTAAAAGTTCGACGGGCGTCGATCCCAGTGCGTCAGCGATTTCATAGAGCGTAACCACCGTTGGATTCCGCCGGCCATTTTCCAGACCACTGATATACTGCTGACTGAATCCCGAGCGCTCGGCGAGCTGCTCCTGGGTCATGCCCTGAGCGCGGCGCAAGCGCTCCACATTCCATCCAACGAGTTTGCGCATGTCCATGCACAAAGCATTGGCGTTGCCTGCACACCGAGTTTATCAACTATAGTATGTAATCGAGTTGATGGAGATCGGAATGCGGGCTGTTATTCGAAACTATATGGTCATGGTCGGCGCGGGATTTTTTATCAGTTTCCCAAGCGTCGCCGCAGCTGAGCCAGCAGGTTCTACTGCTCTATGGCAAGGGCTTGTGGTCGGGATGACGCCCGAGGAGGCGTTGACAGTCGTGCAGCAGATAGGCGGGGTCAAACGTGCGAAGGTGCTAAAGGAGCGAAAATCGAACCCCGACCGCCGTATCGATATCGACTACGACACTGACAAAATCTCGATCGCCGACTTGCCGTTCGAGATCGGTCCACGATTTGACGGCGGGCGCCTACTGCCGTGCCCTCTCAACAATCTTATACGCGATCGTCCAGGATTTGGCGCCGCCACGGCCGCCGTGGAGCACGCGGTGACGAACCGCTTCTCGCTCCATATTGCGCGGGACATCGAGCCACCGCGCCCACTCTGGAATATTTGCGCTATATGTCATCGGAATATGGGGACTATAAAACGGACCCTGAGGTCGAAAACTATTTGATGCGGATGCTGGCGAGGGACCTCAAAAGCGAGGTTGACAATGAGCTCGGCCACGAAGGGGTCCTTTCACTGTCCGCAACTTGGAAGAGCGGGTTGATGTGGTCGCATTACGCCGACGAGCATCGGGGCATCTGCATAGAGTATGATACTCGCGACCAAGAACACCCTCGGCTTAAGAAAGTGGACTACAAAGGTCCTCGCGCGATCAAAACGAGCGATCTTTATCGGTGGAAGGTGCGGGATAACCCAGCTGCAAAGGAACGTGTGTTTAACACGTATTTTTACACGAAATCCGGTGAGTGGCGTTACGAAAAGGAGTGGCGGGACGTTCGAGAGAAAAGCGGCGTCGCCGAGGTTCCGTTCCGTACCACCGCGATCTTGTTCGGGCTGCGCTGCGATTCCACCGTTATCAAAAGTATCGTGAAGTTGCTGAGCGACAATCCGGAAATCAAAATCTGGCAAGTGCTGCCAAAGGATGATGGTTTCGGACTTCGCCGATATCAGGTCGATCGTCGCGAGATAGAGGCGTTGGCCGTCCGTGAACCGGGATTCCTCATGTTCAAGGATGTCGTCTGGGATGACGACGATATCGAACAGCTTGAGGATCTCGGCCCTGTGGCTGAGATCGGCGATCAGTCTTAGCTCAGGAAGCGATCGGTCGGTGTCGCCAGTGGCGGCGGGCGATTGGCTTTCGCAGGACTCAGGCGCCGACGATTTGACTGCACTTTCCCGCAGCTGACCAACGCTGTTCGCATTCCGTTGTTTTGATTTCCCGATTGCGCGACGCAGCGTTCCCGTGTGCATCAAACGGGATCTTATGCGCCGGTCTGGCGGAAAACTGCCAAGATCGTGACAACAGAGTGGCGCAAATCCTGTTAAAAAGAACATATTTCCCGACAAATTCCCGTCGAAACGGGAATTGTGCGCAGAGACTGGTTCGCTCCAGACTGCGTGGCGCACCATCATGTCCATGATTTCGCTGGATTTTCTGCCTGGTTACCCGTTCGCGGCGCGTCGTGCAATTCCGCGGATTTCCGCTGGCCGTACCGATCTCCGTGGCTTTGCTGCCATAAAATCGGCCCAAAATGCAGGGCGCTTTGTGGCCATGCTACGCTGCGCACGTCTGTGTCCGGTGTTTCGCGTGACACGTTAACGCCGACCGACACCGTAATCGATCCTGATCCGGACCCAACTGCCCACCATCAGCCGCCCGCCCAGCCGGGGAGGCCGCACCCGGAACTGCCATGCCGCGGCCAGGACCGCGCGATTGATCTGCGATCCATTCGGATATTCGTCGAGCGCAACGCAATCCTCGACCCGGTAATCAGGCGCCGTGCGGCATGCAATCAGGCCCCAGCCCGGGCCGCTCGCGGTGGACAAATAGCCGCGCAATTCATCGTCTCGCGGCTCGCGATACCAGGCCGCCGCATAAAGCGGCTCGCCGTTGGGCGCCGTTCCCACCCGTTCGGTGTCGCGCGATGAGGACGAACTCGCGGTATTGGGTGGTCCATAAACCGCGCCGCCAGGCGGCCGCGTAGCGTTGCGGGGTGTCGGCGGCTGGTCGCTTGGCATTGGCAAAGGGGGCGCAACCTTGGGCGCAGCGGCTGGCGGAGGCAGTGGCTGGTCGGGTACCGGTGGCGGGGCTTCATCGGGAGCGGGCTGCGGCGACGTCGGTTGCGCCGCCCTCTGTTCGGGCTCGGCGCGGCTCGGTTCGGGCGCTGCTTCCGCAATCGCCGTGGCATTGAGGCGCACCACGCTGACCGGTTCCGCCCGGCTGTCAGGCTGCCCCGCCAAGCCAAAGGAGAGCAGCAAAAGAAGCAGGACCGCGGTGATCAGTAGCGCCAGGACAATCGCAAGTGTGCGACGCCCGGCCCCGATGCTGAGTTGTTCGACGTAGGGCGTGGCGGGAACAGGGCTCAGCTGAAGCAATCTTTGGTGGCGGCGTCGGCTGGTCGAGAGGCCCGGGGCTTGATCCGCGCGGAATAGGGACGCGCGGAACCTTTGACAAGGGTGCGTCGATCGTTGATCGATTTTGCCGCGACGGCAAGCCGGGTTGGCGGCCGTTCGCGCGCGCCGGGACTACGCGCGCGAACGGCCGCTCTTGGGGGCTTGGCGCGTCAGGGTTGCTGACCGGGGAACAGCAGCAACCAGTCGGCCTCGGCCTGAACCCGGGCAAAGTAGCTCCAGCTGTCGACGTTGATCGACCGCTGGAGCCAAGGTTTCGCCTTCTCGGCCTCGCCCATCAGGATGTAATAATTGGCGAGACTGTAGGCGGTCGATGCGGCGACGCCGTCGGCGGTCGCAAAGGCGCGGCCGGTGTCTTCGGCGCTGAAGAAGGATTTGGGCGACCGGTTGCCCTTGAACAGCTGGAGGCCGTCGAAATAGGTGTCCGGGCTGCCGTCGGGCTGGACCTCGAACAGCGTCAGGTCGTAATCGTCCAGCACCTTCTGCGCGGCGCGCAGATTGCCGCCGCGTGCGAGCGACAGATATTCCCAATAGCTGTTCGCGGTGCGCGCTTCGACATCATGGTTGAACGCGGCGGATTCGGCCGACCTGGCGAACCATTTGGCGGCATTGTCATAATCATGCTTGGCGAAATAGGCCTGGCCGAGGTGATAATAGAGATAATATTGCACCACGTCGGGCGAGCCGGGGAAATAGTCGGGTCCGGGCTTTTCACGTTCGAGCGGCTTGCCCTCGTAAAGCTTGGCGGCCTTCAGCCCCACCTCGATCGATTTGTCGAACTGGCGGAGCGAGAAATGGCGGTGCGCGAGGTGGCGCATCAGCTTGCCCGAATTGGGGAAGCGCTTGAGCGCAGCTTCGTAAACCGCCGCCGATTCGCGGGAATAGCCCTGATAGAAGAGGATGCGACCGTACCAGGTCGCGGTGTCGACGGTCATGTTGCTTTCATAGGCCGCCTTGGCGTCGCGCGCCGCGCGCTCGAGCAGCGCAACGTCGGCCACCCCGACATTGCGGGCGGGGGTGGTCACCATCGGCTGGCCGAGCAGCGAGGTGCCCTGGAAGCTGCCCTCCTGTGCGGTGGCCAGCGTCGGCGTCGCAAGCATCAGCAGGCTGGCCGACGCGAGCAGTTTCAGGGTGCGGGGGATCATATTCACTCTCCTTGAATGTCGATTCTTGTGCGTAGTTTTACGGATCGATGTCGAGGTCGAACTTCACGCCCTGCGCCAGCGGCAGCGACGCCGAATAATTCACCGTCGCGGTGGCGCGGCGCATGTAATTTTTCCAGCTGTCGGAGCCCGACACACGCCCGCCGCCGGTGACCTTTTCACCGCCGAAGGCGCCGCCGATTTCGGCGCCGCTGGTGCCGATGTTGACGTTGACGATGCCACAGTCGCTGCCCTGTGCCGACTGGAAGCGCTCGGCTTCACGGACGTCGCTCGTGAAGATGCTCGACGAGAGGCCTTGCGACACGCCGTTTTGCAGCGCGATCGCTTCGTCGAGCGTGTCATAGCCCATGACATAGAGGATCGGGGCGAAGGTTTCCTCGCGCACGATCGCGCTCTGGCCCGGCATTTCGATGATCGCCGGGCGGACATAATAGGCATCGGCGGCGCCTGCGGCGTCGAGCCGCTCGCCGCCATGCACGGTGCCGCCCTCGGCGCGCGCCTGCTCGAGCGCGCGCTGCATGCCGTCGAAGGCCATCCGGTCGATGAGCGGTCCGACATGCGTGGCGTCGTCGAGCGGCGATCCGATGCGCAGCGTCGCGAACGTTGCGATCAGCCGCTGAACGAACGCCTCGCGGATGCTGTTGTGGACGATCAGGCGGCGCAAGGTGGTGCAGCGCTGGCCGCAGGTGCCGGTCGCCGCGAACACGGCGCCGCGCAGCGCGAGGTCAAGGTCGGCGCTGGGCGCGATGATCGCGGCGTTGTTGCCTCCGAGTTCGAGGACCGAGCGGCCGAAGCGCCCGGCGACACGCACTGCGACATCCTGCCCCATCCGCACGCTGCCCGTCGCGCTGACGATCGCAACGTCGGGGTGGTCGGCGATCGCGGTGCCGCAGCGCGCGTCTCCAACCACGACCTGGATCAAATGGGCGGGTGCCAGATCATATTCGTCGGCGGCCTTTGCCAGCAATCCGGCAAAGGCGAGCGCGGTGAGCGGGGTTTTCTCGGACGGTTTCCAGATTGCGCTGTCGCCGCACACCAGCGCGACGGTCGTCCCCCATGCCCACACCGCGGCGGGGAAGTTGAACGCGGAAATCAGCCCGAGCACGCCCATCGGGTGCCAATATTCGGTCAGGCGATGCTCGGGGCGTTCGGACGCGATGGTCAGGCCGAACAGCTGGCGCGACAGGCCGACGGCATATTCGCAGATGTCGATGACTTCCTGCACTTCGCCGCGCGCTTCGGTCAGGATCTTGCCGTTCTCGATCGACAGCAGCAGCGACAGCGGCTCCTTATGCTCGCGCACCAGCGCGCCATAGCGGCGGATCAACTCGCCGCGATGCGGGGCAGGAACCTGGCTCCACGCGGCAAAGGCGGCGCGGGCGTTGGCGACCATCGCGTCCACTTCGGCGGGGGTGTCGGTGCGCAGCACGGCGAGCTCGGACCCGTCGATCGGCGAAAAGACCGGCAGGTCCGACCCGCGGCGATCGTCGATCGACAGGCCGAGCTGATCAAAGGTGTCGGCGGCCTGCGCCGCCAGCGGGGAGTTCGCGTGCAGGGTCGACGGAATTTTCGCAATATTTTCAGGAGCGTTCATAAGTTTCTTTTCTGCCATGGATTCGGTCGTTTGTGGGTATTGCATCGGTCAGTCGTCATCCCGCGCGACGATCTGGCCGTCCTTGATGACGAGAGCGACCTTTTCCAGCACGGTGACGTCGCGATAGGGATCGCCCGCGACCGCGATCATGTCGGCATATTTGCCCGGCGCGATCGTGCCGATATTCTCGGACTGGCCGAGCAGCATTGCGGCATCGACGGTGGCCGAGCGCAGCGCTGCCATCGGCGTCATCGGCCCCTGTTCGACCATCTTGCGAAACTGCCGCGCGTTTTCGCCGTGCGGCGACACCCCGGCGTCGGTGCCAAAGGCGATGTTGACCCGGTAGCGCACTGCAAGGCGGATGTTGTCGCCCGACACTTTGCACGCCTCGGCCATCTTCGCCTGCACCGCGGGGGTGATGCGCGCGGTGTCGGCACTGTCGTGCGAATCGAGCAGACCGAGCGTCGGCACCAGCCAGGTGCCGCGCGCCGCCATCATCTTCGCCGTGTCGGCGTCGAGATACGTGCCATGCTCGATCGAATCGACCCCGGCGCGCACCGACGCGGTGATGCCCTGCGCGCCGTGCGCGTGGGCGGCGACCTTCAGCCCCAGGCTGTGCGCGGTGGTGACGATCGAGGTCAGTTCCTCGTCGCTGAGATGCTGGCCCAGCCCGCGCGCCTGTTGCGACATGATGCCGCCGGTCGAGGTAATCTTGATAAGGTCGGCGCCATATTTCGTCGCCTCACGCACGCGCAGCGCGCATTCGACTGCGCCGGTGCAGGCGCCGGTATAGTCATAGGGAAACAGCGCCTCGGTCGTCTTGCGGTTGAGCCCCGACATGTCGCCATGGCCGCCGACGATCGAAAGCGAGGTGCCCGACAGGAAGATGCGCGGCCCGGTGACCGTCCCGTCGTTGATCGCATCGCGCAGCGCGTGGATCGCATAGCCGTCCGACCCGACATCGCGAACCGTCGTGAAACCCGCTTCCAACGTCTTTTTCGCATTGGAAAAGGAAAACAGCGCGACGTCTTCGGGCGTATCGATCGCCGCCGACCAGTTGCGCGTCGCGGGCGAAAAGCTGAAATGGACGTGGGTGTCGATCAATCCGGGCAGTACCGTCCGGTCCTTGAGGTCGATCACCGTCGCCTCGCCGACATTGACATAGCCCGGCAGAAGCTGGGCAATTTTGTCCTTGCGCACAACGATCGTCGTCGGGCCGAGCGCACGCTCGCCGGGAACCGCGATTACGGCGCCGGCATGGATAACAAGGTCTTGCCCGACAGCGGCTGGCTCCGCGGCGGTAGTGGCACTCGATAGCAGCAGGGCAATCGTCGAAATCGGCAAGGCTCCAAAGGGGCGCGTCGGCTGGTCGCGTGCGGACGGGTTGGCGATGTCGATCACGTCTTAAGGCTCCCCGTCGATCAGGCCAGCGCGGATCGGCGCCAGCCCTTGAGCCACCACATAGGAATATTTTGCTGGCTAGGCAATAAAATTTATGATAGGAAAAATTTCAAGAATAAGACGAAGCCCGGAAATTTGCGGTTTTCAGGGTCGATAATGGGTTACCAAGGAGGGAAATAATGTCGAAGTTCGTTTCACGTCTGCTGTTGTCGTCGGCGCTCGCATTCGCGATGGCACCGGTTGCCCAGGCGCAGACGCCGCCGCCCGAAGCCGAAGGTGCCGATACCGACGAAGGCGGCAGCGATATCGTCGTCATCGGGACGCGCCGCAAGGATCGGTCGATCACCGACAGCTCGGTCGCCATCGACGTCATTTCGCCCGAAAGCATCACCACCACCGGCTATACCGACGTGAATGACGCGCTGCGCACGCTGGTCCCAGCGTTCAACGCGCAGCGTCTGCAGGGCAATGACGGGTCGTCGTTCGTGCGGCCGATCACGCTGCGCGGCTCGCCGGCCGACCATGTCCTGCTGTTGATGAACGGCAAGCGCCGTCACCGCGCCTCGATCGTCCAGATCGGCACCGGCCACGCGTCGACCTCGGGCTCGCAGGGGCAGGATTTCAACGTGATTCCGCCGATCGCGCTGTCGAGCGTCGAAGTGCTGCGCGACGGCGCGTCGGCCCAATATGGTTCGGACGCCATCGCTGGCGTGATTAATATGGAGCTGAAAAAGCAGAAAAGCGGCGGCTCGATCATCGGGCAGGTCGGTGAGTATTTCAGCAGCGGCGGCCGCACCTATGACATTCAGGGTCACATCGCGGTGCCGGTTGGCGACAGTGCCTATTTCAACCTGGCGGCCCAATATACCGATCAGGCCAAGGCCTATGCGCGCAAAGCCACCCATGCGGGCGCCGTTGCGCTGCGCGCCGCGGGCGTACCGGGGGTTCCGGAACATCCCGAAGGCAATCTCGATCCGCGCTACATGGCGTTCAAGTCGGTGTGGAACGCGGGCATTGAGCTCAGCGACGCGCTGGAGCTCTATACGTTCGGCAACTATATGACCGGCAAAAGCTCGGTCACCTTTGGCCTGCGTCAGCCGTTCGCGGCGGGCGGGCTAAGCGGTCATGGTACCTATGCCAATTCGGCCTTCGACCTCAGCCCGGCGCATCCGCAGCAGTTCAACCTGGCCAGCATCTATCCGGGTGGCTTCACGCCGGAATTTGGCGGGCATCTGGAGGATTTCAGCGCGTTGGTCGGTCTGCGCGATCAAGACGGCCCGCTGACCTGGGATCTGTCGGCGCGCTATGGCACCAACACCGTCGACTATACCATCAGCGGGACGATCAACGCGTCGATGGGGGTCAATTCGCCGACGTCGTTCAAGCCGGGGTCGCTGACCCAGCGCGAAATCCAGTTCGACGGCGAAATTTCCTATGAGCTCAATGACAATATCTTGCTCTTCGCTGGCGCCAGCCACCGCAAGGAAACCTATGTCATCGGCGAAGGCGATCTCGCGAGCTATCTGACCGGGCCGCTGCGCGATCTGCCCGCCGGTTCGAACGGCTTCCAGGGCTTCTCGCCCGAATTTGCCGGTAGCTTCGATTCGAACAGCTATGCGGTGTTCGCCGAAGTCGACGCCGACATCACCCCCTGGTGGAACCTGTCGGTCGCCGGTCGTTACGAAGATTACGACCAGTTCGGCACCAACTTCAGCTATAAGGCAGCCACCCGGTTCGAGCTGAGCGATGCCTTTGCCCTGCGCGGTTCGGTCAGCACCGGTTTCCGTGCCCCGGCGGCTGGGCAGGTGTTCGGCACCAGCCTGACCTCGCAGCTCGACGGCATCGGCGGTTTCATCCTCGACGCCGTGCTGGTTCCGGGTTCGCCCGCGGCGCAGGTCTTCGGTTCGGACGCGTTGACGCCGGAAACGTCGTTCAACATGTCGGCGGGTGTCGTGTTCACCGGTCTCGACGGCTTCCTGACCACGCTCGATTTCTATCAGATCGACGTCGATGACCGCCTGTTGCTGACCCCGTCGCGCAACACGACCGCCGCCGAGCGTGCCGCGCTGGCCGCGATTAACTTCCCCAATGGCGGGGACATTCAGCAGGTCCGCTATTTCCAGAATGAAATGAACACCCGCGTTCGCGGTTTCGATCTGGTCAGCACCTATCGCCATGGCTGGTCGGACAATGCCTCGACTGACTTCAGCCTGGCGCTGAACTATAATGAACAGCATCTGCGCGGGGCGCCGCCACCGGGTTTCAGCCCGGCGATCGTCACCGAATTCGAACGGGGCACGCCGCGCTGGCGCGGCAATTTCTCGGCGACGACCAAGGTCGGCGATTTTGCGCTGATGGGCCGCGCGATCCATTATGGTGCGTGGCGCCGTCTGGATGGAGCGACCTTCCTGCCGCGCAAGGCCGTCACCTTGTTCGACGCCGAAATCTCCTACACGGGTATCCAGGATGTCGAGCTGAGCGTCGGCGCACGCAACATCTTCAACATCTTCCCGCCGGGCCGCGGCCCTGCTCGCGCGCGCGCAGGCCTGATCTACGACAACCACAGCGTGTTCGGGGTTGCCGGCGGTTTCTATTATCTGAACGCCAAATATAGGTTCTGATTCGCACACTCCGCGAGACGCAGACTCTTTCCGGTGGCATATGTGGCGCTGACATGGGCGAAATGTCAGCGCCGTAGCCTATCGGAAATTTGTGCATTATAGGATTGTGATACGGGCAGGGGGCGGGCCATCCAAAGCCAATCCCGAGCCCGTCGATCTTGCACTGTTTGGCCAAGGTAAGGACCGCCGATATATGCCCCCCAGAACAGCAGATGAGCCGGAAATTCTGGGCGCCGTTCGTCAATCGAAGCGGCCCCGAACCGAAGGGTTTCATCTGGGGCGGCGCCTGCACCAGCTGCGCCGCGAGCGCGGGATGACGCTGGAGGATGCGGGGCGGCTGACCTCGCTGGCCGCATCGACGCTGTCTAAAATCGAAAATGACCAGATGTCGCCGACCTTTGACGTCGTGCAGAAGCTGGCGCTCGGGTTCGACATCGACATTACCGAGTTGTTCGCCAGCAATACCGGACAGGACGCCGCCGGACGACGCAGCATCACGCTGGCGGGGGCGGGGCGGCCGATGGAGACGCCGGTCTATAACCACCGCCTGATCGCGGTCGAGCTGAAGCACAAGAAAATCCTGCCGTTCGTCACCACGATCAAGGCGCGCAGCCTGGAGGATTTCAAGACCTGGTCGCAGCATAGCGGCGAGGAGTTTCTCTATGTGCTCGAGGGCGAGATCTGTTTCCAGACCGAGCATTATGAGCCCGCGATCCTGGGGGTCGGCGACAGCGTCTATATCGACAGCAGCATGCAGCACGCCGCCTATTCGACGAGCGAGCAGGACGCCGTCGTGCTGTGGGTCAACACCGGCTGATCGCACCGGATTTGCGCGGCGGCATCACCTTTTTAGCATCGCTTGCAATAATTTTCGTATCGGCTATAAATTTCCAATAGAAAATATTGGGAGTCGATGCGATGGATAGACGGCAATTTGTGCTTTCGGGGGCGGCGCTGTCAGCCGCTGTGGCAATGGCACCCGCTTTGGCGGCGAAGCAGACCGCGCGCCCGCTGACTTTCGACGCGATGGGCGAGGTTCGCTTCGAATATGATGCGGCGCTGGTTGGCCAGATGCGCGACAGCGGGCTCGACGCGATCACGGTGACTTTGTGCGATCCCAAGACCTACGAAGCGCACGCCTATGAGGAGGCGATTCAGGCAGTGCTCGACCATGACGCGCATATCGCCGCCAACCCCGCGCTGTTCCTGAAAGCCACGCGCACCAGCGACATCGATGTCGCGCGTCGGAACGGCCAGATCGCAATCTATTATCTGTTCCAGAACACGACCCAGTTCGGGCGCGACCTCGACAATATCGACTTGTTCTACAAGCTGGGCGTCCGATCGTCGCAGATCACCTATAACGACCAGAATTGGGCAGGCGCCGGGTGCAAGGAATTGGGCGCGAACGGCTTGACCCATTTCGGCCGCGAAGTCGTGGCGCGGATGAACAAGGTCGGGATGCTGATCGACCTGTCGCACGCCAATATGCAGACGATGACCGACACGATCAACGCGTCGGCCGATCCGGTGATCATCTCGCACACCGCGTGCATGGCGTTGCACAAGAATGTCCGCAACACCACCGACGACAATCTGCGCCTGCTCGCACAGAAGGGCGGGGTGGTCGGGATCTGTCAGATGCGGCCGTTCCTGACGACGAAGCGCCAGGGCGCGCTCGCCGATTATTTCCGCCATATCGACCATGCGGTCAAGGTCGCAGGCGCCGACCATGTCGCGATCGGCAGCGACCGCGACCACCGCGTCGTCGAAATGACTGACGCGTATATCGCCGAGCTGAAACGCGAAGAGGGCGCCAATTTCAACGCCGACGACTGGCCGCTGTTCATTGACGAACTCAATGGCCCGCGCCGGATGGAAGTGGTCTGGGACGGGGTGCGCAAGCTGGGTTATGCATCGATCGACGTCGAAAAGATCATGGGGATCAACGTCCGCCGCATCTTTCAGGATGTGGTCGGATGAGCGTGCGGTTGATGGGCGGCGCAGGGATTGCGCTGGCGCTCTTGCTCGCGGCGGGTCCGGCGCCGGTAGCGGCGCAGCCCGCCACTGCCAATGCCGGGCAATGCACGACCAGCCTGGTCGGCACCCCGCTGACGCTGCCGAAATTTTCGGAGGCGACACAAAGGCGGCTCGATCAGGATATCGAGATCGCGCGCGCCGCGCTGCGCATCGCCCCCGACCGTGAGGATTCGCACATCTGGCTGGGCCGCCGCCTCGACTATGCCGGGCGGATCTGCGATGCGGTCGACGCGTTCACCGACGGGCTGAAGGTCTTTCCGGACAGCTACAAACTCTACCGCTTTCGCGCCCGCGACCTGACCCGCGCGCGGCAGTTCGATGCGGCGCTGGCCGATTACCGCAAGGCGCTCGAGCTGATGGGCGACACCCCCGACAGCTTCGAACCCGACGGGCTGCCCAATCCGATCGGGCTGACGATCAGCACCTATCGCGGTAACATCGTCTATTATCATGCGCAGACCAGCTTTGCGACCGGCGACTACCAGACCGTTGTCGACGGGATGGCGAAGTCGCTGGCGCTGGCGGCTGATTTTGCACGCGACGATATGCGCGTGCCCACCGCCTATTGGACCTACATCGCCTATCGCAAGATGGGCGAACATGCCAAGGCGCGCGCTGCGATCGACGCGATCGAGCCGGGGCTGAAACTGATCGAAAACGACATCTATTATCAGGCAGTCCAGATCATGCAGGGGCGGTTGAAGCCCGAAGACGTTGGCGCGACCAAGGACAGCACAATCAAGTTCGCGATCGCGATGGAGCGGCGTTTTGCGGGTGACGAGGCGGGCGCGAAGGCGCTGCTCGCCGAGATCATTGCCGAAAATGCGCAGGGTCACTGGCCGTCGGAAGCCGAGCTGGCGGCGCCGGATCGCCGATCCCGCGGGATAAGATAACTCGCTATTCCGCTGGTCTGCCCTGGACCTGGGCGCGCATTGTAGGGCGTCCGCTGGCATCGCGCGCCCATAGGCGCGCACCGCTACCATCGCGGGCTAGACAGAGGTCGAACGGCGCGCCATCGATCAGCGGCGCTTCGGCGCGAAAGTTGAAATGGCGTGGAGTCAGATCGGGCATTTCGCGCCGGGCATGATCGATCAGCATCGTCGCGATCAATGGGCCGTGGACCACAAGCCCTGAATAGCCCTCGACATCGCGGGCGTAGTCGCGGTCGTAGTGGATGCGGTGAGCGTTGAAGGTGAGCGCCGAATAGCGGAACAGCAGGACGGGGTCGGCAGTGACGCGGCGGATCGCAGTGGCGGGTTCGGGGTCGACTGGCGACGGGGCTGGCGGGACAGCAGAAGCCGTGGCCGCAGCGCGATAGACCAGATCCTGTTCCTCGCGGATCGCCGGAACGCCGTCGGCGGCAATGTCGTGCTGCAACGTCACGAACAGCAGGTCGCCGCTGGCGCCGCGCTTGGCGCGGATCGCGGCGATCGTTGTCACGCGGGTCAGCGCGGCGCCGACTGCGATCGGTGCGAGAAACTCGACCCGTCCGCCCGCCCACATGCGGCGGGGGAGGGGAACGGGGGGAAGCAAGCCGCTATCGTCCCGGCGCGGGTGGCCATCGTCGCCAATCGCCGACTGGCGCGCGTCGGGCAGGAAATAGAGCCAATGGCCGAGGGGCGGGACGCTCGTGGTCGGCGCCGGGTCGTGATCGAGCAGCGCGGCGAGGCCAACGAGCGGTGCTGCGGTCGCAACATCGTGCCGCGTCTCGCTCCGCCCGACCCAATCCGAATAATCCTCCATCGCGGCTCTCAAAAACTCTTCGGCAGGCCAAGCGCGTGGGTCGCGACATGGCTCAGGATCAAATTGGTGCTGATCGGCGCGACTTGATACAGCCGCGTCTCGCGGAATTTGCGCTCAATGTCATATTCCTCGGCAAAACCGAATCCGCCGTGGGTCTGCACGCACATATCGGCGGCGTACCAGCTCGCTTCCGACGCCAGCATCTTGGCCATATTCGCCTCGGTTCCGCCGTCCTGTCCGGCATCGAACAGGCGCGCCGCCTTGTCGACCATTTCGGCCGCGGCGGCGAGCTGGACATAGGCGCGCGCGATCGGGAACTGGACGCCCTGATTTTCGCCGATCGCCCGCCCGAACACCTCGCGCTCCTTGGCATAGGCGGTGGCGCGGTCGATGAAGAAGCGTCCGTCGCCGATACATTCGGCCGCGATCAGGATGCGCTCGGCATTCATCCCCGACAGGATATAGCGAAAGCCCTTGCCCTCCTCGCCGATCAGATTGGCGGCAGGGACTTTGAGGTCGTCAAAGAACAGCTCGGTCGTCGCATGGTTGAGCATGGTGCGGACGGGGCGGACGGTCAGGCCGTTACCGACCGCCTCGCGCATGTCGACCAGCAGCACGCTCATTCCGTCGGATGATTTCGCGCAAGCCTCGCGTGGGGTGGTGCGGCACAGCAGGATCATCAGGTCCGAATGTTCGGCGCGGCTGATCCAGATTTTCTGACCATTGACAACATAATCATCGCCAACCCGCTTGGCGAAGGTGCGGATGCGCGTGGTGTCGGTGCCCGCGGTCGGCTCGGTCACCCCGAACGCCTGCAAGCGCAAATCTCCGCTGGCGATCGCAGGCAGATAGGCCGCCTTCTGCGCCGCCGATCCGTGTTTCAGCAGCGTCCCCATCGTGTACATCTGCGCATGGCAAGCGCCGCCGTTGCAGCCCGACCGGTGGATTTCCTCGAGCACCGCGGTCGCCGCGCCCAGCCCCAGCCCTGACCCGCCGAACTCCTCGGGGATCAGCACCGACAGGAACCCGGCTTCGGTCAGGGTGCGGACAAATTCGGTCGGATAGATGCGGTCGCGGTCGAGCCGTTGCCAATATTCGCCCGGAAATCCTGCGCATAGACGGCGCACCGACTCGCGGATTTCGGGATAGCTTTGCGGCGGGGTATCGGACATTGGCTCGGGGTCTCCCTGATCGTCCGATGAGCCTTAGGACGGCAAGCCGCGGTGAGCCAAGATGAATCGGTAGTGCGTCGCGACTTCCAACCGGGCAGGCAATAGGGTTATGGCAACCCCGCCGGTGCAAGAGCCCGAACAAAGGTGATATGTTTCCATGACGCTTGATGCCGCCTCGATAAAGATTCCCGCAACACCCGACCGCGCCTGGTGCGAGGCGATGGACCGCGTCGATGCGCTGGCGCCGATGCGGGGCCAGTTCGTGCTGCCCGACGGGATCATCTATCTCGACGGCAATTCGCTGGGCGCGATGCCCAAGGCGGCGAGCGCGCGGGCGCAGGCCGTGGTGAACCACGAATGGGGCCGCGATCTGATCAAAAGCTGGAACAGCGCGGGCTGGTTTGATTTGCCCGAACGGCTGGGTGACAAGCTGGCGCCGCTGATTGGCGCTAACGCGGGCGAGGTCATTGTCTGCGATTCGACAAGCCAGAATCTGTTCAAGGTTTTGTCGGCGGCGGTCGCGATGCGGCCGGATCGCAGCGTGCTGATCCTCGAAGGCAGCAACTTCCCGACCAACAATTATATTGCCGAGGGCGTCGCCGCGGCGACCGGCGGGCGGGTGACGGTGCGTCTGTGTGAGAAAGACGAGATTGCGGGCGCGATCGACGAGAACACCGTCGCCGTCGCGATCACCCATGTCCACTACAAGACCGGGCATGTCCACGACATGGCGGCGATCACTGCGCGCGCCCACGCCGCGGGTGCGCTGGCGATTTGGGATTTGTGTCACAGCGCCGGGGCGATGCCGGTCGATCTGAACGGCGCGGGCGCCGATTTTGCTGTCGGTTGCACCTATAAATATCTGAACGGCGGCCCAGGCTCGCCCGCCTTTCTGTTTGCCGCAACCCGGCATCACGGCAACGCTTTGCAGCCGGTCACGGGGTGGTGGGGCCATGCCGCACCTTTTGCCTTTGAACCGAATTATCGGCCGCAACCGGGGCTGCGCCAGTTTCTGGTTGGCACCCAGCCGATCCTGTCCATGGCGCTCGTCGAAACCGGGCTCGACATTCATTTGCAGGCCGACATGGCGACGATCCGGGCCAAATCGATGGCGCTGACCGACCTGTTTATCCAGTTGGTTGAACAGCGTTGCGCCGCCCATGGCTTTACGCTCGCGTCGCCGCGCGCGGCGGCGGCACGCGGCAGTCAGGTGTCATTCGCGCATGACGAGGGCTATCCGATCATGCGCGCCCTGATCGCCGCCGGGGTAATCGGCGATTTCCGCGCGCCCGACACGGTGCGCTTCGGCTTTGCGCCGCTGTATGTTGGCTATGCCGATGTCTGGGACGCGGTCGATCAATTGGTCACGATCATGGACGGCGGTTTGTGGAAATTTCCCGAACATCAGGTGCGCGACGCGGTCACCTGACAAAAAAAGGGAGAGCCGTTTTGGCCCTCCCTTTTCCCCCACCCGCTTTGGATTACTTCAGTTTGAACCGCACACCCACGCGGAAGGCGCGGCCTAGCAGGTCCGAATAGGTGCTGTTGGCCGCCAGACCGGTTTCGGGCAGCAGGATCGGGTCGGCGTTGAGCAGGTTCGTCACGTTGATGAAGAACTCGCCCCGCGCATCGCCGCCAGCGGAGAATTTTTGCGTCACGTTCAGATCGACATAAAACGCACCCTTGATGCGGTTGCTGTCATAGGTCGGCGCGTTGACCGTCGAGGTCGGGCAATTGGTCGTGCATTCGATGCCATTGGCGACATATTTGCCCGCGCTGACGCCGCGGCCCGTCGCCGTGATGCCGAAATCGTCGGAATCATAGGATGCCGTCACGCGGTAAATCCAACTCGGGGTGCTGGATTGGCCGCCGTTGACCCCGGTCGAATCGACCACCACGGTACCGGGTACGCCGCTGTCGAAGCGGTTTTCCAGATAGTGGGTGGCGATACCGCGCAGCGTGAAGTTGCCCGCGTTGCCAACCGGAAAACGGTAAGAGGCATCAATGTCGATGCCGCGCACTTTCTGGCTCGCCGCATTAAACGGTTGCGTCTCGATAATCAGATACGGCCGCGCCGGATCCTGTGTGCGGGCGGGGTCGGTGGTGATCGCGTCGCAGAACGCTTGTTCGCCCAAGAAGCACAAATTGACGATCTGCTGCGCCGAGAATGCGCTGATCCCGTTGTTCACCTTGATGTTGAAGTAATCGACCGCAAGGTTGAAGCCGGGCAGGAAAGTCGGCGTGAACACCCCACCGATGTTCCATTGATTTGACTTTTCCGGCCCCAGGGCTGTGTTGCCGGTGGCAAAACCGGAATAGCTATATCCTGATTGTACAGTCAGGCCCGGCGGAACGAACGACGGACTGGTTCCGGCCGCAAAGCCGGGATTGGTGACGGAATCGCTGTTGGCCGTTCCCGCCTGGAACAGATCGTTCAGGTTGGGCGCGCGGATGTCGCGCGAGCGAGTCACTCGCAGACGGATATCGTCGATCGGCTGCCAAGTTGCGCCCGCTTTCCAAGTGGTGACATAGCCTGCGGTCGAATAATCGGTCGCCCGCACCGCGCCGTTGAATTCCAGCCCGAAACCGAGCGGAACGACGGTTTCGAAATAAGCTTCCTTGACGTTATAGGATCCAAAGCTGGGCAGGTAATTGCCCACCGACCAGCGATTGGTGGCGCCGGTAACATTGCCGTTCGCATCGAGGATGGGCACCGGCTGGAATTCGTCGGGAACGAACCCCTTGACCTCTTCTTTGCGATATTCGGCGCCGATCGCGACGCTGACATCGCCCGCCCAGGTCGCGAACGGCGTGGCCGAGAAGTTGGCGCCGACCACCGTCTGTTCGATCACCTGGTCGCGATACGGATCGCCCAGCACATAATCGATCGCCGCCGGGTCGGCGACGCCCAAGCCGAGACGGTTCAGCGGAACGCATGCAGCGTCATTGTTGTTCGGGTTGGTATCGACATTGATCAGACACTGGATAGAGCCGGTGGGAAAGCCGCTGCCGGCGGGTGCAAAGGCCGCGTCACGCGCGGCGTTGATGCGGGCGATATTCTGAATATCGCGCAGCTGCTCGCGCAGTTCGGCGCGGCCATATTGGCCAAAAATATCCCAGCGTGCGGTGTTGCCGAACGCTTCGAACTCGCCCTGCGCACCGATCAGGTAACGCTGGACCTTACGCTTGTTATCGATCCCGCGGCCGGGCAGGTCGGCCGAGGTGGTCGCGATGGTGACACTGGTAATGCCCTGCAACCGTTCAGCGCCCAGCGCATTGAGCAGGAATGCGTTACAGGTGACCGGCACCGGCGTCTGCGTACAACCCGTCGCATTGAGCACAATGCCGGTTTGCAGGTTCGGGCCAGCGTTGAACCGGATCTTTTGCTGATTGTACGCTGCTTCCGCAAACAGTTCGATGCCGTCGGTCACCTCATAGCTGACCCGGCCGAAAAGCCCGTAGCGGTCATCCTCTGGATCCAGGCCGATGCGGCGACCCGAATCATTGACCTGCCAAGATCCACCCTGTGTAAGCGACGGCGCCGCTGCGCCGGTTGGCGACGGGAAGGTGAGTGCCCCATAAGTATAGGTGAGCGGTACACCGCCGTTGCCGAAATATATTCCGCGCAGCCGGTTGGCTTGGCCACCCACCGAATTGGTGATCAGACTGCCCGGAGCCGAGTTCGCCGCGCCGACCTGACGACGGATCAGGAACTGCGGGCCGCCGCTGGTTGCGGTATAGGCCGGGTCCTGAATGCGGACAAAACCGGTGGCGTTCCAGTCGCGGTTCACATCGAAAATGCCATCGCGATGGGCGATCTCGCCGCTCAGCAGCACATGGCCGCGCCCGCCTGCAAAGGCCATCCCGGCGGCAACGCTGGCCGAATAGTTGAAGCCGTCGCCATATTGGGTAATGCCGCTGTCGGCTTCGACCTTCAGCCCTTCATACTTATTGTTGAGAACAAAGTTCACGACGCCCGCAACCGCGTCAGAGCCATAAGCCGCCGAGGCGCCGCCGGTAACAACCTCGACGCTGGAGATCAGCGCCTGCGGGATCGTGTTGATATCGACCAGCCCGGTGATCGTCGAACCCACCGAACGTTTGCCATTGACCAGGATCAGCGTGCGTTCCGCGCCCAGGTTGCGAAGGTTGAGCGCGTTGATGCCGGCCTGACCGCTGGAAATGTTGAGACGCGAGTTGGACGGACGGGTCGAACCCGCCAGCGATGGCAGCGTGTTGACGAAATCGGCGATATTGTTCGACGGCGAACTGCTTTCGATCTCGGTTTCGGTCAGCACCGTCAGCGGGGTGGGCGCCTGAAACCCGTCGCGAGCAACGCGTGAACCGGTGACGATGATCTGATCGCCGGGGGCCGCTTCGGTTGCTTGAGCGACGGTGGAATCCTCCTGCGCCAGCGCCGGGGCGCTGTGAACGAGCGCCACCGCCGTCATGGCCGCACCGAAGCTGCTGTTGCGGCCCAGCGACCGACGATTTCGTTCAAGATAGCGCATATTAAACGTCCCCTTTATTGCCCAAGGGCGCGCCGCACATCGTTCGATGTGGTTCCCGGTGCCGATGCACCGGGCTGGCTCGCCCCCACTATGTCCGCCCTGACCGCCTGGCGGCCTCATTGGGCCGCCCATTTATGATTTTATGGCTTCCGACCTTTGCGGGTCCGACCATCGCTGCGCCTGCGGCGCGCGGACAGCCGGTTCCGTGACGAGAAGGTTACAGGGTGGTTACCCGCGGTCAACCGCTTCGCGCTGATCCTGACGATATGGACCTATAGCCGCAGGGCATGGCATCGCCGCGCCCGTCGCGGGTGCGGATAGCTTGCAGTTATAGGAGGCGGCCCGCTTGCTATGGGCTGGCGACGCCAGGCTGCGATACTCCTATTGTTCTTGACTGTTTAAGGTATCGGGGAATTTCTGTTGATCCAGCGCCGCGCGTTCCTGCTGGCTTCGGCCGCGCTTGTCGCGATGCCGGGAAGCCTTCTTGCAAAACCCCGGGTCAAGGGCGGTACGCGCACGACAAAATTGTCCGGTGCGCGCGCGCCGATTGAGGTGATCGAGGACGCGCTGGGGGTGCCGCATGTGCGCGCCGCGTCGCGCCACGACGCTTTTTTTGGACAGGGCTATCTGGTCGCGCGCGACCGTCTGTTCCAAATGGACATCGACTATCGCCGCGACATGGGCCGCATGGCGGAGGCTTTTGGCCCCCGCTTTGTGGCGGCGGACAAAGCGGCGCGGCTGTTTCACTATCGCGGCGACATCGACGCCGAACTGGCGGCGCTGCCGCCCGATGTGCTGGAATGCGCGCGCGGCTATGTCGCCGGGGTGAACGCCCGGATCGACGAACTGGCGGCCGACCCAGCGCAGCTGCCGCTGGAATATGGCATATTGGGGATCACTCCGCTTCGCTGGGATATCCTCGATCTGGTGCGCCGCCGCGGCATCGGTATGGGCGACGCCGATGATGAGGTGCGCCGCGCGCAGTTGCAGTCGCGTGGGCTGCTCGACGCCGAACAGCTGCTGGCACCGCTGCGTCCGGCATGGTCGTTCACGATCCCCGAGGGCCTCGACGTTGCGGCGGTAAGCGGGGCGGATCTGGGCGTGTTGGACCCCGCGAACCGGCCCGTCCCGTTCGATGCGATACAAGGGGTGCCGCTCGACCCCGAACCGGAGGGCGACCGCTTCGCGCTGGGCAGCAATGCGTGGACCATCTCGCCATCGCGCAGCGCCACCGGACGGCCGATTCTGGCCAATGATCCGCATCTGGGCATCGGCGGCGCCAACCCGCGCCACATGATCCATCTGACGGCGCCGGGACTCGATGTCATTGGCGCGGGCGCCCCGGGGCTGCCTGGCATCATGCAGGGCCATACCGATCGTTTCGCCTTTGGCCGCACCAATTTTCATATCGACCAGACCGATCTGTTCATCCTGCGCACCAAGGACGGTGACCCCAGCCGATATTGGCACAAGGGCGAGTGGAAGGCGTTCGAGACATTCGAGGACGAGATCGCGGTCAAGGGCGCGCCGCCCGAGCGCGTGACGCTGCGTTATGCTGGGGGCCGTCCGATCGTGTCGCAGGATGCGGCCCGCCATCGCGCGGTCGCCTTTGCCACCGTCAGCATGTTGCCGGGAGCGAATTCGCGCTTTGCGATGATCGCGATCAACCTGTCCAAGGACTGGGCGTCGCTACGGCAGGCGTTCAAGCTGCACGTGTCGCCGACCAATTTTCACTATGCCGACATCGACGGCAATACCGGGTGGCAGACGATCGGTTTTACCCCACGGCGGCCGAAGCACGACGGGCTGTTTCCCGCCCCCGGCGATGGCGATTATGACTGGACTGGCCTCTTGCCGGTTGAGGATATGCCGCACGTCTATAACCCGCCCGAAGGCTGGTTCGCGTCGGCGAACCAGATGAACCTGCCGGCGGATTATCCCTATCGCGAGCGGATCATCAGCTTCAACTGGAGCGATCCCTATCGCTATGATCGCTGCGCCGAGGTGCTGCGGAGCCAGCCGAAGCACCGGATCGCGGACAGCATCGCGTTGCAGCACGACGTCCAGTCGCTGCCCGCCCGTGCGCTGCTAAAGTTGCTTCCCTCGACGCTGTCGGTTGAGGCGGCGCCGGCGGCCGCCATGCTGCGGCGTTGGGATTGCGGAATCGATGCGGACAGCGCGGCGGCGCTGCTGTTCGAGATGGTGATGGTGGCACTGTCGGCAAGTTTTCGCGACCGCGTGGTCCCCGAGGCAGCAAAGGATTTGATCCCGACGGTCAACCTGTCGGAAATGCTGCGCATTCTGGGCGCGCCCGACAAACGGCTGGGCGATGACCCTGCGGCAGCGCGCGACGCGCTGATCGACGGCGCGTTGATGACGGGCTGGAAAAAAGCCACCGAACTTGGCGGGGCCGATCCGGCAAAATGGCAATGGGGCGATCTGCACCGGGTAACGATTGCGCATCCCTTGGCGTCGTCGAACGCCGCGATTGCTGCAGCTTTCCCGAAGATCGAGGGCGGCCGGTCTGGCGGCGATGGCACCACGCCGATGGCGCGCGGGTTCAATTCACGGCGCGGGTTTAATGTCTCGCACGGCGCCAGCTATTTGTTCGTCGCCGACGTCGGGGCGTGGGACAACAGCCGCTTTCTGCTGCTACCCGGCCAGTCGGCGGATCCGCGCTCGCCGCGCTACCGTGACTTTTATCCCAAGTGGCTGGCGGGAGACATGCAGCCACTGTGGTTCAGCAAGGCGGCGGTCGATCGCCATGCCTTGGAACGGCTGGTGCTGGCGCCGACCCTCTAGAACACCTCGGCAATCGCGACCAGCGCGCGGTCGACCGCGGCGGTCGCCTGACTGTCGGTTCCCTCGGGCATGTCATTGGCCAGCACCGAAAAGATCAGCGTCTTGCCACTCTTTGTCGTGAGATACCCCGACAGCGCGCGCGAGGCATTGAGCGAGCCGGTCTTGGCGAATAGCTTGCCTTCCAGGATTGTCCCCTTGAAGCGGTTCTGCAAGGTGCCATCGCGTCCGGCGATCGGCAGCGTCTCGCGCCACGCCATGCCCCACGGCTGGCGCGCGATCCAGCTGAGCAGGCCGACCGCGGCGCGCGGGCTGATCCGGTTATAGCTCGACATGCCCGACCCGTCCGAAAAGTCGTAGCTGGTGTCGGCCACCCCCGCCTGCGTCATCAACTGCCGCACCGCCGCCTGCCCATCGGCAATCGAGCCGCTGCCCACCTGCCGCGCGACGCGGCGCAGCATCAGTTCGCTGTGGAGATTCTGGCTCTCCTTGTTGATCCGCACCATATTTTCGGCGAGCGGCGGCGCGGGCAGTTCGGCGAGCATCGCGGGTTCGGTGGGCAGGGTGGCGGGGGCGCCCTTGCGGTTATCCGGATCGTCCGCGGCGGTCAGCGGCCGGTGGCGTACCTCAATCGCGCCGTCGACCTGCACGCCGCGCGCCTTCAACAATTCGCCAAGCCGCCACGCGGCATAATGCGCCGGATCGTCGATGCCATAGCGCAAGGTCAGCGGCGCCACGTCGGCGCCGACGGTGCCGGTCAGGCGTAGCACGCGGCTGTTCGGCATCCGATCGGCCTCGATCTTTTCCTCCTTGCCCGCGACGGTAACGACCTGATTGTCGATGCTGAAATAGCCGGAGGTCTGGATCGTCGGCGCCGCGCCAACCGCCCCCGGCGCCAGCTTCACCACCAGCTCATTATCGTCGAGCGTCAGCGCCGAATTGCCGGTGCCATAGCGCGAGACGATATTGTTCCAGCTCATCCCCGGGCTCCAGCGCTCGTCGGGCAGCCAGCTGTCGTCGCCGACGATGTTGCGGACGCGGCGGGTCTTGGACGCGACCGCGTCGGCGAGCGTTTGCAGGCAGTCGGTCTTGCAGTCGTCGGCGCTCGACAGCAAAGGATCGCCGCGGCCGTGGAGCACGACGTCGGTCGCGCCGCCGGTACCGGTTTCGAGCCGGACGCCGGTGCCTTTGGCCGTTTGCTGAAGCAAAGGCAGCTGCGCATAGCCGACTGCGGTCGTGAACATCTTGGTGTTCGAAGCCGGGATGAAGCGCTGGTCGGGGTCGATCGAGACAAGGGTTTCACCCTCCAGCGTCGTGACGAGCACCCCAAATCTTGAACCTGCCGGGGCTTCGGCCAGTTTCTGCTCGACCGTTGCAAGCAGCGGCCCGCGCGCAGGATCGGCGGTCGTTCGGGCGTGAACGGGAGCGCATAGCAGCGCGAGAGCAAGAATCGGAGTGAGCGGTTTGAGCGCGGTTTTCATTGTCTCTCCTGAGCATCCCATGCGGCGATAAGCTGGTCGCCGACGGCGGGGCGTAGTGCGGCGATGCCGCTGTCGAAATGGCGGGTCGGGTGGACCCGGTTGGTGAGCAATGTCCAGCCAAGGCCGCGCTCGAAATCGATCCAGAGGCCAGTGCCGGTGAAGCCGGTATGGCCGATGGTGCCCGGCGAGCAGGCATCACCGCCGTGCCACCCCGCAAAGGCCCGTTCCCAGCCGCAGGTGCGATGGCTTTTGTTCGCGGTGCGCACCTCGGCGAGCATCGTGGGCGACAACAGCGAGCCGTCGAGCATTGCGCGGGCAAAGCCCAGCACCCCATCGACGGTGCCGAACAGTCCGGCATGGCCCGGCGCGCCGCCGAGCGCATAGGCGTTTTCGTCATGCACCTCGCCCTTCAGGACCCTCCCGCGCCATCGGCAATGTTCGGTTGCCACCGCTGGGCCGGGGGGCGGGCCGAAACTGAGCCCGCCGCCGAGCGGCCAATCAGCCAGCGGCGCCCCCGTCAGGCGCTCGATCGCGATGCCCAGCAGGATGAAATTGATGTCCGAATAAGCGGGCGGGCCATGACGCCATTCGCGTTGCAGCACGAACGCGCGCAGCTGCGCCGGATCGCCGCCATAGGTATAGAGCGGCTCAACCGCGGGCAAGAAAGTCCGGTGCATGAGGCAGTCGCGAAAGGTCAGGCGGCGCTCGGCGGCGTTCGCGACGTCATATTGGCGCAGATCCGGGATCGCATCGGTCAGCGGCCGGTCGAGGTCGAGGCGCCCCTGTTCCGCGAGCTTGAGTATCATTGTCGTGGTCGCAATAACCTTGCTGAGCGAGGCAAGATCGAACCAGTGATCGCGGGTCAGCGTTTCGGGTTCAGGGACAAGCGCGGCCATGCCCGCGAACCGAACCGCGTACTCGCCATCCGCCGAAACGATGCCCAGCGCCGCGCCGGGAACCCGTCCGGCTTCGACCGCTGCCGCGACCGGCGCAAAGGCGGCGTCGATCATGGCCGGTCGTCCGCCCGCGGCTTGGCGCGTCCGATCAGCGGCAGGAACAGGATCGCCGCCAGACTGATCACGCCGGAAGCCAGAAAGAAAAGGTCGAAGCCACTATATCCCGCGCTATCGAGCTGCCCAACCACGGTGCCGCCGGCCCCCGCCAGCAGCCGCGGCAAAAGGAAGGCAAAACCCGACAGAAACGCATATTGTGCGCCGGGATAGCGCGGATTCACCAGCATCGACAGATAAACGACAAAGATGGCGCCCGCCATGCCGTTGCCGAACTGATCAGCGGCGGTGGCAATATAGAGCAGGGTCTGATCGTGCGGCTGGTACGCGAGCCAGACGAACCCGAAATTGCCGAACGCCGCGAACAATGCCCCGATCGTCAGGGTGATGCCAAACCGCCAGCGGGTTGTCATCCATCCGCCCAGCCCGACGCCGACAATGCTGGCCGCCAGTGCCACGACGCCGTCGGCCCAGCCGATCTCGGTCTTGGTGTAGCCGAGCCCGAGGATCATCGGTTTCGACAGGTTGAGCGCCAGCACGTCGCCCATGCGATAGACCGAGACAAAGGCCATCAACGCGATAGCGTAGCCGCCGTAGCGCCAGAAGAAATCGACATAGGGGCCGATCGCCGCCGACGCGCGCAGCGGCGAATCGGGCGCGGCGCCCCGGATGCGCGGCAGCATCGCGGCCATCGCCAGAAACGGCAGCATCGCGATGCCAAGCACCCAGGGTGTCACATTCGTCTTGGCGCTGATGCCAAGGCCCGCGGCGGCGCCAAGCAAGAGCCAGCCGACCGCCGCGACCAGGGCCGCCAGCGCGAACAAGATCACCGCGCTCGTCGCTAGTCCGCCGGCCAACGCAGCAGAGCGACCACCCGCACCGCGTCGTTCGGGCGGCAGCGCCGCGAGGATCGGCAGCGGCACGAACGCCCCGACCGCGATCAACAGATAGGCGGCGGTCCAGCCGGGCGCGATGCCCAGCGCTTGCAGGGTCGGCGCCACGATGCCGCCGACGTCCGCGAACAGCAGCGCGCCGCTGCCCGCCGCGACCATCGCGGTGCGATAACCCCACAGATTTGCCGCGGCGAGGGGGCCCTGCAACTCGGGCGTCGGTCCCAGCTCGACCCGCCACGCGTCGGCCGCAACCTCCAGCGTCGTCGTCCAGAAGGCGAGCAGCACCGCAAACAGGGCGGTGAGCGCCAAGCTGTCGTCGGCCGATGTGAATGCCATCGCCAGCATGGCGGTGACGATACCGAGCTGCGGCAGCATGATCCAGCCGCGCCTTTTCCCCCAGAAGCGCGTAAATCCAGGCACCGCATAGCGGTCGAGCAAGGGCGCCCACAGGAATTTGAAGGTCGGCAACAACTGGACCCAGGCGAAAAAACCGATAATCGCCAGCGCGACGCCATGATCGGTCAGTCGCACCGCCAGCACGGTCGAAAACATGTAAAAGGGCAGTCCAGCGGAAAAGCCGAGCATCAGATAGAGGATACGCGCGCGTCGTTGCGCCGACCTGGCATCACCATCGCGCGCGAGCGCCACGGCCGAGACGTCGCTATTCGAGGCCGCTGCGGTCACTTGCCAGTCTCGGGCGCGCTCGCCTGTTCCCAGCGCCCGACGACGCTGGTTACCGTGAGGTTGGCGCTGGCGCTCGCCACCGTGCGGGTCATGTCGAGCAGGCGGTCGAACGGCAGAACAAAGCCGACGACCAGTGCGGTCTGTTCGGGGGTCACTCCCACCGCCGAGAGCACGGCGGCGAGCATGAACAGCGACGCCGACGGGATCGGCGCGGTGCCAAAGGCGGCGAGCGCGCCAGTGAGCAGGACGATCGCCAGCATCGACAGATCGGGTTCGATCCCCACGGCCTGGAGCGCAAAGATGCTGAGCAGCCCGACATACATCGCAGTGCCATCCTTGCCGATGCTGGCGCCGATCGGCAGCACAGTCTTGGCAACGCCGGGGGCGATGTGCAGATCGTCGAGCGCGATGCGCAGCGCGACGGGCAGCGTCGCCGCCGACGACGCGGTCGAAAAGGCGACAGCCAGCGCGTCGACGATCGTGCGATAGAAGCGCAGCACCGACCGGCGCACGACAAAGGCGAGCAGCGGCACATGGACCAGCAGAATTTGGAGGACCACCCCCACCGCGACCGCAATCGCCAGCCAACCGATGTTGGCAAACACCGCGACGCCATTGTCGGCGACCGCCTTGGCAATCAACGCAAGGACGCCGAACGGGGTTATCTCCATCACGATGCGCACCAAGTGGAACAGCACCTGTCCCGCCGATTGCAGCAGGTCGGCCATCGGGCGGCCCTGTTCGCCCGCCAGGATGACGCCGAAGCCGAGCAGGATCGAAAAAAAGATGATCGCCAGCATGTCGCCGTCGACAAGCGCCTGGACGATGTTAATCGGTACGATGCCGACCAGCTGGTCGTGGAGCGACTTGGGCTCGCCGAGCGCGTGCGGCGCGGCGCTGCCCAGCGCGGCGCCTTGGCCTGGTTCGATCAGTAGGCCGACAAGGATGCCGATCGACACGGCGCAGAAGGTTGTGAAGGCGAAGAGGCCGACGGTGCACGCGCCGACAGATCCCAGCTTGCGCGGATCGGCGAGCGCGGTGACCCCCGACGCGATGCTGATAAACACGATCGGCACCACCAGCATCCGGATCAGGCGGACGAACAATTCGCCGATAATCGCCAGCGCTGACGCGGCGGCGGGCCAGAGTAGCCCCAGCGCAACGCCGATGACCATCGCCCCCAACACCCGCTGCCACAGCGGCACCGCAAACCAGCCGCGAAGAAAAACTGTCATCGGCCTTGTTGTCCCGATCCCGTCAAATCCCGCCCCAAAATCCGGGCTGCGGCGGCGACAGCAGGCCGTTGGCGCCGCGGACTCCCCCGGCGCGATCCTCGGCAAGCCAGAGCGGTCCGTCAAGGTCCGCAAAGCTGCTGGTCGCGGCAATCGCCCAGGCCGGGGCGATCGACAGCGAGGAACAGATCATGCAGCCGGTCATGACGTCCAGCCCGCGCGCTCGCGCCGAGTCCGCTAGTTCGAGCGCCGCGGTCAATCCGCCTGTCTTGTCGAGCTTGATGTTCACCACGCCATAGCCGTCGGGCAGCGTATCGAGATCGGCGGCAACATGCACCGCTTCATCGGCAGCGATCGGGATCGCCGAGCGAAATCCAGCCAGATCGCCGTCGGCGTTGGCGGGCAGCGGCTGTTCGAGCAGGTCGATCCGCAGATCGGACATCAGCCCTTGCAGGTCGCGCACCTCGGCGATTGTCCAGCTTTCGTTGGGATCGACGATCATTTTAGGGCTCGGCGCCGCAGCCCGGACGGCAGCCAGCAGCGCGGCGGGATCGTTGCGATCGACCTTCACCTTCAGCAAAGGTGCGTCGGCGAGCGCCGCGGCGGCGGCGGCCATATTGCTCGGCGTATCGAGGCTGATCGTCATCGCGGTCACGATCGGGCGCAGCGGGCGATCTAGATCGAGCGCCGCCGCCAGATCGCTGCCCGCCAGCCGCAGCTCGAGATCCCACAGCGCGCAGTCGATCGCGTTTCGCGCGGCGCTGGCGGGCATCAGCTGGAGCAGCGCCTGCCGGTCCAGCCCTTGCTCGATCGCACCGCGCAGGCTTTCGATCGCCGCGACCGCGCTTTCGACGCTCTCCCCATAACGCGGATAAGGGACACCTTCGCCGCGTCCGGTCAGGCCGTCCTCGCCGATCGTTACGGTGACGACCTCGGCCGCGGTCTTGACCCCGCGCGAGATGCGAAAAGGCGCATGCAGTTTAAACGTCTCGGCAAAGACGGTCAGGGTGCGGGGCATGGCGGTCGGGTCAGGCAGTTGCGGCAACGGCAGGCGAAGGGGCGGTCACGCCCAGCAGCCGGTCGAGGATCGCCTCGACCCCGAAGCGATAGGGGTCGCTGGTCGGCAGGCCGAACTCGGCTGCGGTGGCGGCGCAGAGCGCGCGCGCATCATCCTCGGCCATCGCCGAGGTGTTGAGCGCGATCCCGACCACCTGCACATCGGCGTTGGTCAGCTGCGCGACACGGACGTTCGCCTCCAGCGTTTCGGCGATGCCGGGCAGCGGATAATGCGGCAGGCCGCGCATATGCGGGCGCACCGGATCGTGGCAGAGGACGAGCGCGTCGGGCTGCGCGCCGTGCAGCAGCCCCGTCGACACCCCGGCGAACGATGGGTGGTAAAGCGAGCCCTGTCCTTCGATCAGATCCCAGCCATCGTCGCTGCGCGCCGGCGAAATCTGTTCGATCGCGCCCGAGATGAAGTCGGCGACCACGGCGTCGAGCGGGACGCCGTCGCCCGCGATCAGAATGCCGGTCTGTCCGGTGGCGCGGAAATTTGCGGCAACACCGCGCTGTTCTAGCGCGCTGGTGAGGCAGAGGGTCGTGTACATTTTGCCCACCGAACAATCGGTGCCGACGGTCAGCAGCCGATTGCCCGCGCGCTTTTTGCCGTTGCCGATCGGGATGTCCGGCCGCGGGTCGCGCACATCGTGCAGCTTTCGGCCTAGACGCGCCGCGGCCTCGACCAGTCGCGGTTCGGCATTCAACCGGTGGTGCAGCCCCGATGCAATATCGAGCCCCGCCTCCATTGCGGCCAGCGCGTCGACAACCAGATCCTCGCCCAGCTTGCCGCCCGCATTGGCAATACCCAGCACCAGAGTGCGGGCTCCCGCCGTGCGCGCTGCGGCGAAATCCATGCGCGGCAGGTCTAGCGTCAGCGGACAATCATCGTGGCGATATTCGCCGACGCAGATGTCGGGGCGAAACACTGCAAGCCCGCGCGAAGTCTTGATGTCGGCGGGATCGCTGGAATGGCCGAGGTAGAGAAGATAGGGCGTGTCGATCATGGCTCAAAGCAACCTGCGGGACGATGAAGGGGCCAATACTAGCTCCACCCGTCCTGATGCCCCAATATCCTGCGCCTCATATCCTATAGCCTGATGCTATAATCCTTCGATCACCGTAGCAAGCTCGTCCAGAAACGCCGACGCCGTTTTCGACGGCGGGCGATTCTGCAAATAGACCGCATTAATGTCGAAGGTGATTGCGGGTTGCAGCGGGCGGCTCGCCAGTCCGGGCGACAATTCGGCGTGTGCCGTGAAATTGTCGACGATCGCCATGCCGACCCCGGCGCTGACCAGCGCGGCGGCAACATAATAGGTGCGCGCCGACACCACTTCGTCCAGCTCGACCTCCAGACGGCTGAGTTCGCTCGACAGCATCCGGCCGATCGGGCCGCCCTGCACCGGGCTGATGAACTTCTGCCCGCGCAGCTGGTCGAGGTGCAAGCGCGGCGGCGCGGTGGGCATGTCCTCTTCGCGGTAAATCACCACCAGCTCGCCCTCGCCGATCACCTGGTGCGCGACGGGGGCCGACAGCGGCACTTCAAAACTGATCGCGATGTCGGTTTCATGCTCGTAAAGCTTGCGCACCATTTCGTCGTGATGGAGCGTCTGCAAGTCGAACATGATATCCTCATGATCGCTCAGGAACCGTGCCACTGCCGCGGGGATGGCGCCCAGGCCGAGCGACGGCAACGCCGAAATACGCAGCAAGCCGCCGCGCCCGTGGCGCAAATTCTGACACGCCTGGCGCAAAGAGCGCACCCGATCCTGAATGTCGGACACTTCGGCGAACAGCGTATGCGCGTCCTGCGTCGGGATCAGCCGCCCCTTCGCTCGTTCGAACAGGGTCAGCCCGATCGAACGTTCGGCGTGGCGCAGCACCTTGGTCACCGACGGTTGCGATACATTGAGCGAGCGCGCCGCGGCGCTGACTGTGCCATGCAGGAAAACCGCGTGGAAAATCTCGATCTGGCGCAGGTTCATTCGATCTTTGCCCCAAGTGCTGGTGATAAGGCGGCAAAAAGCCACATTTGCGCTCTTATGCCATTGGGTTATAGGCGCTGCAACACCCCTCTCTGGACGCGGGCTGCCGGTTGGACCCATGCTGATCGTCGGTAAACGCCAGATGGCGCCGTGTCGCCAAAGCGGCTCTCCCTCGTTCTCCTGAAAGGACTACGCCGATGCCCCATACTTCGTTTTTCATGCGCCGGACGATCGGTGCGATTGCGGGCGGAGCGATGGTGGGGGCCGCCGCGCTGCTCGGCGCTGCTGGCGCCGCGGCGCAGGCAAGCGAGGTGGTCGATGTGATCATTCGCGGCGGGACGATCTATGACGGCGGCGAGGGCAAGCCGTTTGTCGGCGACGTGGCGATACGCGGCGACCGCATTGTTCATGTTGGTCGCTCCGGCAGCTATTCAGCAAGCCGGATCATCGACGCAAAGGGGATGATTGTCGCCCCCGGTTTCATCGATCCGCACACCCACGCCGACAGCTTCCTCCGGTCGCCCGACCCGGCGGTGCGCATCAACGCAGCATGGCTATACCAAGGGGTCAGCACGGTGATGATCGGCGTCGATGGCAATGGCACCCCCGATGTTGCGGCGGACAGCGGCAAGCTGGCGGCGTCGGGGATCGGGACTAACATCGTCCCCTTTGTCGGGTTCGGACCGGTGCGCCAGCGGGTTCTGGGTCCGGATGCCCGCGCGCCGACGGTCGCCGAACTGGATGCGATGAAGGCGTTGGTGGCCAAGGGCATGTGCGAAGGCGCGGTCGGGCTGTCCGCCGGACTTTTCTATGCGCCGCAAAGTTTCGCGACCGCCGGCGAAGTCGTGGCCGTCGCGCGCGAGGCGGCGATCCGCGGCGGCCTTTACGACACCCACCAGCGTGATGAATCGAGCTACAGCATCGGCCTGCTCGGGTCGGTCGAGGAAGCGATCGATATCGGCAAGGAGGCGGGAATGCCCGTTCATTTCGCCCATCTGAAGGCTCTCGGTGTCGACGTCCATGGCCAAGCGGGCGCGGTGATCGCCGCGATCGAAGCGGCACGGGCCGCGGGGGTCGAAGTCACTGCCGATCAATATCCGTGGCTGGCGTCGGGTTCGAACCTCGACGCATCGCTGCTGCCGCGCTGGGCGGTCGATGGCGGCGGCGCGGCCCTGCTGAAGCGGCTCGACGATCCCGCGACGCTGGCTCGGATGCGCGCTGAAATGCAGGACAATCTGCGACGCCGCGGCGGCGCGAGCGCGCTGCTGCTGATCGCCGAGGGTTTCCCATGGACCGGAAAGACGCTGGAGCAGGTCGCAGCCGAGTGGAAACTGGACAGCCGCGACGCGGCGCTGCGGATCATTCGCCAGAGCGTCGAGGCGAAGAGCCAGGGACAGAAGGGCGGCGGCACCGCGGTCGCCTCGTTCAACATGGCGCAGGCGGATGTCGACCTGCTGATGCAGCAGCCGTGGATGGTCACCTCGTCCGACGGATCGGATGGCCACCCCCGTATGTTCGCAAGCTTCCCCGAAAAATATGTCCGCTACGTTCGCGAACGTAAGGTCATCAGCCTGGCGACCTTCATCCGCCAATCGACCGGGCGCACCGCCGACATCTACAAGCTCGACCGGCGCGGCTATCTGCGTTCGGGCTATTTCGCCGATGTGGTCGTCTTCAACCCCGCCGCATATGCGCCGCGCGCCGATTATGTGCGCCCGCGCGAACTCAGCGCCGGCGTCCAGAGCCTGTTCGTCAACGGTGCGCTGGCGCTGGATAACGGCCGCGCAACGGGAATTCCGGCAGGTCGCGCGCTGCTGCGGCCCCGACCGCCGGGCTGCCCCTAGCGGTGCCACGCGGTTCGCCGAGCATCGGACTACGGCTGACCAACGCGCCGCTGATTATGCGCAACTCGAGCTCAAAAACGCGCACGTGCGCGATTGGGCTGCAAAGCCGCTTGTGAAAGGCGGTGGTGGGACAGTAGGAATGCCCCATGTTTCTAAGCACCGACCCCTCCCCGTCAATTGCCATGCTGAGCCGCGGGTGAGCAAGGATAAGCTTGGCGATGGTGCGCGACCGACCATGGCCGATATCGCTCGCGAACTCGGCGTTGCGAAAATCACCGTTTCGCGCGCGCTGTCTGACCATGCAACGGTCAAAGAAAGCACGCGCGCGTTGATTCGCGAGACCGCCGAGCGCATGGGCTATCGGCTCAATGTGTCGGCGCGCAATTTACGGCAACAGCGGACGCGGACGATCGCGGTGGTCATCGAAATGACCCCGTCGCACGAACGGTTGATGAGCGAGCCTTATCCCTTGCTGTTGCTGGGCGGCATCCTGCAGCAGCTGACCGCGGCGGGGCAGAATATGGTGCTGACCACGATCGATCTGTTTTCGCAGGCGCCGCCGTCGGCCGACGGGGTGATCCTGCTGGGGCAGGGGGTGCATGACGATGCCGCGGCGGTGATCGCGGCGACGGGGCTGCCCTATGTCGTGTGGGGCGCCGAGCATGGACCGCCCGAGCGCATCGTCGTCGGCAGTGACAATCGCGCCGGGGGGCGGTTGGCAGCGGAATATCTGGTCGGGCGCGGACGGCGGCGGCTGTTGTTCCTGGGCGATGCCGGACACGGCGAGGCAGAGGACCGGCTGAACGGCTTTCGCGACGGACTTGTCGGGACCGATGCCGCCATCGTCGCCAATATCCCCTGCGCCTTCACGGTTGCGGCGGGGCGTGAGGCGGTGGCGCCGTTGCTGGAAAGTGCGGCGCTGAGCTTTGACGGCATTTTTGCGAGCAGCGATGCGATTGCGATGGGGGCGATCGAGGCGCTGCGGGCGCGGGGGCATGACGTTCCCGGCGCGGTGTCGGTCGTCGGGTTCGACGATTCGCCGGGCGCCGGTCTGTTTTCGCCGCCGCTGACCAGCATCCGCCAGGACTGGGCGGTGGGGGGCGAGTTGCTGGCGCAGAAGGTGCTCGACCTGGTGGCAGGGAAAGCCGTGGATTCGCGGGCGATGCCGGTCGAATTGATCATCCGCGAGAGTTAGCCGGAAGTTGGCGAAGGTGCCGCGCAGCGTGACCTGACGAGCAAAATGGTATCGATATCTTGACATCGATACCATTTTGCGGGACATCGCCGTTCAGAGCAGGGGTCGAGTAGCCCCGGCCGGGGTGAGGATGCGGTGGCGATTTCCGAGCAAAGTTTGGGCGCAATGCCAACAGCGCAGTCCGGCGTGGGCAGAATTGGGTCGGCGCAGCTTGGCACAGGTGCAATGCCGTTGGCGCAGGGCGACGGCGACCCGATGCGGCTGGTCCGGCGCGGCGCCGAGGCGACTGGCGCGCAGGCGGCGGCGCTGTTTGCGCTGGCGAACGGGCTGGTCGGCGTCGAAGGGGTGATCGATGAACTCGCATCGGCCCCGGCGGCCTATCTGCCCGGCGCCTATGTCCGCCGCCCGATTGATTATCACGAGAGCTTTCCCGGTTATGCGAGCGCGACCGATACGCGGATCGCCTGTCCCAGCCCGGTGCTGCTGCGCCTGGCGATCGACGGCGTGCCGGTCGATTTCGCCGCTGCCGAAGTTGCCGACACCGAAACGACGCTCGATCTTGCCACCGGCACGCTGCGCCGCGTGACGCACTGGCGGCTGGCCGATGGCCGCCGCCTGGAGATTGCCGCCGACCGCATTGTGCCCCTGTCGGGCGGGGCGTGCGTGGCGTCGCGCATCCATATTCGCCCGCTCGATTTCGGCGGCGCGGTCGCGGCGACGCTGACCTATGGCGCCGACAGCGCCGCGCCGACCGGCGCCGAAGCCGACGACCCGCGCATTTCGGCGCGGCTGCGCCCGGCGTGGACGATGCTTCCCCCCCTGCCGGGCGACCCGTCCACGGTCACCCGGTTCGCGCAGGACGCCGTCGAGCTTGCCTATGCGCAGCATGTCACTTGCCATACCGCGCCGGTCGCCGCTGTGGTGGGCGGGCATGTCGTGCAGGGCGAGCTGGTCGCCGGCGGCGCCCTGACCATCGACCGGGTGGTCACGCTGGCTGCGGCCCGCGGCCATCCGGTCGATCTGGCCGCGTTGGACGATGCGCCAATCGGTTTCGACGCCATCGCCGAGGCCCAGCGCGCCGCAGCCGGGCAGCTGTGGGATAATGCTGACCTTGCGATCGACGCCGATAACGAACTCGCCGCCGCGCTGCGCTTCAATCTGTTCCAGCTCCACCAGTCGGCGAGCCGCGACCCCGACCACAGCATCGGCGCCAAGGGGCTGACCGGCGAGGGGTATGAGGGCCATTATTTCTGGGATGCCGAAACCTTCATGCTGCCGGTGCTGGCGTTGCAGGCGCCCGCCAAGGCGCGGACCCTGCTGGCCTATCGCATCGGCAAGCTCGACCGCGCGCGGGCACATGCGAGGGCGCTCGGCCATCGCCGCGGGGCGCTCTATCCGTGGCGGACGATCGGCGGCGACGAATGTTCGTCGCACTATCCGACGGGGTCGGCGCAATATCATATCAACGGCGACATCGCCTATGCGCTGGCGCTGTATGTCGCGGCGACCGGCGACGATGATTTCCGCAGCCAGGCCGCGCCGATGCTGTTCGACACCGCGCGCATCTGGATGGAGATCGGGGCGTTCGATCCCCGGCGCGGCGGCGCCTTTTGCATCCATGGCGTGACCGGGCCCGACGAGTATTCGGCGCTGGTCGACAATGATTTTTACACCAACGCCATCGCGCGGCGCCACTTGGCCTATGCCGCCGACACCGCCGACTGGCTGCGCAGCAGCGGCCGCGGCCAGCCGGGTGCGGTCGAGGTGGGCGACGCCGAAGTGGCCGAATGGCGCCGCGCGGCGGCGGCGATGTGGCTGCCGGTCGATGCGGACCTTGGCATCAATCCGCAGGACGATGCCTTTCTGGGCCGCCCAAAGCTGCCGGGATGGGCGGGCGGCGATGGGCACGGGCCATTGCTGATGCGCTATCACCCGATGATCCTGTTCCGCCATCAGGTCGCGAAGCAGGGCAATGTCGTGCAGGCGATGGCGATGGACCTGACCGCGATGCCGCTGACGCGGCAGCGGCGCAATTTCGACTATTATGCGCAGGTTACGACGCATGATTCGACATTGTCGTCGGTGTCGTTCGCGATCGCCGCGGCGCGGCTGGGCGACGAGGCCGCGGCGCTCGCTTTCCTCGGCGAATGCGCTTTTGTCGATCTGGAGGATCGCCACGGCAATACGTCGCACGGGCTGCACATGGCGGCGCTCGCGGGAAGCTGGCTGGTGCTGGCGCAGGGCTGGGGCGGACTGCGCCTCGATGGCGCCGCCCCGTCGTTCCGGCCGCAACTGCCCGCCGTCTGGACCAGCTATCGCTTTCGCCTGCAATGGCGCGGCAGCACGATCGAACTGGCGGTCGACGACGCGGGCTGCACCTACCGCCTGCTGGCCGGGGCGCCGGTCGCCATTCTCGATCATAGCCGCCCGCTGTCGGTCGGCAGCGATCCGGTGACCATGGAGCGCCCGGCGCTGAAGGGCGTGATCTTCGACCTCGACGGGGTGCTGACCGACACCGCCGAGGATCATTATCAGGCGTGGCAGGCGCTGGCCGACGCGCACGGCCTGACGTTCGATCGCGAAGCCAACCATGCGCTGAAGGGCGTCGATCGCGCCGGATCGCTGCGGCTGATCCTCGACCAGTCGGGCAAGGCCGTCGCGCAGCCGAAGTTCGAGGCCATGCTCGCCGAAAAAAACGCCAGCTATGTCGCGCGGCTCAGGGGCTATTCGCCCGCCAATCTGTTCGATGGCGTGGAAGGGCTATTCGCCGACCTGCGCGCCGCCGGGCTGAAGATCGGACTTGCCTCGGCCAGCCGCAACGCGGGCGACGTCGTGCGGCTGCTGGGCATCGCCGACGACTTCGATTTCATCGCCGACGCGGCGGCGGTGGCGAACGCCAAGCCCGCGCCCGACATTTTCCTGGCCTGTGCCGCGGGCATGGGCCTGTCCCCCCGGGACTGCGTGGGCGTCGAGGACGCCCGCGCCGGAATTTCGGCCATCCATGCGGCGGGCATGGTGGCCATTGGCATCGGGTCAGAAGAGGCGCTGCCCGATGCCGACATCAACGTCCCCGCCATCGGCGATCTTTCGCTCGGCCAGATCCTGTCGGCAGAACAGGCAGCGGCGGGGCGGGGAAACCGATCAATCAGAACAGGTAAAGTGGAGGATATGCCATGTTGAAGAAAAGCTATCTGCTGTCGTCGCTCGCGCTTGCCGCGCTGCCGACCGCAGCGTTCGCGCAGGAAACGCCTCAGTCCGACGATGCGGCGGCGGCGAATGAGGAAATCATTGTCACTGGCACCGCCGGCGGCGGGGTCAATCGCCAGGACGCGGCGTTCGCGATCACCAGCATCAATTCCGACGCAATCGCGCGTGCGGCGCCGAACAGCACCGCCGACTTGTTCAAGGTCATCCCCGGCGTGTCGGCCGAAAGTTCGGGCGGCCAGAATGGCGCGAACATCTTCGTCCGCGGCTATCCGTCGGGCGGCGACGCCGAATTCGTCACGCTGACCGTGCAGGGCGTGCCCTTTTTCTCGCCGCCGACGCTGTCGTTCCTCGAGAACACCCAGTTGATCCGCATCGACGAGACGATCGAGCGGGTCGAGGCGGTGCGCGGCGGCACCGGCGCATTGTTCGGCAACGGCCAGCCCGGCCTGACCGTCAACTTCGTCCAGAAGGAAGGCGGCCGCGATTTCGAAGGGCTGGTGAAGGCCAGCGTCACCGATTATGGCGACCTGCGCGGCGACTTGCTGTTGTCGGGGCCGCTCGGCGAGAATACCAGCTTCATGGTTGGCGGCTATTATGCGAGCGGCAACGGCATCCGCGACCCGCGCTTCACCGCCGAAAAAGGTGGCCAGATCACCGCCAACGTCCGCCACGATCTGGACAAGGGGTCGATCCTGGTCTTTGCCCGCTACCTGAACGATCGCGGCCAGTGGCTGTTGCCGATCCCGGTGATCCGCGACGGCGACAAGGTCCGCCAGTTCGGCAATATCGACCTGGGGTCGGGGGTGCTCGCCGGTCCCGAAACGCGGCTGAGCACGCTGCCCGACGGAACGCGCGCCAATCTGGCCGACGGCCGCGGCGCCAAGCTGGTCAACCTGGGCACCAATTTTGACTATGAGGTCGGCGACGGATTGCAGCTGCGGTACCGCGCGAGTTACCTGAAGGGCGACGCCGACACGACGGGGCTGGTCCCCGCGAGTACCGCGACGACCGCCGATGCCTATGCCGCGTCGCTGGGCAGCACGGTGGGCAGCCTGACCTATGTCAATGGCGGGCAGGCGGTGGCGGGGACGCAGCAGGTCATTCGCGCCGGCACCTGGATCGTCCGCAAGCAGATCGAAAATTTTGCCAACGATCTGGCGGTCGAATGGGAAAGCGGCAGCAACAAGCTGACTGTCGGTGCCTATTTTGCCGATTTTTCATCGAACGATCAGTGGAATCTGGGCAATGTCCATCTGCTGACCGCCGAGAATAACGCGCGTCTGCTCAACCTGACGCTGGCGAACGGCCAGATCGCGACCGACCGCGGCTTTACCCAGGGTTCGTTCTTCAACGTCAACGCCGCCTATGACGGCCGCGAATACGCCTTTTACGCGACCGACGAATTTCAGATCACCCCCGAACTGCGCTTCGACGCCGGGGTGCGGTACCAGAATTACAAGGCGACCGGGACGATCGAGAACAACAGTTCGGTCGATACCGACGGCAACCCGAACACGCTCTACAACAATGGCACCGCGGTGCTGAACGGCACCTTCCGCAACATCGCGTATAACAAGGGCGCCTGGTCGTGGACTGCGGGGTTGAATTACGACATTTCGTCGTCGGTTGGCGCCTATGTCCGCTACAATCGCGGCAACACCAATCCCTTCTTCGACAATCTGCGCGACGGCATTTTCGTGTCGCCGCGGGTCGATAATTTCGAGGGTGGGTTGAAGGTTCGCACCGACCCGCTGTCGCTCTATGCCACGCTGTTCCACACCAAGTTCACCGGGCTGGTGACAACGGTGATCCAGAATGGCGCGCCGGTTGCCGACATCGGCGGCGCGCGCAGCACCGGGATCGAGCTGGAAGGGCAATTGCGCCCCATCGACAATTTCAGCATCGCCTTTTCGGGCACCTGGCTGAACGCCAAATATCGCGATTTCTTTGCGGGCGGCGGGACGATCGACCTCAGCGGCAACCGGGTGCAGCGCCAGCCGAAATGGCAATGGCGGGTGACCCCATCCTATGACATCGAATTCGGCGGCGGCAGCAAGGTCTCGCTCTATTCGACCTTCAGCTATGTCGGCGACCGGTTCTCCGACACCGCGAACACCCAGTCACTGCCCAATTATTTCAAGATTGATGCCGGGGTGCGGGTCGATGTGAACGACGCGCTGGAATTCGCGGTGACCGCCGACAATCTGACCGACAAGGCTGGATTGACCGAGGGCGATCCGCGGACGCTGGGGCAGACCGGCGGGCAGGTGGTCAATGCGCGCCCGATCCTGGGCCGGTCATTCCGGTTCAGCGCGGCGTATCGGTTCTGAGTTCATCCCTCCCTGGGTGGTCGCGGCCTCTTCGCGGCCACCCCTTCTTTTTTTTGGGGTTCGATATTTCTATTGTCGTCACCCCGGACCCTTCGACAAGGTCAGGACAGGCTAAATCCGGGGTCCATGACGTCAGCGCCGCGGTGGATCCCGGATCAAGTCCGGGATGACGAGAAGTGAGGTAGAAAACGGCCTCCATCACTGCCGTACCCGATACATCCGTCCCCCTTTCGCCTAAGGACGCATCATGGCCCGCACCCGACTGATCGCCGCGCTGATCCTGACCTATGTCGCCTTTGCGATGCTGCTGAACAGCGTCGGGACGGTGATCCTGCAGTCGATTTCGAGCTTTGGCGTGACCAAGCCCGAGGCGAGCACGCTGGAGGGGTTCAAGGATATCACGATCGCGGTGGTGTCGTTTGCGACCGCCAGTTATCTGCCGCGGTTCGGGCTGCGCAATGCGCTGATCGCATCGCTGGTCCTCGCGATCGCCGCGTGCGTCGTGATGCCGCTGCTCGGCTCTTTCGGGACGGCGCAGCTGCATTTCGCGCTGGTCGGTGCGGCGTTCGCGGTGGCGAAGGTCGTCGTCTATTCGATGATCGGTCTGGTCACCGCCGACGCGCGGCACCATGCCAGTCTGACCAGCCTGATCGAGGGCATGTTCATGGTCGGGGTACTGTCGTCCTATTGGGTGTTCAGTGCCTTTATCGACCCTAGTGGGCTGCGCTGGCTGAACGCCTATTGGGTGCTGGCGGGGGTAACTGCGCTGGCGCTGGCGATATTGCTCGCGGCCCCGGTCGAGGAGCGGCGCGCGTCGGATGCCGGCGATCTGGCGCAGGCCGAGCGTGCGCCGATGCTTGCGATGCTGCGCCTGGCGGCGCTGCCGCTGGTGCTGATCTTTGTCGTTTGCGCCTTTGTCTTTGTCCTGATCGAACAGGGTATCGGCACCTGGCTGCCGACGTTCAACAACGAGGTATTGCACCTGCCGGCGCAGATGAGTGTGCAGGCGGCCAGCCTGTTTGCGGCGTGCATCGCGCTGGGGCGGTTCGGCGCCGGGGCGGTGATGGCGCGCTTTGACTGGTATCCGGTGCTCAACATCTGCCTCGGGTTGCTCGCGGCGCTGATCATCCTTGTCCTGCCGCTCGCCGACGGGCTGCGGCCGGGCCCGATTGCCAGCTGGCGCGACGCGCCCGCCGCCGCGTTCCTGTTCCCGCTGATCGGTTTCGCGCTCGCGCCGATTTATCCGACGATCATCTCGGTGATGCTGAGCGCGATGCCGGGGCGCAGCCACCCGCCGCTGATGGGGCTGGTCGTCGTCTTTTCAGCGCTGGGCGGGACAACCGGGTCGGTCATCACCGGCGCGCTTTTCGCGCATCTCGACGGGCGCACCGCCTTTACCCTGATGCTTGTGCCGACCGCGGTGTTGGCGGGCGGGCTGTTCCTGCTTCGCCGCAGGATCCGGGCGCTCGATGCCTGATCGCGGAAACGCGGGGTGACTGGCGTTGCGAACATGAGGCGCGAATGGGGTGTCGCAGTTGAGATCGGCGGCGCTCCATCTACAAAATTATCGGCTGATTTCGGAGAAGATTGTAAACGGCCGAACGAAAGGCTGCGATCGGGAAGAGCCACTTTGCGCCGCGAGTTTCGGCCGCTCCAGCAAACTGCCGCTCCTGTGTGGCAAACGATCTTGGTGTGATGCTTTCTGCTGCCTAGGCAGATATGATCGGCAAGACTTCGTCATTGCCTTGATCCGGCGCGTCATCCTTCCAGCGAACCGATCCGAATGGTCGTTCCAGCATCCGGCGGACGCGCATCGGTTCGGCGCCTCGGTGAAAAGCTTCCGCGTTCGTTTGCAGTGCCAGTTCGGCCACCGTGTATCGGCTGCGATGACGAAGATAGTCGAGCCACGTTGGGCAGTGGAACCTTTCGGTCCACAACTCCGGATCGACAATGTCACGCGCAATTGACCAGCTATAGGCGCCATTGCGATTCCGGGTCCGTCCGACCTTTTGCATGGCACCATAGAAATCGCGCGCTTCGCTTGGGGCAACGCGATATTCGATTTCGACGACGATCGGACCGCTGCGAGCAGTCAGTGCAAGCTTGGCATCCGGCGCGGCTTGCTCGACACCATCCTGACCGCTCTGTTCGCCGGGTGGCATTCGGAGCCATAGGGCGAGCAGGGGGCTGGCGGCCATTGTGGCGGCGGACATAAACAGCGCCGTCGCCAGATCATGCTCCTGCGCAACATGGCCCCAAAACCAGCTGCCGATGGCGACGCCGCCAGCAATGGCCGCCTGAAAACCGGCGAGTGCGCGTCCCGCGACCCAGCGGGGGGCCGCCAACTGAACGCCGATATTGAACAGGGTTATGCTGACCATCCATGCCGCGCCAGTCGCGAGCAGGGCAATTGCCGTCAGGACGATCGATCCGCTTAGCGCAACGATCGCAATGCCGACCGCCATGATGACAGCTGAAAAACTGACGGCCGCCTCGCCCGACACGCGATGACGAATCGCCCCAATTGTAAGAGCGCCGGCAACGGCGCCGACGCCAAATGCTCCCAGGATCAGGCCGTAGGTTTGCGCACCGCCGCCAAGGTTATCGCGCGCTATGATCGGCATCAGCGCCGATATGGATCCGCCTGCGACGCCGGTGAAAAACGTCCGCCATAAAACGGTGCGGATCGACGGCGAATGGAGGATGTAGCGTAAACCCGATGCGATGGCGCGGTCGATCCGCTCGGCGGGAAGCCGCGGGGGAACGTGGTTGCGGCGCCAAAGCAGAAGGACGATCAGCAGCGGTACGTAAAGGAATGCATTTGCGGCAAAAGCGGCAACGGCACCGGCCGTCGCGACAATCACCCCGCCGATCGCCGGACCAAAGCTGCGCGCGATATTGTAACTGATCGAATTGAGCGCGACAGCCTGCGGAAGCGTGTGGGCGGGAACCTGCTCGGAGACGGACGCTTGCCACGCCGGTCCGAACAGAGCCATGCCGGTGCCGATCGCAAAACACGAGGCCAAGAGCAGCCAGGGTGTCAGCAGGTCGGCGGCGGTGAGTGCGGTGAGCCCGGCGGCGGCGACAAGGGAAATCGAAAGCGCGATCAATCCAACTTTGCGGCGGTCGTACATATCGGCGACCGCGCCCGCCATGATCGACAGGAGCAAGATCGGCAGCATCAAGGCAGTCTGGACCAGCGCCACCATATCGGCAGCAGCTGTGAGTTGGGTCATGGCCCAGGCTGCGCCGACCCCCTGAATGAGGAGGCCGAAGTTGGAGAGGAGACTGCCAAGCCAGATGCGCCGGAACAGCGGCGTGCGGAGCGGCTCGCCGATCGAGACCGTTCGCGTCAATTCGGTTGTGCGTGCGGGGGTTGGGTCCGTCACAATCGCCACCCGGCGTCCGCTTCGCCCAACGGTCAGGCGCCGTGATACCCGCCAAGAGCATCCTCGAACTCTTCGAGCGTGCCAACATTGTCCTGAGCGGGTTTGCCGGGGGCGGCAGGAAAGACGGCGTCGATCCGGCGCCTGAGCATGTGGTCAAATTCGCGCTGATCGGAAACCCGGGCGCGCTTGCCGATGGCGAGTTCCGAGCAGATTGCATCTTTGATACGATCGAGGCCATCGGCACTCAATACGCCTGCATTCAACAACTCCTCGCAAAGCTGGATCAATCCGACTGCGGTCGCATGGGCGCGCAGGCCGACGAAGTCCAACGTCCGGTGACGCTCGCGTACAGCGGCATCCCCTCTGGCGATATTCATCAGCATCCTCCCATATTTTTGCGCGCCTCCAGTATCAGCGAACCGTGACTAGATGCGCTCGATCACAATGGCGGGCGCCATGCCGCCGGCAGCGCACATCGTCACCAGCCCGTAGCGACCGCCCGAGCGTTCCAGTTCGTCGAGCGCTGTACCGATGAGGATCGAACCGGTCGCACCGATCGGATGCCCGAGCGCCATCGCACCGCCGTTGATATTCACCTTTTCTCGATCGAGATCGAGATCGCGAATGAATTTCTCGGCGACCACCGCAAAGGCCTCGTTGATTTCCCAGACATCAATATCGTCCTTGGTCAGGCCAGCCTTTTCGAGCACCTTCTTCGCTGCGGGCACGGGGGCGTTCAGCATCAGTGTCGGATCATCGCCGATATTGGCGTAGGCGACAATACGGGCGCGGGGTTTCAGGCCGTTCTTGTCGGCATAATCTTTTGAAGTGATCAGCAAGGCTGCCGCGCCATCGACAACACCCGAGCTGTTGCCCGCGTGATGGACACCTTCCCATTCCAAGTCGGGATAGACGCGCTGGATCTGCTTGGCGAAGGTGACGCCGCCGCCCAGGTCGAAATCCTTGAGCGCCCCGAAACTGGCCTTGAGGCCGGCGAGACCTTCGGCGGTCGTTTCTGGCCTGGGAAATTCCTCATGGTCCAGCGCGACGCTGCCGTCCTCGTTGTACACCGGCACCACCGATTTGGCGAAGCGGTCTTCCTTGATCGCCCGGTCGGCGCGCTGCTGGCTGACGAGCGCAAGCGCGTCGAGCGCCTGGCGGTTGATGCCTTCTTTGGCGGCGATCGCGTCACCGCAAACGCCCTGGTGCGATTGCGGATGGATGGCGTCGAGGGCGGGATTGCCCGCGCCCATGCCCAGCGGCTTGATTCCGGCATTGGCTTCGTCGGCGGCCAGTTGCGCGGTATAGCTCATCATCTCGGTGCCTCCCGCGACGACGCAATCTTCCATCCCGCTCATCACCGCCGCTGCGGCCAGGTTTACCGAGGTGATGCCGCCGCCGCAAAAGCGATCAAGCGTCACGCCCGATACCTTGACGTCATAACCCGCAGACAGTGCTGCCATGCGACCGAGATCGGTGCCCTGCTTGCCGCGCTGCGTCGAGGTGGACCAGATGACGTCGTCGATCGTCGCCGTGTCGAGGTTGTTGCGCTCCTTGAGCGCCTTCAGCACCGTGGCAGCAAGATGCTGCGGATGCAGATGTGACAACGCGCCCTTGCCCGGCTTTCCGATGCCGCGCGGGGTGCGGACAGCGTCGATGATATAGGCTTCGGTCATGATGTGGTTTCCTTGTGATCAGGCGGGGATCTGGTTGAACGGGACGCCCTTGTCGGGGCGGTGGTCCTGGGGCAGGCCAAGGATTTTCTCGGCGATGGTGTTGAGCAGCATCTCGTCGGCGCCCCCGGCGATGCGGCCCGTCGGCGCGTTGATCCAGCTCGACGTCCAATTGTCCTTTTGCGACGCATGGTCGTCAAATGCGAAACCTTCGCTCCCCTGAAGATCGATCGCAAGCTCCGAGAGTTTCTGGCGTGAACGCACTGAAATCAGCTTGTTGAGCGAGCCTTCGGGGCCAGGGGTCATTCCAGCCTGCATCATCGCCATCGCGCGGGCGGTGATTGCGTCAAGGCCGGCGCGCATCGCATAGTTGCGCGCAATCTGCTGCCGGATGCGGCCGTCCTCGATGGCCGGTCGACCGTTGATCTGCGTCGCCTTGGCCAATTCGACAAACAAGTTCAGATGGGGGCCAAAGCCGCCGCTGTCGGTGGCGACATAACGTTCGATCATCAGCGTCGCCATCGCGACCGCGAAACCGCCCCCGACTGGCGACATGCGATGATCGTCGGACACTTTGACGTCGTCGAAGAACACCTCGTTGACGTGGCTGTCGCCCCCCGCAAGCTTGATCGGCCGCACGGTGACGCCCGGCGCTTTCATATCGACCCAGAAATAGGTCAGTCCCTTGTGCTTGGGCACATTGGGATCGGTGCGCACGACGATCACGCCATAGTCGCTATATTGCGCCCAGCTGGTCCACACCTTCTGTCCGTTGATCTTCCACCCATTGCCATCGGGCTCGGCCTTGGTGCGCAGGCCCGCAAGATCGGACCCGCCTGCGGGCTCGGAAAACAGCTGGCACCAGATTTCCTCGCCGCGCAGCGCTTTCAGCACGCGCTCCTTCACGAACGCCTTGTCTTCGCCAAACTGCATCAGGATGGGGACGGGCATTCCCAGCGAAATGCCGAAATAGGCATTGGGAAAGCCGTGCTTCATTTCCTCGCTGTCAAAGGTCACCTTTTCGAGATGCCCGAGGCCTTGGCCGCCATATTCGACCGGCCAGTTGATCCCGGCATAACCTGCTTCGAATTTCGCCGCCTGATAACGGCGGGCGAGCGCAAGGTCGTCGGCTTCGGACAGGCTCTGGCGCGCGGCTTTGCCGAACGTCGGCGCCATCGATTCGAGCCAGGTCGCGGCCTGGGCACGATAGGCTTCCAGGTCGCTCATGCGATTTCTCCCGTCAAGTGGTCGACCAGAACATCTTCCCAGAACAGGCCGTTGCCTTGTTCGATCGCCAGGCTGCGCGCGCGGCGCATATGAAGGTGGAGGCCGGCTTCCCACGTCACCCCGATCCCGCCGTGGATCTGGATGGCGTCGCGCGCCGCCGTGTCATAAGCTTCGGTCGCCGAAAGGCGCGCTGCGGCGGCCGCCGTGATGAAATCGGCGGCGCCTGCGCGCGAGGCGGCATGGATGCAGTTGGCGCGGGCAAGTTCGACGAAGCCGTAGAGTTCGGCGATGCGGTGCTTGACCGACTGGAACGCGCCGATGACTTGGCCGAAGGCGCGGCGCGTCAGCGCATAGTCGCGCGCCACCTCCATCATCGCCTCGGCACCGCCGGTCTGCTCGTGCGCGGTGATCACCGCCTGCAGCGCCAGAATATGAAGTGCGGCGTCGCGCGCTGGCCTGCCCGATGCCAATAATTCGGCAGTAGTATTCTTGAAGGCCAGATCGGCATAGCAACGGCTGTTGTCGAAACTCTGAACCGCCCTGCGCTGCACATCGCCGAGTTCGGCGACGGCAAGCACCGCCATGCCGGGGCCGTTCGCCAGCACAACAGCAATGTCGGCCGCCAGCCCCCCGGTGACGCCGGTCATCGTCCCGTCAAGGCGATCGTCGGTGAAGGTCAGTTGCGGTTGGGTGGGGAGGGCGTCTGCCCCTTCGGCAAACGCAACGGTCCCGATAATCTCGCCGGTCGCAAGGCCGGGCAGCCACCGGGCCTTTTGCGGATCCGATCCATAGAGCTCGATCGCTTTGGCCGCGCCAAAGCCCGATGTCAGGAAGGGCGCGCCGCTGACGGTACGCCCGGCCTGATGGGCGATCAGCCCGAGTTCGACGAGGCCAAGGGCGAGCCCGCCATATTCCTCGGGCAGCGCGAGCGCGGTCCAGCCCTGCTCCTTTGCGGTATCCCAGAAACCCGCATGATATCGGCCCGTTGTTTCCAACAGCGGCAACAGCGCGTCCTTGCTCATCCGCGCTTCGAGGATGCGGCGCGACTCGGTCGCGATGGCCTGTTGCCCTTCATCATATAAAATCGACATAGGATTTCGGTTCCTTGCCCGGATAGAGGGCGGTTCTGGCGGGGTGGGATGCCGCGCCTAGCGGACCGTGAACTTCTTTGCCTTGTCGGCCATCAGCGCCGTGCGGTTCACCTGCGGCACCCCGACCGGGTTGCCGATCTGGCAGTATTTGAGCCCCTGTTGGAGCGCCACGCTGCGCGGCAAGTCGAGCGATTCCCAGATGGCCTTGACCGACCCGGCAGTTGCGGCGGGCGGTTTTGCGGCGATGGCTGTCGCCAGTTCGTGCGCGCGCGGCCACAGATCGTCGAGCGTGGTAATTTCGCTCACCAGCCCGATCCGCAGCGCGGTGCCGGCGCCGATGCGTTCATCATTGCCGAGCAGCACCATGCGCAGCACGTCATGCAGCGGCATATGATAGGTCATGCCGATCGGTTCGAGCGCGCTTGTCATCCCATATGTGACATGGGGATCGAAGAAGGTCGCCTCTTCGGAGCAGATGATGATGTCGCTCTCGTTGAGCCAATAAAAGGCGCCGCCCGCCGCCATGCCATGCACCGCGGCGATGATCGGTTTCCAGCAGTTCATCGATTTGGGACCAAGGTAATTCCCCGGGTCTTCACAGTGCCAGATATTCGCCAGATCCACGACGGTGCCACCGGGCTTCTGCGATTCCTTGACGTCGACCCCTGTGCACCAGGCCTTGCCCGGCGCGGCGCGCAGCACGCAGCAGTGGACATCGTCCTCGCGGCCAATCCACTTCCACAGATGTTCGAATTCGTCCATCATCTGCTTGGTGAAGCTGTTCATCGCGTCGGGCCGGTTGAGCGTGATCGTTGCGATATGATCGGCGACATCGACCAGGATCGTTTCATATTGCATGGACGGCTCATCCTCTCACGGTCGTTCTCATGGTTGACCTAGTTATACAACTCGCTATGACACAGACCGTAACAAGAGGGCAAGGCCTGCGATGAATTTCGACCTTAGCGATGAACAGAAAATGCTCGGCGAGCAAGCGCGGTCGCTTCTGGCCGATATGTCGTCGTTCGACCGATTGCGCACCTTGATCGATTCGGGCGCCGAATGGGACGAACCATTATGGCGCGCGTTGGCCGACATGGGTTTTCTGGGCGCTGCAATCCCCGAAGAGCATGGCGGACTCGGTTTGGGGGCGCTCGACCTTGGCGTCATCATGGAAGCGCTGGGCGGCGCGAATGCGGCGGTGCCGTTCATGAGCTCGATCATCCTTGCGGCAGAAGCGATCGGGCTTGCGGGCAGCGAAGCCCAGAAGGCAGCTTGGTTGCCAAAACTTGCGTCGGGTCAGGCCGTCGCCACCTTTGCTTATGCCGAGGGTCCGGGTCCGGTTTTTGGGTGTGGCGCAACGCTCACCGAAGGCAAGCTCAGCGGCAGCAAGACGCCGGTCGCCGACGCCGGCATAGCCGATATTGCGGTTGTGCTCGTCGCCGATGGCCGCTTCGCGTTGGTCGAACTCGACCAGCCGGGTGTCACGCGCACCAAGCTGGAGAGCTTCGACCAGCTCCGCCCGCATTACCGCCTCGACTTTGCCGGCGCCGCGGCGGAAGCGATGCCGGGCATCGGCAAGCTGGACCGGCTGATCGATCAGGCGGCGGTGCAGGCTGCGTTTGAAGCGGCGGGCGCCTCCGAAGCATGCCTGACCATGGCGCGCGATTATGCCATGGAACGACAGATGTTCGGCCGTCCGCTCGCCGGCTATCAGGCGATCAAGCACAAGCTCGCCGATGTCGCCGTCGCCACCGAACTTGCACGATCCAATGCCTATTATGGCGGTTGGGCTGCCGAATCGTCACCCGACGACCTTCCCGTCGCGGCGGCCGCGGCGCGCCTTTCGGGCATCAAATGCTTTGAACTGGCGGCGCGCGAGAATCTGCAGGTGCATGGCGGCATCGGCTATACGTTCGAGGCGAACTGCCATTTCTATTACCGGCGCGAGCGGATGCTGGCGGTGCATCTCGGCAATCGTGGCTTCTGGGCCGACCGGTTGCTGAACGCGCAGCCCGGCAGCCAAGCGAAAGCGGCATAAATGGATTTCAACGACAGCCCGGATGAAGCCGCGTTCCGCGCCGAAGCGCGCGCCTGGCTCGCGGCGCACGCGCCCGCGCATGTCCTGACGCCCGGGGATAAAATAACCGATACCGAGGAAGCCGATCGCGGTCGCGCCTGGATGCGCGAATTATATGCAGGCGGCTGGTCGGGGCTAACCTTCCCAAAGGCGCTGGGCGGCCGGGGGCTGTCAGGCGCCGAAGCCGTGATCTTCGCCGAAGAGGAGGGCAAATATCACCTGCCAAAGGGGCCGTTCACCTCGATCGGCACCGGCATGGCGCTTCCCGTCATCGCGAAACATGGCACCGACGAACAAAAGGCCCGCTTTATCGAAGCGACGCTGAAGGGCGACCTGACGTGGTGCCAGCTGTTTTCCGAACCTGCCGCAGGCTCCGATCTGGCGGCACTCCGCACCAAGGCGGTGCGCGCTGAGGATGGTTCGGACGATTGGATCGTCAACGGCCAGAAAGTCTGGTCGAGCTGGGCGCATCTGACCGACTGGGGCATCCTTGTGGTGCGTACCGACCCGACGTTGCCCAAACACAAGGGGCTGACCTTCTTCGTCGTCGACATGAAGACGCCGGGGATCGAGACGCGCCCGATCCGCCAGATCTCGGGCGCAAGCGAATTCAACGAAACCTTCCTCACCGACGTTCGCATCCCCGACGCCAATCGCATTGGCGCCGAGGGCGAGGGCTGGGCATGCTGCATGACCGTCCTGATGGGCGAACGGCTCGGATCGGGCGCACATCGCAGCGGGGTCGAACCCTTGCTCGACTTTGCTGCGGCGACGCCCGACGGGCATGGCGGCACCATGCTCGATGACCGCGCGATCCGCCAGCAACTGGCCGAGGCTCTGGCGGAAGAGCAGGGCGAGCGTTTCTTTCAGGCGCGGCTGCGTACGATGGTGTCACGGGGCGAAAATCCCGGCGCGCTCGCGGGGATGGTCAAGCTTGCCTATGCCGGGCGTTATCAGAAAACCAACGGCCTCGCGCTCGAACTGCGCGGCCTCGCCGGGATCGCGCCCGATCCGGGTGATACGGCGACAGCCGACGTTCAATATGACTATATCTATTCGACCGTGATGCGCATCGCGGGCGGCGCCGACGAGGTGCTGCGCAACCAGATCGCCGAGCGCGTTCTGGGGATGCCGGGCGAGGTGCGGATGGACAAAGATGTGCCGTTCGAAGCGCTGAAAGGCTGAGGTTCACTCCATCGCTATTTTACGTAAGCGCGTGCGGGTCGGTTAAGCGGCCGCGCGCCGGTTCGCCGCCGCCTTCGCCAGCGGGCCGACCAGATCCTTTTTCAGAATTTTTCCGTTTGGATTGAGCGGCATTTCGTCCATCACGACCAGCGTCCGCGGTATCTTGTTGTCGGCGAGATGTTCGCGGCAGAACGCCAGAATATCGTCAGCGCTCGCATCAGCGCCCGGGCGCAGCGTCACCGCCGCAGCAATATCTTCGCCCAGCACCTCGTGCGGCACGCCGACCACCGCCGCCTGTTGCACCGCGGGATGCAGGTGAAGCGCGGTTTCGATCTCGAGCGGCGTGATATTGTATCCGCCGCGGATGATCAGTTCCTTCGACCGTCCGGCCATGATCAGATCGCCGTCGGCATCGACGAAACCCAGGTCGCCGGTCTTGGTCCAGCCGCCCTTGAAGCTTTCGGCCGACGCCTGCGGGTCTTTCCAGTAACGGCGCGGGTGTTTTTGCCAGCCATAAATTTCGCCGACCACATTCGCTTCGGTGATGACATTCCCTGCCTCGTCGCGAAGCTGCATATGCGCGGGCAGCTTGCCAACACAGCCGGGCTTCTGCACCTGTTCCTGACTGGTGGTACCAAGCCCGACGCCGCCTTCCGACATGCCATAGCTGTTGCGGATGCGCAGATGCGGCCAGAGTTTCGCGGCGCGTATCACCGAATCATGCGGGAGCGGCGCTGTACCGGTCATCAGATATTTCACCCCGGCAAAATCATAATCGGCCACATCGGGATGATCGAGGATAAGCCGCAGCATGGACGGCACCAGATAGACCAGGTTCGGTCGCTTTTCGCGCACCAGGTCGAGAAAGCCCTTCGGATCGAATTTCGGCTGCGTGATCGCCGTTGCGCCGCCGCGCGCGGGCAGCATCACAATGCCCAGATTGCCGCCGGATCCGGTCAAAGGCAAAGCGTGCAACGTCGAGCGCGACCGATCCATATTGGTCCCGGTGACGCCGTTCATCAGGTCGGGGTGCGACACGACGACGCCCTTGATCTTCCCCGTGGTCCCCGATGTGCCAAGGATTTCGGCGTCGGCCAGGGGGTCGAGCGCGGATTGGTCGGGAAGCGCGGAGATGTCGCGCGGCATCGCATCGACGGTCCAACAACCTTCGAGCTCAATGGCCTTCACCAAGTCGGGCGCGTCGGTCAGGCAGAAGCGCGGTTCGCACAAGGCGGCATAGTCGGCGATCTCCCGGGCCGTCAGGCGCGTGTTGATCGGACAGGCAATGCCCCCGGCGCGAAACACCGCGAACACGGCAATCGCCATTTCGATCGCGTGGTTGTTGCTGATCGCAAGGAAGACGCGGTCACCCGGAACCAGCCCCGCCGCCGCCAGTCCACCGCCAACCTCGTCCGCTTCGCGGTCCCATTCGGCAAAGCTCATCTGCCGCCGGGTGTCATCGTGCGCGATCTCGCCCGCCTGATGTTGCGCGCGCACCTTCAATGCATCGCTGATGCGGCGAACTTCCATTGCGGCACTATCCCCTTGCTTCGCTATTGGGGATGTATTACCTAGTTATATAACTGGTGACAAGGGAGATAAGCGATGGCCGAGGCGAAAAACGACATCAAAGAAAGCGAAGAGTGGCAAAAGGCGGTCGCATATGAAATCACCGACGCCGACATTGAGCGGCAACGTGCGCTGCTCGGTTTTGACCAGGCGGCCAAAACGCGCGAATATATCCAGACCGCGACCGAGGATAATATCCGCAATTTCGCGCACGGGATTGGCGACGACAAGCCGCTCTATACCGATCCGCATTATGCCAAAAAGACCCGCTGGGGCAGCGTGATCGCACCGGGCATGATGGCTGGGGTCATCAACCGACCGATGCTGGGCGATCCCGTTCCCGACCATATCAAGGCGCTGCGCAAGAGCCTGTTCAAGGGCATCCACGTCTTCGTGTCGGGTTCGCAGTGGGATTTCTATCGGCCCATTTATCCCGGCGATACGATCTACAGCTTCAATGGCGACGAGACGTGCGAGGTCAAGCAATCCGAATTCGCCGGACGTTCGGTCATCGGCGTGCGGCGTGACGTCAAGCTCAACCAGCGAGGCGAAGTTGTTGCGGTCTATCGCATTTTGCGCGTCCTTACCGAACGCAAGACTGCGGCCAAAAAGGGCAAATATTCGGCGATTGAACCTGCAACGTATACCGATGAGGAAATGCAGGCGATCGAGGATATCTACGCCGCCGAGCGCGTTCAGGGCGCCGAGAAGCGCTGGTTCGACAGCGTCGAAAAGGGCGACTCGCTGGGACTGCAGGCCAAGGGTCCGCTCACTGTCACGGACGTCATCTGCTTTCACGCCGGCGGCTACGGCTTCGTGCCGTACGCACCGACCGCAAACCGCCTCGCGCACAAGAACCGTCAGCGTATTCCCGCTTTTTATGTAAAGAACGAATATGGCATTCCCGACGTTGCGCAGCGGCTCCACTGGGATCCGACCTGGGCACAGGCGATCGGCAATCCGATGGCGTATGACTATGGCGTCATGCGCGAAAATTACCTGTGGCAATATCTCAGCGACTGGGCCGGCGACGACGCCGTCATCACCCATATCCATGACGAGATTCGCAAGTTCAACTATATGGGCGATGTCCAGCGCGTCACGGGCGAAGTGCTGGCCAAGCGCCAGGAAGACGGCCAAAGCTACGTCGATGTGGCGGTGAAGTTCACCAACCAGCGCGACGAGGAAACGGTGCGCGCCACCGCGACCATCGCGCTGCCCAGCAAGGACCGGCCGCTGCCGCTCTATCCGCAGGTACCCGACGCGCTGGCCGAAAAGGCGGTACGGATGCTGGCGCGCCATCGTGAGCTCGGCGGGGATTGATCTGCCTTCCATTCCCTTCGAAAAGACCGGAGCAGGGGAGGCTCATCCATGTCTGAAATTCTGATCGACGACGATGCGGGCGTTCGCACGATCACCCTTAATCGCCCCGACCGGCTCAACGCGCTGACCGGATCGATCATGGCACCGCTGGCCGATGCCTGTGCCGATGCCGCGCGTGATCCGTCGGTGGGGTGCGTCGTCGTCACCGGCGCGGGGCGTGGTTTCTGCGCCGGAGGTGATTTGAAGGAAGGTGGCGCCGACAAGGCGATAGTCCCGGCAAATCCAGATAGTGGCAGTCGTGCGGAGCAGAGCTTCGTCCGGCTGCGCACCTTCATGGAAACGCCGCGCCTGCTCCATGAAATGCCAAAGCCGACGATCGCGATGGTCAACGGCCCGGTCGCGGGTGCGGGCATCGGGATCGCTGGCGCATGCGACCTGCGTTTCGCAGGGCGCAGCGCAAGCTTCCTCACCGCTTTCGACCGCATCGGTGCAGGGGGTGATTTCGGATCGACGTGGTTCTGGACCAAGATCGTTGGGACCGGCGTGGCGCGCGAACTGTTTCTCCTCGGCGAAAAACTGTCGGCCGAGGAAGCGTTTGCGAAAGGACTTTATACCCGCCTTTTCGACGACGAAGCGTTACGCGACGCAACGATGGCGGCGGCGCGGCGTCTCGCCGACGGCCCGCGCATGGGCTATCGCTATATGAAGGCAAACCTCAACAATGCCGAGGATTGGGCGTTCGAGGCTGCGCTCGATGCCGAAGCATTGAACATGGGACTCTCGACCAGCGCAACGGCGATGATCTGGCGCGAAAAAAAGAAGGCCGAGAATCCCGATGGCTGATTTCACGCATATCCGCGTCGATCGACATGCGGATGGCGTTGCTGCCGTAATTGTGGCGCGCGCCGATATTGGCAATGCGTCGTCGCCCGAAATGCTTGGCGAAATTCGCGATGCCTTTGCGGCGCTATCGGGCGACCGCGATGTCCGCGCCATCCTGTTCGCGGCCGATGGCAAGCATTTTTCCGTGGGGGCCGATTTCGCATTTTTGCAACGGCTGACGCGGATGTCCGCAAGCGAAATCAAGGATACTGTCTACGCCAATTTCCAAGGCGCAGCGCGCGCGATCTATCGCTGTCCGAAACCGACACTGGCGTTGGTGCAGGGCGCGGCGGTGACCGTTGGGTGCGAGTTGGCGCTCGCCTGCGATTTCCGAGTCGCCGCCGACACCGCCATGTTCCAGGAAAGCTGGATCAAGCTTGGTATCATGCCGCCACTCGGCGGCACGTTCCTGCTGCCGCGTATCGTCGGGCTTGGCCGCGCGATGGAGATGTGTCTGCGCGGCAAGCAAGTGCGCGCCGAGGAAGCGCTCAGCATTGGCTTGGTCGGCGAGGTGGTGGCAAAGGATGATCTCACCGCGCGCGGGATGGAACTCGCGCGCGAACTCGCCGCTTCGGCTCCGCTTGGCTATGCGACCGTCAAGCAATCGATCCAGCGGGCGCTCGAAAGCAGCATGGAGGCCGAATGGCAGGCCAACCTGCCCAATCAGGCCCTCTTGCTCGGCAGCATGGATCACCGCGAAGGGCTGGCGGCGGTGACCGAAAAACGCGCGCCGGTGTTCAGCGGCGAATAAGGTCAGCCGCGCGGCCGCCCCGGCCCGACGAACACCGTCTGCGTCCCCTTGGCATAAACCCCGTCCGCATCGGCAAAAACGCTCTGCGCCACCGCATGGCCGTTGCCCGCCCCTTCGGTATGTGCATCGAGCAGGAACCAGTCGCCGCGTGGCTTGCGGAAGAACTGGATCGAGATGTCGAGATTGGCATAGCTCCATTCATGCGCGTGCGTCGCGCTGCCGACGCCGTTCCCGAAATCGGCGAACAGGCACGCCTTGACGAAGGGGGAGGTCGGGACGCCGAGCACGACTTCGCCATCCATCCGCATCCAGCACACGCCGCGCCCCGGCTCGCGGACCCGTCCCATGATGGGGCGCGTCTTGATTGCTCCGGCCATGCTCGCGCCGATCAGGAAATTGTCCTCTGCGACGTCTTCGGGCGCCGGGTGCAACTGCGGCGCCGGGAGCGCAGGCGTATCGAGATCGCGCGCAAGGAGTACATGCGCTTGCGCGACCATCTTGCCGCCTGCTCGCATTTCTATGCGATAGAGCTGTGCTTGCCGGCCTTGGCGCACGGGCACGATCGTCGGCGTCAGCAGCGAGCGCGGGACGACTCCCAAGATATCGATCGTCACCCGGCAAATTTCAAAGCCCGGATCGAACCCGGCGGTTTCGATGATATGCCCGAACAGCGCCGCTATCGGACCGCCCGCTACGGCGTCGTCAAACCAGGGGTTTCGGGCCAGGCCGGTGGGGTCGAAGCCGTTTTCCCGGCGCGTGAAATAATGCGGTTTCGGATCGGCTTTGCTTGTCATCACCGTCTTCTAAACAGGCCACGCTGCGCGTACAACATATTTGACGTAGTTATATAACTCAGGCATAGATTTGCGCACGAACCTGGGAGAGCGAGCGATGGATCTAAGCTATGGCGAGGCCGCTGAGACCTTTCGCGCGGAGGTTCGCGCGTTCTTGACTGCGCATTGGCCGCCCGCCGCTGACCTGCGCGGCGCCGATCTTAAAGCGTTTATACGTGCCTTTCGCGCTACCGCGACCGAGGCTGGCTATCTTTATCGCGCGATCCCGAAGGCTTACGGCGGCTCCGAGCAACCGGTCGATGTCATCAAGGCCCAGGTGATTCGCGAAGAATTCGCGCGCGCCCGCGCGCCAGCGGAAATCGGCGGAAACGGGATGAACATGACCGTGCCGACCCTGCTGGAGAAAGGTACTGACGAACAGAAAGAGCTGTTCATCCGCAAGACGGTCGCTGGCGACTATGTCTGGGGGCAAGGCTATTCCGAACCTGGATCGGGATCCGACCTTGCCAGTGTGCGCACCAAGGGAGAGCTGTCCGCCGACGGCAGCAAATGGATCATCAACGGACAGAAAATCTGGACGTCGCAGGGCATGCAATCGACGCACATGTTCATGCTCGTGCGCACCGAACCCGATGCGCCGAAACATGACGGCATCACTTATCTGCTGATCGACCTTGACCAGCCCGGCATCACGCGCCGCCCGATCCGCCAGATGACGGGCGAGGAGGGCGATCATACGTTCTGCGAATTCTTCTTCGACAACGCCGAAACCCCGGTCAGCTGGCAGATCGGCGAACGCGGGCAGGGCTGGTATGTCAGCCGCACGACGCTGAAGCACGAACGCGCCAGCATCGGCAGCGCCGACGGGCTGGGGCGCCAGTTCGCCAAGCTCGTGGAGTTGGCAAGGGACGTCGGTCGTATCGACGAACCGGTGATCCGCGACAAGCTCGCGCAGATCGAAGGGTTCGTCCTTTCGCACCGTTACACCAGCTTCCGACTGTTCAGCTGCGCCGCAGCGGGTGAGGATCCCGGCCCGGTGGCGCTGATGATGAAACTGCTGCTCACCGAGATCGGCCACGAAATGGCGCTGCTCGCGCAGGACCTGATCGGCGAACATGGCTTTGTCGAGCCTTCGGGCGCGGGCGGGCGCGGCAATCGCGGTCCGCGCGGTCCCGAAAAATGGCTCGACCAGATCATGGGCAGCCTCGGCAATTCGATTGCCGGCGGCGCATCGAACATCCAGCGCAACATCATCGGCGAACGCGGGCTCGGACTGCCGCGCGATCTTGCGATGAGCGGGGAGCGCTGAGCGATGCATTTTCACCTCACCCAGGAGCAGGCGGCGATCCAGGACGCCGTGCGCGGTACGCTCGCCGACCACTGGCCGCTCGGTCGGCTTCACGCATTCGCGGACGGCGACGAAGACTTTGACCGGACGAGCTGGGATGCGCTGATGGCGCTGGGCCTGGGCGGTATCTTGTTGCCCGACAGCGGTATGGGGTTGCTCGACGCGGCGCTCGCGTGCGAAGTGGCCGGAGAGGCCGCTGCAGCGGGGCCGTTGATCGGCCAGTTGCTCGCGGTCGCGGCGGTCGCGGCGTCTGGCAACGGCGATGTCCCGCTCGATGCCCTGGTCAGCGGCGAAAAGGTCGCGACGCTGGTGCATGGGGGCAGCGCCTATGTGCCGTGCGCGCGGGCCGCCGACTATTTTCTGGTCGTCGACCGTGCGGCTGGCGTCCGGCTCATCCCTGCGGGTGAGGGCGTCACGATCGAGCCGCTCAAATCGACCGACCGCAGCCGCCCGGTGTCAAAGGTGGCGATCGCCGACGGGGCAGGACATGCGATCTTTGCTGCTGCCGATGCAATGACGGCGCGCATCGCCGATGCAGCGCTCGTGCTTGTCGCCGCAGACGCGCTCGGGGGCGCGCAAAAGGTCACCGACATGAGCGTCGCCTATGCCAAGGAACGCGAACAATTCGGTCAGCCGATCGGCCGGTTTCAGGCGCTCAAGCATCAGCTCGCCCATATGGCGCTTGACGCCGAACCGGCGCGCGCGCTCGTCTGGTACGCCGCTTATGCGTCGGACGCAGATCTGCCCGACGCGCCCCGATCGGCGGCGATGGCAAAAGCGCATCTGTGCGACGTCTTTGTCCGTTCTGCGCGTGCTGCGGTCGCCGCGCATGGCGGCATCGGTTATACGTGGGAATATGGGCTTCATTACTGGTTCCGCCGTGCTGCATTCGACCGTGCCTGGCTGGGCAGCCCGTCCGAGCATCGCGCGCGCGCGGCCGATCTGGCGGGCTGGTAAACGTTGAGCGCGGCGACCGACCCGCTGCGACTAGCGCCCGGCGTACGCCGGCTCCGCCCCGACGATCATTTCATGATCCTGTCCGAAACCGACGCCTCGCCGATGCACATCGGCGCGCTGATCCTGCTCGATGTGCCGGCCGGTCGGCAGGACGATCTGGCCGCGGCGATCCGCCGGCAGTTCGCCGACCGGCTTCCCGCGACGCCGCTGCTCGTAAGGCTGCACGAAGCGCCCGACGGTTATGATAGCGACGTCTGGGTAGATCTGGCGAAGGCGGATCTCGAAACGCTCGTCGCCGTCGTACCGCATGACGGTGCCTGGACCGAGGCGGAACTTTACGACGCCATCGCGGCGCTCAATATGCAGCGGCTGGACTTGTCGGGGCCGCCCTTTGCGGTTCATGTCTTTGACCGGCTCGTCGCCGGCGGCAGCGCACTTTATGTCAAGATGCACCACAGCGTCGCCGACGGGATCGGCTTCCAGACCATCCTCCATCTGCTGAGCGATGCGACGCCGCCCGCAACGGCGCGCTTTGCCGATGCGCGTCTTCCCGAACCGGAAAAATGGCGCGAGCGCGCCGACGCATGGTTCGACGCGCAGGCGGACTTGCGAGCAGACCAGTCGGCGCGGCGCCGGGATGCGCTCGCCGCGCTGGAAACGTTCAAGCACGATCGTGCCCTCACGCCCCTGCTGAAGATGTCCGGGCCGACGTCGGGCCGACGCCGCTATGCCACGATCAGCCTGCCACTCACGCGCGTGAAAGCGGTGGCTGCCAGTCTTGATGCCACGGTCAACGATATTTTCCTCACCCTCGCGAGCAGCGCGCTGCGCAACTATCTCATCGAATTCGACGATCTTCCCGAGACACCGCTCGTGGTCAATTCGGCGCGCTCTTACCGCCGCGATGAGCATGGCGATTTCGGCAACCGGATCGTCGCGCTTCACCCGCACCTTGCGACGCATCTCGCCGATCCGGTCGCTCGGCTGCGCGCGATCCAGATGTCAATGGCGGCCGAGATGCGCCGTACGCCGCATGACGAAGCTTTGCTCGACGCCGCCGAAAAACCCTATGGGGCGCGCGACCGCCGCGCCGCTTTTGCCGAGCGCATGGCGGGCGGCAAGCGGCTGATGCCCGGCAATATCACGCTGTCGAACGTGCCCGGCCCGTCCGCAACGCGCAGCTATGCGGGCTTTCGTCAGCGCCACAATTATCCCGTGCCGATCATCGGATCGGGACGTTTCCTCAACATCACCTCGCGGCGGAGTGGCGACAATCTCGACATGGGCGTGATCGCCGACGCCGAAAAGATCGCCGACGTAGGCCGCATCGCCACGCTGTTCATCGCCGCACTCGCCGAATTGGAGACATTTGCATGACCGAAGCCCTTGCGTTCAAGCCCGAGGATGATCGATATCACCAGCTGTCCGACGATCCCTATGAAACGGAAACCAACTGGTGGTCGTTCAGCATCCCCGAACGCAAGATCGGCTGTTGGATCCACGCACCCTATTATCAGAACCGCAAATCGGTCACCTGGCGCATTTTTGCGTGGGATGATGAGGGGTATGACCAGGCCCGCATGGCCTATTACCGCAAGGTCGAAGAAGCGCCGATGCCCGACGCGCCAGACCTGACCGACATCACCTTTCCCGGCGACAAGGCGGGCGGCGGCTACAGCCTAAAGATGATCGAGCCGGGCATGAAATATCATTTGCAATATGAAGACATAGCGCGCGGCTTCGCACTCGATTTCACCCATACCGGCCTCCATGAGCCGCATCGCTTCCCGCCCGGCAAGCCGCCTTTCATGCAAACACCGCATTATGATCAGCTCGGGCATGTCGAAGGCTGGATGACGTTGCGCGGCGAACGGATCCGCATTGATGGCATCGGCGTGCGCGATCGCACCTGGGGGCCGCGCGGCGGCCCCTATGCGGCCAGCCCCAAAGTCTATGCGAGCGATTTGGAGCGCGTGAAGCGACCCGGCGGCGCGCGCTGGCGCGAGATCGAGCGCGAACGCGGCCGCGGACGCATCCAGTATATCTTCGGCCACCGCAGGGATGGCACGGGCTTCCTCGGTTTCGCGCGGGTGCAGGACGGCGACGCCGACGGCTGGTCGCCGATGAATGCGGGGTGGATCCGCCGCGACGGCAGTTTTGGCAGCCTTGACCCCAGCAAGTCGCGGATGCGCGTCTTCCGCAGTCCCAGGACCGGCTGGAGCACGCATATGCAGGTCGAACTTGTCGACGAGCTTGGGCGCGAGATGAAAAGCGAAGGCTTTACCGTCAGCACGATGAGCGAGGCGGGTTATGGGGTGAATCAGTTGATGCGCTGGGATATCGACGGCGGCATCGGCTGGGGCGAAGATCAGGATGTGTGGAATCCCCAGCATTATACGCGAATGCTCGATGCGCTGAAGGCGACGGTCTGACCTGATGCTTTCGGGCCTGTCGCTTCCGCTGATGTGCGCACCGATGAGCTTTGCTTCGTCGGTCCTGCTCGCGGTCGCCTGTTGCCGTGCAGGGGTGATCGGCGGCTGGCAGGGCGGCACGGCGACTCCGTCCATCTTGTTCGCGGAATATCTGGAGGCGCTCGCTGACGCGGGCGCCGCGCCGCCGATCGTCAATTTGCCCGCGCGCTGGGGCACCGACCCCAAGGCCGCCGACCGCATCGCGCTGCTCGAACGCTATCGCGTCCCGCTCGTCCTCTCCAGCCTCGGTGATCCCTCAGCGCTTGTCGAGCGGGTCCATGGCTGGGGCGGACGGGTGGTCCATGATGTGACCACGATGAAGCACGCTGAAAAGGCAATCGCCGCGGGCGCCGACGGGCTGATGCTCACCTGCGCGGGAGCAGGCGGACACACTGGTTTCCTGACGCCCATGGCGTTTGTGCCCGCGGTGCGGCGCATCTTCGACGGGTTGCTGATCGTCGCGGGCGGTATCGCCGACGCCCACGGCATCGCCGCGTCGCTCGCGCTCGGCGGCGATATCGCCTGCATGGGTACCCGGTTCATAGCGACACCCGAGAGCGGGGTCGTCGAGGGGCATCGTGCGATGATCCCGACCGTCAGTGCCGACGATATTGTCGCGTCCGCGGCCATGAACGGCGTCCCCGCCCATTGGATGCGGCAGTCGATCGAGGCGGTGGGCCTCGATGCCAAGACGTTGCCGACCGTTCGCTCGCCGATGCCCGACGGTGTGATGCCGTGGCGCGATATCTGGAGCGCGGGGCAGAGTGCGGGGCTGATCGACGCGGTCGAGCCGGTCGCCGATCTGGTGGCGCGCTTAAGGATGGAGTTTCAGGCGTTGCCAGCCGTGCCGGACTGGCGCGGACGCCTTGCCGACCGGACGCGGGGCTGGGCCTAATGCATGGTCAGCACAATTCGCCCCGCTCTTTCCCCGGCCGCCGCATCTTCCATGGCCGCCTGAAAATCCTTGAGCGCGTAGGTTTTTGCAATGGCGGGCCGCAGCTTGCCTTCGGCGGCCAGCGCGAACACGGCATCGCGATTGGCCTCGCTCTTTTCGGGTTCGAATAGCCCGAACTGGCGGACGTCGACCCCGACCAGGCTGGCGCCCTTCAGCAAGGGCAAATTGGTCCGGAGCGCCGCGATCCCGCCCGGAAAGCCGATCACCAGATGCCGCCCGTTCCACCCCAGCGACCGGAACGCCGGATCGGTCGCCTCGCCTCCAACCGGATCGAAGACAACATCGACGCCCTTGCCATCGTTCGCCGCCTTGACGCGATCGCGCCAGTCGTCGCCGCGCGCATCGACAACCGCATCGGCGCCGCCCGTGGCTGCCAGTGCGCGCTTCGCCTCGCTCGACGCCGAGCCGATGACGCGCGCGCCCAGATATTTGCCGATCTGGACCGCAGCATAGCCGGTCGCGCCCCCCGCACCGAGAACGAGGAGCGTCTCGCCCGCCTGAAGCCGCCCGCGGTCGACGAGCGCATGCCAGGCGGTTGCATAGCTGACCGGGAATACCGCTGCCGCCTCGAACGACAGCGCCGCCGGCATCTTGCGAACGGTGCGTGCGGGCAGGTTGACGATCTCCGCGAACATTCCGCCCCAACCGCTGCCGACCACCTTGTCGCCGGGGGCAAGATCGCGCACCGCGCTCCCCACTGCATCGACGATCCCCGCACATTCGCTGCCGGGGATAAAAGGCACCGGCGGTTTGACCTGATAACCGCCCGACGCGGTCAGCACATCGACGAAGCTGATCCCCGTCGCCCTGATACAAATGCGCACTTGCGTATCAGAAGGCGGCCCCGGATCATGCAGGACAAGCCGATAGCTATCGGGCGGTCCCAGTTCGTCCGCCATCACGGCGCGGGAAATTATTGCCGCTGCGATCGTCATCGGTCACCTCTTGTCATGCGATTAGAAGAAGTATAACTAGGTTAGATAAGTAAGGGAAGGGACAGATTGATGGGCTTCAAGACGCGGATCACCGACATGCTGGGCATCGAACATCCGATCGTCCAAGGCGGCATGCAAGCCGTCGGCACGGCGCAAATGGCGAGCGCGGTCTCGAATGCCGGTGGTCTGGGCATGATCACCGCCCTGACCCAGCCGACGCCCCAGGCGCTGCGTGACGAGATCGAAAAATGCCGGTCGCTGACCGACAAACCCTTCGGCGTAAATCTCACCGTTTTCCCGACGATCCACTCGCCCGATTACAATGCCTATGCCGACGCCGTTGTCGAAAGCGGTGTCAAGATCATGGAGACCGCGGGCACGCCTGCGGTGCGCGAAATCTGGGCGCGGGTAAAGCCGCACGGAGTGATGATCCTGCACAAATGCACCGCCGTTCGCCACGCGCTGTCGGCCGAAAAGGCGGGATGCGACATCATCTCGATCGATGGATTCGAATGCGCGGGCCATCCGGGGGAAGATGATATTCCAGGATTGATCCTGATCCCGGCGGCGGCCGACAAGGTAAAGATTCCGATGCTTGCCTCGGGGGGCTTTGGTGACGGACGCGGGCTCGTCGCGGCGCTCGCGCTTGGCGCCGACGGCATCAATATGGGGACGCGTTTCTGCGCCACCCGGGAAGCGCCAATCCACGACAATGTGAAGCAGGCCTATGTCGAGAATGACGAACGCGGCAGCTTTCTGATCTTCCGCAATTTCAAGAACACCGCGCGCGTCGGCAAAAGCGAAGTCAGCGAAGAAGTTGTCCGCCGTCTGGCTCAGCCGGACGCCAAATTCAGCGACGTGCAGGAACTGGTCGCGGGCACCGCGGGCCGCGAACTGCTCCAGACTGGCGATCTCAGCAAGGGCGTGTTCTGGGCGGGCATGATACAAGGTTTGATCCACGACATCCCGACCTGTCAGGAACTGATCGACCGGATCATTTCGGAAGCGGAGGCGATCATCGACCAGCGCTTCGCTGCCTTGCGCCGCTGACGCGATGAAAGTCATCGTCACCGGCAGCGCGGGAAAGATCGGTCGGCCGGCGCTCGTAGCGTTGCGCGCGGCGGGCCATCGCGCCGTCGGGCTCGACATCGCCGGTTCGATTGAACCGGGCAGGCAATTGCGCTGCGATTGTACCGATTTCGGCGCGGTCATGGGCGCGCTGTCGGGAATCGATCCGGCGGGCGGGGTGCCCGACGCGGTTGTCCATCTTGCCGGCATTCCCGCGCCGGGTCTGGCGACTGACGAGACGACGTTTTCGGTCAATACTCGGTCGACCTATAATATCTTTTCCGCGTGCGCGCGGCTGGGCATCCGCAAAATCGTGTGGGCATCGAGCGAGACGATCCTGGGCCTTCCGTTCGACGAGCCGCCCGCCTTCGCGCCGCTCGACGAAACGCATCCCGACCGGCCAGGCTGGTCTTACGCGCTGGCGAAACAGCTGGGCGAGACGATGGCCGACACGTTCGTCCGCTGGCATGGCGATATGGCGATCGTGTCACTGCGCTTTTCCAACGTCTTTACAGCAGAGGATTATGCCGGACTGGCGAAGATGCAGGCCGATCCCGCGCGGCGGAAATGGAACCTCTGGTCCTATGTCGATGCCGAGGATGCGGCAGAGGCCTGTGTCCGTGCGGTCGAGGCGCCGGTCGCTGGCCACGAACGCCTTCTCATCGCGGCGGCGGACACGCTGATCGACCAGCCGAGCGCCAATCTGATGCGGGCATATTTCCCCGATGTGCCGCTGCGCGCCGTCCAAGGCTTCCAGTCGCTCCAGTCGTCGGCGCGCGCTGCCGAACTCATTGGTTACCGGCCGCAGCACAGTTGGCGCGATCGCCAACAACCCTAACGCTGCCCGCCATCAACGCGCAGCAGCGCGCCGGTGGTAAAGGACGAAGAAGGGCTGGCAAGCATCAGCGCCGCGGTGACGATCTCGGGCGGATTGCCCGGCCGGCCCAGCGCTACGGGCTGTTTCTCGCGCTTTCGTTCGTCCCACGCATCGGCGATGTTGGTCAGGAACGGACCGGCGGAGATGGTGTTGACGCGGACCTTCGGCCCATATTCTCGGCTCATCGACACCGTCATCGCATTGAGCGCGGCCTTCGCTGCACCATAGGGCACGATTCCCGGCAGGGCCATCAGCGCGCCGGTTGAACTGATGTTGATGATCGCGCCGCCGTCACCATCGGCCATCCGCTTGCCGATCTGGCTTGCGAGCCGGAACGGCCCCTTGAAGTTGAGGTTCATCACGCTGTCGAACAGGCTTTCGGGGATCTCATGGCTTGCCATCGGCGGCGACATGCCGGCGTTGTTCACCAGCACATCGACGCGGCCGAATTCGGCGTAGGCGGCGTCGATGAGGGCGTCGCATTCGGTCCATTTGCCGACATGCGCGGCAAAAGGCAGGGCGCGGCGGCCCAGCGCGCGGCATTCGGCCGCGGCAGCCTCGCAATTGTCGAGCTTGCGGCTGGCAATGACGACGTCGGCGCCCCGCTGCGCGAATGCTTTGACCATCTGATAGCCGAGCCCACGCGAGCCGCCGGTGACCAGAATGACCTTGCCGGTGAAATCGAACAGTGGATCGGGCTTCATGCGACGGCCCCCTGTTTCAGCGCCGCGAGGCGGGTTGGAATATGCTCACTGGGGAACAGGCCTACGGCAGGCTTGGCCTTTTTCAGAAATGCCTTTGCGACCTGCGCCTTGTGCACCTCGGTCGGCCCGTCCGCCAGCGCCAGGCTGGGCAGCCCCATCCACATATCGGCCAGCGGCGTTTCGAGCGTCACCCCAAGACTGCCGTGGAGCTGGATCGCGCGCTGGACGATGTCGTGATAGACCTTGGCCATCTGGACCTTGCACATCGCGATATGCGTGCGTGCGGCGCCGTGCGGCTCCCGCCCCTGTTCCACTTCGTCGATGATCCAAGCGGTCTTGAGCACGAGCAGGCGGAATTGCTCCAGCTCGATAATCGAATCGGCGATCGCGCCCTGGACGAACTGATGCTCGCTCAGCTGCTTGCCCTGCGTTCGCCGCGATACGGCGCGCTCGAGCATCATGTCGATCGCGCGCTGGCATTTGCCGACGGTGCGCATCGCATGATGCACCCGCCCGCCGCCCAGCCGCGCCTGCGCGACCTTGAATCCCTCACCGGGTCCGCCGAGCATTGCGTCGAGCGGCACGCGGACCTTGTTATAGCGGATATAGGCGTGGGTGCCGTCGTCCGCGCCCTTGCTGTCGCCCATCGTCTGCGAGTGGCGGATAAACTCGATCCCCGGCGTGTCGGTCGGGACGATCAGCATCGACATGCGGCCGTGCGGCGGGTTTTCCGGATTGGTCGCGACCATCACGATCAGGAAGGCCGCGTATCGGGCGTTCGACGAGAACCATTTCTCGCCCTCGATCACCCATTCGTCGCCGTCTTGCCACGCGCGGCACGTGAACTCCTTGGGGTCGGCGCCCGCTTGCGGCTCGGTCATCGAAAAGGTCGAGACGATCGTGCCCGCCATCAACGGCTTCAGGAACCGCGCTTTCTGCTCTTCTGTCCCGAACATCGCGAGAATTTCACTGTTTCCGGTATCGGGCGCCGCGGTGCCGAACACCGTCGGCGCCCAATAGCTGCGACCCAGAATTTCGTTCATGAGCGCCAGCGTGAGCTGACCATGGCCTGGCCCGCCCAACTCTTGGCCGAGGTGACAGGCCCACAGCCCCTGCGCCTTCACCTGCTCTTGCAGCGGCGCCATATAGGCGCGCGATTCGGCGTTCGCGACGTCATAGGGTGCGCCGTGACCCGGAAAGAGCATATCCATCGGCTCGCATTCCTCGCGGACAAAGGCAGCCATCCAGTCGAGCTTGGCCTGCAATTCGGGTTCGATACGAAAATCGATCATGCTTATGTCCCTGGTTTAGCCGATCAGGCGGATGAGTTTTTCGGCCTCGGCGAAATTGCCGCGCACCAGCCGGTCGAAAAAGCGCCCGGTCTCAGCGCTCAATATGCCCTTCGCCGCCTGCGCGACCTTATATTCGAGGATGCAGCCGCCCTTGAACATCGCGAGCAACAGATAATAATCGAAGCTCGCCATGCTGCGCCCGGTGCCTGCGGCATAATGCGCCATCAGCTCTTGCCGACTTGGCCAGTCGCCGACGTTGTAAAGCGCCTTTTCCGGTACATGACCGGGGAAGCGGTCGTCGCAGATGCCATTGCAGAACCATGCAAGATCGAGCAGCGGATCGCCGACCGTCGACAACTCCCAATCGATCAGGGCGGTCAGGCGGCACGGCGCATCAAAGGTGAACAGCGCATTGGGTGTTCCCACGTCGCCGTGGATGATGCCCGGCCTGAAATCGTCCGGGATATTGGCGCGCAGCCAGTCGCGCAGCAGCGCATAGCCCGGAATGTCGCGCCATTCATGGCCATAAAGCTGCCTATAGCTCCTGATCTGACCCTCCCAACGGTCGACTTGGCGCTCCAGATAATTGTCGGGCTTGCCAAAGCCTGCGAGCCCCACCGCCTTGTAATCGACATTGGCCAGCGCGATCAGCCCGTCGACCATGGCGAACGGCACCTCGCGGGCGTGCGGCGGCTTGTCGAACGGTGGGCGGTCGTGGATTTTCCCGTCGCGCAGGTCGGCGGGCCATCCGGTAACCAGCTCCATGACATAAAAGGGGGCGCCAATGACCGTCGCGTCGGGGCAGCTGCCATGGCATAACGGGTGCGGCACGGCGGTGCCGCTGAGCGCGGTCAGCACCTGCGCCTCGCGCATCACGCTTTTCTCGCTGCCGGGCGGCGGCACCGCGGGCGGACGGCGAAGGATCAGCGTCTCGCCGCCGCGGTTCAGCGACAGGATCACGTTCGATGTGCCGCCGTGGATTTTCTCGATCCTCAGCGGCCCGTCCCCAAGCGCCGGGATATGGGCGTCCAGCCACGGCGTCAGTCGGTCTGGATCGGCAAGGAACTTTGTGTCGTCGGTCATCCGTCGCGTTCCCGCAAATAGCCCTCGATCTCGGCGCGAATGATGTGCAGCTGGTTCGCCGCATTGGCGAAGGTCGCGCTGTCGATCCGCGCCAGCAGAGCATCGGTCACCGCTTGCGCGCGCGCATGGTCGGCGGCTTTGAGAGCGCGTCCGGCGTCGGTCGCAACGATCAGCGAGGCGCGCTTGTGATCGGGGTTATCGGCAAAGGTGACAAGGCCGCGCTCGGCGAGCACGTTGGCGGCGCGCTGCACGACCTGTCGCGGATGACCCAGGCTGCGCCCGATTTGTGCGACGGTCGGTGCGGCGGCGGCGTTGACCGCCGCGGTCAACACGGTGAGTTCCATTTCCGCGATCCCGCTCGCGGCGCGCGTGTCGGCGTAAAGGGCACGCATTCGTCCGCGCAGCCTTGCGACCTCGTCGGCGAATCGTTCGAAATCGGTAAAGCGTTGTGTCGACATGACACCTTAATGTCAACATGACACTAAAGTGTCAAGATGTCTGGCGCATGGTCATTTTGCGGAACAGCGACGTTTCGGCCTGCCAGTCGATCCGCACCCGGCGATGCGCGAAGCGCCAGCCGTCGGCAGTTCGCACTAGCCGGTCGTCATAGGTGCCGCTGTGGTCGGGGCCGAAATCGCTGTGGACCGTGAAATAACTGCGCGCGGTGGCGCTGTCGCCATCGACCGCGATTAGCGGATTGGTGATGTGGTGGCGCACGAAGGTCAGCCGCGGATCGCGTGTGCCCGAACCGAGCGACGCCGCAATGGCGTCAGGGCCTTTCGGACTGGCGCCAGGATACTCGAGCACCCCGTCGGCAGCAAAACAGGCGGTCAGGGCGTCGAGGCGCCCGCGATCACCGTTATAGGTATAGCGCGCGAGCAGGTCGCGGATCGCGTCGCGGTCGGCAGCCAGATCAGCCATTGAAATTCAGCTTCAAGCCGGGTTCACCCCAGCGCGTCTTGACGAGGCGGCCGGTCGAAGAAAGCGTGATCCAGGCGTCGCGCATATCCTCGCCGCCAAAGGCGATGTTGGTGACATAGGGTTCGCCCTCGATCGCATATTTGGAAACATCGCCCTGCGGAGTGATCGTCGAAATCCCACCGCCATAAAGCGTCGCAACGCACACATTGCCCGCCGCGGTCACCGCCAGGCTGTCGAACCCGACTGGTCCCGGGGCCGTTGCCACCCACGTCGGACGCTGTGTTTCGACTGCACGGTCATAGCGCCACAGCCGTCCCTGATGCGTGTCGGCAACATAGATGTGCGCGTCGTCAGGAGACAGCCCAACGCCGTTATAGGATACCGCGTGGCGATTGATCGCGGCAATCGACGATCCGTCGGGCAGCGCGCTGAACAACCCGCTCGCGGTGCGAATGCCATCGTGCGTCTTGCCAAGGTCGGTGAACCAGATCCGCCCGTTGGCGTCGAATATGATATCGTTCGGCGCTTCCAGCGCGATCCCCTCGCAACTGTCGTAAATCCGATCGAACTTGCCGGTGGCCAGATCGACGCGCTCGACCCGGCCTTCGTGCCCGGCGCCCCGTGCATTCTGGAATTTGACGGGATCGAGCCCGCCGTTGTTGCAGACATACAGCGCGCCGTCGGGGCCGATAGCAGCGCCATTGGGTCCGCCGCCGATCGCGCATATCTTTTCGGTTCGGCCATTCCAGCAGCGCGTGATGCGTCCTGCCGCCAGTTCGACGACGATCACCGATCCATCGGCCATCACGACCGGGCCTTCGGGGAAGGCGAGGCCTTCCGCGACGATCTCCATCGACCCTCTCCTATATAACCTAGTTATGTATGTCTTGACACGTGGCGAGGTAGCGCGCAACCCTTGGTGCCGGGAGAGACAATTGCCGATACCACAGCATCATATCGTGGCGACACCGCCACCCTTCGACCATCCGCCTTACCCGGCGGACATATTTTCCGGACAGACCGTGCTCGTCACCGGCGGCGGTTCGGGGATGGGCCTTGCGATGGCCAAGGCATTTGCACAGGGCGGCGCGCAGGTCGCGGTCATGGGGCGAAGCATCGAGCGGGCCGAAGAGGGGGCGCAGGAGATTGCTGCGCTGGGTGTTCGCACCCATGCGATGAGTTGCGACGTCCGGCAGCCCGACGCAATAGCCGCCGCCTTCGACGAGGCCGAACGCGCCCTCGGTCCGATCGCCCTGCTTGCCAACAATGCCGGTGCCAATTTTCCGATTCTGGCCGAGGATATTTCGCCCAATGCTTGGAACGCCGTCACGCGCATCGCGATCGACGGCACTTTCCTCTGCTCGGCCGAATTTGCCCGGCGCCGGATCGCGCGCGGCGAGGGCGGGGCGATTGTCAACAACAGCGCGCAATATATCTGGACCGGTTTTCCCGGCGATGCACACAGCGCCGCCGCAAAGACCGCGCAGGCGACGATGACCAGAAAGCTCGCCGCGGACTGGGCGCCCTATGGCATCCGCGTGAACGCGATTGCGGCAGGTTTCTTCCCTCACGACACATCGATGGCAGGACAGCGCGAGGGCGGCATAGCGCCGCTTCAGAACATGATCCCGGCCGGCCGGACCGGTAGCATATGGGAATTTGGTTGGCTGTCCGCGATGACGTGCACGCCGCTTTTCGGCGATATGACCGGACAGGTGATTGTCCAGGATGGCGGCGAAAGCCTGCGCCGCTCGCTGATGATGCCCGACTTTGTGCCGCCGCGCGAACGCGCCGATGGACCTTGGGGGTGGCAATGACCGGCTGGCTTTCAGGGAAGCGCGTGCGCATCGAGGGCGAAAGTCCGGCGATTGCATCGGCGTTGGCCGCGCAGGGCGCCGATGTTGGTGACTCTGATCATTGCGACATCTGGGTGCATACTGCCCCGCCCCCTGCGATCAGGCTCGCGCACGAACTGACCCATAGCGAATGGCGCGCAAGCCTCGACGCCGGGCTCGATCGCCGCTTCCTCGGCGCCAGGGATTTCGCGGCGCAATGCCGTGCGCGGGGGACGGGAGGCGCGGTGCTTTTCATTGGGTCCCCCGAACAGGCGCTCGGCGCCGATCACGCGGCAGCCGCGGGCGCGCTGGGCAATCTCACCAAGACGCTTGGGGTTGAATGGGCGCGCGACGGCATTCGTGTGAACAGCATATTGACCCGCGACGCGGGCAGCACGCTTGGCAATCTGGCGGCCTATCTGGTTAGTGACTATGCCGCTTATGTGACCGGTGCGGTGATGGGGATTGACCTCGATGACTGACCGGTCGCGCCTCGACGGGCAGGCCGCGTTTGTGACCGGCGGCGGCGGCGGGATCGGGCGTGCGATCGCGATCCGTCTAGCCCAAGCGGGGGCCGACGTTGCCATCTTCGACATTTTCCCAGAACGCGCCGAGGAAGCCGCCGCGGGCGTGCGCGAAGAGGGCCGACAGGCACTGCCGATTGCCGGTGACGTCATGGACGCCGGTGCATTGCGCTCGGCGATCGACATGACGGCGGCGACGTTGGGACGTCTCGATATTCTGGTGAATAACGCCGGGGGCGTTTCGGCGCGCCCGTTCCTTGAACAAAGCGAGCGCAGTATGCGCAAGCATATCGACATCAACCTGATGTCGATGCTCGTCGCGACCCAGGCGGCGGCCCTTCATATGGTGGCGGGCGGGCGCGGCGGCACGATGATCAACGTCGCCAGCATCGAGGCGAGCCGGGCGGCGCCGAATTTTGCCGTCTATGCGGCGTGCAAGGCGGGGATGCTCAGCTTTACCAAGTCGATGGCGGTCGAATTGTCGGGGCATGGCATTCGCGTAAATTGTCTGGCACCCGACCACACGATCACCCCGGGAAATCAGGGCAATCGAGCAGGCCCGGTCGATCCCGCGACGTGGAAAAAACGCAGCGACGACGAAATTGACGCGATGAACCGGTTGATCCCGCTGGGGCGCGAGGGGGTCGATACGGAATGCGGCGACGCGGCGGTGTTCCTGGCGAGCGCGATGTCGGCATACATCACCGGCGTCCTCCTACCCGTTGATGGCGGCACCTGGGCGTCGTCCGGCTGGGTGCGCGGCCGCGATCGCCGGTGGACGCTGAATGAGGGGTTGGCGTTTGGCGGTTAAGCTGCAGATTAGTGCCCGGCATTGCGAAGTTGCACGCGTCACCATATTGACGCACCAGAAAACCCGGAATTAGCGGGCGTGGGCAAAGGGACGGTACATTGCAGAGCGATAGGGACAATGGGCGGATTCGGGTTCCCAAGACATCGGAGTTGGTTGCCGATCAGATCCGGGCGCAAATTATTCGCGGTGAACTGACCGAGGGCGATTCGCTGCCGCCTGAGGGCGTGTTGATGACCACCCTCGGTGTGTCGCGGCCAACGCTGCGCGAGGCGTTTCGGATTCTCGAGGCCGAGAGCCTGATCAGTGTCGTGCGCGGATCGCGCAGCGGCGCGCGCGTGCATCGCCCTTCGACCGAACTTGTTTCGCGTTATGCCGGCTATGTACTGGAATCGCAGGGCACGACGATCGCCGATTTTTACGCCGCGCGTCTGGCGATCGAGCCAACGGTGGTGCGCTGGCTGGCAACGGTGAAGGGCAAGACCCCGGGGATGCCCAAACTCAAGTCGGTGCTCAAGGATCTTGGCGATATGCTCGCCAACGAGCAATATGACGAATTCATCGATAATATCGCCTATTTCCATCAGGTTCTTGTCGAAGCGACAGGCAACAAGACGCTCAGCTTCATGAACCGGATGCTCCTGAACCTCGCGCGTACTCACCAGAATGATTATCAGCGCCGCCACCCCCGCACGACCGAGGAACGGATGAAGAGCATCCGCGCCGGGTTCAAATCCTATGACAAACTCATCGGCCTGATCGAAAAGGGTGCGGTCGAGGAAGCCGTCGCGCACTGGCGGCTGCACCTGCGCAACGCCAACGAAACCTGGGCGGTGCGCGGCGAAGGCGAGCGGATCGTCGATTCGCTGCACGGATGAGCTTCATCGAAGCGATGATCGTGGCTGCGGAACGGGCCGCTGCCGCGCCGCTCACCGTTGCTTCGGATATCCGCCCCTGCGCCACGACATTGGGTGACGTGGTCGCCGCTGGCCGCCGCATGGGCACACGTATGACGGCCTCCGGCGTCCGACCCGGCGATATTATCGGCTGTATGGTGCCCAACTGGCGCGAATGGCTGGTGGTCGCGGTCGCCGCAGCGCAAGCGGGGGCGGTGATGCTTCCGATTGTCACGATTTATGGCGCGAAGGAGCTTGGCTTCATCCTCCGCCAATCCGGCGCCAGATGGCTCTTCACCCCCGATCATTTTCGCGGCGCCGATTATGACCGCGTCCTTGCCGATTGCGGTGCACTTCCCGCGCTCGAACGTCATATCGCGACCGGCCCCGCTTTCGACGCGCTGGAGGCCGACGGGCCCATAACCGATCCGGTGCGCATCGATCCGGACGATATGGCGCTGCTCGTCTACACATCCGGCACCACCGCCGATCCCAAGGGCGTGATGCACTCGGCGCGCGGGCTGCTCGCGGAACTGGCGACGATGCAGGCGATACGCGGCGGCGATGGAAATGATGCGGTCATCTCGCCCTGGCCGCCCGGCCATGTCGCAGGCGCATTGTCGATGTACCGCTATCTTTGCCAGGGCGCGCCGCTGGTGCTGATGGACCAGTGGGACGCGTCCCTGGCCGCCGAGCTGGTCGAACGGCACCGCGTCACCACGTCGTCTGGGACGCCTTTTCATCTGTCAGGCATGATGGCCGCGGCCGACGCCAACGGCAATGACCTCAGCTCGCTGCGCCAGTATCTGGTGGGCGCGGCGCCGGTGCCGCCGTCCCTGATCGCCCGCTGTCAGGCCCAGGGGCTGGCGGTCTATCATTGCTATGGGTCGAGCGAACATCCGACGGTGACTTCGGGCGTTGTCGATGATCCGCTCGACAAGCAACTCCACACCGAAGGCCGCGCGATCATGGGGTCCGAAATGCGCTTCGTCGATGACGACGGCCATGACGTCGCCGCGGGGGAAGACGGCGAAATCTGCACCCGTGGCCCCGAACTCTTCATGGGCTATCTGGACCCTGCGCTCAACGCGGCGGCCTTTCTTCCGGGCGGTTGGTATCGCACCGGCGACATCGGCCGCGTTGATGCCGACGGCTATTTGCTGATCACCGACCGCAAAAAGGACATCATCATCCGCGGCGGAGAAAATATCTCGTCAAAAGAGGTCGAGGCGGTGCTGTTGTCGCACCCCGCAATCGTCGATGCCGCCGCCGTCGCCGCACCTGATGACCGGATGGGCGAGGTCGTGCGGGCGTGCGTCGTGCTGGCGCCGGACGCTGCGCTGACGTTGGATGATGTGCGCAACCATTTTGCCGGAGCGGGGATTGCCAGACAAAAGACGCCAGAACGGCTGACGATCCTGCCCGAGCTTCCGCGGAACGCGTCCGGCAAAGTGCTGAAACATGAACTGCGGCGTAGCGCCTAGTTGCGCATGATAAAGCCGCCATCGACGTTGAGCGCCTGACCCGTGATCCAGTCACCTGCCGGCGAACAGAGTAGCAGCAGCGCGCCGACCAGCTCTTGCGGTTCGCCCCGTGGTTGCTTGACGACGCGCGCCATCGCCGCCTGCACGAACGGGCTTTCCTCGGGGGTCAGCGCCTTGCCCGCGTCGGACATCGTCATGCCAGGCGCAATCGCGTTGACGTTGACGTTCAACTTACCAAGCTCGGTGGCAAGCGTGGTGGTCAAGCCGAGCAGCGCAATTTTGCTGATGCCATAGGTGGTTTGCGCCGGAAAGCCGCCCGCCGACAGCTGGTTGACGATCTTGCCGCCGCCGCGCGCCTGGAACAGCGGCACGGCAGCTTTGGAACAGATCAGCGCGCCAGTCAGGTTGACGCGCATCAGCTTCTCGAAATCGGCGACGCTTGTCTGGATTGCGGGCGTGCCGACGGCTTCCACCATCAGCGCGGCATTGTTCACGAGGATATCCAGTCCGCCAAACGCCGCTTGTGTCGCTTCCATCATCGCCGCAACCGATGCTTCGTCGGCAATGTCGGCCTGCACCGCGATCGCCTTGCCACCCGCGGCGTTAATCTCTCCCGCAACGCGCTCGGCGCCCTCTTTGTTGAGGTCGGCGACGACGACGCTGGCGCCCGCGTTCGCCAGCCCGACGGCATAAGCGCGCCCGATGCTGTTGCCGCGGCCCCCTGCGCCCGTGACGATCGCGACCTTGCCGTCGAGCCGAAACTGGTCGTTGGTGAAATCCGCCATGCTCATGCCCCCTGTTTCGGAAAGATCGGCGCGCCGACGCCGATGGTGACGGTCTTGTAGTGCAGGAATTCGTCGATCCCGGCCTTGCCGCCCTCTTTGCCAAAGCCAGAGATTCCCACCCCGCCGAACGGCGTGTGCGGATTGATCTGGAACCCGCCGTTATTATAGACCCCGCCGGCGTTAAGCCGCTCGGACAGCCGGTGGACGCGCTGCAGATCGTTCGACTGGATGTAGGCGGCGAGGCCATATTCGCTGTTGTTGGCGATGGCGACTGCTTCATCCTCGTCGTGGAACTTGATCACGACGACCGCGGGACCAAAGATTTCGACCTGGCTGATTTCATGGTCGGGGTCGGCATCGACGATCAGCGTCGGTTCGATGAAATTGCCGTTCGCCAGATCGCCGCCGCAGCGTCCGCCGCCGAGCAGGAAGGTCGCGGCCTTGTCGGCCTTGGCTCGGTCGAACATACCGGTGATCCGATCGACCGCCGCCTTGTTGATGACGGGACCGACCGCGACCGTCGGGTCCATCGGATCGCCGACCTTGAACTGGCCGATGATCGCCTTCAGCCGCGCGACGAAATCGTCGTAAATGTCGGCATGGACCAGCTGGCGAGTGGGCAGGGCGCATCCCTGTCCCGACAGGCAGCCCACGGTCCAGAACACCGCGCGTTCCGCCGCCGCCTGGACGTCGCAATCGGGAAAGACCAGGCTGGCCGACTTGCCGCCCAATTCCATGACGCTCGGCTTGATCTCCTCGGCGCAGGCGGCGAGGATCTTGCGGGCGGTGATCGGTCCGCCGGTAAAGCTGATCTTGCGCACCTTCTTGTGGCGCACGATGGCGTCGCCCGCTTCGGCGGTGCCAGGCAGGATGGACAGCACGCCGTCGGGCACCCCGGCCTTTGTGCATAATTGCGCGAACAGTTCGGGCGCGAACGGCGTAATCTCGGCGGGTTTGCAAATGACGCAATTGCCCGCGGCAAGCGCCGCACACACCTTCATGCCCAGCGAGATCAGCGGGCCATTCCAGGTGATGATGATGCCGACGATGCCGATCGGCTCGGGCACCGTATAGGACAGCTCGCCGCGCGTATCGAAGGTACTGAGCAACTCGCCCGACAGTTTGTCGCACCAGCCCGCATAATAGCGCGTCCAGCCGACCGCGGTATCGACCCCGCGCTCTCCGACCATCAGCGTCGTGCCGCCGTCGAGCGCCGCCGCATGGGCCAGTTCCGCCCGGTTTGCCTCGAGCAGGTCGGCCAGCCGGTTGAGAATGTCGCGCCGCGCCTCCGGCTTGGTCCGACGCCACGCCTCGCGAACCGCTTCAGCCTTGGCGACCGCTTCCTCGACCTCTTTTGCCCCGGCGAGCGGGATGTCTGCCTGCACCGACTGGGTGACGGGGTGGAGATGCGGATGTGTCCCGCCGCTGCCACTGCTGCGTTGCTCATGTCCCAAATGCAAATGAACTGCCGGTGCGCTCGCCATATCTTTATCTCCCAATTGATGTGTTCAGGCGTTCCACGCCAGATGCAGATGTTCGAGCGCCATGACGCTGCCGCCGCGGCACGTTTCGTCGCCCTTTTGAACCTGCTCGAAATGCCCGACGCGGGCGAACCACGCGCGGTAGAAAACGATGAGCTCCATGCGCGCGAGGTGCAGGCCAAGGCAGGTGTGAATGCCTGCCCCGAATGCCGCATGGCGATAGAATTGCCGCTCGACGGACACCCTTTTCGGATCGGGATTAAGCCCTTCGTCCCAGCCGACGAGCGGCAACGGCGCCAGAATGCAGTCCCCGGCGCGCAGCTGCACGCCCTCCAGTTCGGTATCCTGCACGATGTAGCGCGGGGTCGCGACAAAGGCATAGCGGCGCAGCAATTCTTCCACCAGATCGGGGATCACGGCCGGATCGTCGATCGCCCGCTGGCGCAGCTTTTCGTCATGCGCCAGATGGCGCATCCCGAAACTCATCGCATTGGTGACCGTGTCGAGTCCGGCCAAGAACATCAGGAAGCCGATCGACATCATCTCCTCGAACGTCACTCGCCGACCATCGACTTCGCTGACGATGATTTTGGAAATCATGTCGTCCTGCGGTTCGGCCATCCGCTGCTGGATCAACTCGGCTAGATGCCCCAGGATTTGTTGCGCCAGCGCGTTGCGTTCGTCGGGCGTCGCGCGCGCGTTGAAAAAACCGACGACAAGACGCCGAAACTCGTCGAACTTCGACATCGGAAAGCCGAACAACTCCATGAACACCGCCACCGGCAGGCGCGATGCGATGGCCGATACAAACTCGCATTCGCCCGCATCGACGATTTCACCCAGCAACTGGTCCGTCCATTCGACGACCCGTCCTTCGAGCGGTTCGATCGCTTTCGATTCAAAGAAGGGGCGCAGCATCTGTCGATAGGGGCGATGCTCGGGCGGATCGAGCATCTCGGGGATCATCTTCGGCTGGTTGGGATTGGGCGGGATCGACAGATAGCGGCTGGAGAAGATCTCAGGATGCCGGATCACTTTCGAGACCGACGCCGACGTGTTGCACATCCAATGTCCGCCATGGGCGTTGGTCCAGAATACCGGCGGCGCGGTTTCCTTCAGTTCCCAATAACGGTCATGGACATCGGCCAGCAGGCCGGGGTCGGCAATATAGTCGAACTCATAGACCGGCGAACGCGCCGGTGCTTGCGAATCGGTCATATTCTCTCTCCCATTGACGTAAGTAAACAAGTGTTTACATAGGGAGTCAACGGGGAGATAGGATGGCGACTACAATCGAACAGCCTTCGCGCGATGCCGACCGGACAAAAGCGGCGATCCTTTTTGCTGCGCAGCAAATTTTTGCGGAAAAAGGCTTTGCCGAAGCGGGCGTGCGCGACATTACCGCGCTCGCCGGGGTGAACCCGTCGCTCGTCAGCCGCTATTTCGGCGGAAAGCTCAAACTGTTCGAGGCGGCGCTCGATGCTGCACTCGATCCTCGGCTGATGACCGACCTGCCCAAGGAAAATTTCGGCAAGCTCATCGTCGCGCGCTTTGCCGACGAGGGTGATCGCGTCAGTCCATTGCCGATGATGTTCCGTGCCGCCGGTGACAGCGAAGCGCGCGCAATCACCGCGCGCTTGCTGCGCGACCGGGTGTTCGAGCCGTTGCAAATATGGTTCGGCGGCGAGGTCGCGGCCGTCAAGGCGGCGCGGTTCATGATGGTTTCGCTCGGCTTTTTTGCTTACCGCGACCAGTTGCCGCTCGCCGAATTCGCGGGTCCGATCGAACCCAGTCTTCGCGCCTGGCTGGAAAGCGAGTTCCAGGCCATCGTCGATGACTAGGCAGGGCGTCATAGCGTCGCCATGTCGATCACGAACCGATATTTGACGTCCGATTTCTCCATGCGCTCATAGGCCGCATTGATGTCGGCCATCGCGATCGTCTCGGTATCGGGCAGGATGTTGTGCACGGCGCAGAAATCGAGCATCTCCTGCGTCTCGCGGATACCGCCGATCGCCGACCCGGCAATCGATTTGCGGCCGCCCAACAGCAGCCCCGAATGAAAGCCGGGCATTTGCTCGATCGCCCCGACGATCACCAGATGGCCGGATGTCTTGAGCAGGCGCAGATAATTCTGATACTCATGTGCGACCGGGATCGTGTCGAGGATGAAATCGAAGCGGCCGTTCGCTGCCTTCATTGCTTCCTTGTCGGTCGCGATGAGGACATGCGCCGCGCCGAGCGCGCGCGCGTCGTCGGCTTTCGAAGGTGAGGTGGTGATCATCGTCACCTCGGCGCCGAGCGCGGCGGCGAACTTTACCCCCATATGGCCGAGCCCGCCGAGTCCGGCGACCGCGACCTGCTGGCCGGGGCCGACGCCCCAATGCCGGAGCGGCGAGTAGGTGGTAATGCCCGCGCAAAGCAGCGGTGCGGCTTTCGCGAGGTCGAGCGCAGCGGGAACGCGCAGCACGAACGCATCGCGCACGATCACGCGCTGCGAGTACCCGCCTTGCGTCTGGCTGCCGTCATGCCGGTCGCGGCTATTGTAGGTGCCGACACTGCCAGGGCAATATTGCTCCTGATGGTCGGCGCAGTTCGGGCATTCCAGACAGGCATCGACGAGGCAGCCGACCGCTACCGCGTCGCCGATTGCAAAGCGCCCAACCGCGCTGCCGACGGCGCTGACGCGACCGACGATCTCATGCCCCGGCACGATCGGATAGCGCGTTCGACCCCAATCGTTGCGTGCGGTGTGCAGGTCCGAATGACAGACACCGCAATAGAGAATATCGATCGCGACATCATCGGGTCGAAGCTCGCGCCGTTCGATCGCCAACTGGGCCATGGCGGCGTCGGGGGCGATCGCGCCCCAAGCGGTTACGGCCTCAGTCATGCAGCATCCTTTAATAACAGGGCGGCGTCGGGCGGCGCGATGAACTGCAACAGATGCGCGCGCTTCAGACAGAGATGCGGCGCCGCTTCGTCGGTCATACCGATACCGCCATGGACCTGGATATTGGCGCGGCCGTTATCGAGCGCGGCCTGATCGGCCAGGCGTTTGGCGGCGGCGATGTGAAAAGCTGCGTCGGCGTCTCCGGCGTCGAGCGCGCAAGCGGCATAGTATAGCTGCGACCGCGCAACCGCAGCGCGCACCGCCATGTCCGAACAGATATGTTTTAACGCCTGGAACCAGCCGATCGGCCGATCGAATTGCTGGCGCAGCTTGGCGTAATCCGCCGCCATGTCGCGCGCCGCATCAGCGCACCCCACGGCATAGGCCGCGGCGAGCAGCTGGAGGTGCAGCGGCGCGGCGGCATCGACGCTCTGCACCGACACTGTCAACGACCGACGGCACTGGTCGGTCGACAGATCGATCGTCGGCGCGTGTGGAGCATCTTCGGGCACGACGAACAGGCAAAGCTTGTCGATTTGCCACATCAGCACGGCGGTCGAGCCGCCGGGATCGAGCACGCGCATATCGCCCGACGCCTCGGCCGGCAGCGCAAGGGCGGCCTTGCCAACAAAGCCGTCGGCGAACCAGCGATGGGCCGCCGCGGTGGAGAGCAAGCCGATCGGCGCGATACAGCGACCGAGTTCAGCAAACACGACAGCTTCGGTGGCATGATCCAGGTCCATTCCGGGCGCAGTCATGCTCGTCCAGCCCATCGCTTCCAATTCGGCCCACAGTCCCGGAGAACGCGATCGCGCATCCTCCAACGCCATATTGTCGCGGCACCAGTCGGCGGTCGCAGTCCGCAGCGCCTCCTGCTCGTCGTTCAGGGTCAAATCCATCGCGTCACCTCGATTTCGGCAGGCCGAGCAGCCGCTCGCCAATGATGTCGCGTTGGATCTGAGCTGATCCGCCTGCGATGGTTGACGCAAATCCGCGAAGATAATCCTGCACCGCATTGTCGTCGCCATAGGCAAAGTCGATCATATCCTCGCCCATCAACAAAACCGCCATCCGTTCCAAGCGCTGCCCCAGCTCGGACGTGAACAGGCGGATCACCGACGCTTCGGGCCCTGGCTGACCCGTCCGTACCACCTGGGAAATGTTGCGATATGTCATCGCGCGGAGCGCCGCGACCTCGGCGCGCATCTGCGCCAGTTGGTCGGCGATGCGATCATCCCTGATCATGCCATTGGCGCGCGCGGTCGCGATCAACGCGGCGATCTCCTGACCCGCTTTCACCTGCTCGGCGATGAAGCCGGTGCCGCGCTCAAAGCTCAGCGTGGACATGGCGACCTTCCAGCCGTTGCCCAAGCCGCCGACGACATTTGCCAGCGGAATGCGGACATCGTCGTAAAACACCTCGGCAAATTCGGTCTGCCCGGACATTTTACGGATCGGCCTGATGGTGATGCCCGGCGCGTGCATGTCGCAGATCGCCCAGCTCAGCCCAGCGTGGCGCTGCGATCCTCCTTCGGTGCGCAGGACCAGCTCCTGCCAGTCCGCAACATGGGCAAAGCTTGTCCAGATCTTCGACCCGTTGACGACCAGTTCGTCGCCCTCGATCCGCCCGCGCGTCTTGATGCCTGCAAGATCGGACCCCGCGCCGGGTTCGGAAAAACCCTGGCACCAGATCGCCTCACCCTTCAGGATTCGCGGCAGATGATAGGCCTTCTGCTCGTCGCTTGCGTTCAGGATCAGCGTCGGCCCGCCATGATTGATGCCGACGAAATTGGCGCCGATCCAGGGCGCATGTGCCTTGGCATATTCCTCCAGCCAGATGACCTGCTGGACGATCGACAGCCCGCGCCCGCCATAAGCGGTGGGCCAGTTGATCCCCGCCCAGCCGGCGTCGAACAGGCGGCGTTGCCAAGCCTTGTCGAAACCGATCGCATCGGCGGCGTCGATCGGGCGCTTTTCACGCGGCACATTGGACTGCAACCAGTCGCGGCATTCGTCGCGAAACCGCATCTCGTCGGGCGAAAAACCGATATCCATCACACGGTCTTCTGGGCGCCGCCGATCGGCTCGCCCTTCTTGCGCATCGCCGGATCGAAGCCCGCGTTGCGCATCAGCTCGTGGCTCAGCCCGGCGCCGAGTGCCATCCCGTCGGTGTCATAGATCAGCCGCTTGTTCTCGGCATTGCTGTGACGGCTGTTGCCCAGCATCAGCGCGGCCAGTTCAGCGACTTTGGTGTCGAGCGCATCATCGGCCACGCAATAATTGGCCAGCCCCATCGCCGCCGCGTCCTCGCCCGAATAGGGCTGGCACGTCAGCATCATTTCGAGCGCCTTTGCCTGCCCGACGCGGCGCGGCAGGCGCTGCGACAGGCCCCATCCCGGCACCAGCCCCCATTTGCCGTGCGTATCGGCAAAGCGCGCGCTGGGGTCGCAGACGATTAAGTCGGCCGACAGCGCGAATTCGAGCCCGCCGGTATAACAACTGCCGCGCACCTTCGCGATCACCGGTTGCGGCAGCTTGGTCAGCCGTTCGAGGATCAGCATCTCCTGCCGCAGCCAGCCCAGCGCATCGGCGTGCGGGGGCTGTTTCAGATCGTGGCCGGCACAGAAATGCCCGCCCGCACCGGTCACGACGATCACGCCTACCGCGCTGCCATGCGCCTCGATATCGTTGATGTGGGCGCGAAATTCGCGAAACAGCGCGCGGTTGATTGCGTTGCGCTTGTCGGGGCGGTTGAGCGTCAGCGTGCAGACGCCCCCGGCATCTTCACGCAGGACGAGGGCGTCGGTCATATCTGGTCTCCGCGTGTCTTGGCGATGGCGGCTGCGGCGGTCCCGTCGGCGCGGGCGCGCTGGCCGAACTGTTCGCGGATCGGCACAAACTCGGGCATCACCAGCGACCGGCGAAGCCAGTTGGCGGCATCGACGACCAGGGTATGACCGCTGATATAGGTCGCATAGGGCGAGCAGAGGAACGTCGCGGCCCAGCCCAGTTCGCGTATCTCGCCGACGCGCATCCCCGGAATTGTGCTGTCGCCGCGTTCGCCGACGCGGTGGCGCGTCATATGGTCGGGCAAGTCGTCGTGTGGAAAGCGTCCAGGCGCGATGCAATTGACGCGGATGCCGTCGGGTGCCCATTCGACCGCTAGGCTCTGCGTCAAATTGGTGACCCCCGCCTTCGCCGCGGCCGAGTGTGCGGTTCCCGGTCCGCCCGTCCAGCTATAGGTCGCGCCGATATTGAGTATTGCCCCCGGCATCCCCGCCGCAAGTCGGCGGATCGCAAACTCGCGGCTGCAATTATAGGTGCCATTGAGGACGATATCGACGACGGTGCGAAAGCCGTTCGGCGTCATTTCCTCGGCCGGGGCCGGGAAATTCCCCGCCGCATTGTTGATCAGCACGTCCACCGGCCCCAGCGCCGCCTCGATCTCGTCAAATGCCGTCGCGATCGCTTCGGGATTGCGCACGTCGCACGCGACGGCAATCGCTTCGGCTCCGACGTCGCGGATCGCAGCGAGACCCGCTTCCAGATGCTCGGGCTTGCGGCTCAGCACCGCCACTTTCGCGCCCAGCCGCGCGAACTCGACCGCCATGCCCTTGCCCAGCCCCGTGCCGCCGCCGGTCACCGCGACGACTTGTCCGGTGTAGGTTCCATCGGGCAGCGCTTTCGCGCCGAGCGGCGGCGGGGCGGGAAGGGCCATTTATTTGCCTTTATAGTGGGGCGCGCGCTTTTCGCGGATCGCGGCGCGGGCCTCGTGATAGTCTTCGGTCTTGAAGAGATAGCTTTGCGCATACAGCTCGGCGCGGGTGCCGGTGCGGATCGTCGCGCCGTGCATCAGGTTGATCATCTCTTTCGCCATTGCGAGGTTGATCGGTGGTTTGGCGGCGATGTCGCGTGCGACGTCCAGCGCCTTTGCATCGAGTTCTTCGGGCGCCACCACAAAATCGACCGCTCCCCAATCAAGCGCAGTCGCGGCGTCGATCTTTTGCCCGCTCATCACCATATATTTGGTGCGCGATGGCCCGATCAGCGCGGTCATCATCTGCGTCCCGCCGGTATCGGGCAGCACGCCGTAAAGGATTTCGGGCAACGCCATTTTCAGCGTCGTGTCGCTGATCCGTATATCAGCCGCGAGGGCGAGTTCGCACCCACCCCCGATCGCGCCGCCTTTCAGCGCGGCGATAATGGGTTTGGTCGATTCCTGCATCCGCAAGCGGCCTTCCTGGTGCCGGCGCACGAAGTGAAAGTCGCTTTCGTCGCGCGCCCGCTGGCCCAGCACATTGGTGTCGCGCCCCGAGCAGAAGCTTTTGCCGGTCGCGCGGATGAGGATCGCATTCGACTCGGTCTCCTCAAGCGCTTCGCCGATCCGCGCCTGAAACAGCGCCGACATATCGTCATCCATCGCGTTATGCCGGTCGGGCCGGTTCAACGTGATGATGCGCAGCGAACCGTCGATTTCGCTCAGAATTTGATCGGCCATGGCCGCGCTTCTCCCAAAGCATTTCGACATAGGTCTTGCACGAGTTATATAACTAGGTCAATTATGTCGTGACAAAGCAGATCAGGGAGACGGCGGATGTTCGAAGGAAAAACCGCGCTCGTGACGGGCGGATCGCGCGGCATCGGCGCGTCGATTGTCAAGCGACTCGGCGCTGCGGGCGCGCATGTCGCGATCAACTATGCCGGCAGCAAGGATGCCGCCGACGCGCTCGCGGCCGATATCGTGGCCACCGGGGGCAAGGCGTTCGCGGTCCAGGCCGACGTGTCGACCCTGTCGGGCATTGCGACGATGTTCGATGCCTGCGACACGCAGTTTGGCGATGCCCCCAATCTCGACTTCCTCATCAACAATGCCGGGGTTGGGCGCAGCGGGCGCGATGGCACGTTAAAGGGCGCGGACGAGGATCTCTTCGACGAGCTATTCGCGGTCAATGTGAAGGGCCCGCATTTCGTGACGCAGGCGGCGCTGCCGCGGCTTCGTGACGGCGGGCGGATCGTCAATATCGGCTCGATGTCGGGCAAGGTCGGTCAGCCCTTCGCCGCAAGCTATGCCATGACCAAGCGCGCGGTCCAGAGCCTGACGTTCAGCACCGCGCTGGCGGTCGCAAAGCGCCAGATCACCTGCAATTGCATCGCCCCCGGCGCCGTCGCGACCGACTTCATCACGGCCTTGCGCGACCAGCCCGGCTGGGACGAAGCGACGGCAAAGCACACCCCGATGGGGCGCCTTGGCGAGCCCGACGATATTGCCGGCGCGGTGATGATGTTGCTGGGCGACGATGCGCGCTGGGTGACGGGCCAGATCATCGAAGCGAGCGGAGGGCTCGCGCTCTGATGGCGCTGATGACCGAAAAATTGCGCGCGATCATGGCGCTCGATCCCGACCGGACCGAAATTGATTTCGAGGGGCGGGATTATAGCTGGGGCCAGATTGCCGCGTCGGTTCGCGCGATCGAAGATGCGCTGGACGCCATGGGCCTGCCCGACGACGCCCGCGTCGGCGTCATGCTGCGCAATCGTCCGGGCCATATTGCGGCGATTGTTGCGGTCCTCTCGTCCGACCGCTGCCTGGTGACGCTCAACCCGATCCTGCCCGACGCGAAGCTGCTGGCCGATGTCGAGGGATTGGCGCTTCCCGTCGTCATCGCTGACGCAACCGATCTTGCGCGAGGCGGAGTCGCGGCGGCGCTCGAACGGGCCGGATCGGCTGTGATCGAAATCGACCCGCTCCTCGGCGGCGTTCGCATCGTCCAGGCTACGGTCGGGGCCGAGGTGCGAACCTCGCCAGGGGTCGCTGTCGAAATGCTCACCAGCGGCACCACCGGCGCGCCGAAACGCGTACCGCTCAGCCGCGATGCCTTCGACGCCAGCTTTCGTGGCTTCACCAAATATGAGCGCGGGCGCAGCTTCGACGACCCGCCAAAGCTCAACTCGGGCTGTACGATGGTGGTCAACCCGCTCACCCACATCGGCGGGATTTACGGCTGTATCGCTGCACTTGCGGCGGGGCGAAAGATCGCGCTGCTCGAAAAGTTCAGCGTCGACGCTTGGGTCGCGTCGGTAAAGCGCAACCAACCCGCGGTCGCTCCCGCCGTGCCCTCGGCCATACGAATGTTGCTCGATGCCGACGTCGACCCCGCCGACCTGTCCAGCCTCAAATCGCTCATCTCGGGCACCGCGCCGCTATCGCCGGATCTGGTCGATGCGTTTCTCGCCAAATATGGCATCCCGATCTGCGGCAATTACGGCGCAACCGAATTTGCGGGTGCGGTCGCCGGCTGGACGATCGACGATTTTCGCAAGCTGTGGGCGGAAAAGCGCGGTGCGGTCGGCCGCGTCCATGGGGATATCGAGGCGCGGATCGTCGACCCTGAAACCGGATCCATTCTGCCGGACGGCGCGGAAGGGCTGCTCGAACTCAAGGGCCGTCAGCTCGCCAACGATATGCAATGGCTGCGCACCACCGACCGCGCCGTGCTCGATCCCGATCGCTTTCTGTATATCCGGGGCCGCGCGGACAATGCGATCATCCGCGGTGGGTTCAAGATCCACCCCGACGATGTCGCTCGCGCCATCAACGATCATCCGGCGGTTCGAGAAGCCGCCGTCGTCGGCGTCCCGGACGAGCGGCTCGGCCAAGTGCCCGCCGCTGCAATCATCCTGAAGGACGGTGCCACTGAACCGGCAGCCGATGACCTCAGGGCTTGGCTCAAGGACCGGCTGATCGCCTATCAGGTGCCCGTTCATATCCGCTATGTTGCCGACTTCCCTCGCACACCGTCGATGAAACCTTCGGCGCCGGGGTTGCAGGCGCTGTTCGAAGGAGCGCAATGATGAAAGACTTCAGCGGAAAAGCGGTCATCGTTACCGGTGGCGGGCGCGGCGTTGGCCGCGGCGTTGCCAAGGCCTTTGCGGCGGCAGGGGCACAGGTCATGCTCGGCGCCCGGACCATATCCTACGCCGAGGATGTGAAGGCAGAGATTGAAAAGTCGGGCGGCGCCGCCGAATGTTTTGCCGCCGACATCGCGCGCCACGCCGACTGCCGCGCGCTCGTCGCAGCGACCGTGGAGGCCTTTGGTACGGTCGATATTATTGTCCATGCCGCTGCCGACATTCCGCATGGCGGCGTTGGCCAGGTCGACGATGAGCGGCTTGAGGCGGGCTTCGCCAGCATTGCCAAAGCGGCATGGTGGTTGCTCGATGCGGCGCGGCCTTATCTCGCCAATGCGCAGGATGGGGGCCGCTTCATTGCGATCGGGTCGGTCAACGGCACGTTCAACGTCGTTCCGAACATGACCGCTTATGGCATGGCCAAGGCTGCGCTCGACGCCTTCATTCGCGCCGCCGCGGGCGATGTGGTAAGCGAAGGGATCACCGTTAACGCGATCAACCCCGGCCTGATCGCCAGCGACCGTGCGAAAGCGGTGCTCGGCGATGAGGGGCTTGCCGCCTATGGCGCGACGGTTCCCGTTGGCCGCGCGGGCACGCCTGCCGATATTGCGCACGCCTGTCTGTTCCTCGCCTCGGCAAAGTCCGACTATATCACCGGCACGACGATCAAGATGGACGGCGGCTCGACCGTCGCCGCATCGCCGGGGCGCAACGATATCTTGCAGGAACGGCTGAAGCTCCAGCAGGGCAAGGCGCCCTGATGGACCTGGGCATCACCGGTAAGGTTGCGCTCGTTTTCGGCGGCTCAAAGGGGATCGGCCTCGGCTGCGCGCACGAGTTCGCGCGCGAAGGCTGCCAGGTCGTCATCGCCGCGCGCACGCAGGCGACGATCGACGATGCAGTCGCCGAATTGCAGGCGGCGGGCGGGCGGGCGATCGGCGTTTCGGCCGATTGCACCACGAAAGACGGAATCGCGTCGGCGGTGAACGCGGCGACCGAAACATTCGGGTCGCCAGACATATTGATCTTCAACGTCGATTCCGGCCCAAAGGGCGCTTTCCTCGACGTCGATGACGACACCTTTGCCGCGGCGAACAACAATAATGTCATGGCCTTTCGCTGGGCGGTCCAGGCGGTTTTTCCGCATATGCAGGGCAAGGGGTGGGGCCGCATCCTGACCATCGCCACCAATTCGGTAAAGGCGCCGCACCGCAAGCTCCCGCGTGCGGCACAGAACACTTATCGGGTCGGAGCACTTGCGCTCTCAAAAACATTGTCGGCCGAACTCGGTCCCTTCGGCATCACCGTCAACACGCTGGGCACCGGCGCGATCGCCACGCCGCAATTTCGCGATGTGTTCACGAAAATCGCCGAGGCGCAGGGACAGACCTATGACGAGCATATCGCCGAACGCACCAGCCATTATCCGATCCCGCGGATGGGGACGCCGCAGGACATGGCGGCTGCCGCGGCCTTCCTCTGTTCGGATCGCGCGGGATTCATCACCGGCCAGGTGCTGATCGTCGATGGCGGCAATCTGGAAGTTTTGCAATGATTGAAAGCAAGGGAATAACAGCATGAAACTCGACGATAATTTGGCCGCAGTCGTTACCGGCGGCGCTTCGGGTCTTGGCCGTGCCAGCGCCGAGGCGCTCGCAAGCGCGGGCGCGAAGGTGGCGATCTTTGACGTGAACGAGGAAGGCGGCAAAGCCGTCGCCGACGCGATCGGCGGTATCTTCTGCAAAGTGGATATTACCAGCGAGGACAGCGTCGTCGCGGGATTCGAAACGGCGCGCGCCGCGCACGGACAGGAACGGGTGCTCGTTCACTGCGCGCAAATCTCGAAGGGCGGCAAGACGGTCCGCTTCGACAAGGCCAGCGGCGGTTATGTCCGCTATTCGACCGACGACTATGCCTTTTCCGCGCAGGGCATTTTGATCGCGAGCTATCGCCTCGCGTCGCTGTCGGCGCTGGGCATGGCAAACGCCGAACCGCTCAATGACGATGGCGAACGCGGAGCGATCATTCTCACCGCTTCCGCTGCGGCGCAGGACGCGCAAATCGGTCAGGTCGGCTATGGATCGTTGAAGGCGGGGGTGAACGGTCTGGTGCTGCCGCTGGCGCGCGATCTCATGGATCTGGGCATCCGGGTCAATTCGATCATGCCCGGCATTTTTGCGACGCCGCCGATGCTGGCGGTCAAGGATCGCGCCCCCGCAATTTTCGAAGGTCTGGCGGCGTCGGTGCCATTCCCCAAGCGCCTCGGGCATCCCGAAGAATTCGGTTCGCTGGTGCTGGAACTCGTCCGTAACGGCTATTTCAACGGCCAGACCCTGCGGCTTGACGGCGCCATCCGTATGCCGCCGAAATAGGAACCATGTTTTGAACGCTCCCCAGCAATTCCCCGTCGCGCGCCAGTCGGCCGGCCCCGCGCCCGACCGTCGCCCCGGTTCCATCCGGCGGACCACATCGATCGACTCGGACTGGCCGGATGGCTTTGGCGAGCCTTGGGTGATGCAGGGACGCGGCCGTGATCTGCTGACCCCCTTCGGTGGTGATCCGATCGAACTGGCGGCGGGTGATTTTCGCATTCGCACGTCGCCAATTCGCGAGATTCTTGAAATATCGGCGACGCCCGATCATCCCCGCCTGTCCGACATGGTCGGCGTTCGCGCGGGCGGAGCCAGCCGCCATGCGCTGGCCGCGACGCTGGGCGACATTCGCGGCACGCCGACGTTTCAGCTTCTCGACGATTTTGCCGGCGCCAGTCTCGTCGCGGGATGGATATGGTCGCGGTGGATCGACGACTGGCAAGCGGCGATGCGCAGCAAGGGAACCCAATCGACCGCGGGCAACAAGGGGCGGATGCTCAATATCTGCACCGGCTTTACCGAGGGGGCCAGCTCGCTGTCCGATGTCGGCAGCGTCGATCATTCGCATCAATCCTCGACCGAGGTCGGCACGCTCGTCAACCCGGATGATCCGGTGGGCTGGCATGCAATGACCGAACAGACCGGTCGTCCGCAGGCGCGGCGCGCGCGGCGAATCGACATGTGGCGTGCCGAGGGGGTGCTCAAGGTCGATGCGGGCTTTCAGGACAGCGGCCCCAACCCGCAGGGCACCCGCACCGCAATTCACGAGTATCGGGTCTATGCCGAAATCGACGAGGCGACCGACACATTGCTGTCGCTTCAGGTCTTGCCCCTGATCCTGCCGTTTCGCGAATGTCCGGGAGCGTCGATGAAGGCGGCCAGAATGGTCGGTCAGAATGTGGCGGACTTCCGGCAGGCGGTGCTCGACACGCTGGTCGGAACCTTGGGCTGCACGCACCTGAATGATGTGCTGCGCGCGCTTGCCGATGTACCCGCGCTCGCACGATTGTTGCCAAAAGGACGCGGTTGAGAAGCAATTTACCGCGGTTTCCCCCACGGAAGGCGCAATCTACTTGTCTGTCTTATTAGACTTAGTTATATAACTCGATAAGCGAGGCCGCCCGGAAGCCTTGCAGGGAGGATGTTGACCATGAATTTCAAGCAGAAGCGCGATTCGTTTCGAGTGACCGCCGCAGTGTCGCTGGCCGCCGCCGCCTTGGCATCAACCTCGGCTTTCGCGCAAACCGCTCCGCCCCAAGCCGAAAATGAAACCGTCGGCCTCGAGGAAATCATTGTCCAGGCGCGCAAGGTGGATGAAAATCTGCAGGATGTGCCGGTCGCGGTGACCGCCTTCACCGGCGAGAGCCTTGAAGCGCAGGGTGCCATCCGTGTCCAGGATATCGCAAACTTCACCCCGGGGCTTTATATCCGCTCGGGGTCGAATAGCCCCGCCGGCATCACCGTTGCGCTCCGCGGCCAGTTTCAGAACGACACGCTTGCGACGCTTGATCCCTCGGTCGGCACCTATGTCGATGGCGTTTACTGGGCGCGCGCATATGGCCTCAACACGAATCTGCTCGATATCAGCTCGGTGCAGGTGCTGAAGGGACCGCAAGGTACATTGTTCGGGCGCAACACCACGGGCGGTGCGATGCTGATCAACTCCAACGACCCGCGGCTCGGGGAATTCAGCGGCAAATTGTCCGCAACCTACGGGCGTTTCAACGAATTCGAGCCGACGGCGGTCGTCAATATCCCGATCGGCGACAAGGTCGCGATCCGCCTTGCCGGCAAACGCTTCAGCCGCGATGGCTACACCACGAACAGTGTGCCGGCCAATACGGCCAGCGCCGTGACCGCGGTCACCACCGCCGTCGCGCGGCGCCCGGTCGGCGGGAATCTCGATGGCCTGAAGCTTGACAATCGCGACCGCTGGCAGGCGCGCGGCAAGCTGCTCATTCAGCCCACCGACAACCTCAGCCTCCTGTTCTCGGGCGAGTATTTCAAGATGGACGAGGCTGCGCCCAGCCGCAATCTCGTTTATACGACGCGGGCGTTCAGCGGTGCCAATTCGACTTACAACACCGCCGCCACGGCCGGAACATTCGTCGGGATATTGAACGGCAATCCGCCGGCCAGCGCAACGGCGCCCGGCCTGGCGCTTCTTGCGACGGAAGCGGCGCGGCTTGCGGCGGGGGGGCGGATCACCGCCAATAACGAGATCCCTTATGTTTACGCGAAAACCCAGACCTATAATTTTACCGGCGCCCTCGATACCAGCTTCGGTCAGGCGAAACTGATCGCCAGCTATCGCAAGGTCAGCGCCAACGCCGGTTTCGATCTCGACGGTTCCGCCTACGCGATCCACTTCACCGAAAGCCAGCAGGAGCTGAAGCAGCAATCGGCCGAGCTCCAGTTCACCGGCACGATGTTCGGCGATGCCGTCGACTTTGCGGCGGGCGCGTTCGTTTTCCATGAAAGCGGATTCGACCAGTCGATTTCGATCACGGTGCCGGCCCTCAATCCGGTCACTTCGCATTTCTGGGGGTTTATCGATAACGACAGTATCGGCATGTATGGCCAGGCGACCTGGCATCTCAACGACAAACTCTCGTTCACCGGCGGCCTGCGCTATTCGGTCGACGACAAGGGTCTCGAAACACGCAGCAACAACTTCAACCGTACCACTGGGTTGACGACCTGCGCGGTCGTTGCCGGCGTTCCGGCATTCAGTGCCGGCGAGGTCATGGATCCGGTGCAATGCGCCTTCAAGCGCCGCGACAGCTTCGGCGGATGGTCATATACGGCCAGCGTCGACTACAAGCTCAACGACGATATCCTGGTCTATGCCAAGACCGCCAAGGGTTTCCGTTCGGGGGGGCAGAATCTCCGTGCGCCGAACACGGCTTCATTCATCCCCTTCGCCCCCGAAGTCGCTTACTCTTACGAGGTCGGTTTCAAGGGCGAGTTTCTCGATAATCGCGTGCGGCTCAACGTCGCTGCCTATACAAGCGACGTCAACGACATCCAGCGTTCGACGCTGGTTTCCGTCCCGCCCGTGCCCCCGGCGACGGTCCCCGGCACCGCGACGCTGCTCGGCAACGCGGGTAAAGCGCGCATTCGTGGCCTTGAGGGCGAACTGACGGTCGCATTGTTCGAAGGCTTCACGGTGCAGGCATCCGGCGCCTTGGTCGATCCGAAATATATCCGCTATTCCGATTTGACCGGCGACCGCTCGTTCGAACGGTTCAGCGGTGTGTTCGAGAAACAATATTCGCTCGCGGCAGATTACACCACGCCGGTCGGCAACAGCGCGCGGATCAAGCTTCACGTCGATTATTCGTGGCGCAGCAAGGTGCCGCTCGACATCTATGACTATGCACCCAATCCCGAAAATGATGCGATCGTCGCCGCGACGACCGGGTCGGCGCTCGGCCTGCTCGGGGCGCGTGCCTCGGTCGAATTTCTCGACAGGTTCGAGATCGGCGTGTTTGCGCGCAATATCACCAACGAGCGCGAATATGTTCAGAACCAGCTCGTGGCGCCGATCGGATATATTTCGGCGACCTACAATGAACCGCGCACTTATGGCTTAACCGCCAGCTTCGAATTCTAGGACCACAGGGCGCTCCTATGGAGCATTGGGGGAGGGGACGGCTTGGCCGGACCCTCCCTCTTTTTTCCGGGAAAGGAAAAACATGAGTTCGGAACCATCGAGCCGCCGCGGTCTCACCCTCGGACTGCTCGTGATCGTCGCGATCCTCAGCTATGTAGATCGCCAGGTTTTCACGCTGTTCCAGGACGATATCAAGGCCGAACTGGGGCTCGACGATGGCCAGCTTGGCCTGCTGACCGGCATCGCCTTTGCTGCCTTTTACGCGCTCGCCGCCTTTCCAATCGCGCGTTATGCCGATCGCGGCGATCGGCGGCTGGTGATCGCGGTGTGCGTGTCAATCTGGAGCGCGGCGACGGCGCTGTCGGCCTTTGCGTTCAGCTTCTGGCAGATGTTGCTTGCACGCATCGGGCTCGCCGCCGCTGAAGCAGGGGCCGGTCCGGCGGGCATGTCGCTGCTCACGGACATTTTTCCCAAGGAACGCCGCACGACGGTCATTTCGGTCATGCTGGCCGCCAACGCCGTTGGGCTTTCGGGGGGCCTCGCGCTCGCGGGGTGGCTGTCGCAATGGTATGATTGGCGCACGGTCTTCATCATCGTCGGCTTGCCCGGGATTGGTGTCGGTTTGCTCGTCTATCTGTTGGCCGCCGAACCGCGGCGCCGCGGCGTCGTCGAGCCGGTCGCACCGCCGCAGACGAGCCTTGGCGAAGTGCTTCGCACCATGGCCGCCAGCCCGTCGCTGCGCTGGGTCGGGCTGCTGCTTTGCATGGTGCCGCTGACCGGTTTCGCCTTCATTCTGTGGGGGGCATCCTTCTTTCAGCGGGTGCACGGCATGGACAAGACCGAAACCGGCTTCTGGCTTGGCGGGGCGATGGCGGCCGGGCTGGTGATCGGCAATCTCGTCGCGGGTTGGGTCAGCGACCGTTATGGTCAGGCGAACCCGCGGTTCAACGGCTGGTTCGCCGGTATCGGACTGCTCGTGTCATTTCCGTTTGGCGTGGGGTTCGCCTTGTCTGCCGATCCGTACGTTGCACTCGCCTGTTTCGTCGTCGTGAAATTCATGATGACGCTCCACCTCGGCCCGATCATCGCGCTCTGTTTTTCGCAAGTGCCGGTTCAGATGCGGGCGATGATGTCGGCGACGATCAATATGTTTATCGGGCTGGCGGGCGTCGGGCTTGGCGGCACTGTGGCCGGCTATCTCAGCAAGGCGTTTACGCCGGGCTATGGCGAACTGTCACTTCAGCCGGCGCTGGCGATCCTGTCGGGTTGCCTGCTCGTCGGGGGAGTCGCTGCAATCATGGCAGGCAGAACGGCAAAACCGCTGGCGGAATGAAGCAAACGCCCCTCCCCTTCAGGGGAGGGGCGTTATTCAGGCAGCGGCCTTTGCGCTCGTCGCGACCTCGGGCGTGACACCGAACAGCCGCGCGGCATTCAGCCCCAGAATGTTGCGCCGCACCTCTTCGCTGACATCCATGTCCGCGAACAGCTCGTCCACGATGCGGCGGCTGATCGGGAAGGTGCCTTCGGCGTGCGGATAATCCGAACCCCACATGACATTCTTCGCACCCGGCAACCCCGCCGCGGCCGAAACGATGCAGGCGCGGTCGTGCTGGAAGCTCGCCCAGATCTGGTCATCGACAATTTGGCTCGGCGCGCGGCTCAGTTTCGGAAAGACGAAATTGGAATGCGCAACCGACACTTCGTCCATGCGCTCGGCGAGTGCGACAAGCCAGCTGGCGCCGCTCTCGATGAATGCGACGCGCGCGCCGGGATTACGGTCGAGCACGCCGCCCGATACCAGATACATTGCGGTTTGCTGGGCGTCGGTCATCTGGTTGGTATAGTTGATGATGCCCGCGCCGGGACCGCGTTCGATGACGACGGTTTCGAGGCCGGTGCCGGTGTGCATCACGAACACGATCCCCAGCGCTGCGGCTTTGGCAAAGACCGGATCCCACGCTTCGCTGTTATATTTGGGCAGGTTGGGCGGCGACACCGCCGGCAGCATCGCGGCGGTGAAGCCTTTCGCCGCCAGATAGTCGAGTTCGGCAAGCGTGTTAGAAAAATCGAGCACGGGCAGCATCCCGCAGCGCACGAAGCGGTTGGCGTGCCCGCCAAGGAAGCTGTCGTTCCAGTCGTTGTAGAGGCGCGCCGAAGCGGCTTCGGCGTCGGCATTGTCCAGGCAGTAAAGCCACAGGCCCAACGAAGGAAAACAGATTTCGCTGTCGATTCCCTCCAGCTCCATATCTTCCAACCGACCAGCGATTTCCCGGATACCGCGCCGTTCATTGTCGCCCAGCGCCTTTTCGCGATGCTGGCCGACGCGCAGACGATAGATGATCTTATCCTTCGTGCCGGTGATCAGATAATCACCCTCTTTCCGGGCGTGGATTGCATGATCCTTCAGCGACGCGGGCAGGCCTTCCAGGAAAATATCGGCCGGTTCCATGATATGGCTGTCGGCGCTGAATACGAAGGGCTTCATGATGGTCTTCCTCTCGACTCGGCTTGATCTGATTTTCTCTAATAACTACCTAGTTATATAAGTCGCGGCAAGGAAAATCTAGACATACGGCATATCTACGTATAAACAGATACCTAATTAAGGGAGATGCTCATGCAAATTGCCGGTGCCAACGAGACGCTTGCCAGCCGCACCGCACGGGCGCTTGCCGGCCTCAGCCTCGCCGCCGACCCCGGCGACTATCTCGGCGCCGAGGACGATTTGCTTGGGCGCTTCGGCGTCAGTCGGCCGACGCTCCGACAGGCGGCCAAGATGGTCGAGCGCGACCGGCTGATCAGCATCCGGCGCGGAACCAAGGGCGGCTATTTTGCCGAACGTCCCGACGCCCGCGATGCCATCCAGTCGCTCGCGCGCTTCCTGCGGATGCGCGGCGCCAGTCTGGGCGACGTCATCCAGGTCACGCGTCCGGTATCGGAAGAGGCGGCGGTCGCAGCCGCACGCTTGCGCACCGACGAGGATTCCGAACGGATGCAGGCGTTCGTCGATCGGATCGACGGGCACGACACGGCGCGCGAGTTGATCACGGCCGAAGTCGAACTGGCGCGGATGATCGCACAGATGAGCGGGAATCCGGTCGTCGAACTGGTGATGGAGATCGGCTATAGCTTTGGCCTCGATGAACGGGGCAGCGACCTTTATGCCGATGCCGATCGGCGCGAGCGCACCCGTGCGATGCAGCGCAGCCTGTGTCAGGCGATTATCGACGGCGACGCCGATATCGCACGCCTGATGATGCGGCGGCGGTCGGAGCAGTTTGACGTCTGGCTGCACCTCGGCGTCGCGTCGCAGGAACAGATGGTATGACAATCGTCCAGTATCAGGGCTTTGCCGGCGTCCGGTTGGAGGCCGAAGTGGTCGGAGCGGATGATGACCCGTCGGTGCTGCTGGTCCACGGTGCGGGACAGACCCGCCGCGTCTGGGACAGCGTTGCCGAGGCACTTCGACAGGCGGGGCGCCGTGTCATCAGCCTCGACTTGCGCGGCCATGGCGGCAGCGAATGGCCCAAGGACGGCCGCTATGATTTCGATTCGATGGTCCAGGATCTGCGCTCCGTGCTCGCACAACTCGGCACACGGCCGGTGGTCGTTGCTTCGACGCTTGGCGGCTGGGTCGCCAGCGCGGCGCTCGAACGCGATGCGGCGATGCTCGCGGCCGGCCTGGTGCTTGTCGATCTCCCGCTCAATGTCGATCCAGCCGTCTCGCACAAGATCGGCGCGCGACTCCGCGAGGTCGCCGCGCTCAGCCCCGGCCAGGCCCGTTGGGATGTCCGTATGCTGGGCGCTTTCGATACCGCATCGATGACCGAGCGCCTTGCCGGTGTCGCCGAGCATATCGCGGTGCCGACACTCTATGTTCGCGGGGCGATGAGCGAGATCGTCTCGCGGGACGACGCGGCGGCGTTCGTCGATCGGCTCCCCGACGGCGAACTCGTCGAAGTCGAGGATGCGGCCTTTGTCGTGACCGAGGACCGCATCGATGCGTTGGGCGGCCATCTGATCGATTTTCTCGAACGCCGTGCGCCGCGCGGTTCGCCCGAATATCGCGCCGGGTCTGACGCGCGCACCTTCCGCGACGCCCTCGGATGCTTTGCGACCGGGGTCACGGTCGTCACCGCTTTCTGCCCCGACGGCACGCCGATTGGGCTGACCGCGAACAGCTTCACGTCGGTATCGCTCGACCCGCCACTGCTGCTCGTGTGCATCGCGAACAACGCCGGCAGCGCGCCTCACCTGCGCGCGGCCGAGCGCTTTGCGGTGAATGTGCTGCAGATCGGACAGCAGCCGACCTCGAACCGTTTTGCGGGAAAGGGTGAAGACCGCTTCGCCGCGACCCCATGGGAAACCGGCGAATTTGGTACGCCAGTCCTGACCGGTTCACTCAGCAGCTTTGAATGCGTGCGCGATGCGGTGCACGACGGCGGCGATCATTTCCTTTTGGTCGGGCGCGTCGTGAAAGCGATTTTCGAGCCCCGCCGCGACCCGTTGCTCTACTTCCGCGGCAAATACCGGAAACTCCATTTCGCTTGACGACTGGACAAGGCGCGTTCGGCATCATATCAAACCTAGTTAGATAACTGGGAATCGGGAGAGAAGCATGGCCTGGGTCAATCAGGACAAGTGCGCGATCGTCGGCGTCGGGGCTACCGACTACTATGTCCGGGGCAAAAGCTGGCCCCGCACGATTAACGACATGGCAGCCGAGGCGATCATGAACGCCTGTGCCGATGCGGGGATCAGCCACAAGCAGATCGATGGCTTCTCCTATTATTCGACCGCGGGCGCGGGTTATCTCGACAAGTTCGATACCGCCAGCCTGATGGAAACATTGGGTATGCCGCACATCAGCTGGTCGGCGACATTGACCAGCGGCGGTGGCGGCTGTCCGGGCGCCATCGGCCTCGCGACAGCGGGGCTGATGAACGAGGATTGCACTTATACCGTCACGCTGATGGCGCTGCAGCAACTGCCGCAGCATCGCCTCGGTGTCGTGTTCGGTTCGGCAGCGCCCAATCCGGAAAACAGCTTTCTCCAGCCATCGGGCCTCGTCGGCCCAGGCCATCTGATGTCCGTTCTCGCGCGCCGACATATGCATCTTTACGGCACCACGCAGGACGCCTTCGGCGAGGTCGTGATGGCGACCCGCGCCAACACCCACAATCGGCCCAAGGCAGTGCGCAAGGAACCGCTGACCAAGGAACAATATGATGCATCGGTGATGCTCGCCGACCCGCTCCGCCGCCTCGACTTCTGCCTCGAAACCGACGGCGCGGTCGCCGTCATCACGACGACGATGGACCGTGCGAAGGATTGCCGCCACAAGCCTGCGGTCGTCCATGCTGCGGCGCATGGCGGCCAGCGCGAATGGGGCCGTGCCTTTGCGTGGATGGGAATGCCCGACCCGCATTTCGCCAGCTCGGGGCATAAATTCACCGCCGACCGCGTCTGGGCGCAGTCGGGGCTGTCGGCCAAGGATATGGACGTCGCGCTCATCTACGATCATTTCAGCCCGATGGTGCTGATGCAGCTCGAAGATTATGGCTTCTGCGAAAAGGGGGAGGGCAATGATTATGTTCTCTCGGGCAAGCTTCGATACGATCCGGCGACCGGCAAGGGCGTCAACGGTGGCACCCCGGTGAACACCCACGGCGGCAACCTCAACGAAGCCTATATCATCGGTATGACCCACATCGTCGAGGGCGTCGAACAGGTGCGCGGCACCGCGATCAACCAAGTCAAGGATGCCGAATTCGCGCTTGTCTCGGGCGGCCCGGCGTCGCTCCCCGTCTCCAGCCTCATCCTGCGCAAGGAGTGACCCTCATGACCTACGGCCCCGCCCGCGCGCTTCCCGGCGACCAGATCCGCATCACCACCAACCCCGACACCGAACCTTTCTGGCAGGCGGCGAAGGAGCATAAGCTCACCGCGTGCGAATGTGGCGAATGCGGCCATTTCCGGATGCCGCCGACCGCCGTCTGCCCCGAATGCGGCAGCCGCGCCAAAAACTGGCCTACGCTCCCTGGCACCGGCACGGTGTTCAGCTATGCTATTTGCAACAAGAACCCCAAGAATGGCGAGGATTATGTCTATGTCCCCGTCGTCGTCGACCTCGATGGCGCGCCCGGCACCCGCCTGAACGCGAACGTGTCGGGCTGCGATGCCGAGGATGTCCATATCGGGATGAAGGTCGTCGTCGACTGGACCCTGATCCAGGACGATTGGGTACTCCCGAACTTCCGCAAGGCCTGACCGATGCTCGGCGACCTTAACATCGTCGAGATTGGCGAGGGGATGGCGGTTCAGGTCGCGGCGCTGATGCTGTGCGAACTCGGCGCCGACGTGCTGAAGGTGGAGCGCCCCGGCGGCGACCCAGCGCGCGGTACCGCACCCTTTGCCAACTGGAACCGCGGCAAGCGCAGCCTGATCCTCGACCTTGATACCCCCGACGGCCTCGCGGCGCTGACCGATCGCCTCGCGGGCGCCGACGTCCTGCTCCACCAGTTCACGCCGCAGCAGGCGCACGCGCTGGGCCTCGACGACGCAGCCTTGGCCCGCGCCTTCCCCCGGCTCGTCATCTGCGGCATCACCGGCAGCCCGCATAACCACCCTGACGTCGAACGCAGCGCCGACGATCTGCTCGTCGCCGCACGCGTCGGCGTGCTTTACGAGAATGACGGTTATCGTGGCGGCCCTATCGTCTACCGCTATCGCCAGGGCAGCTGGGCGGCGGCGCACCTCGCCGCATCGGGCATCCTCGCGCGGCTCGTCATGCGGCTTCAGTCGGGCCGCGGCGGCGCCGCGCACACCTCGCTGTTCCAGGGGTTTCTCTCGACGCTGCCGCTCGTCTGGGCGCGCAACAGCGAAGGGCCGATGCCCAATCCGCCGACCTATGCCCCCGACGTCCCGCGCGCGATGGCGCAGCAGCTGTTCGAGTGTCAGGATGGCGACTGGCTTCAGATCATGGATCCGACCCGCCAGTTCGATTACGCCACCATGCCGACGATGTGGGAGGTAATGGCAGAGGCGGACGTCGACCTCGAGACCCCCGAAGGCGTCGAAGCCGCCTTCCGCCTGCGCCCGCGCGACCGCTGGATCGCCGATTTGCGCGCTGCCGACATCGCGGTCGAGCCCGCCTATCCGATGGGCGAAGTCCTGCGTCATCCGGAGGTCGAGGCGAATGGCTATGTCATCGAGGTCGATGACCCCGATCTCGGCAAGACGCGGCAGCCCAACGTCCCTTTCCACACCGACGCCGATCTGCCGCAGGGGCGCCCCGCACCGCGCCTTGGCGAGGGCGGCGATAAAGGTTGGACCCCGCCGCCCGCCGCAACTGGCAACGGCGCTGCGCCCGCCGAAATCCTCGCAGGCGTCCGCGTCCTCGACCTCGGCATGTTCCTCGCCGGACCAATGGGTCCGTCGATGATGGGCGACATGGGCGCCAATGTGATCAAGGTCGAGGCGCTGACGGGTGACCGCATCCGCTTCATGCATCGCTATTATCAGGCGGCGGCGCGTTCGAAGCGCAGCCTCGCGCTCGACCTGACGCGGCCCGAAGCGCAGCCGATCCTCGAACGGCTGATCCAGTGGGCCGAGGTCGTTCACCACAATATGCGGTTCAAGGGCGCGGCGAAGCTCGGGCTCAGCGAAGAGGGCATTCGCAAATATAACCCCGACGTCGCGTTCAACTATGTCAGTGCCTATGGCCAGCGCGGCACGCGCGGCAACTGGCCGGGCTATGACTCGATCTTCAACGCAATCGCGGGCTGGGAGTTCGAGAATGCCGGCGAAGGCAACAAGCCCGTGTTCAACCGCCCCGGCACGATGGACGTCACCTCGGCGCAAAGCTGTCTCGTCGAAATCATGGCTTCGCTCTATGCGAAGCGCGCGGGGGGCAGGGGGCATACGACGCAGACGTCGCTGCTCGGCGTCGCGGCTTTCACGCAGGGCGAGCGGCTGATCGGACCCGACGGAACGCTTACCGAAACCTATCACCTGACCAGCGATCAGACGGGATTTTCGCCCTATCATCGCATCTTCGAGTGCGCCGATGGCAAATGGATTGCGGTCGCGGCGCACCGACCCGAACAGCAAGCCGCACTGCGCGACCTGCTCGGCGAAGAAGCCCATTTCGAAGCCGCCGTGAAGGGGCGAACCGTCGCCGACCTGCTCGCTGCGCTCGACGCCGCTGGCGTCCCCAGCGACGCGGTTATTTTTGAGGATGCGATGCACCGTTTCTTCGACGATCCGCAGAATCGCGATCTGAACCTCGTGTCTGTCCTGCCGCAGCCGCTCTATGGTCTCGTCGAACAGCCGGGCGCCTTCTGGCATTTCGGCGACGTTCCGATTGTCTTCAAGCGTTGCGCGCCCGCGGTCGGCCAGCATCGCGACGAGATTTTGCGCGAAATCGGCTATTCGGATGCCGAGATCGCGGGCTTCCGCGAAGCAAAGATCATCGCCTGATGGCGCCCGCCGCGCTTCTGCCTGACGGCCTCGCAGCTGCGGTCGAGGCAGCGAGCGGCGCGCGCGTGACGGCGGTTCGGCCGCGCGGCGGGGGCGGCGCATCGCGCGACGGCGCCGAACTCGACCTCGTCTGGCCCGACGGACGCGCGGCAAGCGCGTATATGAATTATGATGTGCATAAAGCCGGAGCAGGGGACGACGCCGCTTTTCTGCGCGAAGCGGCCGTTCTGCGCGCGCTGTCGGGTCCACTGGCATCGGCTGGCGTGCGGGTTGCGCCCTATTTCGCATCGGTGCCCGACCAGCGCGCGCTCGTGTGCGGTATGGTGTCCGGCCAGGACCGTTTCGGCGGCATCGCCGATCCGGCCCAGCGCAGCGCAATCGCGGCCGATTTTATGGCGCAGCTCGCGGCGCTCCATCGCATTGACGTAACCGCATGTCCGGTCGAGGGCATGGGCGCCGTCGAACCCGCCGACGCTTTCATTCAACGTCGCCTCGCCGCACTGCGCGCCGCGAACAGCGGCAGGGCGTGGGATCCGCTGATCCACCTGTCGCTGAACTGGCTCGCGGCAAATATCCCCGCCGATATGCCCGCGCCTGTGATCGTCCACGGCGACGCCGGGCCGGGCAATTTCCTTTACGAAGGCGACCGGGTCACGGCACTGCTCGACTGGGAACTGGTGCATTATGGCGACCCGATGGCGGACCTCGCGATGCTCTGCTTGCGGATGCTGTTCCAGGGCTTTGTCCCGCTTCCCAAAGCCTTCGCAGATTATGAAGCGGCGGGCGGCTACCCGGTCGATCTGGGGCGCGTACGTTATTGGCGGCTATTATTCCAAACCGGCTTCGCGCGGCGGTCGCGTTACGACGATCCTGACGCGCCGCCGCCGCCAAACCTGGGCATGAACCTCGTCTATTCTACGATCCACCGCCGCGTATTGTCAGAGGCGCTGGCCGACGCAGCGGGGATCGCCTTGCCGCCGGTCACCATGCCCGACGCGCCGCTCGGTGCCCATGACCGCAGCTTCACGATCGCGCTCGATGATATCCGCGACAGCATTGTGCCGCGTCTTTCCGACCAGCAGGCTGCGGTGAAAGCCAAGGGCTTAGCGCGGCTGATCAAATGGTGGCGCGCGATCGAACGCTTCGAACCGGAGTTTCACGCGGTCGAGAAGCAGGAGGTCGAGGCTGCACTGGCCCTCGAATTTGCCGATCACGCCGCCGCCTGGGCGGCTTTCCGCGACGCGGTGGCCGCCGATCGCATCGCCACTGCAATCGCGATCATCCTCTGCAATGCGCATGAGGCGCGCGAGGCGGCGCTGATGGCTGATGCCATGGGCGGGCTTGCCCAAACGACGTTCGCACCGCTGGAATAAATGACAGGGCACTTCATTTATTGACGAAGTGTCAATTTTGGACTTGCTGCGCTTCCGAGGCCGGTTTACCTCGGTTTCTTACGATAAAAACGGACGGAGATGATGTGATGGCTACCGATATTCTGGGTTATAAGGGCAAGCGGGTCGTCGTCATGGGCTGTTTCTCGGGAACCGGCGAAGCCGCCGCCCGTGCTCTCGTTGATATGGGCGCCGAAGTGCATGGCGCGGACATCAAACCATCCCCCGTCGACCTCGCCAGCTTTACCGAAATCGACCTGAAAGACCCCGAAGCGATCGCGGCGGGCATCGCCAGCATCGGCGGTAAGGTCGACGCGCTGTTCAACGTGTCGGGCCTGCCGCAAACCTTTCCGGGCGAGGATGTCGTCACGGTCAATTTCCTCGGCATTCGCGCCTGGACCGAAGGCTGGATTCCGCACCTTAATCCCGGCGCTGCGATCGTCAGCGTCTCGTCGCTTGCGGGCATGGGCTATCTGGCGCGTCAGCCGCTGCTGCGCGAATTTATGGGCATCACCGACTTTGCGCAGGCGCGGCAGTGGTACACCGATCGCGCCGCCGACCTCGGCGATCCCTACACCTTGTCGAAAGAGCTCATCAACACCTGGACCCAGGTCAGCGCGCCCGACCTGATCGGCCGCGACATCCGCATCAACTGCACGATGCCCAGCCCGATCGACACGCCGATGCTTGGCGAATTCCGCAAGATTGCGGGCGATGCGGTGCTGGGCGCATTTGCCAAAGCAAAGGGCCGTTATTCGACCCCGGAGGAACAGGCGTTGCCGCTGATCCTGCTCAACAGCGACGCGGCACGTTTCATCAGCGGCGTCTGCCTCCCCGTCGATGCGGGTCTCTCCGGCGGGTTGGCCACCGGCGTTCTCAACATTCAGCAGATGATTGCTGAGGCGTCGTCGGCGTGACTCAACTTCCCTGTGCCGACGTCATGGGGAATGGAACCGTCCGCGCGGCGATTGGCGAAGGCGCTGCGACGGCTGCGCCAGGGCTCCTCCAACGGCGGTTATGCCGCTGTTGGCTCCCCATCGCGAAGCAGCAGCGGGGATTGCCACAGCTACCCGCGGGCGCCCAGCATCGTCGATATACTGTACGCCGCTGCGGCCTTGAGGTCGGCGTAGCCGACGCCGTCATCTTCGCGGCTCATCGGGCCGATAGCCGAGAGACGTTCCAGCATCATCAGCATCGTTCCGGCGCACGAACGCGGCGACAGGTCGGCTGGGATACGACCAGCCGCTTGCGCGCGTTCGACCTGCTCGCTGATCGCCATCAGGATGGGGCGCGCCAAGGTCATCCGCGCTTCGTAAAAGCGCGCGTCGCCTTCCTCGGCAGCAAGGTTTCTCACCACGAATATCGTCCGGTTGCGGTTCCAGATATCGGTATAACAATCGACGAACGCTCGCGCATTTGCGGCGGCCCCGGGGGCCAGCCAGTCGCTCGCCACGATCGCTTCCAGTTCCGGGGACGTTTGCGTGGCATTTTCAAGCGCTGCCAGAACAACCTCTGGTACGCCTTTGAAATAAACATAAAAAGTTGCCGGCGATGTGTTGGCGGCGCGGGCGACATCGACCACCGACACGTCACGCAGCCCGTGGGTTTCCAGCAGCGCGACGGTGACATCGATCAGCTGCTGACGGGTGCGCTGGCCTTTGGCGCCCAGCTTGCGACCAGTTCCATCAATCACCGCATCGGACGCCACGCGCCGCGCATCCACCGCTGGTTGTTGTGTCGTCAAATTCGTTTCCCGGTCAAAATAGACTCCTCTTCCTAACAGCAGGGTTGCGATAAGGCAAAAAGTTGACGTATCGTCAAAAAAAGCGAAAAGCACAGTAAATTGGGGATTTGGGATGGAAAGGCTGATCGGCAAAACTGCCGTTATCACGGGTGCCTCAAAGGGAATGGGCCGACATTTCGTCGCTGCCCTGACGGGGGCGGGGATGCGCGTCGCCTGCCTCGCCCGGCCCTCCGAAGAACTGGACAGTCTGGCGCAGCAATTTGGCGACGCCGTCCTGCCGCTGCCGTGCGATGTGACTTCTTCGGCAGCGGTCGATGCCGCCATTGCGCAAACGGTGGCGGCATTCGGCCGCATCGATGTCGTCGTGGCCAACGCCGCGATCTACCATCCCTTCGCGTTCGAACATGGCAGCGATGACCTGATCCGTGATCATGTCGATATCAACATCCTCGGCGTCGCCTGGTTGATCCGCGCCGCGATTCCGCATTTGCGCGAAACCAAGGGACAGATCGTCGCGATCAGCAGTGAATCGGTTCGAATGCCCTTCCCGATGTTGGCGCTTTATGCCGCGACCAAGGCGGCGGTCGAAACGCTTTGTCAGGGCCTGCGCGACGAGCTCCGCTCGGAAGATATCCGCGTCACGATCCTCCGCTCGGGCTCGGTCAAGGGGGGCTCGGGCGGCAAGGCATGGTCGCAGGAGACTGTTGCGGCCTTCTACAAAAAGATCGTTGAAACGGGTCATGCGTCGATGTCGGGCGAATCTGCCACGCCCGAATCGATGGCCGCGTCGCTGCTCGCGGTCGTCGGTCTTCCCGCCGACATCGGGGTCGACTTGATCGAGGTTCGCGCCGCGCAGGTTGGGATGCCCGATGGGGCCAAGACGGTTGAGACGTAAGTGACCCCCAAACGCAATCTCCCCCTGCTGATCGCGGCGTTGTGGGTTGCCGAGGTCACCGGGTCGTTCGAAACCGCAATGATTCTCGCGGCGCTCAAAAAGCTGATCGAGGATTTCGGCAACCCCGCAATGGTCGGCTGGCTGATCACCGGCTATCTCATCGTCGGCGCGGCGATTGCGGCGGTCGTCGGCCGTCTCGGCGATTTGTTCGGGCGAAGGCGGGTGCTGATTGTCGTGCTGGCGATCGGCGCGATCGGTTCGCTGATCAGCGCGCTTTCGACCAACTTCCCGGTGCTGCTCGCCGGTCGGCTGATGCAGGGGGTCACCGGCGCGATCCTCCCCTTATGCATCGGGCTGGTGCATGAAAATATGCCCAAGGATCGCGCGCCCATGGCGATCGGCCTGATGATATCGGGTGCGTCGATCGGCACCGCGGCAGGGCTGGTCGTTGGCGGCATGATCGTCGATCAGTTCAGCTGGCATGGCATCTTCTTCACCAGCGCCGGACTGTGCGTGACCGCTGCGCTCGCGACGCTCGCCTTCGTGCCCGTTTCGATCCGGCGCCCATCGATTCAGGCGGTCGATTGGATGTCCGGCCTGGCCTTTGCACCCGGCGTGGCGCTCGTGCTTGTCTATTTCAGCATGGGAAAAAGCTGGGGCTGGGGCAATCCGATGTCGCTGGGCGCGCTGGCGCTCGGCGTCGCGCTCGTTGCCTGGTGGGTTCGCCGCAGCTTGGCCAGCGCCAATCCGCTGATCGCCATCCGCAGCTTCGCCGACCGCACGATCGCCGTCGGCGGAGCCGTCACCGCGCTCGTCTCGATGAGTACGCTTCAGATCACCGTGTTCTTCTCGCTGTTGCTCCAGGCGCCGGCATGGACCGTTGCCGGACTTGGCCTGACCGCGACCATGGCCGGTCTGGCAAAGCTCCCTTCAAATCTTAGTTCGACCTTCGCGGGGCCGCTCGGAGGCTGGCTGGCGGGCCGGGGTGGAGGTCGGATCGCGCTTGTTGTTGGCGGCCTTATCACCACGGCCGGGTGGCTGTTATGGTTCGTCCTCGAAATTGACAGCTTTGCGCTCGCGGTCGCGCAGCTCATCGTGATCAGCTTTGGCGCGACGATGCTTTTCTCGGTCGCTCCAACGGTCATCGCGCAGGCCTCGCCGCCCGAACGGATCAGCGAGATTTCGGGAATGCTAACCGTCATCCGCCAGCTGTTTCTGGGCATCGGCGCGCAGATGGTCACGACCTTGCTCGCGGTCGATGTCGTGCGCCGCGGCGATGAAATCTATCCCTCGCCGTTCGCATACGACCTAACCGTCACTGTCATCGTCGGCATCTGTCTCGTGGCGATTCTCGTCGCGTTTGCGCTGCCGCGACAATTTTCACCGCAGGAACAGCCATGAGACCACTCCCCGAACTCACACCCGAAAACACCGCCTTCTGGACCGGCGGCGCCGACGGCAAACTGATGATCGCCTTCTGCGCCGACTGCGACCACGCGATCCACCCGCCGCAGCTGATCTGTCCGAAGTGTTGGAGCGAAAAGGTTGAAAGCAGGGCGGCTCCTGGGACCGGCACAGTTTATACCTACACGGTGAACCACCAGCAATGGGCTCCCGGAATGCAGGTCCCCTTTGCCCTCGCCGTGGTCGATCTCGACGGCGCCCCCGGCGTCCGCGTCACCGCCGAAGTTGTCGGAACCGACCCCGAAAGTGTCGCCATCGGACAAACGATGCGCATAACCTTCGCCAACATCGAAGACATCTGGTTTCCGCAGTGGGAGCCGGCGCAATGACGCTGAATGCAGCGATTACGGGCGTCGGCATGTCCGACATCGGGCGCAAGACCGGACGCCCCGCAATGGCGCATCTTGCCGAAGCGGCGAAGCGCGCGCTCGAATGCGCCGGGCTCACCAAGGACGATATCGAAGGCATTTCGACCTATCCGGGCAAAGCCGACAATTCGCCTGGCATGTCGCCACTGGGTACCGGCGAGGTCCGCAACGCACTCGGCCTCAAGACCCGCTGGCACGGTGCGGTGCCCGATGGTCCGTCCCAGATGGCGCCGCTGATGGTCGCGGCAATGGCGGTCGCAACCGGGCAGGCGCGTCATGTCCTTTGTTTCCGCGCGCTTACCGAAAGCAGTTCGCAGACCGCGACCCAGCGCGCGAGCATCCCGGGTGCGGGTCGCGCCAGGCTAGGCGGCTGGTACAGCTATCTTGTCCCTGCCAACGCCATGTCGGCATCGAACTGGGCGGGCTGGATGGCGACGCGCTATTTTCATGAATTCGGCATGACGCGCGAGCATCTGGGACTCGTCGCAACCGGTCAGCGCGCCTTTGCCCAGCATAATCCATCGGCGGTGATGCAGGCGCCGCTGTCGATGGACGATTATCTGGGCGCGCGGATGATCTCGTCGCCGCTCGGGCTGTTCGACTGCGACGTACCGATCGACGGGGCATGTGTGGTGATCGTTTCGGCCGCCGACGCCGCCAAAGATTGCGCGCGCGCCCCACTGACAATCGAAGCGATGGGCGCGGCGCTCGCGTCGCAGGAAACATGGGACCAACGCGCTGACCTGACGACGATGGGCGCGCATGACAGCGCGGCGGATATGTGGAGACGCACCGACCTCAAACCCGCCGACGTCGACATGCTCGCGCTATACGACGGTTTCAGCATCTTCGTACCTTATTGGCTCGAAGCCCTCGGCTTCTGCGGCCATGGCGAGGCAAAGGATTTCATTGCCGAGGGCAATATCGGTCCTGGCGGACGGTTTCCGGTCAACACCGGCGGCGGACAATTGTCGGGTGGGCGACTGCACGGTTTCGGGTTGTTGCACGAGGCTTGCACGCAATTGTGGGGCGATGCCGGCGGGCGGCAAGTTGCGGACGCGAAGACGGCGGTGTGCGGAATGGGGGGTGGGTTCATTGCGGGATCGATGCTGATCCGGCGCGACTAGCTTTCTTCCCGCCCGCGCGGGAGGGCGATTACAAGTCGATCCACCGCCGCTCGTCGCTTGCCATCACCGCCGCCTCGACCACCTCCTGCACATGCAGCCCCTGGGCGAAGTCGGGCGCCGCCTTGCCGACCCCGTGGATCGCATCACGCATCGCTGCAAAAATCGACGCCAGCGCCAGCAGTCCGGTCTCGGGCCGGTCTGCAACCGCATGGCAACCCGGTACCTTCAGACACGCAGGCGCAACCCCAATCTCCTCCATCATCGCGGTGCCCAGCGCCGTATCCTGGGTGCCGAACAGCCTTGTATCATGCGCCATCGGAAACACTGGCGCGCGTGCTTCGAGCCTGCCCGCCGATCCCCACACTGAGAAGCGAAACCCTTCGCCGCCGATCTTCGACCAGTTAGCCTCCACCCGCGTCGGCAATCCCGATGCGTGGCGCAAGAGTAGCGACGCGCGGTCGGGCACCTCGGGGCGGATCAGGTCGCCATTGAGTGGCCATTGCTTCAGCGCCAAGGTCTGATCTGATGCAACAGATGTGACCGGCCCGAAAAAATGCACCAACAGATGCAGCATGTGGCTGCCCAGGTTACGCGCGGCGCTCGCGCCGTTGGCAGGATCAGCGAACCAGACATAGCCGGGCACATTGGTCTGCAATGCGCTGAACAAAGGCACCTCGAACGCGATATCTGCGCCGAAAACGTCGCCTATCCAGCCTGCATCGACCATCGCCTTCATCTGTACCATCGCCGGAACCGCCTGCATGAAGGCATCGACGATCGCGACCGTCCCCGCGTTGCGCCACGCATCGGTCATCGCGCGGGCATCGGTCAGATTCCTGGCAAAGGGAATGCCGTTATACACATGCTTGCCCGCGCCGAGCGCCGCCATCACCATGGCGTAGCGTAAAGGCGGGCGCGTGCCGCAATCAACGATGTCGATATCGGGATCGGCGGCCATGTCGCGGAAATCATGGAACGCGCGCGCAACGCCGAACTCGGCGGCAGCTTTTGCGGCCGTCTCGGGCCGCGAGGTGCAGATTGCGGTGACCTCGATCCCGTCGAGGCTGCGCCATGCGGGCAGGTGGGCTTTGGCGCCCCACGCGGCGCTGATGATGCCAACGCGAAGGGGAGGGGAGGCCATGCCGCGCCCGCCGCTCAGGCGATCGCCTTCTTGTTCTTCAAATCCTCGATCCGGTCCCATTCGAGCCCCAATTCCATCAGAAACAGTTCGGTATGCTCCGATGCCTCGGGCGCGCGGCTATTCTCGACGCCCTCGCGGTTGAACTGCACCGGATTCGCGACGAGCCGGATCGGCGCGCCGCCATCGGCACTCTCGACCTCGAAGATCAAATCATTCGCCAGCACTTGTTCGTCGCTCGCGACGTCGTGAACCGACTGATAGGCGGCCCATTGCCCCTTCATCGTTTTGAGATGCTGAACCCAATAGGAATAGGGCCGGGCCGCAATGGCTTCCTTGACCAGCGGATAGGCCTCGGTCGCATTCGCCATAATGGCCTCGGCGGTCGAAAAACGTTCGTCCTTTGCCGCGTCGGCGATGCCGAGATGGCCGAACACATCCTCTATATAGGGGCCTGGCGACAAGACGGTCAGGTTGATGAACTTGCCGTCGGATGTCTTGAACACGCCCATGAAGGGATTGGTGCCGACCGCTTGGCTGCCGCCGGGCATCTGATTTTCGAACGGATCCGCGCCCAGTTCCATCGCGACGTCGATCGAGCAGGCGGTCGCCCAAATCCCCGACGACAACAAAGACACATCGACCTCGGTCGCCTCGCCGGTGCGCTCGCGGTGGAACAGCGCTGCCGCAATCCCGCCTGCGATGTTCATGCCGCCGATCGTGTCGCCATAGGCCGGGCCGGGCTGGGTCAGCGGTCCATCAAGCGCTTTGGGCGTTACCAATATGGCCGATCCGCCGCGCGCCCAATATGCGGTTGAATCGAACCCGCCCTTGTCACGCTCGGGGCCTTTGTCGCCGAACGCGCTGCCGCGAACATAGATAATGTCCGGATTGGCGGCGCGAATATGCTCGAGGTCGATCTTCAGCTTCTGGCGCTGGCTCGGCAAATAATTGGTCAGGAACACGTCGCACGTCGCGGCGATTTCGTAGAGGAGTTGCTGCCCCTCGGCGGTCGAAATATCGATGCCGACGCTGCGCTTGCCGCGATTGGGATGCTGCATCAGCGACGAGCGCTGCGGATTGACGGCAAGTCGTTGCAGCATCTGGATGCCCCGCTGCGCATCGCCGCGCACCGGATGCTCGATCTTGATCACGTCGGCGCCCCAGTCGGTCATCACGCCGCCAGCGGCCGGAACGAAGGTGAATTGCGCGACCTCGAGGACGCGGATGCCGGACATCACTTTGGTCATGCGCTTGTTCCTTACTCGGCGTGGAAGCCGATGACTTTCTGATAGGTGAATTCGTTGAGGCCATCCTCGCCATATTCGCGGCCATAACCCGAGCGTTTGATGCCGCCGAACGGCGCGTCGGACTGCATCGTGCCGGCGCCGCCGTTGATCGATACCCCGCCGGTGCGCAGCTTGAGCGCCATTCGATAAGCCTGCCCCGCGTCAGCCGAATAGATCGCGCCCGACAGGCCGAAATCGCTGTGGTTGGCCATCGCGATGGCTTCGTCATCGTGGTCGAAACCGATGACAGCGCCGATCGGCCCAAACACCTCTTCCTGCGCCAATCGACTGTCGTTCTTCACATTGTCGAATAGTGTCGGCTCGTAATAGAAACCTTTGTCGAGGCCGCTGGGGCGTTTGCCGCCCGCAACCAGTGTCGCCCCTTCGTCCTGCGCGATCGCGACATAGTCTTCGGTGCGCTTGCGCGCGACTTCGCGGATCAGGGGGCCATAATTGACGTTCGGGTCGGCCGGGTTGCCAATCTTGAGATGCCCCAGCATCGCCTGCATCGCCGCGACAAATTGCGGGCGGATGCTGTTGTGGACGAGATGCCGCGTGGTGAGCGCACATCCTTGGCCGCCGTGCGTGGTAAACCCCATAATGCCCGCGGCCGCCGCCTTCTGGATATCGGCGTCGGCACGGACGATCAGCGCCGACTTGCCGCCAAGCTCCATCACGATACGCTTGAGCGTCGGCGCCGCCTGCGCCTGGATCATCGCGCCGACTTTATCGGACCCGGTGAAGTGGACGAGGTCGACTCGCGGGTCAGTGGTCAGCAGCTTGCCAGTCTCGATGTCGCCGGTGACAATGCTCAGCACGCCTTTCGGAAGTCCGACTTCATCGGCGATCTCGCCGAGCACAAGCGCTTCCATCGGCGTGTAGGGCGAAGGCTTAAGGACGACCGTACAGCCGACAGCAAGTGCCGGGATCACCTTGCCGATATTGAGAAAGAACGGAAAGTTATAGGGCGAGATCGCGGCGACGACGCCGACTGGCTCACGACTGACAACCCCGGTGCCCAGCGTTGTGCGGCCCTGTGCGTTGGGCGTGAGCTCGACTGGCAGCGACGAGACCGCAGGCCGCGAAGCGAGCTCGACTGTCCGGCGCGCATGTTTCATCGGAATGCCATATTGCAGGAACTCGGCGAGCATCCGCGTGGCGCCGGCCTCCGCGACGATCATATCGACTATTGCCGCCTTCCGCGCGTCGAGCGCATCGAGAAAGCGCGTCAGGATCGCCTGACGCTGGGCGACGGGCATATAGGCCCAATCCCCTTGATCAAAAGCGATGCGCGCCGCACCGATCGCAGCGTCGACCTGCGCCGCGCTGCCGACCGGTGCTTCAATGATAAGGCTTTCGTCGGCGGGGTTGATCACAGCCTCGCGCCGGTCAGTCTTCTGCCATTCGCCGCCGACATAGATGGCGTCGTCATATTTCAAAAATGCCATAGTTTTGTTCCTGTCAGGCGGTTTTGGCGTCCCAGACGATCGGCAGATTGCGGATCGACAAAAGCCCCGGGATTACCGTGGTGTCAGCACCGGGTTTGATCGTGAACGGCGGCACGCGGGTCAGCCATTCCCTGAGCAGCACACGTAGCTCGCGCCGCGCCAGATGCGCGCCGAGGCAGATATGCACGCCGCCAATCAGCGTGAAGTGCCGGTTGTTCTTGCGCTCCGGGTCGAACTGGCGCGGGCAAGCAAATTGCTGTTCGTCGAAATTGCCCGAGCTGTTGATGCACGCGATCCAGTCGCCTTCCTTCAGGTCGACGCCGTGCCAGGTGAAATCCTTCTTGATCCGGCGGCCGCTATTGACCAGCGGTTGAACCCGGAGGAACTCTTCCACCGCGCTGTTCACCACCTCAGGGTTGGCGCGGATGCGTGCCTGCAACGCGGTGTCGAGCGCCATGCGGCGAAACATCTGGCTGATCGTCGAGGCGACGGTGTCGAGTCCGCCAAGCCAAAGGAACCAGGTCATGCCGATCGTTTCGTCGGGGGTTAGCGGCGTGCCGTCTATCTGCCCGTTGGCGATATAGCTGCCCAGTGTCTCGTCAGGTTTCGCCTGCTTCTCCGCAATGAAGCCGCGTAGATAGGCAAGGATGCCCTTCACCGCTTCGGCTTTGGCGCCGATATCGGGATTGTGCAGGATCGCATATTCCCACTCGAGGAATTGGTCGAACATGCTGAATGGAAAGCCCATCAGGTTTAGGAACACGCGAACCGGATAGATGCGCCCAAAATCATAAGCGATATCGACTTCACCGTCGCCAATCACCGCGTCGATCATCTCGGTCACGATCGCGTGGATCTTTGGCTCCATGTCGTTCATCGCAACCGGTGTGAACCAAGGATTCAGGAATTTGCGATAGCGGCCATGATCCGGCGGATCGATGCCGAGCGGGATCGAGGGGAAGCTCTCGCCCGCGAGCGCCTGGAATTGCGCGGCGCCCTCGGTCGAGAACAGGTCATTATCCTCATACACGCGGCGAATGTCGTCGTAATGCGACACCGTCCACGCGCCATGCTGTCGTCCGCTGGTTGGCCAGGGGTAGTAAAGAATGCGCGGCACGTCGGGCGAGCGCATGGCATCCGCCGGCAGGTACGGATCGGGCAGGTCATTTGCGACTTGGCCCTGGGCGAAGCGCGTGTCGAGCACCAGTTCGGGGGGGACATGCGCAGGAACGGCAGGCGCATCTGCCGGCGCGCGTGCGATCGGGCAACGGGACATCGTTTCACTCATGGGGCCGATCCGATCAAGCCGACGCGAACATGCGTTCGATATCGCCCGACGTTACGGGGCGTCGCGCCTGGCCGATCGCATCCATGCTGTCGGTCTTGAGCCCGCCCAGATTGTGCCGCGGGCTGACATCGACGTCCTTGCCCAGTTCGCGCAGATGCGCGACCGTGCAATTTTCGCGCCCGCCGTTCAGCGCGAAGGCGTCGAAGCTGTACTCACGCATCACATTCTGATGCGTGATCTTGTCGATCGTTTCCTTCGACAGCCCGTTGACCGACGCCCAGAGATATTCGGGAACATTGGGCCATACGGTGTCCGAATGCGGATAATCGCATTCGTAGCAGACCATATCCTCGTTCATATATTCAAGGTTCTTCACCCCGAACTGGTCGTCGATGAAGCAGCAGATGATGTGGCGTTTGAACAGGTCCGACGGGCGCTCGCCCTTGAAATCGGTGAAAGTCCATTCGTGATGATGCTCGTGCGTGAAATCGGCGCGCTCGAGGAAATAGGGAATCCAGCCGATGCCCCCTTCGCTGAGCGCCATGCGCAGATCGGGATAGCGCTGCCAGAAGGTCGCGAAAGTCCAGTCTGCGGCCGAATTGGCAATCGAGATTGGCATCGCGGTGATCCACGCGTCGATCGGGCTTTCGGGTGAGGGATGCATCGCGCGCGCGCCGGTGCCGATATGGCAGTTGATCACCATCTTGTAGTCGCAGCACGCTTTCCAGAACGGCTCCCAATATTCGTTATGGATGCTCGGCAAGCCGATGTTCGAGGGATTATCGGAGAAGCTGACCGCATGGACGCCCAAATCGCGCATCCGTTTCAATTCGGCGAGCGTGTCGTCCATGTTCCACATCGGGATCAGGCACATTGGGATGAACCGGCCGGGCGCGGCAGTGCACCATTCCTGTACATGCCAGTCGTTCCAAGCGCGGCACGCGAGCAGCGCCTCTTCAGGATCCTTCTGCGCCATTCCCACGAAGGTGCCGCCGGCGAAGCTCGGCATGGTCGGGAAGTTGAGCGACGCGAGCACGCCATTAGCGTTCATGTCGTCGACGCGAAGCTTCGGATCATAGGTGCCGGGACGAAGCTGATCGAAGGAACTGGGCTCCATGCCATATTCGCTCCGCGGCCGGCCAACGACGGCATTAAGGCCGATGGTGGGGAAGCGTTGGCCATTCCACAACCAGACATCTTTGCCCTTGTCCTGCACGATCCGCGGGGCGCGGTCCTTCTTTCCTGCGGGATAATGGCGGATGAACGCCTCGGGGGGCTCGATCGCATGATCGTCGACGCTGATGATCACCATGTCGTCCATCTGCATGGCGACTCTCCTCTTCCGGTTGATTTGTTGTTGCGTGCATCATCGCAAAAATTGACGATGTGTCAACTATTGGTTTATCACCTGGTGTGATAAGTCGGGCGAACGCTCGCGTTGACAGGGATGAGGAACGATATGACGCAAGCGCCCGCGCGCATCCTGCCGGTCATCGACCGCGACAGCGAGGCCTTTTGGACATGGGGCGTTGATGGGAAGCTCGCCATCCATCGCTGTGCCGACTGCGCCTATTTCGTCCATCCGCCGGTGCCATTCTGTCCGAAATGCGACAGCCGTGACGTCATGCCGCATGCGGTATCGGGGCGGGGCAGGGTGGTGACCTTCACGGTCAACCACAAATCGTGGGTGCCCGATCTCCCCGTCCCTTATGTCCTCGCTCTGGTTGCGATCGAAGAACAGGAGGATGTCCGCATCCCCTGCAACATCGTCGACTGCGCGCCCCAGGGCGTCATCTTCGACATGCCGGTCGAGGTAGTGTTCGAACGGGTGGAAGACGTCTGGATCCCCTTGTTTCGCCCGGTGCATTCATGACCCGCTTTGCCGAGAAAAACACCGCCATCACCGGCGTCGGCATGTCCGAAGTTTCGCGCGGCGCGACCAAGTCGGCGCTCGCGCTCACCGTAGATGCCGCGCTCGAAGCGATCGCCGACGCCGGCCTGACGCGCGCCGATATCGATGGCTTCGCGACATGGCCCGGTGAGCGCGCCGACGGATCGGGCTTCTCGCCGGTCGGATGCGCGGCGCTGCAGGATGCCTTGCGACTGGAGGTCGGTTGGTACGGCGGCGGCGGCGAGGCTCCCGGCCAATATGGCGCGGTGTTCAATGCAATCGGCGCGATCGCAGCGGGGCTTTGCCGCAACGTCCTCATATTTCGCACAATGTACGAAGCGACGGCGCGCAAGTCGTCCTATGCCAATTCCCTGCTCCGCGAGGGGCAACGGCAGGCAGGGCCTTTTTCGTGGTATGCGCCCTATTATACTTACGCCGCGGCTTTGCAGCAGGCGCTGTTCTTCAACCTCTACGTCCACAAAAGCGGCATCACGCCTGAACAGGTCGGGCAGATTGCGGTGAACCAGCGCCGCAACGCCGCGCTCAATCCCAATGCGATCTATAAGACGCCGATCACGCTCGACGACTATCTTGCCTCGCCGCTGATCGCGACACCGCTGCGGCTCTACGACTGCGACGTGCCGATCGATGGTGCCGCGGCAATCATCGTCTCCCGCATGGACATTGCACGCACCCTCAAGAACCCGCCGATCCGGATCGAGGCGATCGGCTCGTCGATGCGCTACCGCAACAGCTGGACCCAACTCGACGCGCTCGACACGCAAGCGCAGCCGAAGGTCGCCGAGATGATGTGGGGCCGCACCGACCTCAAATCTGCCGATGTCGATATTGCGCAGCTTTACGACGGGTTCAGCTTTCACACGATCAACTGGCTCGAAAATTTCGGCTTTTGCGAGCGGTATGGCGCCAAGGATTTCATTGAGGGCGGAACGCGGATCGCGCTGGATGGCGACCTGCCGGTGAACACGGGCGGGGGGGCGCTGTCGGGTGGCCGATTGCATGCTTATGGCGCCGTGCACGAAGCTTGCACGCAATTGTGGGGCCGCGCAGGCAAACGGCAAGTCAGCGGTGACCCCCAAATTTGCGCGACGTCGACGTCAGGCGGCCCGCTTGCAGGGGCGATGCTGCTGGTGCGCGATTAGCGCTGCCACACGATGTCGCCGCCAATCAGCGTAAGCCCCACAGTGGCAAGCGCGCGCGCCTCTTCTGGCCATTCATAGAGGATCAAGTCGGCGGGCGACGCGGCAGCGAGCGGAGCGGGCTGATAAAGTGCCAGCGCGGCCCGCCGGTCGATCGCTTCGTCTGCGCCAATAAGGTGGCCCTCCCGCGTGCGCCGATCGGTCGCCGCGCGAATCGCTATCCACGGATTGGCATCGCCATAGGGCGCGTCCGATCCGCCAAGTACCCGGACGCCGCCGTTCAGCAGCGACCCGAGTCGGTAGAGATCGGCAAGCTCTTGCGCGTCCATTTGCGCCAGATAGCGGTCGCCGCGGTCATGAATGAAGTTTGGCTGGGTGACCACGGTCAGCCGGGCGGCCGCAATGTCGCCGATCAGGCTTTCGGGGATGACGCCGCCATGTTCGATGCGGTCGCCGGGCCGCGATCCGCCCGCGTCCGCGAGCGCTTGGAGGTAAAAGACGAGTTCGCCCAGCGTCACACAATGCGCCGCGACGTTTCGGTTCAGTGCGCGTGCTCCCTTGATGCGCTCCGCGAGCGTATCGAGCAGGGGCAGGTCATTTTCATCGAGCAGCAGCTTGACCGGGCCGAGAGTGTAGCCGTCGCCGGCGGGCAGGTCTTCCCTCCCCATCAGCACCAGCCGCTGCGGTAGCGCTCCGGTGAGCAGACTTGCCTCGGCCGGGCCGTTCGATGCGCCGGCGTCGGTCACCCCGGTAACCCCCCATGCGGCGAATTTGGCGCCGAGTGCCGCGAGCGACGGTGGTGCGCCGCCGATCCGCTCGCGCAGCCACGCATCACCACGCCAGATGCGACCGCTTGGCTGACCGTCGCTGTCGCGTTCGACGCTGTCGGGATAGGGCGGGGCGCCGAGTTTCGCGATTCCCGCGCTGTTCAGCAGCCAATAAGCCCCGGTGCGGTCCTGAATACGGAGCGGATGACCGGGCATCCAGGCGTCAAGCATGGCGCGGTCGGGCAGGCCAGCGATCCGCTCATCGTAACCGATTGCGCGCACCCAACTGCCGGGCGCTCGGACATCCGCGCGCAGCCTGGCAATAGCAGCATCTGCGTTAGCTATGCCGGTCAGATCGACGGAATCCATCCGCACTGCGGTGGCCATCAGGTGAAGATGGTGGTCGTGCAGCCCCGGCCCGGCAATCTGTCCGCGCGCATCATACTCCGGGCCGGACCCTTGGATATCCGGCCCGATGGCGGCAATCCGTCCGTCGCTTACGCCGACCTCCAGCCTCGCGCCCTCCGCGTCACGGGCGTTACGGATAAGCAGGTCGAAGCGCTCACGCATCAGAGCAACGTCGCAAAACTGGCGGCGGTGCGCGCGAGCGGGACATCGAGCAACCCACATTGCTTCGCAGCGAGCGCTTCCAGCGCCAGCGTCGCCGCGGTCAATCCGGTCAGGGGGTCGGCCACGGCGTCACCGAGAAAGCTTGGCGCATTATTGCTCCACCCGACAAGCCCGCCTGCCGCAGCGCAATCGTCGCCGAACCCGACCCGCATTGCTGCGTCGCCGCCCCAGCCGTGCGCGGTGATCGCGACCCAGAGCAATCCGGGATTGATCGCGAACAACCGCTGCTCATTCAGCCCGAGCTTCGCCAGCGCGTGCGGTCGCCCCGATGTAATCAACACGCGCGCGTCGCTGATCAAAGCAAGCAATTCGGCGGTATCGAGCGCCATGCTTAGCCGCCTTTTGCGGCCATTGAGCCGCGCGTCGAGCCGGGGCGTATGGACCGGGGTGGGGTCGGGCCGTATGGGGCTTTCGACCTTTACGACCTCGAGTCCCGCTTCGCCGAGCAGCGCGCCGCAATAGGGACCGGCCCAGAGCGCCGACAGATCCACTATGATGCCATCGTCGCGCCCGCCGCCGGACAGCGCCTGCGGAGCCAGCGGCGCCGCTTCGCCTACGCGCGCGACGGGCAGGTGCAACAGGATCGCGGCATCGACCATCTCGGCGGCCGTCCGATGCGCCGCGCTATGGACGATCGCTTCCCATGGGTCGTCGCCGAACGTCGTGCCGGTCCAAGCGGGAACCAGGTCGCGGTCGTCGTCGCGCGCGAGTGAGACGGCGATCCAACCTTCGCGGCAAGGCACAAGGCGGCAATGGCGATTGGGCGAGCAAAGGCCCGGCTCGTCAAGCGCGAGATCGTCGGTACGCGACAAGGCGCGTCGCGCGTCGAATGCGATCGAACTTCCCGACGCCCGGACCAGCCGTGCGCCCGCATCCGCCACGATATCGAGGAGCGCTGTCATCGCTCGTCGTCGATCGCATGAACCAGGCCCCAATCGAGCGCCTGCGCTGCACCGATCCGCCGCGCCGAAAGCAGCATCCACATCGTGCGGTGGCGTCCGATCGCTCTTGCCACCGTGGCGGTGCCGCCAGCGCCGGGGATCAGTCCCATCGTCAGTTCCGGCAGCTGGAACCAGCTATCGGTCGCTGCGATTCGCCTGTGCGCGGCGGCGGCTACCTCGATCCCCGACCCGATACAGGCCCCGTGCAGGCGCACCTCCGCTCGTTCGCCGAGCGCATCGAGCGCGCGGGCGCAGCTGTGCAACGTTCGCACGAGATGCGCCTCGGCCAGATCATGCGCTGTTCCGAATTCGTCGAGATCGCCGCCGGTCGAGAAGCATTTGCCGGCCCCTTGCAGGCGGACCATCGGCTGGCTCGGGTCGTCGAGCGCGTTCGCCAAAGCTTCGTACAGGGCATCGCGCATTGCCGCCGTCATCGCGTTGCGATTTTCTAGATCGTTCAGCGTGAGCGTAATGCGATTACCGTCGCGCGCGATGAGCAGCGGCGCTGGCGGACTGGGCGAGGACGACCCATTTTCGTTTTCCTTGCGCCAGCGCGCGAATTCCGCACCGCCCAGCAATGCCGAATAGGCGAAGGATTCGATCGTCAGTGCATCGGCGAGGGGCAGCGCTGCGGTAAGCCGTAGCACGGCGGCCGCGATCGTCGATGCTTGCGGGTTCCGGCGGACGGCTTCCGCAAGCCGTTCAACCGCTACGTCGAAATCCCCGGCGTCGAGCGACACCCATGGGGGTGGCGCAGCGCTCGCCGCTGTCAGCATCATGTCGAAGTCGTCGGGCGCTGTGGTCGGCAGCACGCCGTCGCGGTCGACGCCGATCACCACCGCCTGAATCGGCACAGCCGGTCGTCGCCATGTCGCGGCATCGACGACCAGCACCGGCTGCCCGCAGGGGGCCGATAGCCGGTCGGCGTCGAGATGGTCGGGGCCGGTCATGGGCCTTGTTAATCGGCGCAGGCGGCTTCCGCCAGTTCGGCCTTCAATATCCGGCGCAGCAGCTTACCCGTTTCGTTATAGGGAAGCTCGTCGCGGACGAACCATGCCTCGGGCGTCTTGGTCGATCGCAGTCTTTCGCGTATCGCCGTCGCCATTGCAGCGGTGTCGGGAGCGCCCGACCGCGATACGATCACGGCGACAACCTTTTCGCCCCAGCGTTCGCAAGGGATACCAAGCACCGCGCAATCGGCGATATCGTCGAAACTGCGCAACAGATCCTCGATCTCGCCCGGCGAGATATTTTCCCCGCCGCGCACGATCACATCGTCCAGTCGTCCTTCGACAAACAGATATCCGCCTTCGTCGAGCCAGCCCGCATCGTTGGTTGCGAACCAACCATCTTCGGCGATGGCCTTTTTGTGCAGATATTCGCCAGAGACCTGTTCGCCGCGGACGTGGATCTCGCCGTGCTCGCCGGGGCCGCAGGGTGTGCCGTCGTCGCGGCGGATCTCAAGTTCGATGCTTGGCAGCGGTTGGCCGACCGATGCGATCCGTCGCCGGATGATGGGGTCGTCGGAGGCGAAGGCGGCGCGATGATCGTCGGCGCCGAGCAGGGAAATCGTCGAACTGGTTTCGGTGAGGCCATAGGCGTTGACGAAGGCGACATGAGGCAGCATCGCCAAGGCGCGCGCGATGACAGGCTCGGGCATCTTACCGCCGCCATAGGAAAGGGCGCGGAGAGCGGGGAGCGTCTCGCCGGTCGCTGCCATGACGTCGAGAACGCGATCGAGCATTGTCGGCACCACCATCGCATGCGTGATGCTTTCGGAGGCGGCCGTGGCGACCCAGTCTTCGGCGGTGAAGGAGGGCAGATAGACGATCCGCCGCCCGCCATAGGCTGCGGTCAAGATCGCCGAAATCCCGGCGATATGATAGGCGGGGACGCTGACCAGCGCTGCTTCGTCCGCGTCGGCACCAAGGAATTCGACGCTCGACATCACATAAGAGGTGAGGTTGGCGTGGCGGAGCACCGCGGCCTTGGGATCGCCCGTGGTGCCGCTCGTAAACAGCAGCACCGCGATGTCGTTGTCGGCTTCGGGCGGTTCGTGGGTGTCGGGGGTGCGCCCGGCCATGAACTCGGCCTCGAAATCGCTCCGCGCGATCAGTTCGACTCCATCCGTCGCGGCGATTCGCGGCAGCATATCGTCGTCGACGATCAGGATCGAAGGCGCGGTCCTTGCGACAAGCTTGTTCAGCTCGCCGTCGCTTAGACGATAATTGAGCGGAACGAACGGCGTGCCGGCCATCCCGCAAGCGAAGAGCAGCACGGGAAGCGCGGTGCCGTTCATGCCCAGAAAGGCCGTGTTCGCCTTGCCCTGCCGGGCCAGCCACGCGGCGACGCAACGCGCGCGGGCGCGATAGGAGTCGAAATCGAACGCGTCGTCGCCGCAGCCCAGCGCCGCTCGGTCGGGGCAGGCGTCGGCAGCAATATCGAGGAGCAACGAGGTGCGCATGATTGTCAGTCCGAGGCAGGAAGCGGCTTGGCGCCCTTGATCGTCATCGCCGCGCCGTTGAAGGCAAGCGACCCCCTGCCGGGCTTGGCGCCAAGCACCTCGAGTCCGCTTTCCTCATCGACATAGCGTTTGCCGATCACGACGCTGTCAGCAAAACCCGGATCTACCGCGCCGGTCGGCGGCGCCGGATCGTCGATCGGCACGACCGCCGCACCGCCGCATTGCAGTTCGCCCGCGGCCTTGGGCGGGCGGACCACGACGAGTTGCGCGTCGCACACCGCGCTCTTCCAGCGCGAACCCGGTTTCAGGTCCATTATCCTCATATCCTTTCCCACAGCACGCGAAGGCCTTGCCGTCGTGTCGGCTTTCATCGGTCAATATGTCAATCGACATAGAAAGTAAACGTAGTTATATAACTCAAAAATACCAGAGAGGTTGGCGATGCATCCAAGATTGTTCGCGCGTACGGCCGCCGATCGTCCGGCGCTGATTATGGCGACCGATGGATCGGTGACCAGTTATGCTGACCTTGAGGCGGCGGCGAACCGCGGAGCACAGCTGTTTCGTGCGCGCGGGATCACGGCGGGCGATACGGTAGCGATCTGGCTGAAAAACTGTCTGGAATTCTATCAGATCTACTGGGCGGCACAACGGGCAGGCCTCTACATCTGCCCGATTTCGACGCAGCTTACGGCAGATGAAGCGGCCTATATCCTGAACGACAGTGGCGCGAAGCTGCTCGTCACGCATGCCGACGTTCCGGCTGCAGGCGCGTTCATTGCAGGCCGGGCGTCGCTGGCTCCCGGCGTTTTGCATATTTTCGACATCGGCACGGCGCTGGACGGCGCGGAGTCCTGGCATCGGTCGCTTGGCTGCTATCCGCCCACGCCAATTGCCGACGAAAGCGCAGGCTTTCATATGGTCTATTCGTCGGGAACGACGGGGCGTCCGAAGGGAATCCGGCTCCCGCTGACTGGCGGTCCGGCAGATGAGCCGCACATGCTCGCCGACCGGATTTCCGGACGATACGGCGTGGGCGAAGGGAGCGTTCTGCTTTGTCCGGCGCCGCTCTATCACACCGCTCCGCTCGCCTACGGCATGGCGGCGCATCGGCTCGGCGCGACGCTCGTCATCATGGACAAGTTCGATGCCGAGGCAACACTCCGGTTGGTTGAGCACTATCGCGTTTCCTTCATGCAGATGGTGCCGACGATGTTTATTCGTTTGCTGGCGCTGCCGACCGAGACGCGCAACCGCTATGACCTTAAGTCGCTGGAAAAGATCGTCCACGCGGCGGCGCCTTGCCCCATCGAGGTGAAGCGGCAAATGATCGAATGGCTCGGTCCGATCATCTACGAATATTATGGTGGGTCGGAAGGGAATGGGTCGACTTTCATAACCCCGCAGGAATGGCTGGCGAAGCCAGGATCGGTCGGTCGTGCCGATTGGGGAACGCTGCATATCTGCGGCGAAGATGGCCGCGAACTGCCCGCGGGGTGCGACGGCCTCATCTACTTCGAAGGCGGGTGGGATTTTCAGTATTTGAACGACGCGGAAAAAACGCGCGATGCGCGCCACCCCGACCATGCGGGCTGGAGCACGCTCGGCGACATCGGTCACGTCGACGATGACGGTTATCTTTTCCTCACCGACCGCAAAAGCTTCATGATCATTTCGGGCGGTGTGAATATCTATCCGCAAGAGACGGAGAATCTTTTGATTCTGCACCCGGAAGTTGCTGATGCTGCGGTGATCGGGGTCCCGCATCCGGAAATGGGCGAGGAAGTGAAGGCGGTTGTCCAGCCGCATCGCTGGGAGGACGCAGGACCCGATTTAGCTGCGCGCCTTATCGATCATTGCCGTGCCCATCTCAGCCATTTGAAATGCCCGCGCTCGATCGATTTTGATCCGGCGCTCCCGCGGCACGAGACCGGTAAGCTCTACAAGCAGGAAATCCGAAAGCGTTACTGGTCCTGACGCAACGGACTCTTACGAATTACGATCGATGCCGATCTGCGGATCGGTGCCACCGATTTGCTCAAAATAATGCGCTATTTCGCTCCCCACCGTTTCGACCCAATCCTTGTCCGGCAGGGCATTTTCAATTTCGATCAAGATATGCATTCTCCCTACCCCACGGGCCGCGATTCCGCGAGCTTCCGCCTCAGCCAGCGCGAACCGAATGTCCCGGCTTCCGCAAGACAGCAGCAGGTTAACGCCCCCGCCGAAACCTTCGGGCGCCGCCGCGCATAGCTCCGGCAGCTCTGCCAGCCGATTGCGGAATATGGAGAAGTCGGTCACATGCTATTCCCTTGAGGCGGAACGGGACGATCGAATCGTCGAATCAATCGGTCTACATCCGGCCGTCAGCTATCCACGCGGCTAGCGAGCAAGATCGCTCGCTCGCATCTTACGCCAAGTCGGTCCCGGTCTCAATGTGGCGCTTATCCGCGACCACTGCGGCGAACCCGCGCCGTCCCCAAAGCGCTTTGCTCTACAGTTGGTAAAGTAGGCTTTTTGTGCCCGACCCGCTTTGCGCGCAATTCGTTGGCGGAGCGGATAGCGTCGAAGTGCTGCGATAAAGCCTACCGCCGTTCTTACGATCATTGTGGCAATGATCGGCCGCGAATGGCGATAGCCACCCGTCCTGAACGAAGGTCAAACTTCGCCGATAAATTTTTGGTAGAAAAGAATATCGGCACTTTTCAAAAGTGCTGGCTCCCCGGGTAGCCAATTTTTTGCCATTTTACCACATCTCAGCACAGGTCGGTTTGTGTGTCTTAACAACTGATATTGTGATATAATTCTCTCATTACGTTGCATTGTATTTCCCTACAGCGCAACCTCGGTGTGGGAACGAATGTGGGGACGGAAATGATGGCTTCACATGGCGAATTTGACATCTCTGAAGGTAAAAAATGCCCGCCCGGGGACATACGGTGACGGGAAAGGGCTCTATCTGCGCGTAAAGCCTAGCGGGTCCCGGTCATGGATTTTGCGCGTGCAGCATCAAGGCCGGCGGCAGGATATCGGCTTGGGTTCAGTCGACGATGTAAGTTTGGCTGAGGCTCGAGACTCTGCTTCTCGTTTACGCCGAATTGCCCGACTGGGCAACGACGCGATCGCAGAACGCGACCGTGGGAAAATCCGCGTGGTGACCTTCCAAGAGGCCGCAGACCTTGCTTATGCGGAGCTTGGCAAGGGATGGTCGGAAAAGACGGCTCTCCAATTTAAGTCTTCGCTAGACCTCCATGTCGTCCCCTCACTCGGACGGAAGCGCGTAAGCGATATTGAAACTGCCCAGATTTTGGCCGCCCTTGGGCCGATATGGACCGCAAAGCCTCAGATCGCCCGCAAAGTTCGACATCGAATCCTCCAAGTGCTCGCCTTTGCTAAGTCGCACGGATGGCGCACTTCGCCCTTGCCGGAGCTTGCCGACCTTAGTCGGGGTCTGGCCAAACAGCCGAAATCCAAGGGATATTCTGCGCTTCCATTCTCCGAATTACCGACCTTTTACGCCGCAGAGCGAATGAAAGATGCGTCGCCCGCCCGCTTGGCGCTGATATTCACAATTTTGACCGCCGCAAGGAGCGGCGAAGTTAGAAAGGCGAGGTGGGACCAGATCGATCTCAAGGCGCGAGAGTGGCGGCGACCCGGATCGATAATGAAATCTGGCGAGCCCCATGTGGTCATGCTTAGCCAGCAGGCAATCGACGTTCTCAAGCTGGCGAGCGAACAATTCTGCGATGAAGGTCTGATCTTTCCATCATTTCATGGAAAGATGCTGGCAGACATGAGCTTGTCGAAAATGATGAAACTCGCCGGAAGATCGGAAACTGTTCATGGCTTCCGTTCCAGCTTTAGAGACTGGGCTGCCGAGAAGATGCCTCACGTACCGGCGATGGTTCCGGAAATGGCGCTCGCTCACAGCGTAGGTACTGCGGTCGAAAAGGCATATCTGCGAAGCGACCTGAAAGTGCTCAGAATGCAGTTGATGTCTGACTGGGGAGCATTCGTCGCATCGGAGTCGCAAAAACCCCCCGCAAAACGGTCCAAAAAATAAGGCAAAATGGCGGTTCAAGGAGCGCGGCATCAATTGAGCGCACGCTGGCGGCGACAGGCGCCGCCAGAGGTCGCGCGTTTGCACGGTTGGCCGCGCAGCGCTCATGTCTCGCTTCTTGACGCCGCGGGCGCGCGGCTCTTGCGGCGGGTAAACAGCGCAGGGCGCTGTTCCGGGCGCGGCCCTGCCTCGCCCGACCCGCCACCGGGCCGCGCACGCCGCGGCGCCTGCGGCTGCGACAAGGGCGCGTTTGTTGTCCGACGTTGCCGCCGCGCTGACCGCGCGGCGGCGTTGCTGGTGGGCCGGCCACGGACAGCGTGGCAGTCGGCGCACGGCTGTGGGACCGCTCGGCCGGTGCGCAAGCCGGGTCTTCGCCCCGGCTCCTCCACTGCGTTGCGGCCCTTCGGGTGCGCACCGTCCTTGGGCGCGGTCCCGTCGCCTTTCCTCGCCGCCCGCCCCGCCGTCCGGGGCCGGGTGTGGTGGAAGGAAAGGAAGAAGTCATGAAACTCGATTTTATCGACGTGGACCATCTGTCGATTGCGGCGACCAACATGCGCGGGAAGGGCAAAGACCCCGATGTGTCCGACCTGCTCCCGAGCATTCGCGCGCGGGGTGTGCTGGTTCCGCTGCTCGTTCGTCCCAACTGTGCAGAAGGCCAATTCGAGATCGTTGCGGGGCGTCGGCGCTTTACCGCCGTCAACGCTGTGGCGCGCGAGGGCGGCGCTATGAAGCCGATCCCGTGCGCGATCCTCGACGAGGGGGATGATGCCAATGCGCTCGAAGCGTCGATGCTTGAAAATCTCGCGCGGGTCCGGCCCGACGAGGTGAGCCAATGGGAAGCGTTCGTTGCGCTGGTCAAAACAGGGCGCAGCGTCGACGAGGTCGCCAACACGTTCGGGTTTGAGCCGAGTGCGGTGAAGCGGATCCTTGCGCTCGGCAATCTGTTGCCGCGCATCCGCACCCTCTATCGCGGCGGTCAGATCGACGTGAACACGGTCCGCCACCTGACCCTTGCATCGAAAAGCCAGCAGAAGGCTTGGCTGGCGCTATTCGATGACGAGAGCGCCTATTGCCCGACCGGCCATCAACTCAAGGCGTGGCTGTTTGGCGGCACGGCCATCGCGGTTACGCATGCCCTGTTCGACGTCGAGGCGTTCAAGGGCGGCATTGTTGCCGACCTGTTTGGCGAGGATCGCTTCTTTGCCGACAGCGATGCATTCTGGGCCGCGCAGATGGGCGCCATCGAGGTGCGCAAGGCCGACTATCTTGAGGCTGGATGGTCCGACGTGATCATCATGGAGCGCGGGCAGTGGTTCCGGTCATGGGATCATGCCCATGCTGGCAAGCGCAAGGGCGGCCGCGTCTATGTTGAAGTTCGCGAGAGCGGCGAGGTCAGCTTCCACGAAGGCTTTGTCACCACCAAGGAAGCGAAGCGGCTTGGGAGCGGTGGGAGCAGCGAGGAGGGGGCGGTCATCGAGAAGCCGAGCCGTCCCGAGGTGTCGGGTCCGCTCAATGCCTATATCGATCTTCATCGCCATGCGGCGGTGCGCGCCGACCTGCTTGCCCATACTGGTGTCGCACTCCGCGCGATGGCCGCGCACGTCATTGCGGGCGCAGACCTGTGGCGGGTCGATGTCGAGGCGCAGCGCGCTCCGAAAGAAGAAATTGCCGAGAGCGTCGAGACCTGCTCCGCCGAAACCGCTTTCGACACGAAGCGCCGCGTGGTGCTCGCCGTGCTTGGCTTCGATGAAGACGCCCCGACCGTGACCGGCAAGGGCTATCACCGGCCCCCTTTTGCCCCGCTGTTCGCGCGGCTTCTGGAATTGCCCGATCCGGTGGTGATGGAGATTATTGCCATCGTCATGGGAGAGACGCTGCAAGCGGGCAGCGAGGCCGTGGAAATGATCGGGCTACATATCGGCACCGACATGCACCGGCACTGGCAGGCAGACGCGGCGTTCTTCGACCAGCTTCGCGACCGCGAAGTGCTGCTCGCTATCGTTGGCGAGGTTGCGGGCGCGGAGGTCGCGGCAGCAAACGCCGGTGAGAAGGGTAAGGCGCTGAAGGCGATCATCTCCGACTGCCTTGCGGGCGAGAACGGCCGCGCCAAATCCGAGCCGTGGGTTCCGCAGTGGATGGCGTTCCCGCCTTCGGCCTATACCGCGCGTGGCGGTGTCGGCAGCGTGAAGGCTGCGGCGCGTGTGGCTTTCGATCTCTCCGCGAGCATTGTGCCTCTCACCGAGGACAGCAGCGGACCCGAAACCGACGTACCGCCATTGGCGGCATAACAATAGGGCGGGCGGCTTTTGGTCGCCCGCCTATTTTTCCCCGCACCGGTAATGGACGCGCTGACCCTTCGGGCCAGCGCGACGCTTTCATTTTTGGCGCGCCGCCGCCGCAAGCGGCGACGGCGCGCGGACTCGGCAAGGAAAAAAGGCGGCGCGATAAATCGCGCCGCCTTAAACGATGGTCTGCGTTGCAGAATATCGCCCCCCACCACCGAACGGTCCCCTGGGTCGCAATCAGGGAGCGTCTGACGAAAGATCGTGTTGCAATGCCTATGGCCATTCCCGGTCGGGCAGGATTGTACAGTTCCGCCAAAACGGAGCGATGGCGCGGCGGATCGTTGCATTTCCCGGTGCCTCGGTGGGTTGCCCAATCTGCGCTACGACGCCGGAGGAACCATAATCGCGCAACGCCTGCGATGATCCGTCTGTAATGACCTGTCTTTGGAGAACGGGGCCGTGTCTTTCGCTTGGCCACCGTGCTTCCATGGCGTCACTACCTCAGTGCTGCTGATTGTCATCCCGATCGAGTCGAAGATCATCCCCGGCGACGGGCGAGTTGACCTGGACCGGCGCGGCGCCCCGCGAAAGTCCGGCGGCGCGATTATTTCCCCGCCGGCTGCGCCGGCTCCTCGCGGCCGCTTCGCTCTCAAATAATCGCGCCGCCGGACTCCTCCGCTGCGCTGCGGCCCTGCGGGTTCGCGGATCGCCTCATGCGCCAGTCCCTGGTCCGCCCATGTCGCAGGGATGGTCCCGCGGCACATATAAGGAGACGACCAATGGCAGCTATCGGCTTTGTGAACGGCACCATCGAAGGAGGCTTCGTGGGCCAGTTGAAAACTCTCACGATCCGCGCGGCGATCGAGATCCGCACCAACCGCTCCAAGAGCGGCGACGTCCAGCCCGACTACCGGGTTTATTCCGAAGGCGTCGAGATCGGCGCGGGCTGGGTCCGCACCGGCGAAGCATCGGGCAAGCCCTATGTGTCGCTGACCCTCGCGGCCCCTGAGTTCGGGCCGCGCCGGATTTATGCCAACCTCGGCCGCGCTGCTGGCCAGGACGGCGAAGACGGCTACGCGCTGATCTGGAACCCCGCCGATTGAGACGGACTTCCACCCCGCGCCGCTTCGGCGGCGCGGGGCTTTGCCATGCTTGACCCTAAGCCGCTTCGCGCTTGAGATCGGCGATCGTGAACGCGTGCGGGTTGCGCAGCCACATTTCGACTTCGCCCGCGCGCCAGCCGCAGCAGCGTTCGGCGAGCTTATGCTGTGTCGGGAAGGTCCCGGCAGCGATCTTGCGGTAGAGGGTCGCGCGGCTGAGGCCGGTCAAATCGAGGACTTCGTTGAGCCGCATGAGGCGGAGGGGAGATTGTAATGCCATGCTGTTCTACTCCATCTGTTGAACGATTTTGCGTCGACACGAGATAAAGAAAGCATGAGAGGCGCTAACGTCAACACCTTAGAAAACCGCCATTTTCGGCGTAGTCTTCTGGCGTAGGGCCGCCGGTATCCGTCGGCGTCCATGGAGGTCTGCGGGCGGCCTTGGCGCATCCGCATTTATTTTTCTCACAGCGTCCCACCGATGTCGCGGCCGAGAGCGAATGAGGCCGTCGAGGACGGCCGCGCCCGCCAATGACGCGCCGTAACCGGCGCGGCGTCTGCCCGATTCGCTATGGGGGAGGGCGCCGCTGGCGCGCATGCGGTCGCCGCTGCGCGGCGGCGTTGGTCTGTCCCGGCAGGTCGGGGGCAGGGTGGGCGTCACTCGCCTCTAGCCCCGCCCGGCCGGGCCGCAACCCGCGTACCGCGGGTTCTCCACTTCGTTGCGATCCTGCGGATGCAGCCCGTCCGATGATGCGGGTCTGCCGGCTCCCTCCTGCCGCCCACCCCGCCCCCTTCCGGGCCGGGGTGCGGTGGCTGGAAGGAGAAAGGATATGCGTGCAGAAAGGATAGAGCGGGCGAGCCTATATTCGGAGGTGACGAACCGGATCATCGCCGAGCTTGAAGAAGGACGGCTGCCTTGGGTGCAGCCGTGGGACAGCGCGGCGTGCGGCTGCACGATGCCGCAGAATGCAGGGACGGGCCGCAAATATAGCGGGATCAATGTCCTGATCCTGTGGGCCGAGGTCGTCGCCAAGGGCTATGCCTCGCAGCGCTGGCTGACCTACCGGCAGGCCGAGGCGGCAGGCGGCAACGTCCGGCGCGGCGAGAAGGGAACGGTCATCTGTTATGCGGACCGCTTTACGCCGAAGGCCGAGCAGGAACAGGCGCGCAGCGAGGATCGCGAAGCGCGGCAGGTTGCGTTCCTGAAACGCTTTACCGTCTTCAACATCGACCAGTGCGAGGGATTACCCGAAGACTATCTCGCGCCGATGGTCAGCCCCGACCCGGTGCTCACGATTGCCGAGGCCGACTCGCTGATCGCGGCGACCGGCGCGCGGGTCAATATCGGCGGGAGCGAAGCCTTTTACAGCCCTAGCCATGACTTTGTGCAGGTGCCGTCGCAGGCGGCGTTTCCTGAACCCATCAACTGGTATCGCACTGCGCTGCACGAGCTGGGCCATTGGACCGGCCACGGCAGCAGGCTCGACCGCGACCAGAAGGGAGGTTTCGGTTCCGAGGCATACGCCAAAGAAGAGCTTGTCGCGGAGATGGCGGCGGCGTTCACCTGCGCTTCGCTCGGAATCGCGCCGACCGTGCGGCATTCGGATTACATCGCATCGTGGCTGTCGGTGCTGCGCGATGACGAGAAGGCGATTTTTCGCGCCGCCAGTCAGGCAAGCAAGGCGAGCGACTATCTGCTCGCCTTCGCGGGAGCCGAGCAATGAGCGCCCCCATGTCGCGCGAAGAGCGGCTGCGCCTCTGGCGCGCCGAGCGCGTCGTGGACCAGATGCACGGCATGGACCGCATGGTGTTTCTGGCGATCCGCGTCGATGAAATGACCTATCCGCAAATTGCAGAACGGTTCGACATCAGCGTCGCCGACGTCGAAAATCACTTCGCAGCGAGCCTGCGTATCATGATGAAAGCCATGGATGAAAAGGATCCATGGTGGTGGCGTTTCCGGCTGTGGTGACCATGCTTGCGCCGGATGGCGCTTGCCATCCGGCGCATCCAATTACAGGGTGAAAACAATGCGCACCGACCTCGATCATCTTCCCGCCAACAAGCAGCGCGAACTCGAGCGCGTGAAGCAAATCATCTTCGAAGAATTTGCCGACAGCATAGCGCTGGCGACAATGAACTGGAAGAAGAAGGGCCGGATCGACAAGATCATCCTCTACGGCAGCTATGCGCGTGGCGGTTGGGTCGATGAGCCGCACACCGCCAAAGGCTATCGCTCGGACTTCGATCTGCTGATCATCGTCAGCGACAAGCGGCTGACCGAAAAGGTCGATTACTGGCTGAAAGTCGAGGACCGGCTCAACCGCGAGCTGGCGATCGACAAGACGCTCCATACGCCGGTCAATTTCATCGTCCACACCATCCAGGAAGTGAACGACGGACTCGCGCACGGGCGCTATTTCTTCATGGACGTCGCGCGCGATGGGATCGCGCTCTACGAGTTTGACGACAAGGAATTGCACAAGCCGAAGCCGAAGACGCCCGAGCAGGCGCTCGCCATGGCGCAGGAATATTTCGGAGAATGGTACCCCACCGCTGGCCAGTTTCACGGTTCAGCGCTGCATTCTCTGCAACAAGGCTGGCTGAAGAAAGCAGCTTTCGACATGCATCAGGCGACAGAGAGGCTTTACCATACCGTGCTTCTCGTTTGTACCTTCTATACTCCTCACGTTCACAATCTGGGCTTTCTGCGCACCCAGGCCGAGCGCATCGACATGCGGCTCGTCGATGCCTGGCCGCGCGAACTGAAAGCAGATCGCAAGCACTTCGAAAAGCTCAAGGAAGCTTATGTAAAGGCGCGCTATTCAAAACATTACCGGATCACCGAAGACGAATTGCGCTGGCTTGGCGAGCGCGTCGAAGAATTGGGCCGCGCCGTGCACGCGATCTGTTCGGAGCGGATCGCCCAGCTTGAAGCGGCCGCACAGGCTGGTCGCTGATCTATGCCCCGGCGCATGACCATTGCGGGGCAAATCGAGGCACTGATCCAGCGCCTCGAAGGCGTGGCAATCTGTGACGACTGCGTCACCGATCGCCTCAATCTGTCAGTGCGTTCGCAGGCCAATGTTGTGACGCGCGGTCTCGGCGGTGCAAACGGCTTTCGGCGCGAGAAGCAGCCGTGCGGTTTTTGCAGCTCTATCAAAGTTTCGACATCGCATCAGCGCTAATGTCGCTGTTGAAGGCGCGCCGCCCCCGGCGGCGCCACAGAAGAATTTGCTGCTCACGGCTTTCGCCGCGCAGCTTCGCAGCGGCTTCGACGAGCAGCCCGAGGATGATCGCCCGATCATCGCCGGTCAGCTCGATCAGATCGGCCTTGGCAACGAGGCCGCCCAACTCGATTAGCTGACGCGTGCGCTCGCGGCGCTTCACCTGCCAGGCTCGCGTGTCATGCCGCGCCCGCTTCGCCTGAAGGCGGTTGCGCGCCTGCACCGATCGCCGATGCGCCGCCCGCGTTGCGGCGAGCGTCTTGGCGAGTACCGGTGCTGCTTCCGCGAAAGAAGGCCGCGCCGCTTTTGCGCCACGCCTCCTTCCGTGCCCCGTCTGCGCCGACAGCCTCGATCAATGCGCCCGCGAGCTGTTCGATCGACAGCGCATCGGCGCCGGTGGCGATCACCAGCTCGCCGAGCTGACCTTGCTTCTTTGTCTTGAGCGCCTTGGCTTTGTCGGTGAGCACCTGGAGTTCGGCGTCGAAATCGCGCAGTTTACGCATCGTCTGTCCTTCCGTTTGATGGGGTCGGACGAACCAGTTATGCCGAGTCTCATCGCCATTCAAGCAGCTGAAATCTCTTGCGACTTTGTGATCCCGAGCGCGATGAAATCGTGTGAGGGCGCGCTTATACGTCGTGCCGACGTGCTCGTTTTGCTGTAAATGGATTGCCGCCATGGCGATCTATCATTTCTCGGCAAAAGTGATTTCCCGCGCCGTAGGCAGCAGCGCGGTTGCCGCCGCGGCCTATCGTTCGGCCGACCGGCTGCACGACGAGCGGCTTGGACGAAGCCACGACTTCTCGAACAAGGCGGGTGTCGTCCACAGCGAAGTGCTGCTGCCGGAGAATGCGCCAGAGGAATGGCGCGACCGCGAAAAGCTCTGGAATGACGTCGAGGCCGCGGAGATCCGCAAAGACGCGCAGCTCGCTCGCGAGATCGAGTTCGCGATCCCGCGCGAGATGACCAAGGAGCAGGGCATCGAGCTGGCCCGCGACTTCGTCCGAGACGAGTTCGTCGAACGCGGCATGATCGCGGACCTCAATGTTCACTGGGACATCGGCGCCGACGGGCTGGCGCGGCCTCACGCCCATGTCATGCTGACGATGCGCGAGATCCGCATCGGCGAAGACGGATCGGCCGAGTTCGGCGCCAAGGTCCGCGACTGGAACCGCACCGAGCTGCTGACGCGTTGGCGCGAAGCCTGGGCCGATCATGTCAACGAACGGCTCGCCGCGCTCGATATCGATGCACGCATCGATCATCGCACCTTGGAAGCGCAGGGGATCGAGCTCGAACCCCAGCACAAGATCGGTCCCGCTGCTGCGCGGATGGTGGAGCAGGGGCTCGAAGTCGACCGCGCCGAAGAGCATCTCGATATTGCGCGGCGGAACGGCGAGAAAATCCTCGCCAACCCGTCGATCGCTCTCGACACCATTACCCACGGGCAGGCCACCTTCACCAACCGCGACCTCGCGATGTTCGTGCATCGACATAGCGCGGGAACGATCCAGTTCGATGCCGTCATGGGTGCGGTGAAAGCGTCGCCCGAATTGGTCGCACTCGGCAAGGACGGGCGCGGCGAAGATCGGTTCACCTCGCGCGCCATGATCGAGACCGAGCAAAGGCTTGAACGCGCGACCGCGACGCTCGACGCGCGCCGCAACCATGGCGTCGCCGATCGTCATCGCGAACGGGCGCTTGCGCGCGCGTCAGCACGCGGCCTTGATCTATCGATTGAGCAACGCGGCGCGCTTGAGCATGTCACATCGGCGCGCGGTGTGAGCAATGTCATTGGCTATGCCGGCACGGGCAAAAGCGCGATGCTTGGCGTGGCGCGCGAAGCTTGGGAGGCGGCGGGCTATCAGGTGCAGGGCGCTGCGCTGTCGGGCATCGCCGCCGAGGGTTTGGAACATGGTTCCGGCATCGGCTCGCGGACCTTGGCGAGCCTCGAACATCAATGGGCCAATGACCGCGAACGGCTGACCAGCAAACATATTCTCGTCATCGACGAGGCCGGTATGATCGGAACGCGCCAGCTTGAGCGTGTCGTGACCGAAGCCGAAAAGCAGGGCGCCAAGGTCGTCTTGGTCGGCGATCCAGAGCAGTTGCAGGCGATCGAAGCGGGCGCGGCATTCCGCGCCGCCGCCGAGCGCCACGGGGCGGTGGAGATTACATCCATCCGTCGCCAGCATGAAGAATGGCAGCGCGACGCGACGCGCGAGCTTGCCACCGGGCGGACCGGCGATGCGGTCGGTCGCTATGCCGAGGCCGGGCATGTCCACGCCGCCGTTACCCGCGATGCGGCGCGCACCGAACTTGTCGATGCGTGGGATCGCGATCGGCAGCGTCATCCCGATGCGAGCCGTATTATTCTTACCCACACCAATGACGAAGTGCGCCAGCTCAATGACGATGCCCGGGACAGACTGCGCGCCGGCGGGGCGCTTGGCGCAGATGTCGCGATCAATGTCGAGCGTGGCGGCCGCAGCTTTGCGGAAGGCGACCGCGTCATGTTCCTGCGGAACGAGCGCGATCTGGGCGTCAAGAACGGCTCGCTCGGCACGGTCCGAAATGTCGATCGAATGCGCATGGCTGTCATGCTCGACGACGGGCGCAACGTCGCGTTCGACCTCAAGGACTATGCTCATATCGATCATGGCTACGCCGCGACCATCCATAAGGCCCAGGGCATGACGGTCGACCGGGTGCAGGTGCTCGCGACGCCGGGAATGGATCGGCACGGAGCCTATGTTGCCATGTCGCGCCACCGCGAATCCGTCGATCTCCATTATGGCCGCGATGATTTTGCCAATCAGTCCAAACTCGTCCGCACGCTCAGCCGCGAGCGCGGCAAGGATATGGCCAGCGATTATCGCGTGCGTGCGCCGGAACCGGCAAAAACCGCCGAGCCCAAACGCGGCATGTTCGACGGGCTGAAGCTTACCGTCTCGCGCAAAGCACTGGAAGAGGCTCCGCCTCAGCGGCTGCGGCAGGTCAAACTATCGGAGGTCCGCGTCAGCGGCCGATCCCTTGATCGCGCCCCTGCACAACCCCCACTCGACAAGGCGGTCGAGCGCTTTGCGCAGATGACGAAGGACATCGTCGATGTCCGGCGCGCCGGAGGGAAGGAGCTGCCGCACGAGCTCGACGCCTATCGCAAGGCCCGGCAGGAACTCGATACGCTGCGTCCGGGCGGCGCAAACGATTTGCGCGAGGCCTTCGGGAAAAGCTACAAGCTCACCAGCGAGGCGGCAGAAGGGCGGACTGCGGGCGCCATCGCGGCGATGGACCGGCAGGAAGCGGCACGCGCTGCGGAGCGCGTCGCGGCCGAGCGCGCGGCGCGCGATCGCGCGCGGCTCGCCGTCGAAACGAAGAGGCTCGCCGCCGAGACTGAGAAGCGCGCCGACCAGTTTGTTGAGTCATGGAAGAAGGAGAGCACCATAGCCCGCAAGGCACCGACATATGCGGCGCGCGACGAGGCGCGCGCCAATCTGACAAGTATGGCGAAGAGCCTTCACCGCGATCCGCAACTCGAGTCGCTCCTCGAAAATCGCCGCGCCCAGCTCGGTCTGGACGCTATGAGAGGGAAAACGCTGTCTCAGGATCTCCAGCTAAGTCTAGGCGCTGGACGCGGGCTGGGGATGTCGATGTAGGCTGCGTCCATGACACGCAAACTCACCCCAGCCGCCCCGCCCTCCAACGATGCCGCCAAAGCCTTTGACGACCTGCGCAGCGAGATTTCCCTGCAAAGGGCCGCGATCGAAGGGCTCACGTCTGCGAAGGAAAAGCTGCCCGATTATTCGCCTACGCTACGCGATATGAAAGCCCGTCTTGATCAGATCGACCAGCATATCGCGAGCATCAACGAGAAACCCGCGATGCGCCTCACGCCGCTGAGCCTTGCCGCCGAAAGTCACCAAGCATCGATGGCTTATGGTGCCGAGGATCGTAAATCCGTCGGTAAAGCTCGCGACGCGCTTTCAGAGTCACTTGGCCGCGTTGAGGGCATGATCAAGCAGCGACGGTCAAACGACGAGCAGGACTGGTGGGTGACGTGGGCGGCAACCGGGGGTGTTCTGTTTGGCGCGTTCATGGCCCTGATCGGGGTCGCGACTTGGAGTTGACGTCGGCTAGGGTTGTCTGCGGTTTTTACGCGGACAGCAAAATGTTCAACGCGTTATGTCCGGAACGCGCCTGATCTCAGCCGTTCCCGGCCGCGAAATATTTGCTCGAAAGCAGACGCCCGACGCTCTGTGCCGCCAAGCGCCGACATTTTATGCCAGGATCGCATGACTTGACCGGCCACCTCGGCTAGACTTCCGACATGGCAGGGACTTTCAACGATCTCTTGAACCAGAGCGGAATTGTCCCAGGCGAGGTTGCCCTCCTGCGCCACCATACTCCCGTTAGCGGCGTTTCCGCCGCGACCCTCGCCGATCTCTGGCGCGACGACCCGGCAGGCTTCACTCTCTATCAGGACACACAGAAGAGTAATCGACCGATATTTCGGACGCGGAAGATCTGGGCAGCCTTTGTGTGTCCCGCGCCCGGCGAAACGCTCTTCGTCGGGCTTTTCGATGCCGAGCTGGCGCGAACCCAAGTCGCGGATTGGCTCTGTCCCTACCGTGGAGATCAACCAGCCGGCGGCGACCCGGTGGATCGCTTCATCACCAGTCTGCGCTCCGAACTATCGGAACAGATCGGTAAACTCCAGGTCGACTGGCCGACCGCGAACGTCCGCAGTTGGAGGCGCAAAGCCGACAATATCATCTTGCCGCTGGTTTCTGGCACTTTCGTATCACAGCCAAGCGAGCCACTTCATGATGCGGCCCTTGTCGCTGCGCTCGAAACGCTTGGGTTCACGCAGCGCAAGACAACAAGCAAAATCGTGCAGCTCCGTCGCGGAGATCTTATCGTCTATGTGAAGCGTAAAACCCTGACGCGGCCACTGGTTGTCCATCCCAGCTTCGTAGATCGCGCCCATGATCTGATCGCGCTCGGCGACGTCGATATTGCATTACCGCCGCGCAGCTATGTGAACGCCCACCTCCGGGAGTTTCCCGAGTATGTTGCCGGACATCGGGCGACCATCGGACGACACGGTTTCGCGCTCGGGGTCAAACCAGCGAACCTTGCTCAGGTCATCGCGCTGCTTGATGACGCGAGCCGAATTGAAACCGACGATGGGTCAGTCCGCATCGTGGCGCCGACTGAAGATCCGCTCACTGAAAAGGAGCGCCTGCGGGCGGCGCGCATCGGACAAGGCGACTTTCGCAGTGCTCTGATCGCGGCATGGAACGGAACCTGTCCCGTTGCCGGCGTCGATCATCTTCCGATCCTACGAGCTTCTCACATCAAACCTTGGAAGGATGCGAGCAACACCGAGCGCCTTGACCCGTTCAACGGCTTGCTTCTTAGCGCTCATGTCGATGCGCTCTTCGACCGTGGGCTGATCAGCTTCGAAGATGACGGCAAGCTTCTCATATCGAGAGCATTGTCACGAGCAAACGTCTCCCGTCTTGCGATTGCTCCAAACAGCAAGATCGTTGGCCTCAAACCCCAGCATGCACCTTACCTTGCCCACCATCGAACGCGCTGTTTTATCTCCTGAGAGCTACTAAAAGATGGACCTTGATCGCTATAGTGACGCAGCCTCAAAGGAGATGAGCTGGTGCCTTGATCGGCTACGGACCGAAGGCATCGGCGCACTGTGGCGGTCGGGGATTTCGCTAGGCGCGATCGGGCTCAATGACATTCTTGATGTCCGAGGCAGAGAAATCAGCGAATTCCTCGCTTTGCCTCCCGGTCAGCGTGCAAGGCGGCTTGCCAAGATGACCAATACTGTTGAGCGGCACGGCTTCCTGATCGCAGCGACCTATCATGTGCGGTGCGCCGCTGCTTGGCTAGAGATCGCCTGCCGATATGGCGTCTCGGCAGGGTACAATCCGCAACCTCGATTTCTTCTTGGCCAAGCTTCTGCAGCAGCGCGAGACTTAATCGACGGCTTTCCGACGTTATGGCCATTCGAAGACGAAGCAGACTACCCGGATCCATTTGGGCCGGGCGAGCCATAACTCCAGCGCTTCAGGGCGAGTCCGCCACCTCTTCGTCAGATTCTGCCCGCGCGTTGGCAGCAGGGTCGTGGTCGTTGAAAAGATCCTTGAACTGTTCATCTGTCAGGCTGTCGATACCAAACTCACCATAGTCGGGATGATCAACAAATCGCCAGCCATGAACAGGATGCAGGTCGACCGAGTGGAATGGTCCGACACAGAGATTCTTCGCGCAATAATAGTGACCGACGAAGGGGTTTCTCTCCCATTCGCGCTTGATGAAGCCGGCTCCCAACGTACCCTTGATGAACCAAGGCTGCGGTCCGAATGCACAGAATTGCTGCTCGATGATGCGAGTAAGCAGGCCAGCCGCCAGCAACGCATCCGCCCGGAGTTTCGATGCAGTGTCCAGGTTGAAATGGATCGAGCGGTTACGAAGCTGCTCCAAATCCTTGAAAGCCGCAACGACGGCTGGAAGAAGAATCTGCCAGGCCTCGAGCGTATCGATTACCAATGACCATCGATCGAACGAAGCCTTCCGATACACATTCTTATATTGCGGCGTGGCCTTAAAGTGATCCCGCAAATCCAGAATGAGGTGGTTGAGGATACGCTCGCCAAGCGCGCAGGCGCCGGTGAGGGCGGCATAATAGGCTCCGCTCACAAATGCGGTGCGAACATGATCGAACATGACGTTGTGGTGGGCTACGATCGAAAATGGCTTCGTCCCAAAAGCAGCAAAATCCTCGACCTTCCGGTCGATGTCGTAGCTGCCATATTCAGCGGCGAGGCCTGCCACGAGCTGCTCGCGCCGCCTCTGCCATTGCTCTCGTGTCTCCTCGCTCCACTCTTCGCGTGGAGCATCCTGGAGGTCCATCGCCCGTGAGTCGAAGTCGAAACTGAAGATACGGAAGCGCCGTGCGCCGCGGTCGCTGACCCCGGGGACGCGTCGACTTCCCACAATGTCATCGCTCATAGCGTCTTCCGGCGAGGTCGCCTCCTTGTTCTCCGTTCGACACCAGCATCGCCTCGCTCCGCATCACAGCCGGTAGGCTTGTGCAATCGGCAGTCCGGCCGGGCCCGAGAATCCGGCAAACCTCAACTAGATATTCGTCCGGAACCCTCATCCGGGCGTTTTGCAGAGCGGCTTGCAGCATGACCGCAATCTGCTCTTCATTCAGCACGCCGCGCGTTACCGGACTCAGCATCAATTCTGCCGAGCTGACAATCGGCAGGGCCGGGAAGCGGCGACCCGCGAGGGCGATCGCCTTGCGCTCGTCAATCATCGCGGTCCCGCCAATCTGGATGGCGTGCGCAAGCGTTGCGGCCTCGCCGTCATCGAGGGTCTCGCTGATCGACCCGACGACGAGCCCCATGAACAAGCCTTCTGCGTCCGCGTGAAGCTCCGCGACTTCGACCAGCCCCATCTCGATCAGCTCGGCCATCCTCTCGGCCGTGGCCCGCCCCTTGTCGCGGCCGCGCTCCAGTTCACCGAGCACGATGCGTGGGAGGATGGGTGGCCGGGCCATCGTACGCAGGATCGTTGCGGCCTGTCCCCCTGCGATGATGTTGATCCAGACGCTGGCATCCGCGACAAGCGGACGGCCATCATCAACCCAGGAACGAGGGGGACTCATCGGTCTCCGCTCCTTCCGCTTCGAATTCGTCGATCAGCTCGCGGGCATCCACACGGTCGATGTGCAGGAGACGCGCGACCTGGCCTTCGCTGATCAGATCGCGGCGCCATGCTTCGCTCGCCATTAGGCTCATGCGCATCGACACTTGCCGCCGCGCATCCACCCTTGCGTCATCGGCCGGGATCGCGTCGCCGAGGACTTCGCGGGCCTGGATGTCGGTGATACCGCCCTGATGCGCGAACCAGTCCCAAGTTCCGGCCTTGGTCAGGCCCAGCTCCTCGAGCCGCCGGACCATCGCTTCGCGCGACACGCCGAAATAATGCGCGAGCAGGATGATGTGCCGGCGGGTCAGCTTGGCAGCACCCGCAGTCAGCTCCTGGAATTTCGCTGCGACCGCCCGTGCCGGGGTCAGGAAACAGCGCCCGAACGCATTGGCATAACGTTCTTCGCGGTTCGATTCCGGGGAATTGGCATGGAGAGCGTCGGGGGACCTCCGGGTCGAAATGAAATGGCCAAGCTCATGCGCGCCGGTCTGGGTCCGCCGGTCGCGCGGATGGGCGGCGTTCAACAATATGCATGCGCCGATCGCGTCGTCGAACGCATAGAGACCGGAAATTTTGGGGTCGATGCGGCGGATGAACACGCGCGCGCCCAGCTGCAGTTCGAGCAACGAGACAATGTCGTGGATCGGCGCCAGGCCAAGGCCCAGCAACTGCCGCAGCTCCCATGCATCCTGTTCAGCCTGGAGGAGAACATTGCCCGGTAGTAAGGGCCGTTCGGGCGGATCGAACCTTACGCGCTTGATGCCGAGGAGATTTTCCAGCTCAAGCTCGGCCTGCACGAGGCTGTTGAGCAGGTTGATCGCCGGGTCGATTTCTTCGCCCTGTTCGCCAGCTTTGCGGAAGCGCGGTCGTAGGTCGACCTTCGCGCTGTCCTGCCGGAGCAGCACGTTCAGCGAGGTTCCGTAGAGCGCCGCCAGCTTCTGCAGTTCGTCGACGCGCGCGCGGCGCTGCCCCTGCTCGATCGCGACAAGCGTGGTCCGCGCGACATTGAGCGCCGCCGCCGCCGCCGCCTGGGTCATCTTAGCATTCTCGCGCGCGTCGCGCAGGAGTTCGCCAATGCCTTCGGGGGTCAGGGAACCGGTGATCATTGCCATGGCGACACCATCGCGATCCGCGACACGAACGATTCCTTGCCGAGGCTCGCGAGGAAGGCGAGCCATTCCGACCGGTGCCGTTCGAGCAGATCGAACAATTCCCGCTCCGCGACCGCCGCCTCTATCCCGAGCCCGTCGGCGGTCTCATGCGCAACGCGCCGCACCGCGCGGCGATGCAGGTCCGAGCGTGCGAGCGCGGCAAGATGATCGAGGTGCAGAATCCCCGCAATGGCATAATCCTCGAACGCCTTGCTCATCCGGGCGAACCCTTTGACGGTGCCGCCGCGAATGTCGCTCGCACCGAGATCTTCCCAGATATATTCGTCAGACGCCTCGACGATCCCGGCGGTGTGCATGCTCATGCGGCGCAGCATGCAGGCCGCGCAGATACCGCACTGCCGGCGGCGGCCGTCGAAACTGACACGCCGGGAATCCTGCCAGCAGGAGCGGGTGTCGTGCCAGCTCGGGGCCGCCTCCAGCGCCTGCGCCGCAGCTAGGGTCTCGCCCTTGGTGTACCAGATGCGCGGATATTCGTAGGTCGGGACGCTTTTTCCCATGGCCGCGAACAGCTTCTCAATGCGCTGGGTGAAAGCGGGATGGACGCGATAATCGGGATAGATCTGGCCGCTCGACGCGATAATCGGGCCGAGAGCGCCTTGTCCGCTCTCGGTAACGACGATGCGGTCGACCTCCGCCAGCTGCGCGGCAATGCCGGTAATGATGGCGAATTTGAACCCGCGCGAGCGCGCAGAGGACTCGACGCGCTGGCGCTTGCCCAGCTTCACTTCGAACGGAACTGCGGTGAACCGACGCTGCTTGCGCGGGGTCCCCTTGGTGTCGGCGCCCTTGGTGCCGAGACGGACCCGCACCAGCCCGCCTTGTTCCTCGGCGCCGACTATGGCGGCCACGGCGCGTGAATCGAGACCGTCACTATAGGGCATGATGATCTTGTCAGGGGTGGAGAGATCGAGCTTACGTGGCCCGACCTTCACGACATCGTTCCGCCGCCGGATGAAACTCAATTCCCAGCGATCGCCGGTGAGAAACGCGAGCGCTTCCTCAAGCGCCTGCCGCACGGCCGGCTTGTCCCAAAGCGCATCCTCATGGACCGCGACGCGCAGATCAAACGCGCGCGCCCAGCCCCACGCCGGACGGCGCACGCTCAAATCGCAATACTCGACGGCAGCAGCGATGATCATAAGGTCGACCAGTTCGGGATGCCAGTCGGCGAAGAAGAAGTCTTTCAAACCTTCGATCGACAACGTGATGCTCTTCCCGAGGATGGCACCCTGCGCTTCTTCGCGCAGCCGCTCGCCCTCTTCGACGGCGTCGATCCGCACGCCTGCCGCATCCGCCACATGATAAGCCTTCACATTCACAGCGGTACCCCGTCGTCCAACCCGGAATAGGTGGCAACGGCCGGAGCCTGAGGAGCATCCGCGGTGCGAAGCACTTGCCGCGCCACCGCGGAAATATCTATCTCGCCATGGGCGCCTTCGAGACGCGACCGCACCGCGCGAGCGCGCTGATCGGACGCCTCGCGGAACATATGCTCTTCGACCTGGCGAAATCCTGCGAGCAGCCGATCGGAAACGGTGCCCTCGGCCGCCTGTTGCAGGGCGTCGGCCGGAGCGCAACCACCATTGAGCGCATCAACCGCATTGCGCAGGAAGCTCGCTTCCATTGGCGAGCTCGCTTGCGCGTGCATCGAGCGAAGATCGGCGATCGGCAGATCGCGGAACAGGCCGGGATCATCCGGGCCGATGATCAGGCTCGACACCTTGCTCAGGAAGCCCGGCGACAGTTCGGCGCGGCAATCTCGCTCGGCGGCCGCATGCAGCGCATCGGCGATCTCGCGCGTCGAGAAGGCCTGAACATATGCGCATTTGGCCGCGAGCTTCCAGCGCGGCGACATAGGCAGTGAACGATAGGGTCCATCACTCATGGCAGATCTCCTGGGACCCTAACTACTCGCGAACCTGACATTGTCAAATATATTTTTGTACATAGCTGACATTCTTACGGAAGGCTTCTCATAATCGCGCTCCCTAGCTCGCGTACAAGGCCGACTTCGCATGCCGCCAGCGCATCAGCTGTCGACGACGCATTCGCTCCGTGTCCCAAGAATCTCTAGATGCCGAGGATCATATCGGTCTTTTGCTTCCGCGCGCAGCATACTAGTGAGCGGCCGGGTGGTTGGGATCAGGAGCGCGGCGGATGAACATATGCCCTGACTGTTTCGAGAACGAAGGCTTGGGTAGAAGGATTGCTCAGGTGCGCCCCAAGGTATCTCAGGGTCAGTGCGATGAGCATCCCAACCGCAAGGGTATCCCGATTGAGGATCTGGCGAAGATCGTCGATCCGGTGTTCCGCGAGCTTTTTTGGTCGACGGCGGACGACGGTAATATTTGGCGCCAAGACCGGGGCAGCGATCTACTCGACACGCTCTATGATCTTACCGGCGCGATCGACGATGATATAAATCGGGCTTTGATTGGCGCATTGGTCGATCAGGATGACTACTGGCCGCCCGACGGAGAAGAGCCCTATTATGACGAAGAGGCGCTCTATGTCCTGCAGGACGACCAGTCCGGTTTGCACCTGCATGATTGGAACACGTTTCGACGAAGCCTGATGTTTGAGAGCCGCTTCTTCAATCCGGATGCGGAGCAGGCGCTGGGTAGGATTTTCGACGGTATCCAGCAACTGCGCGATGCCAATGGCAAGGGGCCGGTGTATCTGATCAAGCCGGAGGCGCCTGAAGCGCATTTTTTCAGGGCCCGAATCGCTAATAGCCGGGATGAGGCACAGCGGATCAAAGCGGATCTAGCGCGGGAACTGGGCCCTCCTCCCGAGCAGCTGCGCAAGGCAGGGCGCCTTAATCCATCTGGCATCAGCGCCTTTTATGGGGCCTTTGATCTTCCAACCTGTATTGCGGAGCTCCGCCCGTCGGTCGGCGGCGCGGTGATATCGGCAAAGTTCAAGCTCTTGCGTCCAATCTGCGTGCTCGACACGACCCTGTTCGCCGATAGACCCCAAGCGGTCAATCTGTTTGCTGCGGGCGCGTTGAAGCGCAAGCGGCAATGGACGTTTATGCAGACTTTCATGGAGGAGATCGCGCAGCCCGTCTTCCCGGGTGAAGAACATTTGCAGTATCTTCCGACACAAGCTGTTGCCGAGTTCCTGAACAGGCGCTTCAAATTGAGCTTTGCGGGCGAGAAACGCGCTATCGATGCGGTGATCTTCCGCTCGGCCCAGCGGCCGGAAGGACGCAACATTGTAATTCTTGGGGATGCGGCGATCGTCGAGACGGCCGCCGTCAAGGACGAGGCAGTTGGCCCGATAGAACATGACGAATTCGACATCTGGTTCGAGCAAGAACTAGAGGTTGTTAGGGCGGACAAGAAGCCAGGCTTGGCGATCGAGCCCGAGACCGTTCGCTGGACCCGCATAGACAGCGTGGAGTTTCGCCCCAAGGGCGGAGTTGACGATGATGCCGATGGGTACGACGATCTCCTGTAGGAAGCGCCTACTCCCGCCATACCAGGTTCTGATCGACAATTTTTGCCGATCGACCAGTGCCGCGCACGTGGCGATAAGGTCGCATCATCGGTGAATTTCCGGACGAGCAATGTCAGCTTTCGCCGAATGGTGATTCAAAAGCGCCTGTCTGCTGTCGGCCAACCTTGATCAGCGCGCCCTTGCACTTGGCGGGCTCAATTGTCGCCGACTCATAGCGGTGGCTTGTAGCGCGACCACGACACTGCAGCTTCGACCTGATCCCGGTCATCGGGCATTCTGTGACGACATTTCGCCGACATCAAATTATGAGCAAACCTCGTTTTGCAACGTGTCAGACGCGCTCAGCGTCGGAAACCAGATGACCAGTTTGACAACCTTTTCAGGCGGCGCTGGATCGATCCATCCGCCTTGAAGCGTTTCAATTCGATGATCGTCGTGCCTGGCGTTACGGATAAGCATCGCCCGTGACACCGGGGCAAAGGTCAGGGCCAGTTTTCGCGGGGGCCAGCCCAATCGGACCAATCTCCCCTTTCTCGACAGCTAGGCTTTTACCAACGCCCCTGGGACGGCACGGCCGAATATATGCGAAAGCCTGAATTCTAATAGCTTGCCGCAAGCAAGTGTTGACCCGTGTGGGGGCGGGGCATTATGGTGCGCAAATTACAACACCGCAGGGTTCTCGGACGCCCGCGAAGGGAGGATGATACGGATGAGAGACAACCATAGCGGCTTTCTCTCGCCATATCGGGTTCTGGACGTCACGAATCATCGCGGTGTGCTGGCCGGGCACATCTTGGCCCAACTGGGTGCAGATGTGGTTCATATGGAGCCGCCAGGCGGCAGTGATGGTCGACTTCAGCCTCCTTTCGCGCCCGATTGGAGTCAAGGTGAAGACTCGTTCTATTGGGCCGCCTACGCCTCTGGGACGCGTTCGATTGTCTGCGATCCGGCGACGGATTCGAAGACTTGGGCGAAGTTGCTAGGATCGGCGGATATTCTGCTTGATTCCACCGCTCCCAGTGACGGTCGCCCGGACTGGCTCGATCCGGCTGCAGTGGCGGCGCTTAATCCCAGGCTCGTTCACGTATCCATCACGCCTTACGGCCTCACTGGCCCCAAAAAGGACTGGCTGGACAGCGAACTGATCCTCTGGGCTGCGGGCGGGCCACTGTTACTCACCCGCGACAACGAGGGCCGGCCGCTTCGGCTCAGCGCCCCTCAGGCCTATCTACACGGCGCTGCAACCGCCGCCGGAGCTGCCCTGATCGGGCATGCCGAGCGCGGGCGCAGTGGAATGGGGCAGCATATCGATCTCGCCATTCTTCAAACCCTTCCGCAATGCACTCTCGGCGCGGTGCTTGCCGAATCCATCGGTCATGAGAATTTCGTGCCCCGACCCGGCGCCACATTATCGGGCGGCAAGGGTGGGCCAATGGATCTCAGCGGAAGCGGCTCGCTTACCCGGCGATCGAAGTGGCCGATTGCCGACGGGCTTGCGGAAATGCACTTGGCGATGGGACCCGCGACCGGTCCGTCGACCAATAAATTGTTCGCTTGGATGATCGAGGAGTCCGCGCTTCCCGAGACCTTTCACGACTGGGACTGGACGACGCTGCACGGACGGCTCGAAAGCGACATCAGCTGGGAAATGCTCGAGGAGGCTCGCCGCCATGTGTCGGCCTTCCTCGCGCGATTCCGCAAAGCGAACCTCATGCAGATCGCGCTCGATCGCGGCATCCGTATCGCACCGATCGAAACGATTGCCGATCTGCTGGCGAGCGAACAGTTTGCGGCGCGCGGCTTCCTCGCCACGGTGGCCGGCCCGGAAGGAAACTATTCGCTGCCTTGGGGCTTCGGCGGTGCATGCCCGGACGGATTCGCGCGCCCGACTGCCGCGCCGAGGCTTGATGCCGATCGCGCGCAAATTCTCGGCGAATGGTCAGCAACCAGCCAGCCCGAAGAAATCGCAGCCGAGCCCTCGTTGCAACCCCTCGCCGGGCTCAAGGTGCTCGACCTTGCTTGGGTCGTGGCTGGCCCTCTCATCGGCCGAAATCTCGCCGACTATGGCGCGACGGTTATCCGACTAGAGTCGGCAAAGCGTGTCGAGACGGCGCGATTGATGGGACCATTCCCAGCGGGCGATTATGATGTGCAGCGATCCGCCCTCTATGAGACCTGCAACGCCGGAAAACTCGGCCTGTCGCTCGACTTGTCCAAGCCGGAAGCACGTGACATCGTGCGTTCGCTGGCGCGCTGGGCGGATGTCCTCGTTGAATCCTTCACGCCCGGGCAGATGGCGCGTTGGGGGCTGTCTTATGACGAGCTGGCAAGAGATAATCCGGGTCTGGTCATGGTCAGTACGTCATTGACCGGTCAATCAGGACCGTTCGCCAGCTACTCGGGTTACGGCAACCATGGCGCAGCGATCGCTGGCTTCCAGAATCTCGTTGGAATGGAGGGGGCGACCCCGGTTGGACCCTATGGCCCCTATACGGATTTCGTCGCGCCGCGCTTCGGTATCCCCGCCACGCTGGCTGCGCTGGACCATCGTCGGCGTACCGGTCGGGGATGTTGGCTCGACGTGTCGCAGACCGAAGCTGGCGTCCAGTTCCTTGCCGCCCAGATCGCAGAAACATCGGTTACGGGAAATGTTCAGGGACCGATGGGCAATCGGGACCTCGCCATGGCCCCGCACGGCGTTTTCCGGACCAATGCCGAGGATAGCTGGATCGCAATCGCGGTGCAGTCGGATGCGCAATGGGAACGCCTTGCGGCGATCGCGCAAATCGACGAGCCCGCATGGAAAACATTCCAGGGGCGGAAGAGCGACGAGGACGCCTTGGAACGTCGGCTCGAGCAATGGGCTAGGCAGCAGGAGGTCACGGTCATCGAACAGCTTCTGCAGGAAAACGGCATCCCCGCGCATCGTCTGGTTTCGATCGAAGAATTTGGCAATGATCCTCAGATTGTGGCGCGTAATCACCTCGTCCATCTGCCGCATTCTCTCTCGGGCACCGCCGTCGTCGAGGCGTCGCCATTCCAGCTCGCGCGCACGCCCGCCGAATACGCACGATCCGCGCCCTGTTACGGGCGCGACAACGCGCATGTCTTGCGAGACATTCTGGGGCTGGATGCGGCGACGATCGAGGCGCTCGAAGCGGCCGGGATACTCACCTGATCGCGAACCGCTCGGCGCATTTGGTGCGGGACGGGCGGGAAGGAGATCGCGCTGAAGAGAGGCGCAATGGCGTAGCAGTGCTTCACGCCCTTTGCTCGGGGCGGCGCCGCCATTGGGCGTCAAGCCATTAGGCGACCAGAGCGTTCAGCGCTCCGTCCACCGCAATGACCGAGCCGTTGACGAAGGCTCCCGCATCGCTTGCCAGCATGACGACAGGGCCGACCAACTCTTCGATCCTGCCGAGGCGGCGCGCAGGCATTTGCGCGATGCGTTCGATTCCGGTCGGACTGTCGAAAAATTCCTCGTTCAGCTCGGTCTTGAACCAGCCCGGTGCCAGAGCATTGACGCGAATATTATGCTTGCCGAGATCGATCGCCATGGCGCGCGTGAGCTGGATGACTGCGCCCTTCGACGCACAATAGCTCGCCAGCCCGGGTTGCACGCCCAGTCCCAGCACCGACGCCACGTTGATGATCGAGCCGCCCTGCTTGGCCGCTACGAGCCGGCGAGCAGCCATCTGACCCACATTCCAGACGCCCCGAAAATTGGTGTCGAAAACCGCATCCCGGGCCGCCGGTTCGATCTTCAGGAAATTACGGGCATCGGTGACGCCGGCATTGCTCACGATGACATTCACAGTGCCATAGGCGCGCTCCGCGGCATCGAAAGCCCGCTCGATGCTCTCGGCGTCGGTCACATCCGCTTGCGCGGCCAGCGCGCTTCCTCCCGACTGCTCGATTTCCCGCACGAGGCCGTCGAGGCGGTCCGCGCGGCGCGCCACCGCAACGACGCGTGCGCCTGCCGCGGCCAGGCCCAGCGCAAGCTCCCGGCCGATACCGCTCGACGCGCCGGTGACAAGGGCAACACGCCCGGAAAGCGAAAACAGGTCAGCGTTCACGAATAGATCCTTGCTTCTGAAGGGGCGTCGAGGTCGGTCAGGAGCTCCAAGGCAGCTTTAGCGCCCTCGTGCCGCGACAATTTTCCCTGCGACATGTGTTCCACGATTGTGGTCAGGCGCGGGTCGGACGTGCCGAGCAACAGCGCGGCCGCGGCGTCGGCAACGTCCTGAGCGAGCGTCGATCGTGATATCCCGCCTCCGGCGGCGGCGTCGGGCGGGCCGGCCGGAAGCCCAGCGAACCTGTCGTCGATCGCGTCGCCGAGCGCCTTGAGGCCGTCCCGAGTTTGCGTCGATACCGACAGCATGGACCGGCGTTCCTCATGGCCCCGGTGGTGCAGCATGGCTTTCAAATGTGTGGCCGTTCGCGCGGCGTCGGGCAGATCCGCCTTGTTCACGACCAACAGGTCGGCGATTTCCAATACGCCGGCCTTCATCGCCTGCATCTCGTCGCCAAGGCCGGGTGCGCACACGACGATCTTCACATCGGTCAGGTTGGCAACTTCGACTTCTGACTGACCCGTGCCGACGGTTTCGACGATCACGAGGTCCATATCGGCGGCCGCCAGTAGATCCATGACCGATCTTGTGGTTCGCGTCACCCCGCCGAGGTGGCCGCGCGCAGCGAGCGACCGGATGAAAACGTCCGGATTTGCGCTGTGCGCCGCCATGCGAACGCGATCGCCCAGCACCGCACCGCCGCTGATCGGGCTCGATGGATCGACCGTCAGGATCGCGACGCGGCGGTATCTCGGCAGCAATTCGGGCAAAAGCGCATTGATGAGCGAGGACTTGCCGGCGCCCGGTGGCCCGGTCACGCCGAGGGTTCGGCACCGGCTGGCCCGGCCGCGCACCGCGACCGCCAGTTCGGTTCCTACCGCCGTGCGGTTTTCGATCGCGGTGATGGCGCGCGCAATCGCCAGCGGATCGCGATCGCGGACCGCCTTCAGCAGCGAAGCCGCGTCAGATCCTGCGCGCGTCCCGGTCAAACGTGACTCCGATAGGCGCGGGCAAGGCGATCGAACGTCGCGACAACATCGGTCAGCGGTGCGCCGCCGCGGAAGATTTCCCGGACGCCCACGGCTTCGAGCGGCGCGACGTCGAACGGACGAATGACCCCGCCGACCACCACCGGCAAATCGGGGACTTCGCGACGCTGTAGCTCGGCGACGATCTTTTGCGTGGTTTCGACCTGGCCTCCCGACATGAAGCTCAGCCCGATAATATCGACGTCTTCCTGGAGCGCGACGGTGACTACATCTTCGGGCTGCTCATAGTCGATCAGCACCACTTCCATCGCGGCGTCGCGCAGCGCGAGCGCGATGGTCGCAATGGCGCGATCATGGCTGTCGATGAAGCTCTTGGTCAGGAGGACGCGCGGCTGCGGCGCAGTATCTGGCATGGCGATCGGTTTCCTATTTGTTGCGCCCGAAGACTTCGTGAAGAATGGCCTGCATCTCGCCGAGCGTTGCATCGGCTTCGGCGGCGGCGACAAGGTTTGCCATTACCGACCCGATCGCCCGGCCTTCGTTGACCTCGACCGCCGCACGGCGCAGGTCTTCAAGCGCCGCCGCGCAGCGCGTCGCATCGCGTTCGCGGCGGTGCCGCTCGACGTCGGCGATCGCAAGGCGCGCGGCTTCGGGATCGGGCTGGAACACCGCAAATTGCTCGGGTTCGTCGGTGGTATATTTGTTGACGCCGACCATCGTTCGCGCGCCGCTCTCGATTTCCTGACGCCATTGGTAGGCGGCGGCAGAGACCTGCTGTTTGATCCAGCCTGACTCGATGCAGGCGATCAGCCCGCCGCGGTCGTCGATGTCGGCGATGATCTCGAACACCCGGCGTTCGATCTCGTCGGTGAGCGCTTCCACATAATAGGATCCGCCGAACGGGTCGGACACATGAACGGCGCCGGTTTCCTCAGCAATGATCTGGCTTGTGCGCAGCGACAGCGTCACCGCTTCTTCGGTCGGCAGGCCGAGTGCCTCGTCATAGGCGTTGATCGTCATGCCGTTGGCGCCGGACAGGACGGCCGCCAGCGCGCCATAAGCGTTGCGGACGAGATTGTTCAGCGGCTGCTGCGCGGTCAGCAGCGACCCTGCGGTCTGGGCATGGATGCGCGCTTGGAGCGAACCGCTTTTCTTGCAGCCGAAACGCTCGCGGTTCACCTTCGCATAGACGCGCCGCAGCGCGCGGGTCTTCGCGACCTCTTCGAAGAAATTCTCGCCGTAGCGGACGTGAAATCCGAAGCGTGGTACGACGGTGTCGGGGTCGATGCCGAGCTTCACGCACTCCTCGTTGACCGCAATGATCGCAGCGATCGAATAGGCGACGGCTTGGACGTTCGTGGCGCCGGCTTCGCAGATATTATGCTCGCTGATGGTGAGGGGATTCCACAGCGGCACATGCTCGGCGCAATAGGCCGCGATGTCGGCGATCAGCCGGTAGCTGCCGCGCGGCGAGAAGTTCGTTCCGCCGCTATGGCCAAAGAAATCCCAGATATAGTTGGTGAGATTGCCGCCAAGCTTGTCGAATGCAAAGCCGCGGCGCTTGGCCGCTGCGAGATACAGCCCGAGCATGGCCGGCGACCCCGCGTTGAGGACCATCGAGACCGTCGTTTTCGCCAGATCCTTGCCGTCGAGCAGGATCTCGTAATCGCGCGCCTTGCAGACCGAAATGCCGCAGTCGCCGATGCTGCCGCGCACCCCGGGGTGGTCGGGATCATAGCCCATCGACGTCGGCATATCGAAGATGAAATTATAGGCTTCGCGATCGAAATAGCCCTTCGAGCCGCCCTGTTCGAGCAGAAGATCCATCCGCTCGCGGGTCTGCGAGGGCAGGCCGAAGCCAATGATCTGGAGGTCCATCCACGGCTGGAACTGATAATGGATCGGGTAAATGCCGCGCGTATAGGGATATTGCCCGGGCATTTCGGCTTCGTTGCCATGACGGTCGAGCCCACCGTAAACCGGATCGACCTCGACGCCCGAGCGGTTGCGCGCGACAAAGGAGCGATCCTTGTACCGCGCCGACACCGTTTGCTGCCAAAGCGCATAGGGGCTCTCTTCCGGCTTCGTGTCGGCGCTAATCATGAGACTGACGGCTCCCTTTCAGGCTTTGGGTCTGCGACGACCGCGTCGCGAGCGTGCAAGCGGTCACGCCGCGAAAATGGTCTTCAGATGAAGTGTGTCATTATATTCTTTGACCGCCGCGATGCGGCCATCACGGATCGTGAACAGAAAGTGATATTCATTATTGTAGATGCGCCCGTTCGTGATCTCGCCATGCGCTTCGACCTCGGCAGCGACCTTGTCGCCTTCGCCGATCATGCCGCGGATCCGCATGTCGATACCGCCCGGGATCTTCGCGCCGATACCGCGCAGGACGGCGCTGATCCCTTCCTTGGTCTTCATTCCGGCCTGCGGAAGCTGGTCGGGCTTGCCGCCGATCCACCAGGTCGCGTCGTCGGTTAGGCTGTCAATCAGACCGTCGGCATCGCCGCTTCCGAATTTGGCCAGAAACTGTTGGACAATGGCTTTGTTTGCTTCGATCGACATGGCTTTACTCCGGTAAGATGGTGCGTGAGAGCTGGTGTTCAGGAACGGACGAGATCGGCCGGCACGGCAATTTCCATGCCGAGCAGGATTTGCGCATAGCCCTTGCCCTGCGGATCATTGCGCAGCGAGGCGATGCCGCCGCCGCCCAGAACGTCGTAGAGCATGAAGTTGAGGCCATGGATGCCGGGGAGGTCGAAGCGCCGCACTTCAGCGGGCGCATAATGTTGGAACAGGGCGCCCACGACATCGGGCTGCAGTGCATGCCGGATGTAGGGAAGAAATTCGGGCCGCCGCGCAATGATGCCGATATTGGCGTGATTGCCCTTGTCGCCGCTGCGGCCCCACGCGAGCTCGATCAGCGGAACTTTGGTACGGCCGGTCGCAGCAAGCGGTGTGGACCGTTCGGGCTCCTGATCGACTGGCGGGTTGGCGGAAGACGGCCTTGGCACATCCGGCAGAGCGACCACTTGTCCTTCGACTTCGACATTCACCTGGACGTCGACGATCGCCTTGTCGACCGCAGTCGAAAAGAGGCGGACGAGCGGCATGACCTTGGGGCGGTTGCCACCCATGCCGGTAAATCCGGGCGCCATCGACGTGCCGGCGGAGGTGAATTCGCGGACCAGCAGCTCCAGCGCCTTGGGATCGCCATGCTTCGCGGCGATCTTGAGCACAACCTCGCGCGCGCCTCGCGCCTGGCTGTTCGCGCCATAGCTCGATTCGGCGCCGATGATCTCGATCGAAGTCTCGCTGAACGGCGCTGAACCCGCCGCGGACAACAGCGACGAGACTCGCGTCACAACTGCTTCGCCCACCTTGGCTGCCTTGCTGGCAGCAGCCTCACCGATAATCGTCCAGGTCGCGCCGACGCGGTAGCCATCCTGCCAGGTTGCGCTGGCCTTGTAGGTTTCGGTCGGTGCACGGCCGCGTGCGCCGGTGACCCGCACCCGCCCGTTATCGGTTTCTTCGATCTCGACCGACCGCCAGTCGCAGCTGACGTCGGGAAGGAGATAGGCCGCGGGATCGCCGATTTCGTAAACGAGCTGCTCGCTGACCGTGCCGCGCGAGACAAGGCCGCCGGTCCCTTGCGGCTTGATGACGTCGAACGCACCATCGGCGTCGATCACTGCGATCGGATAGCCGATATTCGCCCAGTCGCCGACATCCTGCCAATCGGTGAAGAGACCGCCGGTCGCCTGCGCTCCGCACTCGATAATGTGGCCGGCGAGCGATCCGCCCGACAGGCTGTCGAAGTCCGACATGGACCAGCCGAACGCGTGAATGCACGCGCCAAGCACGGTCGCGCTATCGACGCAGCGACCCGTGACGACGATGTCGGCGCCGGCATCCAATGCCGCCGCGATCGGTGCGGCCCCCAGATAGGCATTGAGGCTCATCAGCCGCGACGGCATCGCGGCGCCCGAGAACATTTCCCTACTGGTCTGAAGCTCGGGCTGCATCGCGATCAGATCGTCGCCAGTGACCACGCCGACCCGCAGGTTCAAGCCGGCGGCCGCAATTTTTGCCCGAAGCGCTTCCGCGCAGGCCGATGGATTGACGCCCCCGGCATTCGCAATCAGCTTCACCCCGCGTTCGGCGATCCGCGGCAGGTGACGCTCGACCAGGCTGACGAAATCGGTCGCATAGCCCAGCGATGGATCCTTCGCGCGGGCGCGGGCGAGGATCGACATCGTGACTTCAGCCAGATAGTCGAAGGAGATATAGTCGAGACCGTCATGCTCGAGCAGCTGGGGCAGGGCGATCGAGCTGTCGCCCCAAAATCCCGATGCGCCGCCGATGCTGATTGTTCGCTGCGTCATGCCGGCTCCCCCTCGACGATGAAGAGGATGTCGCGCGCCGCTACCTGCTGGTTCGCGGCGACCGCAACGGTGGTGACTTTGCCACCGATCGGCGCGATGATCTGCTGTTCCATCTTCATCGCCTCGAGCACCGCAAGCACGTCGCCGCGGGCCACGAGCTGGTCCTGGCCGACCCGCACCGCGGTAATGGTGCCGGTCATCGGGGCGCGCATCACGCCGTCACCGCCGGCGCTGGCGCGCGACGGAGCGCGGTAGGTGGTATCCTCGAACCGATAGACCCGCCCGTCGAGATCGATCGCGATCTCATCACTGTCACAAAGATAGACCGCCCGCCGGAGCAGGCCATCGACCTCGAACCGGACCAGCGTGTCGCCGCGTTCGACGATGGCGATCGACGCCGAATGTGCGTCGCTTTGCGCCGACCAGCGCTGCCCGGCCCGGGCTACGCGCACGATGGTTTCGCTGCCGTCGCTGGCGAGATTGACCTGATGCGCCTGCTTGCCATTCGACGACCAACCCTGTCCGGCCGTTTCGGCGGCAAGGATGGCGGCAAGCAGGATCGCAACTGGGTCGCCTTCGCCCGGCTTGAAGCCGTCAGCATAATGCTTGCCGATGAAGGCCGTCGTCGCATCGCCGCGCCGGAATTCCTCGACCGACAAGGCGTCGAGCAGGAACTCGCGGTTCGTCGCGACGCCGAGCAAGTGCGTGCCGCGAACCGCCTGGACGAGGCGCCGCAGTGCTTCGTCGCGGTTCGCGCCGGTGGCGATGATCTTGGCGATCATCGGATCGTAGAATGAACTGATGACCTGGCCCGTCACCAGGCCGTGATCGATGCGCACGCCGTCGCCGGTGGCGGGCTGCCAGATCGACGCGACGCCGGTCTGCGGCAAAAATTCCTGTCGCGGGTCCTCGGCGTAGAACCTTACCTCGATCGCGTGACCCGAGATCGAAATATCGTCCTGAGCAAAGGGCAGGGGCAGTCCCGCCGCCACATCGATCTGGAGATCGACGAGGTCGATGCCCGTGACACATTCGGTCACCGGATGTTCGACCTGAAGGCGGGTGTTCATTTCGAGGAAGTAGAATTCGCCATCCTTGCCGAGCAGAAATTCGACGGTTCCCGCCCCGACATAATCGATCGCCGCCGCAGCGCGAACCGCCGCGTCGCCCATTCGGCGCCGCAGGTCCTCGTCCACCGCAGGCGATGGCGCCTCCTCGATGACCTTCTGGTGCCGACGCTGGACCGAGCAGTCGCGCTCGCCAAGATGCACAACCGATCCGAAGCGATCGCCGAACACTTGAATCTCGACGTGGCGCGCATCGACGACGGCGCGCTCGAGCAGCAGCCGATCATCGCCGAACGCATTCTTTGCCTCCGACCGCGCCGAGACCAGCGCTGCCGCGAGGTCGCTGCGATCGTGGACAAGGCGCATGCCGCGTCCGCCACCACCCGCCGAGGCCTTGACCATGACGGGGTAGCCGATCCGGTCGGCCTCGCGCACGAACAGGGCGTCGTCCTGATCATCGCCCTCATAACCCGGCACACAGGGGACGCCCGCTTCGATCATTCGCCGCTTCGATCGCGCCTTGTCACCCATCACCCGCACCGAATCGGGCATCGGTCCGATGAAGGTGATCCCCTCGTCGGCACACTGCTCGGCGAAATCGGCATTTTCGGAAAAGAAGCCGTATCCGGGATGGAGCGCATCGGCACCGGTCGCGCGCGCCGCCGCCAGCACCCGTTCGGCCGACAGATAGGACTCCTGCAGCGGCCCGCCGCCCAGGCGGAAGGCTTCATCGGCTTCGAGCACATGCCGCGCGCCCGCGTCCGCGTCGCTGAAAACGGCAACCGTCGCATAGCCCTTTGCCTTGGCGCTGCGGATCACGCGGCACGCGATTTCACCGCGATTGGCGATCAGGATTTTCGAAAACGGCTTCATGTCGTGGCCCATGCCGGCGGTCTCTTCTCTTTGAACGCTGCGATGCCCTCGGCGCCTTCGCCGAGGACGGCTTCAGCGAAAACTTCGGCTGCGACTTGCGAAAAGGCGGCGGCGTCAAATCCCGCCAAGCCGTTGAGCAATGTTTTCGTCGCCGCGAGGGCGCCAGGGGCGCAGGCGCGTATCTCGGTCAGGATGACGTCCAGCCGGGCATCGATCGCAGAGCGATCGGCCAGCAATTCATCGACAAAGCCAAGTCTCGCCGCTTGTGCCGCATCGAACCGGCTGCCGGTCAGCGCGAGACGGCGCGTGGTGGCCGGGCCGAGACGCGCGACCACAAAGGGTGCGATCTGAGCCGCTACGAGGCCAAGGCGCGCTTCGGAGAGGGCAAAGCTGGCACCCGGTGAGGCGAGGACGATGTCGGCGCATGCGGCCAGTCCCATGCCACCGCCCATCGCAGCGCCCTCGACCACCGCGATCACCGGCTTGGGGAAGGCGTGGAGGCCGCCGAAAACACGCGCGCCGCGGATCGACAGTTCGACCATCTCGGCATGCGGATCGTCGCTCGATGCCCCGAGGGTCTTGCCGCTCAAATCGGCACCGGCGCAAAATATACGGCCATTGCCTTGCAGAACGAGGGCGCGAACGGCCGGGTCGGCGCGATAATGCGAGAACAGCAGGTCGAAATCGGCCAGCAGCGGGTCGGAAATCGCGTTGCGCGTCGCGGGATCGTCGATCGTTGCGAAAAGCGCGCCGCTGCGCTGCTCCAGCCGCAACACCGACATCTGCGGAGTGTCGATCATGCCCCCGGTCACAGCCGCGCAATCCCGAAATTGTTTCGCGCCGGCTCGCGCGCATCGCCCTCGGTGCATGTGTCCAGGCAGAAGGCCACGACCCGCCGCGTGTCGCGCGGGTCGATGATGCCGTCGTCCCAGAGGCGCGCGGTCGCAAACAGCGCCTCGCCTTCGCGGTCATATTGCGCGATCAGCCTTTCGGACATCGCCGCCAGTCCCGCATGGTCGGGCTCGACGCCGCGCGCCGCGGCACCGTCTTCAGCGACGATCGTCAGGACCTTTGCCGCCTGTTCTCCGCCCATCACCGACAAGCGATTGTTCGGCCATGAAAAGATGAAGCGCGGACCGAACGCCCGGCCGCACATCGCATAGGCGCCAGCCCCGAAACTCGCGCCGATCTGGATGGTGACCTTTGGCACCGACGCGTTGGTGACAGCCTGGATCAGCTTCGACCCATGTTTGACGATACCCGACGTTTCCGCCTCCACCCCGACCATGAACCCCGTCGTGTTCTGGAGGAACAGCAGCGGCGTTCGCGATTGGCAGCAGAGCTGGATGAACTGCGCGGCCTTGGTTGCACCCTGCGCATCGATCGGCCCGTTGTTACCGATGACGCCAAGCTCACGGCCTTCGATCCGGGCGTGACCGCAAACGGTCTGCGGCCCATATTCCGCCTTGAACTCGGTGAAATCGCTATCGTCGACGATGCGGGCGATGACTTCGTGCACGTCATAGGGTTTGCGGTAGTCGGGCGAGACGATCCCGAGCAATTCTTCGCTGTCGTAGCGGGGACCGGGCTTGGCCGGCTGCGGCAGGCTTCGATCCCAGCGCAACTTTGCAAGAACCTCGCGCGCCTGGCGCAGCCCGTCCGCATCGCTTTCTGCCAGATAGTCGCCGACCCCTGTCACCCGGGTGTGCAGCACGGCGCCGCCAAGATCTTCATCACGGGCAATTTCGCCCGTGGCTGCCTTTAGCAAAGGCGGGCCGGCCAGAAATACCTTGGAGCGGCCGCGGATCATGATGACATAATCGGAGAGGCCGACCTGATACGCCCCCCCCGCCGTCGATGAGCCGTGGACCACCGTAATCGTCGGCAGACCGAGAGCGGACATGCGCGAGAGGTTGGCAAAAGTGCGGCCGCCCTCGACGAACATTTCGGCCTGCAGATTGAGGTTCGCGCCCGCGCTTTCGACCAGCTGGATATAGGGCAGCTTGTTTTCGATTGCGATGTCCTGGACGCGGAGCTGCTTCTTGATGCCCATTGGATGCGCAGCACCGCCCTTGATGCCGGCGTCGCTCGCGAACACCATCGCGCGGACGCCCGAGACGAAACCGATCCCGGCGATGACACCGCCGCCATAGACATTCTCGACGCCGTCATCGTCGTGCATGCCGATGCCGGCGAGCGTCGACAGCTCCAGAAATGGCGCGTCACGGTCGAGCAGCAACGCGACACGATCGCGCGGCAGCAATTGTCCGCGCTTGGCGAATTTGGGGCCGGCGCGGGCGGACGCCGCCAGCACCTTGGCTTCGAGCGCCCGAAAGTCGCCGATCAATTCCAGGTGCGCCGAGCGGTTGTGCTTGAATGCTTCGCTCTCGGCGATGGCCATGCTTTCGATAATCGCCACGCTCAGCCTCCGAACAAATTGATGAAGCGATTGCGCAGCTCGACCTTGCGGAGCTTGGAAGTCGCGGTGAGCGGAAGATCGTCGACGAACTCGAAGGCCTTGGGCACTTCATGCGGCGCGAGCATCTCGCGGCAGTACATATGGATATGCCAGGATTCGGCGGTTTCGCCGGGCTTCAACATGATCACCGCGACGACGGCCTCCTGCCAGCGCGGGTGCGGCACGCCGATCACAGCGGCGTTCGCGATCAGATGGCATTGCAGCAGGACCTGCTCGACCTTGACCGACGAAACATTCTCGCCGCCGCTTTTGATCATGTCCTTCAGGCGGTCGACGAAAAGCAATTGGCCGTCGTCATCGATGACGCCCAGATCGCCGGTATGATGCCAGCTGAAGCGCCGCGATTCAGCGGTTGCAGCGTCATCCTTATAATAGCCGAGCATGACGTTCGGACCGCGATGCACGATCTCGCCGATCTCGCCATGTGGCAGCAGCGTGCCGTCCTCCGCCATGATCGCCACGTCGTTGACGATCGACGGCTCGCCCCAATAATTGCCCTCCTTGAGCAACTGCTGCTCCGGACGCAGCATCATCGTGCTCGGGTACATCTCGGTTTGGCCCGAGGACAGGACAAAGGTCGGGCAAAACTCGACGAGCAGCCGCCGCAGCAAAGGTCCGGGCATGGGGGCCATCGCGTAGATGCAGTAGCGCAGCGATGCGAGGTCCAGCGTGTCGCGGACCGGATGCTCCATCATCGCGGCGTACATCATCGGCAGCCCGACGAAGAAGCTCACTTTTTGCTGATCGATCGTCGTCAGCACCTGTCCGGGTTCGAAGCCGTTGTGGAGGACGACGGTCGCGCCGGCGGCGAGGAATGTCGTCAGGAGGCAGTGCGCCGACACATGGAAGAGCGGCAAGACGATCAGGATGCGATCGTTGCGCGTGACCATCCATTCGCCGATGTTGCACATCACGGTGGCATAGACGGCCAGATTGCAGTGCATGACGCCCTTGGGCCGCGATGTCGTCCCGCTCGTGTACATGATCATTGTCAGGTCACGCTCGTGAATCGGCAGATCGGGTTCGCGGTTGGACGCAGCCTCGAGTCTTGCATCGAAATCGGGACCGAGCGTCAGCACCAACGGCTCACCTTCGGTACCGCCAGGGACCGCCTCACCACTGTTCGCATCGGCGATAACGATGGCGGCCTCGGTATGATTGAGAATATAAGCCCGGTCGTCCGCCGAGAGGGCGGGATTGATGGGAACCCAGACGAGCCCGGCCTTGTGAATTCCGAAGATGGTGACGATGAAGTCGATGCTGTTCGCGCAGATGGTCGCGATCCGGTCGCCGGGCTTTGCGCCTTTTTCGAGCAGCATATTGGCGCAGCGGTTCGCTTTGTCGTCGAGCTCGCCGAAGGTGATGGTGCTCGATGGGGTGACCACCGCTGCCTTGTCGCGGAAGCGGCGCGCCGAACGCCGCATCAGGTCGCCGAGAGCCACGCGCCCGATACCCTCGGTCACGAGCGGCGAGGGCTGAAGGCCCAAGCTGACGGGTGAGGTCTTTGAGCCCTCGTAAGACGCCGACCCCGATCGAGCCATTTCGACCGGCGCGCTCAAGACCGGAACCTCAGGCTCGCGCAAGGCCGGGTCGATTTGATCTCCACGATCACAGAATCTCTCCGACCAAATTCTGGCCAAGGCAGTTGATCCAGATATGCGCCAGCCATCGGCATCCTCTTCTCATTCGCTTGTGCTCGGGGAGAGCGCGACTCTTATCGGTCGGCAATAGCTGCCGCGTGGGTCATGGTCAAGACTTGCTTGCCGCAAGCTAGTCTAACTTGCTTGTCATTCGCGCCGAGCTGAGCCGCCGCCTATTCGCTGCAATCCTCGACGCAGCGCGGGATATTTCGCGAGAGGCGGCGCGTGTTTTTCGTGAAGGGGCGGACAACAAAAGTCGGGGAGGGCAGGTGGACGCAAGCCTGCCCAAGTCCCGTCGATGCTTCGAGGTTGCTGAGCGGATTATTGTGCCACGCTTCAGGCTTCGCCGATGAGTTCGCGACCGATCAGCATCCGCCGGATCTCGTTCGTCCCGCCACCGATACCGAGGAGCTTTGCGTCGCGATAGAGACGCTCAACCGGCCAGTCCTTGGTATAGCCTGCACCGCCGAGCGCCTGAACAGCTTCACTCGCCACACGCTCGGTGTTTTCGGCCGCCAGGAGCAATGCGGCCGCTGCATCAAATCGCGTCGTCCGGCCCGCATCGCAGCTTTTTGCGACCGCATAGACATAGGCGCGCGACGAATTGAGCGCGACGTACATGTCGGCGATTTTGGCCTGCATGAGCTGGAACTCGCCGATCGGCTTACCGAATTGCTTGCGCTCCCGCACATAGGGCAAAACGACGTCGAGACAGGCTTGCATGATGCCGAGGGGAATACCGGCCAGAACCGCGCGTTCGAAATCCAGCCCGCTCATCAGCACGCCGACGCCGCCATTCACCGGCCCCAGAGCATTGGCCTCCGGCACTTCGCAATTGTCGAACACCAGTTCCGCGGTTGGCGATCCGCGCATGCCCATCTTGTCGATCTTCTGTCCGATCGAGAAACCCGGCATATCCTTTTCGATGATGAAGGCGGTGATACCGCCGCTGCCTTCCCCGGTCTTCGCGTAAACGACAAGCGTGTCGGCATAGGTCGCATTGGTGATCCAGAATTTGGTGCCGTTAAGGACGTATCCGCCCTGCACGGCATCGGCTTTCAGTTTCATCGAGACGACGTCGGACCCCGCTCCCGCCTCGGACATCGCCAGGCTCCCGAGATGCTCGCCTGAAATGAGCGGCGGCAAATATTTCGTCTTCTGTTCGGCCGAGCCCCAGCGAGCGATCTGGTTGATGCACAGGTTGGTGTGCGCGCCATAGCTGAGTCCGATCGCACCCGAGGCCCGCGCGATTTCTTCGCAGGCAATCACATGTTCAAGGTAACCGAGGCCGAGCCCGCCATATTCTTCGGCGACGGTGATGCCGTGCAAGCCGAGTTCGCCCATGCTCGCCCAGAGCTCGTCGCGCGGAAACCAGTCGTCGGCGTCGACCTTTTTCGCGAGCGGTGCGATTTTATCGGCCGCGAACCGGCGGGTCGTTTCCCGGATCATGTCGGCTGATTCGCCGAGATCGAAGTCAAACAGCTGCATAAATCGCTCCCATCATTTCTGTCACATAAGGATTCACATTCTCACCGGGCCGCCTGGCGACGCCGAAATCTGTCCGGCAGTGCCGGGCAGAGGACGTGTTTGACCGGGAGGCGCGGGCCAAAGGCTGGCCGCCGCTGCGGTATCGGCTTCGGCGAGCGTGAGCCCTCGCGCGGTCGAGCCGTCGGACCCGCCGTCACCGGCGGCGTGACGACGCAGTTCGAGCTTGGCGATCTGGTTGCGATGGACCTCGTCGGGTCCGTCGGCCAGTCGCAGCAGCCGGGCTGTCGCAAAGGCGGCGGCAAGGAAATGATCGTTATTCGTTCCGCCACCACCGAAGAGCTGAATGGCCCAATCGACCACCTGCTGTGCCATGGCAGGCGCGGCGACTTTGATCATCGCGATCTCCTGACGCGCAGCCTTGTTGCCGACGGTGTCCATCATCCAGGCGGCACGCATCGTCAGCAATCGCGCCTGATCGATCAAAATTCTCGATTGCGCGATCCGCTCCAGGGTGACGCTCTGTTCCGACAGCGGACTGCCGAAGGCCACGCGCTCGGTCGCGCGGCGGCACATCCGCTCCACGATCCGCTCGCTAAGCCCGATCAGCCGCATGCAATGATGGATGCGGCCGGGCCCAAGCCGACCTTGCGCGATCTCGAAACCGCGGCCTTCGCCCAGCAGCATATTGGCGGCGGGGACGCGGACATTCTCGAACACAACTTCCGCCGACCGATCGGGAACGCCGTAAAAGCCAAGGACAGGCAAGGCCCGAACGACCCGGACACCGGGGGTATCGCGCGGGACAAGGATCATCGATTGCGCCTTGTGCCGGTCGGTTGTCGCATCGCCGGTGCGGCCCATGAAAATGAAAAAGGCGCAGCGCGGGTCGGTTGCTCCTGTCGTGTACCATTTGCGGCCGTTGATGACATAATCGTCATCGTCGCGCGATATTTCGGAAGCGATATTGGTCGCGTCGGACGACGCGACTTCGGGCTCGGTCATGGCAAACGCCGATCGCGTCTCGCCGGCGAGAAGCGGTTCGAGATAGTCTGCTTTTTGTTGATCGGTGCCGAACAGCAGCAGGGTTTCCATATTGCCCGTATCCGGCGCGGAACAGTTGAAGATTTCCGGGGCAAAAAGCGAACGGCCCATGGCTGCGCATAGCGGGGCATATTCGACATTACTCAGCCCGCTCGCATCGTGCGAGGCCGGGAGAAACAGATTCCACAAGCCTTCGGCGCGTGCGCGGGCCTTGAGATCCTCGATATGCGGATAGATCGCCCAGGGGCCGAGGCGCTCGGCGGCCAGATACAGCTCGCGCTCGACCGGATAGAGATGCGCCGCCATGAAATCCTGCAGCCGGTGCTGCAGGACGACGCTGCGCGCGCTTTGAGTGATGTCCACGTTAGTTCCTCATGAGGCCGGGGCGCCGGCGCGGCGCGCCTGTTCCCAAGCGAGTTCGGCCAGTTCGGGCAGCGCCTTGACGCGCTCGGCGGCTTCCGGCGACGCCGCCGTGCCCCGCGCCAGACGGCCCTTGATGCCATGGATGATGGCGGCGAGCCGGAAGAAGGAAAAGGCCAGGAAGAAATCATAGTCGGACGTATCCGCAATACCCGTGCTCTCGGCGTATAGCGCGAGATATTCCGCTTCGCTCGGCGCGTTCAACATCGCGAGTTCGGCGCCCGCCAGTCCGGCAACGATGTGACCGGGCATGCGATACATCATCGCGTGATAGGCAAAATCGGCGAGCGGATGCCCGAGCGTCGCGAGTTCCCAGTCGAGCACCGCGACGATCCGCGGTTCGGTCGGGTGAAAAATGAGATTGTCGCAGCGAAAGTCGCCATGCACGATCGCCACTCGCTCGGGATTTCGCGGTCTGGCATGGTCAAGCCATGCAATCATCCGGTCCATGTTCGGATCCCGGCCGGCGACCGTATCGGCCAGATACTGCTCGGAAAGCCGTTTTATCTGGCGTTCGACATAGCCAGTCGGCCGGCCGAAGCCGCCGAGGCCAATTTGGTCGGGGTCCAGCGCGTGCAGGTTCGCGATTGCCGCGTTCATGGCCCGGAAATAGTCGGGTCGATCGCCGGTGCTGACGTCGGGAAAGGTTGCATCCCAAAAAATTCGGCCTTCGACCAGTTCCATCAGGTAAAACATCGTTCCGATGACTTCGGGGTCGACGCAGCTTGCGTAAATCCCGGCCACGGGAACGCGCGTGTCGGCGAGCGCGGACTGCACCATCGCTTCGCGATCGACGGCATGGGCGCCCTTTAAAAGCATTCCCGATGGCTGCCGCCGCAGGACATAGGAGCGTGACGGTGTGCCGACCAGATAGGTTGGGTTGGACTGTCCGCCGCGAAACTGCCGCACGCTGATCGGGCCTTCATAACCATCGACATTGGCGCCCATCCAGCGCGCGAGGCTATTTTCATCAAAACGATGACCCTCGCGAACGGGCATGGCGCCAACGGTTCCGGCTATATCGGCGGGTTCGGCCACTTGCAGACATCCTCTCAATCGCGACGCTCTCGGTCGATCCTGGGAGTTTTAGCTTGCTAGGCGCAAGCAAGCAAGTGAGCATTTTGCACAAAATTGTGCTGTTTCGCCGGTATCGGCGGTTTGGGGTGGGCCCACCGGCGGGCGATGCGCGTTGCAAATCCATGCGAAGAACTGCCTGGGCGAAACCGTTGTTGGCCGGGACGGGCTTTCGCAAATTCGCGACACGTAGCAGGGATGGCAAGCGTGTCCGTTCGTCACCGTCGCATTGTGCGCGGACGAGTCTTGCTTTGCCGGAACTATTATCTGCGTTGCAAGCGCCCACGCGAATAGCCGACTTCGCCCCGGATCTATGGGCGGCTTCCCACAGCAAGCGATCGAGCTTGCCGCCACCGGTGGAGTAGCGAGGGCGACAGCGGTGCGGCACAGCACGCCATCCTTCGCCGGGCCACATCAACATCTCATCGCCTTCGAGGCGAATCACTAGCTTGCTCGAAACAAGCGAGTGGACTAGAACTCAGGCAAATCTTCCACAAAAAGGATGGTAAATTGGTACAAATGCGAAGGTTGAAGCCTGCGAGCAGGGCAAGCAACAAGGCGCCGCGACTCACACAGGCGGAACGCACCGCGATTTCCGACGGGCGGATGCTCGAGGCGGCGATGGCGCTGGTCCTGGAGCGCGGAACCCATAACACCACGCTCCGCGAGGTCGGCGAACTTGCCGGCTACAGCCGCGGTCTGGCGAGCAATCGCTTCGGGTCGAAAGACGAGCTGTTCGCCGAATTGATCGACGTTTTCAACGAGCGCTGGAAGAAGGAAAGCAGCGCGCTCGTCGGCAGCAAGACCGGGCTGGAGGCTTTCGACGCCGCGAATGAAAGCATCATCGACTTCATGAACGATAACTCGGATTATATCCGCGCGATGTTCATCCTATATTATGAGACGGTGGGAAGCAGCACCGTGATGCGCGAGCGGCTGACGGAACAGCACGGCGCCTATCGCCGGGCGATCGCTCGCTATATCAGTCAGGGCATCGCCGAGCAGACGATCAAGAGGACCGTCGATCCAACCCGCGTCGCCCTCCAATATACGTCCTTCTTCTTCGGCCTGGTTTATCAATGGCTCGCGAACCCGGACGCGATCGAGTTCGAGAGCGCATTGCATGATTTTCGCGACGCCATGATTCAGGTTATCGGCGAAACGGACATGGCAGTTCGACGATCCGCCTGATCGCCCGCGATCAAGCGGCGAGGTTAAATTCCTGGTAGTTGGGATCGCGGAGGACGTCGCGATACTCGTCCGGCGTTCCGGTCCAGTTTTCCGGCATGCCCTTTTCGTCCAGATACCAGTTCTTGCAGCCCGTGTTCCAAATCGTCTTCGGCACGGCTGAAAGCACGCGTTCGCGGAACTGGGCCATTGCTTCCGGCCGGGCCTCGATCGAATGAAATCCGTTGTCCGCGCAATAGCGGATGACCTTGACGATATGGTCGACGATCGCTTCCGAATAGGCGATCGCGCTGAAATTACCGCGCGGCGAATGTGGCCCACCTATGAGCATGAAGTTCGGAAACCCCGGGACATGGACCGACAGATGCGCGCCGGTCTCTTTCTTCCACACTTCTGTCAACGATTCGCCGCGGGCGTTGGTCAGTTCGATCGGGCGATGGTAGGCGCGCGCATGGAAACCGGTCGCGAAAATGATCACATCGAGTTCGTGCAAACGTCCCGACTCGTCCAGCAAGCCTTTCTCGGTTGCCCGCACGATCCCGTCGCGCACAATCTCGACATTGGGGCGAGCCACAGCCGGATAGAATAATGTCGACATCACCATCCGCTTGCAAAGCGGCTCATCGGTGGGGGTCAGCTTCGCGCGTAGTGCCGGGTCCTTGACGCGGCTCAGATGCCATTTGCACATGGCGGACAGGAATTTGCGCTGCCAACCCTGCTTGATGACTGCTTCGGCGAAAACGCGTTCGAAGAACCACCCGTAAAAGCTACCCGCCAAGCGCCCGATGAAAGGAAAGGCGCGGACGATGGAGCGCTCCATCTTGCCGAACTGGCGATTTGGCAAGGGAAACACCCATTGCGGTGTGCGGATAAACGCCTTGAGGTTGACCCCTTGATTTGCAATCGCCGAGATGACCTGCGTTCCGGTCGACCCGCTGCCAATGATGCCGACGCGCTTGTCCGACAGGTCGATGCCGTCAAGCCACTCGGCCGTGTGAAACTTGGTCCCTTTGAAATCGTCGATGCCTTCGATATCGGGGAAGGCCGGGACATGCAGCGGCCCCGTCGCCGCAATCAGAAAATCGACGGTGTCGCGCTGACCGTTCGATGTCTCGAGATGCCAACGCTGACCGTCGAACTGCGCCTTCGTCACCTTGGCGCCAAACACGATATCGCGTCGAAGATCGTATTTGTCGGCGATCTTGACCATGTATGACTGGATTTCCGGCCCGAGCGCCAGCCGGTGGCTCCAGCCGGGGTTGTGTTCGAACGAATAATTATAGTGATGCGCCGGGACGTCGCAGGCGATGCCGGGATAGCGGTTTTCGCGCCAGGTGCCGCCGACCTCGTTCGCTTTTTCATAAATGACGAGATCGTCGAAGCCAGCTTCGCGCAGTTTGATTGCCTGCATCATCCCTGCGGCACCAGCTCCGATGATCGCGGTGCGCGGACGATAGGCGGAATTCTGGGTCCGCGACGCATTCGTCGCCGGGCCTTTGGCCATCTGATTTTCCATTACTCTCTCCACTTGCTTGTCACACACTAGTATCGCATTGTCGCCATGACAAGCATATTGAAAGCGAGAGGTGGGTTCGATGGAGCGTGTTCGCGGCAAAAGGGCGCTGGTGACCGGGGCAGCGCAGGGATTGGGTGCCGCGGCTGCCCAAATGCTTGCTCGTCACGGCGCCCACGTTTTGCTGACCGATATCAACGAAGCCGGGGCACAGCAGGTCGCCGAGTCGATCAATCTTGAAATCGGCAGCGAAGTGGCCTGGGGTTTCCAGCACGATGCGACCAGCGCCGAGGATTGGGCAGCGGCGATCGAACAGGCACGCCACCGCATGAATGGCCTGTCCGTGCTCGTCAACAATGCCGGGATGGTACGGACAGGATCGGTCGAGGATCTCGATCTCGAGCAATGGCACCATGTCATGCAGGTCAACACCGACAGTGTTTTTCTGGGCTGCAAACTGGCCTTGCCGATGATGCGCGAATGTCAGCCTGCGTCGATCATCAATCTTTCATCAATCGCCGGATTGATGGCGTCTCCGAACCTCGCTGCCTATAATGCCTCGAAGGCGGCCGTCTGGCTTCTCACCAAATCGGTCGCGCTTCTCGCGGCCAAGAAGGGGTGGGACATCCGCTGCAATTCGATCCACCCGACATTCATTCGAACGCCGATGCTCGACGATCTGCGCGGCGATCGCGACGAAGCGGAAACGCTCGCACGTCTTGCGAAACAGGTTCCATTGGGCCGTCTCGGCGACCCCGACGACGTGGCTTATGCTGTCTTGTATATGGCCTCGGACGAGAGCCGTTTCATTACCGCTGCGGAATTCAAGATCGACGGTGGAATTTCAGCGATTTAGAAACTTGCTTGCGCCTAGCTAGCGTATTAGTTATGACGAATCACCTTCAACGAAGATTGAGGTGGGAGAGGACGAATGAGCGCTAGGAAGCCTAATCAACGCAAAGGCCCATTCATTGCACGGCAGCGCGCTGGCGCGAGTCGCGCGTCAACTGTCCCATTATCGCTGTCACATGTCGGTCGGCGCGAACGCCGGTTCGTGCCGATCCTCGGGAGAATTTCTCTCCCGTAAGTTTCGGGGGATCGGTTTCACAAAAATAAAATCTAGGGAGAGCTTCAATGAACCATGTCAATCGTGCGCTTTTGGGTGCCAGTATCGCTGCTATTGCCGTTGCCGGCCAGGCGCATGCCCAAGCCGTCGCGCCCGCTGCCGATGCCCCCTCCCAGCAGCCGGTTGAGGTTGAAACGGCCAATCAGGCGCCAGATTCGAATGATATTGTGGTTACCGCCAACAAGCGCGAGCAGCGTTTGAACGACGTCGGGATTACCGTTGCGGTGGTGTCAGGGGATGCGCTGCAGAACCGGCAGATCAACTCGCTGGCGGATCTTGCAAACGCGACACCCAGCCTCTCCTTCACGAACAGCGCGAACGGCACACCGGTGTACACTCTGCGCGGCGTCGGCTTTTACGAAACGTCGATCGGTGCTTATCCGACCGTCAGCACATATGTGGACGAAGCGCCGCTCGCGTTTCCAGTCCTTTCGTCCCACTCGGCGTTTGACCTGGAGCGGGTCGAAATTCTGAAGGGCCCTCAGGGCACCCTGTTCGGCCAGAACGCAACCGGCGGCGCGATCAACTATATCGCTGCCAAGCCGACTAGCGAATTGAGTGCGGGCGGCAGCATCTCCTATGGTCGCTTCAACGAAGTCGTTGCCGATGCCTTTATCAGCGGTCCGATCTCCTCGACACTGAGTGCGCGCCTCGCAGGCCGGATCGAACGCGCCGACGGCTGGCAGATCAGCAACTCGCGACCGGGGGACCGGAACGGCAAGGTCGAAAACTATATGGGCCGACTGTTGATTGATTTTGAACCGACAGAGCGGCTGCGTTTCAAACTGAATATAAATGGCTGGAAAGATAATAGCGAAACGCAAGCGCCCCAGTATATTGCGCTGTTTCCGCAAGCGCCTGCGTTCCTGACCCCCCAATTGGCAGCAGCGCAGTTTTCGCCGGAGCGGCCGCAAGCAGCTGATTGGACTCCCGGCGTCCCCCGGCGCAGCAACAGGCTTGGACAAGCCACTCTTCGTACCGAATTCGACGTGAGCGACGACGTCACGTTGACATCGCTCACGTCTTACGCCGATTATAAGCAACGGCAGGGTGATGAGGGCGATGGCCTTCCGCTTTCGACGCTTGACCTTGTCAATAACACGGGCCGCATCAAGAGCTTCAACCAAGAACTCAGGATTTCGAACAATAGCGGATCGGACTTTCGCTGGGTCGTCGGCGCCAACTATGAGCGCAGCACGGTCAATGAACTTATCGACTTATCGTTTCCTGATGTTTCCGTCAGAGGCCTTTATGGATCGTTCGGTTACCCGTTCTTCTCGCTATCCTATTCCAACGATCAAAAGATGGAGAACTACGCCGGCTTCGCGAATATCGAATATGATATCGGCCAACTGACGGTTAAGCTGGGTGGCCGCTATACCAAGTCGAGGACCGATGCCAGCGAGTGCGGGTTCGACGACAGCGGCAGTCCCACGAACACCGGCCCCCTGTTCTACGATGTGCTTTTCGGCGGAGCGTTGGGGCCATATGCCGGGCAATGCTATCAGATCAACAATACGCCGGACACGTATAACGGTGTAGCACCTGGCGCATCGGGCCGCTTCACCGACACTCTGAAAGAGGACAATTTTTCGTGGCGCGTGGGTCTGGATTACAAGCCGGTGGACGACGTCCTTCTCTACGCCAACGTCGCGAAAGGCTATAAGGCCGGCAGCTATCCGACGCTCTCGGCCTCGCTCTTTAGCCAGTATCTCCCGGTCGTGCAGGAGTCTGTGCAGTCTTATGAGGCCGGGTTCAAAGCCACGCTGCTCGATCGGACGCTGCAACTGAACGGTGCGGTCTTCTATTATGATTACACCAACAAGCAGCTGCGGTCGAAGTTCGTAGATCCGAATTTCGGAATTTTGGACGTGCTTCAAAATATTCCGAAGTCGGACGTCAAGGGCTTCGAAATCGAGATGAGCATCCGCCCGACGCAGGGGCTCGTGATCAACAACACCTTCACCTATCTCGACGCCACCATCAAAGAATTCACCGGCATCAACTCAGGCGGCATTTCAGCCAATTTCGCTGGCGCAAATGTCCCGTACACGCCGAAATATCAGTTCGGGAGTAACATCGATTATGAGTTCCCTGTTTCCGACTCGTTGAACGCCTTTCTGGGCACGAGTCTGAATTTTCGATCGAAAACGGTGGCGACGATCGGCGGCGAAACCAATCCTGCGGGAGTCACTTCTCCAGTCACGACCGTTTTCGGCATCGACGATTATGTTCTGATCGATCTTCGCGCTGGCGTGGCAGCGGCTGACGACAGCTGGCGGGTGTCCGTCTGGGGCAAGAATGTGGGCAACGAATATTATTGGAACAATGTAGTTGCCGCGTTCGACACCATTCAGCGCTATGCTGGCAAACCCGCCACCTACGGCGTCAGCGTAAGCTTCCGCTACTAGGCCGCGCGCGTACGTAATTTCAATCAAGGACAAGATGATGGCAGACAGACTGAATGGTAAAGTGGCCGTAATTTCGGGCGGCGCGTCGGGCATCGGCGCGGCAGCGGCGCGTCTCTTCGTTTCGGAGGGCGCCCGAGTCGTCGTCGCGGATCTCCAAGAGCCACTCGATGAAAAGCTTGCTGAACTCATCAACAGCAAGTCCGAAGCGATCAAATTTCAGAAATGCGACGTGTCTTCAGAAGATGAGGTCGTATCAGCGATCGACGCTGCAGTCTCGGCGTTTGGTAAGCTCGACACGATTGTTGCCTGTGCCGGCGTAGCCGGAATGGGCGCAGCAGGTGATATTTCGGCGGAACATTGGGACAAAACCTTCGCAATCAACGCACGCGGCGTGTTCCTGTTTACCAAATACGCCATCCCGCACATGATTAAAGCGGGCGGCGGTTCAATCATCAATATCTCCTCTGCGTTCGGGATTGTCGCAGGCCCTCATTTCGCGGCCTATGCTGCATCAAAAGGCGCGGTGCGCAATTTCTCGAAGTCGGTTGCGCTGGACTATATTGGCCAAGGCATTCGATCAAATTCGATCCATCCGGGTTACATTGACACACCCATCGTGCAGAACATCATCAACAACGCCGCGGATGTCGATTCTGCGCAGGCGATCTTCAACAGTCTTCAGCCCGGCGGTCGCCCCGGGGTTCCCGAAGACATTGCGTGGGGCTGCGTCTATTTGGCCTCGGATGAGGCACGCTTCGTCACTGGTGCCGAACTCGTCATCGATGGGGGGCTACTCGCGCGCTAGAAGTGAGGGCTCGCTCCGGAAACGGCTTGCGGCGCCGTCTGCGAGGGGCGCCTTTGCAGCGGGCTCGGTTGTTCACAATTCACGGCCGCTCTACCACCATAAGGGGGCTACTGACGTGACCCTCTGGTTTCTACCAGTCGGAATTAGAGCCCAGTCGATTTGTTGCGCATGAGCGCGGTGTAAGCAATAGCCTAAGGCGTTGTCACTGCCTTGCGCAGTCAAAGGTTCTGTCGGGCACAAAGGCGCTTCGGCATGATCCTGGTGTTGCAGGTTGATGACGCTTGAAGCCCGCCAACTTATTGATTATTTTTTGAGTGGCCAGTTCTTGGCTTTGCTTTCTCACTCACACTCGTGATTTCGTTCTCTTACTGCACGTCATCATGGAAAGTTAAGACATGATTCTGTATGACTCGAATTTCGCTGCTCCCAATCCATACACGGTTCGTCTTTTCGCTCACGAGCGCGGAGGTCTGAACTTCCAGGCAGAGACGATCGACCTCGCCAACCTTGCCAACCGTGCCCTGTCTTACAGAACAGCGGTAAATGCGCGTGGCGAGGTCCCTGCGTTGCGGTTGGACGACGACCGGATCGTGACCGAAATTACGGCGATCTGCGAATATTTCGATGAGATCGCGACAGGTGGTCGCTCGCTCATCGGCCAGACAGCGGAAGAACGCGCAACCGTGCGGATGTGGACGCGTCGCGTCGATCTGGAGGTTGCCGAGCCAATGGTTGCCTGGTGGCGCGGTGGAGCGGATGCCGAGGCCTACTATCGCGGCAACCGCGTACTCACGCCTGCCGCGCAGCAGGACAACCGGCTCATTGCCGACCGCGGCCTCAATCAGCTGGACGACGACCTGTCCGGTCGCGACTTCCTGTGTGGTGATCGCCCGATGATGGCTGACATACTTCTCTATGGCTTCATGGCAACCAGCGTCAGCGTCGTGCCGTGGCTCAACCCTCCTGGCCGCACGAATGTTGCCGCTTGGTTTCAGCGGATGGCCGACCGTCCCGCATCGGCAAAGGCCCTGGATTCTTTCGAAGCGCAGGTTTCGCTGGCACCGAACAGCGCAGCCTGAGGATCACTGGCCGACCTTGCGGGATTGGTTAGGGCCAACTAGCGCGACTACGATCATTGCGAGGGCCAAGCCGTTCGGGCCTCTCTACACTACGGATGTCGCGCCGATGTAATCAAAAATGGAATGCTCCTTGGCGGCGAACGCGCGAGTCAGAGAGGGCAGGACAAATTCTTCCTCATCGAGCCGGATGGCTGCGACAGCCGCGACTGCCTCGGGCGAGGTCAAAGCCCAGCTCATGGCCTCGCTGCTGGGCCACCACATTTCGGTCACCCCGTCCGGCGCCGGTTGCCAGCCTCGCAATTCGGCAAAATCGAATTTCGCTGCCGGATCCCGATGGTTCTGAACATATTTGCAGATGCCTAGCGCCGCCGCGTGCTGCCGGACGAGATCGGCGTGCTGCGCCCGCCAGCGTGCGCTGAATTCCGCTGTGCTGAGGTCCGGTCGCTTCCAGATGTCGATGACTATCTTGACGGCGGTCCCGAAACCGGGCGGCGATCCGTCGGAGATGTCCAGAACAACCTCTTCCTGAGCGACAAATCCGCTGACATTGCTCGTTTCGGTGAATTCCCGCTCATCCACTTCCAGGATGGCGCTGGCCTCTCCGCCCTCGGGCGAGGCGAGCGCGCGCTCCATGCTTTCCCAGCTATCCCACCACAGTTCCGACTGACCGTCCAACGGGGTGCGCCAGGTTTGCCCCGCGGTGAAATTGTCTATTTGGGGCAAGGCGATCCGGTGGGTCTGAACGTAGCGCAAGAAGCCCATCGCCCGCGCGTGGTTACGGACAAGGCTCCCATGCCCCTGGAGATAGCGCGGGTAGAATTCGCCCTCGCTCATGCCCAGTTTCCGAGGCACTTGGCATAACATCTTGATCAAGCGAATCTCCTTAAAGCAGGGGCCGGCCGTTCGCGGCTACCTGTCCAGATGCTTGTCGAAAAACGCGCCTGCCTCCTCGAGTGCAGCCTGACCTTCGTCCAGCATGCCCGTAAACAACTGCCAGACATGAGGAAGTCCCTGATAGACCCGCAGGTGCACCTGGACATCCACCAGAATCGCGGCTCGTAAAAGTCTGAGGGAATCGTCCAGAAGAGCCTCATGACTGCTGACCTGGATCAGGATCGGCGGCAATCCCGCTAGGTCGCCATAGATCGGTGACGCTTCGGGTGATGCGGCATCTGCGCCTGCAAGATAGGTTTCCGCCATGCCGGGAGCCACGCCTTCGGTGACCACAAAATCACGGTCCCGGTTGTCGACAAGCGACTGTCCGGTCGTGCCCATGTCGGCGAATGGCGAAAACAGAACAGCTGCGCGGGGAAGAGCAATATTGCGCGCCTTGCATCGCAGCATCGTGGCGACGACAAGGCCGCCCCCCGCAGAGTCGCCAGCGAAGAAAATGCGATCGGGCGGCGTGCCGCTATCGAGAAGCCACTGATAGGCGGTGACGGCATCATCGATAGCCGCTGGAAAGGGATGTTCAGGTGCCAAGCGGTAATCGACCGCCATGGTGCGCATCGATGCGGCCTGACCCAGTCTCGCAACAAGGCCGCGATGCGACGTGAATGAGCCGATCACATATCCGCCGCCGTGCAGATAAAGTAAGGTAGCGTCGGTTCTGGATCCCGGCGCGACACCGATTTCGCAGGGCACCCCATTGGCATCGACAAGCTCGAACTCGATCGAGGAATCGAACGGCGTAAAATCGCCAAACCCGTCGAACGCCACGCGCAATTCCGGTACCGGCAGCGACCCGAGATCCGGGCCCGAGCGGATCATCTCATTGACTTGTTGTAGCTGGTCTTGGGACATGATCGTCAACTCCGCTCTGTTTCAATGCCTAAAAGGTTCAAAAGTGAATTGTTACGCTCGTCATTCGAAGGAGCACCGCGCTCGGCGTGTGGAATTCGCCGGACTGTGCGTGCTTGCTCGCGGCGCTCGCCGGAATCGCGGGAGCGTTGGCGGGCGTTCTTCGTCAAATGGTCTCAATTGGGCCGCGACGTGAATCGTCCGGTGGCGCCGAGCGTCGCATCTGCAATTCCTCTCCATATTTTGACAGCAACGCTATCCAAATAGCTTGCGGCAAGCAAGTGTTTATAGCGCTTTGCCGGGTCGCGTTTGCTCATCCCTTCAGGAAAAATGGGGCCGCCGCGTGACGTCTCGCCGAAGTTTTGCTCTGGTGAAAAAAAGGAGACCACCCCACCGCTCGGACGATCGAGTGGGAGACTACTCGGGAAAAATGTCAGAAGAACCGCGGAGGAGCGAGGGGCATGCCGCCGGGCTTAGAATCGGCTTCTGAAATGCGATCGAAAGATCAGACCATGCGTAAGCCGACTGCCCTTTCCGGCTAAGCGACGGGTCGCAACGCAATTATTTTGTGGGGATGGATGTGGGGTCATTTTCGCGACCACTATAAAAACTATCTAAAATCAAAGCTTTAGAGGGTGTAATTGGCTCCCCGGGTAGGATTCGAACCTACGACCGATCGATTAACAGTCGATTGCTCTACCGCTGAGCTACCGAGGAACACGCCGCCGTCGCGGACAAGGCGGCCCCTTTGCCGTCGCTTGCGACATTTTGCAAGGCCTCAAACGATAAATTGTTCCATTGCGATGCGTTCGTCGAGCCCTTGGTCGGGATCGAACAGCAAAGTCAGCGGGCGGCTGCGATCGGTGGTGACCAGCACGGTCTTTACATCGCGGATTTCGCGTTGGTCGGCGACCGCGCTGACCGGGCGTTTTGCTGCCTCGCGGACGTTGAAGCGGATGCTTGTCGATTCGGGAACCAGCGCGCCGCGCCAGCGGCGTGGCCGGAACGGGCTGATCGGGGTCAGCGCCAGCATTTCGGATTCGAGCGGCAGGATCGGGCCATTGGCACTGAGGTTGTAGGCGGTCGAGCCCGCCGGGGTCGCCACCAGCACGCCGTCGCAGGAGAGCTCCTCCAGCATCGTCTTTTCGTTGATGATCACTTCGAGCTTTGCCGCCTGGCGGGTTTCGCGGAGCAGCGAAATCTCGTTGATCGCGGGCAGAATATGGCGTTCACCGCTGATCGTCGTGATGTCGCCGCTCAAGGGATGGATCAGGAATGGCCGCGCGGCGGCGATCCGGTCGATCAGCCCCTCGATGCGAAACTCGTTCATCAAAAAGCCGATGGTGCCGCGGTTCATCCCGAACACCGGCATACTGCGACGCTGGTCGAGCAGCTGGTGCAGCATGTGGAGCAGGAAGCCGTCGCCGCCGAGCGCGATCAGCAGATCGGCCTCGTTCAGGTCGACGAAGTCGTAGAGAGGGCGCAGCTCGGCCTCTGCCTCCATGGCGGCGGGCGCGTTCGATGCGACAAGCGCGATCTTGCGATGCATATTGGTCCGGTTCCCCTCGCGGCCAGGTTCAGCCGCCCGTTGCACTCATATGACGCGCGACCGCCGGTGTGGACTTTCGTTCGATATGAAAGTCATGCGCGCGGGGTTTGCCAGCCAATGCCAGATCAATCAACCCATCTACATCGCCCGCGCCGCGCAGGGCGGCGCGCAGGTCGACATGGTCGTCCTGGCCCAGGCACATATAGACGCGCCCCTCGACGGTCAGGCGAATGCGGTTGCACGTCGCGCAGAAATTGTCGGACAGCGGGGTGATCAGGCCGAGCGTCACCGGGCTGTTCTCGATCGCGAAGTAACGGGCCGGGCCGCCGGTGCGCTTCTCTACCGGATACAGCGCGCTGACGTCGCGCAGCGGCGCGATGAAATGGTGGAGCGGGATATAATGGTCGCTGCGGTCGGCTTCGACCTCGCCCAGCGGCATGGTTTCGATCAGCGTCAGGTCGCAGCCGGTCGCATCGCAATAATCGAGCATCGGCAGTAGCTGGTCTTCGTTGAGCCCGGCGAGCGCGACCATGTTGATCTTGACCGCGATCCCGGCCGCGCGCGCCGCGGCAATCCCGCCGAGCGCGACATCGACGTCTCCGACGCGGGTGATGTGGCGAAAGGCGACGGGGTCGAACGTGTCGAGACTGACATTGATACGGCGGACGCCAGCGGACGCCAGCATCGGGGCATATTCGGCCAGCCGCATGGCGTTGGTGGTCAGGGTGAGTTCGTCAAGGCCATGCCCGATCATGGCGCCCAGGCGCATTGCCAGCGTATCGATGCCGCGACGCACCAGCGGCTCGCCGCCGGTCAGGCGAATGCGACGGATGCCGCGCGCGATAAAGCGTTCGGCGAGATCGCCCATTTCCTCGATGCTGAGCACCGCCGATTTCGGCAGGAAAACCATATCCTCGGCCATGCAATAGCGGCAGCGCAAATCGCAGCGATCGGTGACCGACAGGCGTAAGTAGCTGATCTGGCGGCCATGGCCGTCGATCAAGGGCGCCGTCGATGCGGCAGGTTGGGAAAATGTGGCAGCCACAGGCGCCTTGTGATGCAAAAGGCAGGAACTTGGCAAGCAAAGCCTGCTAGGGAGACGGCCATGAATCGTTTATCCGAAACCCTGTCGGCATGTGTCCGAAAACTCGAAGCCCTGCACGCACGCCACGATGCCGACGCCGGCGTCATTCTGGTCCAGATCGACCAGATGGCGCGGATCAACAGCAGTGCGGGCACTGCGACCGGCGACGCGGTGCTCGACGAAATCGGGCGGCGGCTGGAAAATTTCGCCAGCGACGAATTCGGGCAGGGGTCGTGCGTCGATCGCCTGGATGGGCCGCGCTTCCTCATCGTGCCGTCGAGCCCTATGTCGTTGGGAGCACTCCGCGCGCAGGAACGCGCGCTGCACGTCGCGCTGGCCGAACCGATTGTGGGCGATCCGAACGGGCGGCTGTCGATCAGGATTGCGGCGGCGCTGATCACCCGCGACGAATCGGTCGCCGAGCAATTGCGTGTTGCGGGGGACCAACTGTCGCGTCCTGCGTCGGCGCGCGACGGCGTGATGGTGAACGCGGCGCTGGCGGGCAATGAGGTGGTGATCCATTATCAGCCGCAATATGATGTCGGCACCGGCGAAATGGTTGGGGTCGAGGCACTGCTGCGCTGGCAGCATCCCGAGCTTGGCCTGCTCGGAGCCGGGCCGCTGGTCACCGCGGCGCGCGCGGCGCGGCTGGAATGCGAGCTGACCGAACATGCGCACCGGGTCGCGCTGACCGAAATGGCTGGGTGGCCAAAGGCGCTGGCGAAACTGCGCGTGTCGCTCAACATCACCGCGGCCGATCTGGGCGATCCCGAATTTGCGGGGCGGTTCGCAGCGATGGCAAAGGCGGCCAAGGTCGATCCCGACCGGCTGACGCTGGAGCTGACCGAACAGGCGATGCTGAGCGATCCGGCGAGCGCGGCGGAGCAGTTGGCGCAGATTCGCGCGCTTGGCTGCGCGATCGCGATCGACGATTTCGGCACCGGCTATTCCAGCCTGTCGCTGCTCGCGCGGCTGCCGATCGATTATCTCAAGATCGACAGCGGCTTCACCCGCACCATCGACGGCAGCGATCGCGACCGCATTGTGGTCCGCGCCATCGTCGATCTGGCGCGCGCGCTGGGGCTGCTGGTGGTCGCCGAGGGGATCGAGAATGAGCGGCAGCTGGAGCGCCTGTCCGAACTGGGGGTCGCGTCCTGGCAGGGGTTTTTGAAGTCGGGTCCGGTGCCGGGGGATCAGTTGCTCAATCTATTGAATATCGAACGCCGTTCGCCCTGAGCTTGTCGAGGGGCCGTTCTTTCTTTGCAGCGTCGAAAGGAAGGACAGTGCTTCGACAAGCTCAGCGCGAACGGACGAAAGGTGGTAAGAAGGGGCTTAGGCCACCTGCTTCGCCAATTTCCCCAGCCCCTTCGACAATTGCAGCGCGCCGTTCAGTCGCGCCCCGGTGCTGGCCCAATCGCCGCTGACTGACAGCTTGTTGTCGGGGCGGATACGCGCGCGGCCTTTCAGCCGCTCGACATAGGCGATCAGCCCGGGAACATTGGCGAACTGGTCGCTGTGGAAACTGACCAATGCACCCTTGGTGCCCACGTCGAGCTTGGCGATGCCCGCGGCGCGGGCGTTCGCCTTGATCTCCATCAGCAGGACCAGGTTCGCGGTCTCGGGCGGCAGCGGGCCGAAACGGTCGATCATCTCGGCGGCAAAGGCATCGAGTGCCGGCCGGTCGGCCGCATCGTTGAGGCGGCGATAGAGCGCCATGCGCAGCGGCAGGTCGGGGACATAATCCTCGGGGATCAGGATCGGCGCGTCGACGGTGATCGTCGGTGACAAGGCTTCGCGCGGCGGCAGTTTGCCCGCGCCTTCGGCCTTGGCCATCAGGATCGCCTCCTCCAGCATCGACTGATACAGTTCGAAACCGACCTCGCGGATGTGTCCCGACTGTTCGTCGCCAACAAGATTGCCCGCGCCGCGAATGTCGAGATCATGGCTCGCCAGCTGGAACCCCGCGCCCAGCGTGTCGAGATCGCCGAGCAGCTTGAGCCGCTTTTCGGCGGTATCGGTGATCGCGCCATGCTCGGGGGTGGTGAGATACGCATAGGCGCGCGTCTTGGCCCGCCCGACCCGCCCGCGCAGCTGGTACAGCTGGGCGAGGCCAAAGCGGTCAGCGCGGTGGATGATCAGCGTGTTGGCGCTCGGGATATCGAGCCCGGATTCGACGATCGTCGTCGACAGCAGCACATCATATTTGCGGTCGTAAAAGGCGCTCATCCGGTCCTCGACCTCGGTCGGGGTCATCTGGCCGTGCGCGACGACATATTTGATTTCGGGGACACGGTTGCGCAGGAACTCCTCGATATCGGGCAGATCCCTGATCCGCGGTACCACAAAGAAACTCTGCCCGCCGCGGTCATGCTCGCGCAGCAACGCTTCGCGCAGGACGACGGCATCCCACGGCGCCACATAGGTTCGCACCGCGAGGCGGTCGACCGGCGGGGTCTGGATCACGCTGAGCTCGCGCAGCCCCGACATCGCCATTTGCAAGGTACGCGGGATCGGCGTCGCGGTCAGCGTCAGGACATGGACGTCGGCCTTGAGCTGCTTTAGCCGCTCCTTGTGGACGACGCCAAAGCGCTGTTCTTCATCGACGATGACGAGGCCGAGGTTTTTGAATTCGACCGATTTGGCGATGATCGCATGGGTGCCGACGACGATGTCGATATGGCCGCTCGCCAGCCCGTCGCGGGTCTTTTGCGCTTCGCCCGCCGGGACCAGACGCGATAGGCGGCCAATATTGACCGGGAAGCCTTTGAAGCGCTCGACAAAATTGGTGTAATGCTGGCGCGCCAGCAACGTCGTCGGCACGACCACCGCGACCTGCACCCCCGCCATCGCGGCGACGAAGGCGGCGCGCAGTGCAACCTCGGTCTTGCCGAAGCCTACGTCGCCGCAGACCAGCCGGTCCATCGGCTTGCCTGAAGCCATATCGGCGAGCACATCGCCAATCGCACGATCCTGATCGTCGGTTTCCTGATAGGGAAAGCGATCAGCAAAGGCGGGATAGGCGGCATCGGCGGCGAGCAATTCGCCCGAACGCAGCGCGCGCTGCGCCGCGGTCGCGAGCAGCTCGCCCGCGATCTCGCGGATCCGTTCCTTCATCCGCGCCTTGCGGCGTTGCCATGCCTCGCCGCCGAGCCGGTCGAGCGCAACCCCGTCGCTCTCGCCGCCGTAGCGCGAAAGGACGTCGAGATTTTCGACCGGGACGTAAAGCTTGTCGCCGCCCGCATAGGTCAGCGCGACGCAATCATGCGGGCTGTTCCCGACCGGGATTGAGGTCAGCCCCTCATAGCGCCCAATGCCATGATCGAGGTGGACGACCATATCACCGACGCTGAGCGTCGCGAGTTCGGCGAGGAAGGCGTCGGCGCTCTTGCGGCGCTTCTGGCGGCGGACGAGGCGCTCGCCGAGGATGTCCTGTTCGGTGAGCAGGCTGATCGCGTCGGAGGCAAAGCCGTGGTCGAGGGGGAGGACGATGAGGGCGACGTTGCCCGTCTCAGCCGATCCCATATTCCCGTTCGTGTCGAGCGAAGTCGAGACACGCCGCG
>NZ_DASYHE010000014.1:0-95871 GCF_035998965.1 Sphingopyxis sp.
GCACATGCAGATCATCGTTCGCGACAATAATGTCGACCAGGCCCTTCGCGCGCTCAAGAAGAAGCTGCAGCGTGAGGGCGTGTATCGCGAAATGAAGCTGCGCCGTCATTACGAGAAGCCCAGCGAAAAGCGCGCGCGTGAGCACGCCGCCGCCGTCCGCCGCGCCCGCAAGATGGAGCGCAAGCGGATGGAACGCGACGGGATCAAGTAAGACCCGACCTTCCCGGTAAGGATTCGGATCGCGAAACAGGCGCTGCGGGCAACCGCGGCGCCTTTTTCGTTTTTTTTTACGTCATTGCGAGCAAAGCGAAGCAATCCAGAGTGCGCATAAACCGCTCTGGATGGCTTCGCTTTGCTCGCAATGAAGACGGTGCTTACATGCCCCGTAACTTCACGCTGGACCGCCCCGCACCGCTCCGACTATAGGCGTGCCCAACAATATGGCCCGTCAGGGCAGCGTTAAGGATCAGCGACAATGAGCGTAACGACGGTTCCCCTGCGCCCGGTAAGCAAAAAAGGCCTGTGGCTGATCTGGATCGGCGTGATTGCGCTGCTCGGTGCGGCCACCGCCTTTGCCTTTCATGTCACCCCGCGCATCGGGTTTGAAGTCGTCAAGGAAGGCACCGGCAACAGCCCGACCAAGGCCGACGTGGTGCTGGTTAAATATGAAGGCAAGCTGGACGACGGCACCGTGTTCGACGCCAATGAACAGGCGCCGATGCAGGTCGCGGGCGTCGTTCCCGGTTTTTCCGAGGCGCTGACCCGGATGAAGAAGGGCGGCGAGTATAAAATCACCATCCCGCCGCAGCTTGGCTATGGCGACCGCGCCACCGGGCCGATCCCCGCGAACAGCACTTTGCACTTCACCGTAACCCTGCTCGATTACCGCTCGGAAGCCGAGGTCCGCGCGATGCAGCAGCAGATGCAGCAACAGCAGCAGATGATGCAGCAGCAACAGATGATGCAGGGCGCGCCGGGCGGCGCGGGGCCGGCGCAAGGCGCGCCGCAGCCCTGACCCTTGCTTTTGTCATCCCGGCGAAGGCCGGGATCTCTCCGGTTCGTTATTCCGCCACGATGAGATCCCGGCCTTCGCCGGGATGACACAGGAAAGTTTGCAGCGGCCCTTATTCTGCCGCTTTCCCATCCTTCGCCGCCGTTCCCGCATTCCGCTCGGCTTCGCGTTCCAGCGCGACCTTGATCATCGCGACGATCGGGTCGGCGAGGAACAGTCCCATGATGCCGAGCAACGCACCGAGCAGGATCTGCGCGCCGAGCACCAGCGCGGGGGCAAGATCGACGGTCTTTTTGGCGACCATCGGGACGATCAGATAACCGTCGACCGTCTGGACCACCAGATAGATGACGATCGCCCATAGCCCAGCGTCGAATCCGGCCGAAAAGCCGACGAGCACCAGCAGCACGCCCGACACGATAGCGCCGATATTGGGAATGAAGGCGAGCAGCCCGGTCAGCAGGCCGAGCAACGCCGCCATCGGGATGCCGACCGCCATGCAGGCGAGCCAGGTGCCGACCCCCTCGACGAACATGCCGAGCAGGCGCCCCGCCATCAACCGCCGCAGGGTGAACCCCATCCGCGCGGTGGTGATGTAGAAATTCTCGCGGTTCTTCATCGGCAGCATCCACGCGACGCCGCGCTCGTACAGTCGCGGCTCGATCGCAATGAACACGCCGAGCACCAGGATCATCACCAGGCTGGTGAACGCGCCGACGACCGAGCCGACCGCGGCGGTCACGCGGCCAAAGGTGCCGGCGAAATTGTCGGAGATCGTTTTGGTATCGAGTTGAAAGCTGCCCATGCCATGATCGCTCGCCCAGGCTGCCAGCCGCTCGATCTGCGCCATCACCACGCTTTGCAGGCTCACGGCCTGCGCCGCGATCTGCGATCCCGCGAACATCGCGGTCCAGATCATGAACAGCAGCACCGACAGGCAGACGATCAAAAGACGCCAGCCGCGCCCGATTGGCAGCACGCGGCCGAGCAGGCGGGTGCCGCCGTCGAGGATGGCGGCCATGACGATGGCGGCGAAGATCAGCAGGATCGGCTGAATCAGAACGATGCACGCGGCGATCAGCAGCGCGAGGCCGAGCCACACGCTGGCCTTGAGCAATTCGGTGCGGACGAGATGACTGCGGATCTCGGTGGGGCCGGGGGCGTTGGCGGTCGCCTTGGCGCGCGCCTGAGCGCGCTCTTTCCGCTCGACCCGCTCCACCATGAACTCGCTCCCTATTTTGCTGTGCTGCTACGTTCGGGGCGCAGGTCGGTTCCCGCGCGGCCCGAGCGCAGCGCGTTGAACCAGCTGAGCGGATTGTACCATATCGCGGTGCCGTCGGTCGAAAAGCTGATGATCTCGGCCCGCCCGGCGATGACATCGAACGGGACGGGGCCGCCCAAACCCTTTTGCGAGGTATCGACGCGGCTATCGGCGCTGCCGTCGCGGTTGTCGCCCATCAGGAACAGATGGTCGGCGGGCACTTTGATCGGGCCATAATCGTCGGTGGTGTAGCCCGGCCCCATGTCGATGGTGTCAAAGGTAGCACCGCCGGGCAGCGTTTCGCGAACGATCGGCAGTTCGAGTATTTCGCGCCCGTCGGCGCCGCGGGTGATGAAGCGGTCGAGGCTGCTGCCCAGGCTCGGCAGGTTCGGATCGACGGGGATGGCCAGCAGCGGCTGGACCTCGCGCTTCACCGGCTTGCCGTTGATGCTGAGTTCGCCGTTGGTGAGCTGGATCGTGTCGCCGGGCAGGCCGATTACGCGCTTGATATAGTCGATCCGCGTCACCGGATGTTCGAGCACGACGATGTCGCCGCGTTCGGGCAGTTTGCCGAAGATCCGGCCTTCGGTTTTGGGCGCGAGATGAAAACTGACGGAGGCATAGGACCAGCCATAGGGATATTTGCTGACGATCAGCCGGTCGCCGTTGCGCAGCACCGGCATCATCGAATCGGACGGGATGTAAAAGGGCTTGGCGACGCAGCTGTGGATGCCCAGCACTAGCAGCAGGATCACCACGATATCGCGGATCAATTTGCCCCAGCTGCCTTCGTCCTGCGCCTTGTTCTTTGCCATGCTCCGGTCAGTCCTTGATTGCTTCGATGATGACGAACGCCTGCGCCCAGGGATGGTCGTCGGTCAGGGTCAAGTGGATGTGCGCGGTGTGACCCGCCGGGATCATCGCGGCGAGCCGTTCGGCGGCGCCGCCGGTCAGCGCCAGCGTCGGCGCACCCGAGGGGGCATTGACGACGCCGATGTCCTTCATGAACACGCCGCGCTTGAAACCCGTGCCGACGGCTTTGGAAAAGGCCTCCTTGGCCGCGAAGCGCTTGGCGTAGGTGCCGGCGCGGGTGAACGGCCGCCGCGCCGCCTTGGCGCGCTCGACCTCGGTAAAGACGCGATTTTCGAACCGCTCGCCGAAGCGGTCGAGCGAGTTTTGGATGCGCTCGATACTGCAGAGGTCGGAGCCGAGGCCGATGATCAAAGTGATCCTCCCCGGCACGGGGAGGGGGACCACCGAAGGTGGTGGAGGGGCACAGGCGGATTCGTGCGGCGCATGTAGGGCAGGAAACACCTTGCGTGCCCCTCCACCATGCTTCGCATGGTCCCCCTCCCCGTGCCGGGGAGGATCAGCCACGACCTGCTCACCCGCGCGCCTCATCCATCAGCGCGCGCATCCGGCGCACCGCATCTTCCAGCCCGGTGAAAATCGCCTCGCCGATCAGATAATGACCGATGTTGAGCTCGGCGAGCTGCGGGATCGCCGCAACGGGGACGACATTCTCATAGGTCAGGCCATGCCCGGCGTGCGGTTCGATGCCGTTCTTCCACGCCAGCGCCGCCGCGTCGGCAATGCGTCGCAGTTCCAAGGCGCGTTCTTCGCCCTCGCAATGGGCATAGCGGCCGGTATGAAACTCGACGACCGGCGCGCGCAGCATCATCGCCGCCTCGATCTGGCGCGGGTCAGGCTCGATGAACAGGCTGACGCGAATCCCCGCATCCGATAGTCGCGCGACGATCGGCGCGAGGTGGTTGTGCTGCCCCGCGGCGTCCAGCCCGCCTTCGGTCGTGCGCTCCTCACGCTTTTCGGGGACGATGCACGCGGCGTGCGGATTATGGCGCAGCGCGATCCCGACCATTTCGTCGGTCGCCGCCATTTCGAGGTTGAGTGGCAGGTCGGTGGCCGCCTGAATGCGCGCCAGATCATCGTCGCGGATATGGCGCCGGTCCTCGCGCAGATGCGCGGTGATGCCGTCGCCGCCGACCGCGGCAACGATTTCGGCGGCGCGCACCGGATCGGGATGCTCGCCGCCGCGCGCGTTGCGGATCGTCGCGACATGGTCGATGTTGACCCCCAGGCGGAGGCGCCCGGAAGATTGACTGGCGCTCAATTCGCGCGGCTCCCGGGCTTGATCGCCTTGCTGTCCGCCAAATGGTCAGGCAGTTCGTCGGCGGCGTAGGTCGGGAAATTGATCGCGACGAGGGGATAGAAGGGGACACCGAGATCGATGTTGCTGCCCGCGGAGCGATCGACCAGCGCCGCCTCGGCAATCACGTCGCCGCCGGCCGCCGCGACGCACGCCATGGCTTCGCGTGAAGACAGGCCGGTGGTCACGACGTCCTCGACCATCAGCACTTTCGCGCCCGGTTCGATCGTGAAGCCGCGGCGCAGCTCAAACGTACCGGTCGGGCGCTCGACAAAGATCGCGGGTTTGCCGAGCGCGCGGCCCATTTCATGGCCGATGATCACGCCGCCCATCGCTGGTGATACGACAACATCGATTGCCTGTTTCAGGTCGCGGGGCAGCTTGGCGGCGAGCGCGACGGCGAGACGTCCGGCGCGTTCCGTATCCATCAGCACGCGCGCGCATTGCAGATAATATTCGCTGTGGCGGCCCGACGAGAGCAGGAAATGGCCCTGGAGCAGGGCTTCGGCGGCGCGGAATTCGGCCAGAATTTCATCATCGGTCATAGGAGACTTGTTCTTTTATCCAGTGCGTCGCCCTGTGCGGGCGACCGGGTTTGGGCGGTGAAGATTTGCCAGCCGTAAAATAGTGTTAGAGATGCTTGAGGCAAGCGGCAAGCGGGTCTATAGCGCCCGCGAGATTCAGCCTGCCTTTCGGCTGTCGCGACGCTTGTCCGACATGCTGCCAGACGGGACGAAATATGATAAAGAACAACAGGCAACGGGCGGCACCAGTCTTATGAAGAGCTTGAAAACCCTTGTAATTGCGGCGGCTTTGTCGCTTGGCGCGGTGGGCGTCGGCCATGCGCAAACCCCTGCGGCAGCGCCGGTCGAAGCGCCCGTTGCGGCGCCGGTTGCGAATCCCGCGCCGGCCGCTGCCGATGCGACGGTACCGACGGCGGCTCCCGCGGCGACCGAAGCGGCGGTTCCCGCTGGCGATGCGACCTATACGCCGATGAAGCCGACTCCCGGTGTGGGTCAGCCTATCGACGCCGGGATCGATTTCCAGCCGCAGGTCAGCCCGGTTGGTGAGCAGGCTTATTGGTTCAACCATGTCATCCTGTTGCCGGTGATCACGATCATCACGCTGTTCGTGCTGGGCCTTCTGCTGTGGGTCGTGTTCCGTTACCGCGCCAAGGCCAACCCGGTGCCGTCAAAGACGACGCACAACACCTTCATCGAAATCATCTGGACCGCCATCCCGGTGCTCATCCTCGCGGTGATCGCAGTGCCGTCGATCCGCCTGCTGGCGCAGCAATATGAGCCGCCAAAGAAGGAAGCGCTGACGATCAAGGTCACCGGGTACCAATGGTATTGGGGCTATGCCTATCCCGACCAGGGGATCGGCGAATATGTGTCGAAGATGCTGACCGCAGATCAGGCTAAGGCATCGGGCGAGCCCTACCAGCTGGCGGTCGATAACCGCATGGTCGTTCCCGTTGGCCGTCAGGTCAAACTGATCATCACCGGCGCCGACGTGATCCACAGCTTCGCGGTCCCGGCCTTCTGGACCAAGATGGATGCGGTCCCTGGCCGCGCCAACGAAACCACCTTCACCGCCAACAAAGTCGGCGTCTATTACGGCCAATGTTCGGAGCTCTGCGGTGTCGATCATGGCTTTATGCCGATCGCCGTCGAAGTGCTGCCGGTCGATAAATGGGAAGCGTGGGTGCGTTCGAAGGGCGGCAATCCGGCTGGTCCGGTTGTCGCAGCCGCGGCGCCCGCTGCCGCTGCACCAACGCCCGCCGTTGCCGCGCCTGCCGCGACGCCGGCCGCCACCACGACCGAAGCTGCCCCGGCAGCGGCGCCCGCCGCCGCCCCGGTCGCCAAGAATTAATAAGGGGTCCGACAGATGACCGATATTGCCGCAACTGCACCCGCTCATGGTCACGCCGATCACGCGCATCACGACCATGATCACGACACGCCGGGCTTTTTTGTCCGCTGGTTCATGTCCACGAACCACAAGGATATCGGCACTCTCTACCTGATTTTTGCGATTGTCGCCGGGATCGTCGGCGGGGTGATTTCGGGCATGATGCGCCTCGAACTCGCCGAACCCGGCATCCAGTATCTGACCGGCTGGGCGCAATTTTTCGACGGCGCCGCTGGTGACGTTCAGGGCAAGCATTTCTGGAACGTCATGATCACGGCGCACGGCCTGATCATGGTGTTCTTCATGGTCATGCCCGCGATGATCGGGGGCTTCGGCAACTGGTTCGTGCCGCTGATGATCGGCGCGCCCGACATGGCGTTTCCGCGCATGAACAATGTCAGCTTCTGGCTGACCTTCGTCGCCTTCGTCATGCTGGTCGGGTCGATGTTCGTCCCGGGCGGCAGCGGCCTGGGCGCTGGTACCGGCTGGACCGTTTACGCCCCGCTGTCGACCAGCGGGTCGGCGGGTCCGGCGGTCGATATGGCGATCTTCTCGCTCCACCTTGCGGGCGCGGCGTCGATCTTGGGCGCGATCAACTTCATCACCACCATTTTCAACATGCGCGCACCGGGGATGACGATCCACAAGATGCCGCTGTTCGTGTGGTCGGTGCTCGTCACCGCCTTCCTGCTGCTGCTTGCGCTGCCGGTTCTGGCCGCTGCGATCACCATGCTGCTGACCGACCGTAACTTCGGAACGACCTTCTATGATGCGGCAGGCGGCGGCGATCCCGTCCTCTATCAGCATCTCTTCTGGTTCTTCGGTCACCCCGAAGTGTACATCATGATCCTGCCGGGCTTCGGCATCGTCAGCCAGATCATCTCGACCTTCAGCCGCAAGCCGGTGTTCGGCTATCTCGGCATGGCCTATGCGATGGTCGCGATCGGCGTCGTTGGCTTCATCGTGTGGGCGCACCACATGTTCACCGTCGGTATGTCGGTGAACCTGAAGATGTATTTCACCGCGGCGACGATGGTCATCGCGGTCCCGACCGGCATCAAGATCTTTAGCTGGATTGCCACGATGTGGGGCGGGTCGATGAGCTTCAAGACCCCGATGGTCTGGTCGCTCGGCTTTATCTTCATGTTTACCGTTGGCGGTGTGACCGGCGTCGTGCTGGCCAATGGCGGCGTCGACACCAACCTGCACGACACCTATTATGTCGTCGCCCACTTCCACTATGTGCTGTCGCTGGGCGCGGTGTTCTCGCTGTTTGCCGGTTTCTATTACTGGTTCCCCAAGATGTCGGGGCGGATGTACAATGAGGCTCTGGGCCAGCTGCACTTCTGGATCTTCTTCATCGGCGTCAACGTCCTGTTCTTCCCCCAGCACTTCCTGGGCCAGCAGGGCATGCCGCGCCGTTACCCGGACTATCCCGAAGCCTATGCCTTCTGGCACCTGATTTCGTCCTACGGCTATGTGATCATGGCGGTCGGCGTCCTGATCTTCTTCGTGAACATCCTGTGGTCGCTGGTCGCGGGCAAGAAGGCCGCCGACAATCCGTGGGGCGAAGGCGCGACGACGCTCGAATGGACGTTGTCGAGCCCGCCGCCGTTCCACCAGTTCAACGAACTGCCGCGTATCGCCTGATTGTGCGCGCCCCCTGCTAGTTTCGGCAGGGGGCGTTCGCATCCCAGGCTGGAGTTAACATGGCGCAGAGCCTGACCCACGGCGAAACGGCCCTTCCGGCCGACTGGCGCGACCTGTTCGCGCTGACCAAGCCGCGCGTCATGTCGCTGGTGGTGTTCACCGCGCTTTGCGGGCTGCTCGCGGCGCCGGTCAGCGTTCCGCCGGTCCTTGCCTTTTCGTCGATCCTGGCGATCGCATTGGGGGCAGGGGCGTCGGGCGCCCTCAACCAATGGTATGAGGCGAGTCTCGACGCCAAGATGAAGCGGACCGCCGGTCGGCCGCTGCCCGCCGGGCGGCTCGACCCGCAGACGGCGCTGCAATTCGGGATTGGGCTGGCGGCTTTCTCGCTGTTCCTGATGCTGTTTGCGTCGAACTGGCAGGCGACGCTGCTGCTGGCGGCCTCGATCCTCTTCTACGTCTTCGTCTATACGATGTGGCTGAAGCCTCGGACGCCGCAGAATATCGTCATCGGCGGCGCCGCGGGCGCGTTTCCGCCGCTGATCGGCTGGGTCGCTGCAACGGGCAGCATCGCGCCGCTGCCGGTGATGCTATTCCTGCTGATCTTCCTGTGGACGCCCCCGCATTTCTGGGCGCTCGCGCTGTTCATGCGCTCGGACTATGCCGCGGCGGGTATCCCGATGATGCCGGTCGTTGCAGGCGAGAAATCGACCCGGCGCCAGATCCTCTTTTACGCGCTGATCATGGCGGTAGCGGCGATTGCGCCATGGCCGCTTGGCTACACCGGAGCGCTCTATGGCTGGACCGCGATCATTCTGTCGGCGCTGTTCGTTGGATTGTCGGTTCAGGTTGGCACCCGCACCACGGGCGATGCCGATTTGATGCAACCCGAAAAGCGGCTGTTCGCTTACTCCATCGCCTATCTTTTCATTCTGTTCGGCGCCGTTGTTGCCGACCATTGGTGGCCCTTATGACCGAAAATCCGAATCTCGAACCCTTTGATGAGGTCGAATATCGTCGCCGTCAGCGCAGCCGGGCCAACATGATGGCATGGATGCTGGGCGGCCTTGCGGTCCTGTTCTTTTTCATCACCATCGCCAAGATCCAAGTATTCGCATGACATCTTTTCCGGTAATTGGGCGCCTGTCCCCGAAAGCAAAGACTGCGAGCTTGGCATCGGCCTTGGCGCTCGCGATGGTCGGATTAGGCTTTGCGGCCGTGCCGCTCTACGATCTGTTCTGCCGCGTCACCGGTTTCGGCGGCACGACGCAGCGTTATGACCCGGTCGCTGCGGCGGCAGATCCGGTGATCCTGTCGAAAACGATCTCGGTTCGCTTCGACGCCAATGTGTCGGCGGGGCTGCCATGGAAATTCTATCCCGAGCACCCAACCGACACGGTCAGCATCGGCGCGCGCGACATGGCGATCTTTATCGCCGAAAACAGCTCGTCGGTGCCGGTGGTCGGCACCGCCGGATTTAATGTCACGCCGACGCAGGCGGGCAAATACTTCACCAAGATTCAGTGCTTCTGCTTTACCGAACAACGGCTGGAGCCGGGGCAGCAGATGCGGATGCCGGTGCTGTTCTTCGTCGATCCCAAGATCATGGACGATCCCGACGCGCGCGACATCCAAGAAATCACTCTCAGCTATACCTTCCACCCTGTAGACGAGGGTAAAAAGGCGAGCTAAGGCCGCGATCAAGAGTCTAACAAGACCGGCGGGCGATGGGGAATCGCGATGCCGGGACTGCCAAAAACGGGAAACACGCCATGTCCGGTGCGAAACATCATGACTACCACCTCGTAAATCCCAGCGTCTGGCCGCTGATTGGGTCGTTCGCCGCGATGGTGATGTTCTTTGGCCTCGTGATGTTCATGCACGACGATTATTTCGGCGGCGTCGGCAAATGGGTGCTCGGCCTCGGCTTCATGGGCGTGATCGCAACCTTTTTCAGCTGGTGGTCGGACGTCATCAACGAAGCCCATGCCGGCGATCACACCCCGGTCGTTCAGCTTCACCTGCGGTACGGGATGATCCTGTTTATCGCGTCGGAAGTGATGTTTTTCGTCGGTTGGTTCTGGGCGTGGTTCGATTTCACCCTGTTCCCGGTGCCGATCGAATATGTCGATGGCGCGGTTACCTCGCTGTTCGGCCAGGAAGGCGCCGAGGCGATCACCCAGTGGCCGCCCAAGGGCATCGAAGTTATCGACGCCTTCTCGCTTCCGCTACTCAACACGCTGATTCTGCTGTGCTCGGGGACGACGATCACTTGGGCGCATCACTCGCTGATCCACGGCGACCGCGACGGCCTGAAAAAGGGCCTGTGGGCGACGATCATTCTGGGCGCGATCTTCTCGGCAATTCAGGCCTATGAATATGCCGCAGCCCCCTTCGCCTTTGGCCAGAGCAATTACAGCTCGGCGTTCTATATGGCGACCGGCTTCCACGGATTCCACGTGCTGGTCGGCACGATCTTCCTGATCGTCTGCCTGGTGCGCACGTACAAGGGACACTTCACGCCCAAGCAGCATTTCGGCTTTGAAGCGGCTGCCTGGTATTGGCATTTCGTCGATGTGGTGTGGCTGTTCCTGTTCATCATCATCTACGTCTGGGGCGGCTGGGGCGCGCCGGTCGCCGCGCACTAAATTGCCCGACGGCACTATCATTCCAAAGGGGCAGCCGCCGGTCTGGCGCGCTGCCCTTTTTGGCCTCTGTCCCGAGTGCGGCGGCAAAACCTTGTTCAATGGGCCGGTGCAATTCCACGCGAAATGTGACGCCTGCGGGCTCGATTATAGTCGCTACAATGTCGGCGACGGTCCCGCTGCGTTCCTGACCCTTATCATCGGTGCCTTGCTTGTTGCGGCGGCGCTGGGTCTCGATGCGGCGGTGCAGCCGCCCTTGTGGGTGCATGTGCTGTTGTGGGTACCGCTAACCGCCGCCGCGGTGGTCTATGGCCTGCGCGTCGCCAAAGGCGCACTGCTGGCGAGTGAGCATCAGCGGCAGGCGGCCGAGGGTCGACAGGTGGACAAATTGAATGACTGATCCAGCAGCGCCACCGCCGCGGCGCTGGCCGCTCATACCGACGATCGTTGTTATCATCGCTGTTGTTGTGATGATCGCTCTGGGGGTGTGGCAGCTCCAGCGCAAAAACGAGAAAGAAGCGCTGGTCGCGCTGTACCAGCGCAATATGGCGATGTCGTCGCTGGTCACCTATCCCGAAATGCCGCCGGTCGCCGAAGCCTTTCTGTTCCGCAAAAGCAGCGTGGTCTGCCTCGAACCCGTGCGCTGGGATCCGCGCAGCGGCACCGACCAGAAGGGCAAGGCGGGCTTTCGCATGATCGCCGATTGCCGCACTGGCGCCGAAGGGCCTGGGGTGTTGGTCGATGTCGGCATTTCCGATGATTTCACCCCGCCGAAGTGGACCGGTGGGATCGTTCGGGGGACGATCGTTCCCGGCCCCGACCAGCCGACGGTGATGGAGCGCGTCGCGGGCCAGGATATGCCCGCGCGGGCGATGCTGATCGCCGACACGCCCGCTGCGGGCCTGCGCGCAAGTGCGGTGCCGTCGGCCGACAATACGCCAAATAATCACCTCGCCTACGCGGTCCAATGGTTCCTCTTCGCTGCCGCGGCACTGCTCATCTATTTCCTCGCCGTCCGTCGCCGCTTGCGGCCTTGAGCCCGCGCCGCTAGGCGCTTTGGCGTCATGGACTATATCAGCACCCGCGGCACTGCGCCGACTCTAGACTTTCGTGCCGCCACGCTCGCGGGGCTTGCCAGCGATGGCGGCCTGTATCTGCCCGCGCGCTGGCCGCAAATGGCGAAGGAAGAGATCCGCGCGCTCGCCGGGCTCGGCTATGCAGAAACCGCGGTGCGCGTCATGCGCCCGTTTGTTGAAGGCGTACTGACCGAGAACGAGCTGCGGGAACTGTGCCGCGCTGCCTATGGCAGTTTCAGCCATGATGCGGTGACCCCGCTGGTCCAACTCGACCACCGCCACTGGCTGCTCGAACTGTTCCACGGCCCGACGCTGGCGTTCAAGGACGTTGCGCTGCAATTGCTGGGCCAGCTGTTCGAAAAATTCCTGAGCGGTGGCGACACGAACATCACGATCGTCGGCGCGACGTCGGGTGACACCGGATCGGCGGCGATCGAGGCGGTTGCTGGGCGCGAGCATATCCAGATCTTCATGCTGCATCCCGAAGGCCGCGTCAGCGACGTGCAGCGGCGCCAGATGACGACGGTGCTGGCGCCGAATGTCCACAATATCGCGATTGACGGCAGCTTCGACGACGCACAGGCGATGGTGAAGCGGCTGTTCGGTGACGAAGAGGCGCGCGGCCAGCTGACCCTGTCGGCGGTGAACAGCATCAACTGGGCGCGGCTGATGGCGCAGGTCGTCTATTATTTCTACGCCGCTGTCCGCCTCGGCGGACCCGACCGTTCGGTTGCTTTTTCTGTGCCAACGGGCAATTTCGGCGACGTGTTTGCGGGCTATGTCGCGGCGCAGATGGGCTTGCCGATCGCGAGACTGGTCGTGGCCACCAACGTCAACGACATCCTCCACCGTGCGCTCACCAATGGCGACTATAGCGCCGGGACGGTCACCGCGACCGCGACCCCCAGTATGGACATTCAGGTCAGCAGCAATTTCGAGCGCCTGCTGTTCGATCTGTCAGGCCGCGACGGTACCGCGATTACGAGCATGATGGATGAGTTCGATCGCAATCGCGCGATGACGATCCCTGCCGACATGCTCGCGGGCGCCCGAGGACTGTTCTCGAGCGCCAGCATAGATGGTGACGCGATGTCACTGGCGCTACGCTGGGCGCAGGAGCATGGCGGGCAGATCATCGATCCGCACAGCGCAGTCGGGCTGGCCGCGGCGCGCGCGCTGGAGATTGATTCCGACATTCCCGTCGTCACGCTGGCAACCGCACATCCCGCGAAGTTCCGCGATGCGGTCGAGCGCGCAACGGGCGTGCGTCCCGCCTTGCCGCCAAGGATGGGCAATCTGTTCGAGCGGGAAGAGCGTTACGAGCGCCTTCCGGGCGACTATGACGCCGTGAAGGCCTATGTGCTGGCGGAAGCCGCGCGTGGCTAAGCTGCTGCCGCTTGTCACCCTCGTCGGTGAGGCGTGGGACGATTATGGGCTGGTTGACAGTGGCCATGGCCGCAAGCTCGAACGTTATGGCCGCTACCGCTTCATTCGCCCCGAACCGCAGGCGATGTGGGCGCCCGCGCTGCCCACCAGCGAATGGGAAGCCGCCGACGGCGAATTCATCCCGGCGTCGGACGATGATGGCGGCGGACGCTGGTACTATAATAAGCCCGTTCCAGCCGAAGGTTGGCCGCTGGCATGGCGCGAGACGCGCTTCACCGCGCAATGCACCCCCTTTCGCCATTTGGGGTTTTTCCCTGACATGGCCCCGGTATGGGATTGGCTGCGCGCGCAGGTCGCCGACAAGCCCGATCCGGCGTTCCTGAATCTGTTCGGCTATACCGGCGTCGGGAGTCAGGCGCTCGCCGCTGCTGGGGCGACCGTGACCCATGTCGATGCGTCGAAGAAATCGGTGGGGCAGGCCCGCGAAAATGCGGCGCTGGCGGGGATGGCCGACAGGCCAGTTCGTTGGATCCTCGACGACGCCGGCAAATTCACCGCGCGCGAAGTGCGGCGCGAGAAACGCTATGACGCGATCCTGCTCGACCCGCCTAAATTCGGGCGCGGTCCCGGCGGCGAACGCTGGCAGCTGGAGGAGGGGCTGGCGCCGCTGCTGACCGATTGCCGCCGTTTGCTCGATGCCGACAGTCGCGCGCTGTTCCTCACCGTCTATGCGGTGCGTATGTCGGCGCTAGCGATCGGAGAGTTGCTGGCGCAGCTGTTTGCTGACCTGCCCGGTCAGGTCGAATGCGGCGAGCTGGCGGTGCGTGAAGAGACCCGGGGATTGCTGCTTCCGACGGCAATTTTCGCGCGCTGGAGCCGCTGATCGGGCTTATGTGCCGCGAACCGGCGCACATTGCGGTGCCCTGGTTCGCGGCGTCACGCCCCCTGGCGGGACGCTGGGGTCAGCTGGGGTCGGCAAGCTCGATGCGGTTACGACCGCTGGCTTTCGCTTTGTACAGCGCATCGTCAGCGGCCTTGAGCGCCCCGCGCGTTTCGCCATAGCCAAAGACGTCGGCGACGCCGCCGGAAAAGGTGATCTGTCCGAACGGTTCGTCCGTCTTGCGGTTGATCAGCCTGCGCTCGGCGAGCTGCTCGCGGGCCTCGTCAAGCCGCTCGGCGGCTTGCGTGGGGGTCAGGCCGCGGAACAGCATGACAAATTCCTCGCCGCCGTGCCGTGCGACATGACAGCGATCGTCCGAAATCCGCGACAGCGTGTCGGCAATCGCCTTGATCACGCGGTCGCCTGCCTCATGGCCGTGGATGTCGTTGACCTTTTTGAATTCGTCGATGTCGCAAAAGGCAACGCTCAGCGGTTCGCACGCGGCGCGGGCTTCCTTGTAGTGGCGATCGAGCAAGATTTCGAAAGCGCGGCGGTTGGGCAGGCCGGTCAGGAAATCGAGTTCGGCATCGCGTTTGGCGCGTTCGAGGCTGCGGCGCAGCGATTTCGCTTCGTCCTCGCTCTTGCGCATATGGTCTTCGGCCTTGCGGGTGCGTTCGAGCATCACCTTGGCCAGATCCGCAAGGCTGGAGACGATGCGGCCGGTTTTCTGGAGCTGTTCCAGATCATCGACATGCTGTTCGAGTTCGGAGCCATAGTCGCTGGTGACCGTCCGCGCTTCCTTGGCGTGGGCATGGAAGGATTCGAGGTTGGTTTCGAGCCGAGTCATCAGGCGGTCGAGATCGGCATGGTCGGCGGGAGCACTGTTGTGCTCGCCGAGTTCGTTCAGCCATTGCTGGGTGATCCCATCGGGCGATTGCGACCGCGACGTAATCTGGCGGGCCAGATGCGGGTTCATGCCCGAGAAGGCGGCGTGCGCGAGCAACAAATTCGCAGGTGATACATCGAGATCATTATCGACCAAAAACGCCATGATCGTGCCGATCAGCTGATGCCGGGCGAGTTGGGCGAGATCGCGCGTCCCGCCGCCGCTATCGGGCGGCGCATTCCGTCCGGCGGGAGGGGTGCTTCGCGCGCTGCGGAGCCCCAGCCAATCCAGGAGCCGTCCTACCGGCTCGTTCGATGGTGTTGCTTTGGTGGTCATGCGACAATTAACGGGCCGCGCGCCACGAATTTAAGTCGGCGTCAGGGGGATTTTTCCGCCGAAAACCGTTGATGTTGTACTAGTACAGGCAAAGCGATGCCAAATCAGGCGTTTAAGCAAGCTCGCTATGGGCAACGGTTCCATCCGGGGCCGCGGACCACGCGCCCCGGTGTGGCGCCGCTGTGCTCGCCGCCGCGCAGCACCGGGATGCCGTTGACGAACACATCACGCATACCGATTGAATACTGGTGCGGTTTCTCAAACGTCGACAGGTCGGCGACGGTCGCCGGGTCAAACACCACGACATCGGCATAATAGCCGGGTTTGAGCGCGCCGCGATCCTTGATGCCCAGATTGGCGGCGGGGAGGGCGGTCAGCCGGTACACCGCCTGTTCCAGCGAGATCAGTTTTTCGTCGCGGACATAGCGTCCCAGCAGGCGCGCGAAATTGCCGTAGGTGCGTGGGTGCGCGCCCGATTTCAGGAAATGACCCTCGGGCGCCTGTGACGACGCATCGGACCCGAAGCTCATCCACGGCAGCTGAATCTGCTTGCGGACATTGTCCTCCGACATCAGGAAATAGACGGTGCCGACGCGCGATCCGTCCTCGACCACCAGATCCATCGCGGTTTCTTCGGGCGTCTTGCCGCGCATCGCCGCGACCTCGGCCAGCGTCTTGCCGGTGAGCGGTTTGAGCTTCTCGCTCTTGAACCCCGACAGGATCATCTTGTCGGCGCCTGCGCCATAGTAGAGATTTTCCCAATCGCTGCCGGGCTGTTTCATTTCGGCGGCGACGCGGGCGCGGGTGGCGGGATCTTTCAGCCGTTCGATCCACGCTTCCAGCCCACCCGCCTGAACCCATGTCGGCATCGCGGCGTCGAGCCCGGTAGCGCCCGCGGTGTAGGTGTACATATCGGTGGTGATCCGCAGTCCTTCGGCGCGCGCATCCTCGATCTTTTTCACGACGGTATCGAGCTTATCCCAGTTGCTGCGCCCAGCCAGCTTGAGATGATAGATTTCGGCGGGCGCGCCCGATCGCCGCGAAATGTCGATCAGCTCATGGACCGCTTGTTCGATGCGGTCGCCTTCGGATCGCATATGGCTGATGTACATGCCGCCGCATTTCGCGGCTTCGCTGGTCAGCGCGACGAGTTCATCGGTTTCGGCGTAGGAGCCGGGCGCGTAGATCAGCGAGCTGCCGACCCCCATCGCACCTTCGTTCATTGCCTGCCGCACCAGCGCGCGCATCTTGTCGAGCTGCGCCGGGGTTGGATCGACGTCACCTTCGCCGAGTTCGTGGACGCGCACCGTCGCGGCGCCGACGAAGCTCGCGACATTGGTCGAAACGCCGCGTTTTTCCAGATAGCTGAGATAGTCGCCGAGGCTGGTCCATTCGATCGGGAATTTAAGGTCGCCCTGCCGCTCGGTTTCCTGGCGCTTCATTTCGGGGCTGAGCGGTCCCATCGACCAGCCTTCGCCCATCACCTCCAGCGTGACCCCCTGCCGGATGTCGCTCTGGCTTTTGGGATCGACGATCAGCGATTCGGTTGCCCAGCTCAGCATGTTGATAAAGCCAGGCGCCACCGCCATGCCCTTGGCCTGCACCTCGCTTTTGGCGGTTCCCGCCACCTTGCCCACCGTGACGATGCGGTCGTCCTTGATCGCGACATCGCCGACGACGGGGGGCTGGCCCGACCCGTCGTAAAGCGTGCCGCCGCGAATGATAAGGTCATAGTCAGGCGCCTGAGCGGCAACTGACGCCGACAGCAGCATCGAACTGCACAGCAGCAAGGCGGATGGGATAAAGGGCCGCGAACAGGCCATCAATTTTCTCCGAATGCGATCAGCCGTGCAGGCTCATCAGCGAATCCATCAACCCTTCGTCGGCGCTCGAACAGACGCCCAGCACCAGCGCCTCGTCAAAGCCCTCGGCAACCACATAAGCGTGGCCCATCGACGAATCGAGATAGATGCCCTGACCGGTCTTCAGCGCCACGGGATCATAGAACTCCGTGTGAATTTCGATCTCGCCCTCCAGCACATAAATGAATTCCTCGCCCTGATGGCGGACGAGCTCGCCAAATTCGCGTGCGCTGTGGGCGCGGATGCGGGTGATGATCGGGATCATGCGCTTCTGGCGTAGGTCAGTGCAAAGGTAATGATAATCGTAATTGTCGGTGGTGACGCGCACCGCCTGTTCGATCGTTCCGACGCTGCGGCGACCGGTGACACGCGGAGCGCTGTCGCTCTCCTCCTCCGCGAACAGGTCCGCCATGCGGATGCTGAGACGCTGGCTAAGCTGTTGCAATTTGTCATAACTCAGCGTCAGCCGGTCATGTTCGACCTTTGACAAGGTCGAAACCGGGATGCCCGATTTGGCGCTCATCTCCTTGAGCGTCCAGCCGTTTCGCGAGCGAATGCTCTTCATTACGGTGCCGAGCGTGGGTGGGGCCACACGAGCCGCCATCAATTTTTCCATTCCATATTTGACAATTTTCTAATCAGGATCATTATGTCCCTATCGGGTTAACAGTTGTTGACCCTTGGTAAGGGGTCGCGCGGCTTGCTGCAAGGTCAGACAGGGCGTGCCGGACAAAAGGGGAAAGTGATGCGTTTCATCCGCAAGGCGATGATCGGGCTGGCGGCGCTCGCCGCGCTGCCGCTCGCGGCGCAGGGGCCGCTGCCCGCGCCGACGGCGAAGAAAGTCGAGACAGTGGCGGCATCTGCCCCGACGGTGCAGAAAGCGCCCGTCGCGCTCAACGCCGCCGATCTTGAAGCGTGGATGGACGGTTATCTGCCTTACGCGCTCGAACGCGCGCGGATCCCCGGCGCGGTTGTCGTCGTCGTCCGCGGCGATCAGGTCGTGCTGCAAAAAGGCTATGGCTTTGCCGACGTTGCCAAACGCGCCCCGGTGCGGCCTGACACCACGATGTTCCGTCCCGGCTCGGTGTCGAAACTGCTGACCTGGACCGCCGTGATGCAGCAGGTCGAAGCGGGCAAGATCGACCTCGACAAGGACGTCAACGCCTATCTCGATTTCAAGATTCCGCCCTTTGAGGGCAAGCCCGTCACGATGCGTAACATCATGACGCATACCGCTGGATTCGAGGAGTCGGTGCGCCACTTGATCAGCAGCGATCCCAAGGCGGTGATGACGCTAAAAGAACAGATGCCGCTGGCGCTGCCCGAGCGCGTCTTTGCGCCGGGAACGACCCCGGCTTATTCCAACTATGCCACTGCGCTTGCTGGCTATATCGTCGAACGAGTCAGCGGCGAGCCGTTCGATACCTATATCGAAAACCGGATTTTCAAGCCCCTCGGCATGACGCACTCGACGTTCCGCCAGCCGCTGCCCGCGCGCCTCGCGCCGCATATGGCCAAAGGCTATCCCGACATCACGCAAAAGGCGAAACCGTTCGAGATCGTCATTCCCGGTCCTGCGGGCAGCCTGTCGGCGAGCGGTGCCGATATGGCGAAATTCATGATCGCGCATCTCAATGGCGGCGCCGGTCTGCTGAAGCCCGAGACTGCCAAGCAGATGCATGATTTCAAGGCGCCCGGTGTCGGCCCGCTCAACAGCATGGCGCTCGGTTTCTACGAGCAATGGGTCAACGGTCGGCGGGCGATCGCGCATGGCGGCGACACGGTCTGGTTCCACTCCTATCTGTGGCTGTTCCCCGAGGATGACATCGGCGTCTATGTGTCGATGAACAGCGCCGGAACCCAGGGCGACGCGGGCGCGATCCGCAGCGCGCTGTTCCACAAATTTGCCGATCGTTATCTTCCCGGCGAGGACAAGGGAGGGACCGTCGACGCCAAGACCGCCGCCGAGCACGCGCAGATGATGGTCGGCAATTATGTCAGCAGCCGCGGGTCGTTCACCAATTTCCTGAGCCTGCTCGGGCTGTTGGGGCAGGCGACCATCTCGCTCACCGAAGATGGCAAGATCACATTCCCGGCGCTCGACGGGCTCGGCGCCGGAGCGCGCGACTGGGTGGAGGTCGAACCCTTCGTGTGGCGTGACCGTGGTACCGGCGAGCGGCTGGCCGCCGAGGTCAAGGACGGCCGCGTGGTGCGCTTCAGCGTCGATGCCGGTTCGCCGTTCATGGTGTTCGAACCCGCCCCGGCGAGCGTCAATGCGGCGTGGCTCAACCCGGCGCTGATCGCCGCGCTGGGCATCGTGCTGCTCGCCGCGCTGGCGTGGCCGGTGCGCGCGCTCGTCCGGCGCAGCTTCAAGGCCGATTTCGCGCTCGCGGGCAAGTCGCGGCGCGCTTACCGCCTGTCGCGCATCTTCGCGTGGCTGGTGCTGGCGGCGCTCGCCGGTTGGCTGGGCCTGATCGCGGCCTTCTCGGCCGACATTGGCAGCTTGGGCGGGCCGCTCGATTGGCTGATCCATCTGCTGCGTGTCCTGACCCCGGTGGCAAGCTTCGGCCTGCTGGCAACCGCGGGCTGGCACCTGTGGCTGACGATCAAGGATAAGCGTCGCTGGACGATGAAGCTCGGTGCCGTGCTGCTGCTGTTCGCGGCACTGGTGCTGGTGTGGGTGACGCTCGCCTTCAACCTCTATGGCTTTGATATGGTGTATTGATGCCGACGCAAATGACCCAAGAACTGACGCTCGACCTCAGGGTCGAGCGTTTCCCCTACCACCAGCCGTTCCGCATTTCGGGGCATGTCTTCACCGAAACCGCGCTGCTCGTCGCCGAACTGTCCGACGGCAGGCATGTCGGGCGCGGCGAGGGGGCGGGGGTCTATTATCTGGACGACGATATCGACCATATGCTGGCCGAAGCGACGCGCGTCCGCGATGCGATCGAGGCTGGTGCGACGCGGGCTGATTTGCAGCAACTGCTGCCGCCGGGCGGGGCGCGCAACGCGCTTGACTGCGCCTTTTGGGATCTGGAAGCGAAGCAAACGGGGCGGCCGGTATGGGAACTGGCGGGATTGAAACCACCCCGCGCACTGCCCTCGACGCTGACGCTCGGCGCTGATAGCGCAGGCAATATGACGAAAGCCGCGTTGGCGATCGATCCCGACGCGCCGATAAAGGTCAAGCTGACCGGGGATCTGAGCGACGACATCGCTCGAGTCGTCGCGATCCGCACCGCGCGCCCCCATGCGTGGATCGGGGTCGACGCCAATCAGGGTTATGATATTCGGACGCTGGCGGAGTTGCTGCCAGTGCTGGTTCAGACCCGCATCGCACAGCTTGAACAGCCGCTGAAGCGCGGGCGCGAGGCCGATCTCGACGGATTGAAACGGCCGCTGCCCTTCGTTGCCGACGAAAGTGCGGTGACGCTCGCCGACACGGCGACGCTGGTCGGCCGGTTCGACGTCGTGAACATCAAGCTCGATAAATGCGGCGGGCTGACCGAGGGGCTGGCGATCGCGCGGCAGGCGCGGAAGCTGGGGCTCGACGTTATGGTCGGGAACATGATGGGGACCAGCCTGTCGATGGCGCCGTCGTTTGTGCTGGGCCAGCTGTGCGACATCGTCGACCTCGACGGTCCGACCTTCCTGGCGCGCGATCGGGTGCCGGGCGCCGAATATCGCGACGGGATGATCCATTGCCCGGCAGAAATTTGGGGATAATGACAGTTTGATGTCCTAAATGGGTTGACTATTTTCTGATTGGGACAATAGTCGTGAAAGTGTAAATTTCGAGAGTGGAGGGTGGAATGAGTCGATCATTCCCGCTGACGCGCCGCGCCATGGTGGCGGGCGCGGTGGGGGCTGCTGTGTGTGCGCCGATGATCAACCGCGGGGCATTTGCCTTTGCGGCGGCGCCGGAGCGCCGCTACTCGCGCCGCGCGGTCGACCTGGTGGCCTCGTCGCTCGTCATCGACATGCTGGCGCCGCTCAAGATCACGCTGTCGACCGACTATATCACCCACCGTTTGACCGATGCCGAGGCGGTAGAGTTCAAGGCCAGCGGTATCACGGGCTTTCACAATGCCTATGGTCTGGGCGGTCCCGATGCAAAAGAACAGGCGCTGACATTTCTCGCGGGCTGGCAGGGCTTTGCCGGGCGCAACAGCCATGTGTTCACGCTGGTTGATGGCGTCGCCGATCTCGATCGTGCGAAGGCCGATAAGAAATGCGCCGTCATCATGGGCATCCAGAACGCCGAGCATTTCGAAAAGATCGAGGATGTCGCGCTGTTCCGCCGCCTTGGCCTGCGCTGCGCGCAGCTGACCTATAACAGCCAGAATCTGATCGGTTCGGGAAGCACCGAACGGGTCGACGGTGGGGTCAGCGATTATGGCGCCGCGATCATCGCCGAGATGGAAAAGCAGCATATGCTTGTGGATGTGTCGCATTGCGGCGACCAGACGACGCTCGATGCCATCGCCATCGCCAAGGGGCCGATCGCGATCACCCACAGCAATGCTCGTGCGCTGGTCGATCACCCGCGGGTCAAGACCGACGCCGCGATCAAGGCGCTGGCGGCCAAGGGCGGGGTGATGGGCATCACCGGGGTGCGGATGTTCGTGCGCACCACCGACCCGACCAACGTCGCGCATATGGCCGACCATATCGACCATGTCGCGAAGCTGGTCGGGATCGATCATGTCGGCATAGGGTCGGATGCCGATTTGCACGGCTATGACGACATGAAGCCCGACGAATATGCGCTGCTCAAGGGCGCGTACAAGGGCAGCTACGCGTTTCGCGACAAGATCGATATCGACGGTTTCGATCATCCTTTGAAGGTCTTTGACCTTACCGAGGAACTGATCCGCCGCGGCTATTCAAACGAAAACATCACCGCCGTGTTGGGGGGCAATTTCCGCCGCCTGCTGGCGCAAGTCTGGGGATAAGACAATGAACAAGGGACTGTATTTCGCCGCAAGCATCGCCGCATTGATCGCTGCAATGCCGGCACAGGCGCAGGAACCGGGCGCGGTTGAGGCGGCAGGCGAGATCGTCGTCACCGCGCAAAAGCGCGTCCAGAATGTCCAGGACGTGCCGATTTCGATCGCCGTCGTGAACGGTGAAGAGCTTCAGCAGCAGGGTTCTGCATCGCTGGTCGACTATGCGGGTTACGTGCCCGGAATGAACGTCAGCAACAGCGGGACGCCCGGGCAGACGACAATCACGCTGCGCGGCGTCGCGCCGCTGAACTCGAGCCAGACCGTCGGCATCTATTTGGATGACGCACCGGTCGGTTCGAGTGCGATCTACAACCGTGCCGGGGCGTTCACGATCGACCTGATGCCCTATGATCTGGAGCGGATCGAGGTGCTGAAGGGGCCACAGGGTACGCTTTATGGCGCCAGCTCGATCGGCGGCCTGGTAAAATATGTCACGGTCCAGCCGAACACCAATGCGTTCAGCGTCAAAGCCGGGGTTGAAGGTTTCGCGATTAAGGGCGGCGACGGGCTCGGCTGGGGCGCGCAGGTGATGGTCAATGTGCCGATCGTGCAGGACAAGCTTGCTGTCAGCGGCAGCTTTGCGTGGCGCAGCACCCCAGGCTGGGTCGACAGCGTCAACAATGCCGCGCTGAAGGACCAGAATGATTATGAACAGCGCGGCGGCCGCGCGGCGCTGCTGTGGACGCCGACGCCCGAATTCAGTGTGAAGCTGGCCGGGATCTGGCAGTCGCTCGATTCCGACGGCAACGCCCTCTACGCCGCCGACCTGACCGGGCAGCGGCTGGGCGATGGACGCTCGTTCAACAATTTCGTTCCCGAATCTTACGACATCGATCTCGACTATTATTCGGCAACGCTCGATTACGATTTTGGCGCCGCGACACTGACGTCGGCGACAACGTACAGCAAGACGCAGAGCGCGCAGCTGCAAGATGCCAGCTATGCCTTTGGCGTGCTGTTTCCGCTGCTGACCGGCGGCGCGGTGCCGCCGGGCATCACGCCCTTCTCACTCGACCTAGGCCTGAAAAAATGGACGCAGGAAGTGCGGCTTGCCTCGCCGAGTGGCGGACAGTTCGAATGGTTGATCGGCGGCTTCTTCACCGATGAAACGACCAGCAACGCGCAGCTTGTCCGCTCGTTCGACATGGCCGGTAATCCGATCCCCGGGCTCGATCCGCTGGCGATCGTCGGGCTGCCCGCGACATACAAGGAATATGCGATCTTCGGGAACGGCACGTTCAAGCTCAGCGAGCAGTTCGAAATCACCGGCGGGCTGCGTTGGGCGCGCAACAAGCAGACGTTCCGCCAGATCAGCTCGGGCGCGATCGTGCCGCAGGCTGACGATCCGGGCAAATCGGCCGAGAGCGTGTTCACTTACTCGATCAGTCCGCAATTCCACATCAACGACGACGCGATGCTCTATGCGCGCCTCGCGACCGGTTATCGCCCCGGCGGACCGAACGTCATCGTCCCCAATGTCCCCCCGACGGTCGATGCCGACCGCATGAAAAACTATGAAATCGGGCTGAAGGCCGACTTCGCCGATCGTTTGGTTTCGGTCGATGTCGCGCTGTTCCTGATGGACTGGACCGACATCCAGGTCGTGCGCTCGTTCGGCGGCGTGTCGGGCGGTGCGAACGGCGGCAAGGCACGGAGCAAAGGGATCGAGGGCAGCTTTGCGTTGCGTCCGACCCCCGGGCTGACGATCAGCGCCACCGGCAGCTACACCGACGCCACGCTCAGCGAGGATGTGCCCGACATCAGCGGCGCCGATGGCGACCGTCTGCCCGCGGTACCGAAATTCAGCGGCGCGCTGCGCGCCGACTATGAATTCGAAATAGGCGGTGGCAACAAGGGCAGTTTTGGCGCCGGTATCCGCCACGCCAGCAACCGGCTGTCACTGGTCGAAAGCGATCCACTGGTCGCCACCGCAAAGCCTTATACATCGGTCGATCTCAACGCCTCGATCACCTTCAACGATCATTGGACTTTGCGTGCCTATGCCCGCAACCTGCTCGACAATCAGGGCGAGATGGCGCGCTCGACTTTTGCCAATGGGCTCAATCAACCGAGCTTCCTTGGCATTTCGCCGCTCCAGCCGCGAACCGTCGGTGTTGCGCTCGACCTAGCTTATTGAGCGGATTGGAGTTGGAAACGATGAACGCGCCCACCGGCAGGCTGGAGAGCAGCCTCGCCCTGCCGCAGCCCTATCTGCTGTTCCTCGGCGACACGACCGAGGCGGGCTATGCCAAGACCGCCTTTGGTCTGGCCGATTGGGCGGCGGATCGCTGCGTCGGTGAGCTGGCAATCGGCGGCTGCACCGTCACCACCGGCCTGCCGCCAATGTCGCCCGCAGAGGCGCGGGCGGCGGGGGCGCGGTCGCTGGTGATCGGGGTTGCCAACCAGGGCGGGGTGATCGGCGACAGCTGGATCGCCGCGCTGGTCGAGGCGATGGAAGCGGGTCTCGACATCGTCAGCGGCCTCCACGTCCGGCTGGCGAGCCTGCCCGTGCTCGCCGAGGCGGCAAAACGCACCGGCCAGCGATTGATCGACGTGCGGACGCCGCCGCCGTCGATCCCGATCGGCAACGGCCGCAAGCGCAGTGGCAAGCGGCTACTGACTGTTGGCACCGACTGTGCGCTTGGCAAGAAATATACCGCGCTGGCGCTGCACCGCGCGTTCGTCGAACGCGGCATCGATGCGGACTTTCGCGCCACCGGCCAGACGGGGATCATGATTGCGGGCGGTGGCATGCCGATGGACGCCGTGGTCTCCGATTTCGAGGCGGGGGCGGCAGAGATTCTCAGCCCCGATGCGCCCGCTGATCATTGGGACTTGATCGAAGGTCAGGGGTCGATCTTCAATCCCGCCTATGCCGCCGTGTCGCTCGGGCTGCTCCACGGCAGCCAGCCCGATGTGTTCGTCGTCTGTCACGATCCGACGCGCAAGGTGATCCTGGGCATGGAGAGCTTTGCGCTGCCGTCGATCGAGGAGGTTATCGACCTGACCATCCGCCTCGGCAGCCGCACCAATCCGGCGATCCGCTGCGGCGGGGTCAGCCTCAATACATCGAGTTATGACGCCGACGCCGCCGAAGCGCTCATGGCGGCGGAGCTGGCGCGGCTCGGTCTGCCAGTCGCGGACCCGATCCGCGGCGGTGCCTCCTTCGACGCGCTTGTCGAAAATATTCTCGCATGACGGCCCGTTTTTGTGCCCCTGCGAAGGCAGGGGCCCATCTCCGGCCTTTGCGAAATCCGGCGAGCGGCTGTTGAGAGTGATGGAGCAGGTGATGGGCCCCTGCCTTCGCAGGGACGCAAGCGAGGAATTAACCGATGCCGTCCAATTCTAGCTGGTTCCAGCGCTTCCTGCTGCCCGGGCTGGCGCTGAAAGCGGTCATCATCGGCGGTGGTTATGCCACCGGCCGTGAACTCGCCGAATATTTCGTGCCGTCGGGGCCATGGGGCGGGCTGTCGGCGATGCTGCTTGCGACCTTGATCTGGAGCGTCGTCGCGGCGGTCACTTTCGCGCTGGCGCGCAAGATGGGCGCCTATGACTATCGTGCCTTTTTTCAGGGACTTCTTGGACCGGGCTGGGTCGCGTTCGAGCTGGCCTATCTGATCTTCGTCATCCTGATCCTTGCCGTGTTCGGCGCTGCGGCGGGTGCGATCGGCGCCGCGACTTTTGGCTGGCCGGAACTTGCCGGTTCCATCCTACTCGCGATCAGCATCGTCGCCTTCACCGCGTTCGGGACCGACATTGTCGAGACATTGTTCAAATATGCCTCGATGCTGATCTATGCCGTCTATGCGTTGTTCCTGATCTTCGCCTTGACCAGCTTCGGCGGCCTGATCGCCGACGGCTTTGCCAATGCGCCGCCGCCGTCGGGCAATTGGGTTGCAGGTGGGCTGACCTATGCGAGTTACAACATCGTCGGCGCGGTGATCATCCTGCCGGTGCTGCGCCACCTGACCAGCCAGCGCGATGCGGTGGTCGCGGGGATCATCGCCGGTCCGCTGACGATGCTGCCCGCGATCCTGTTCTTCGTCGCGATGATGGCCTTTTACCCGGCGATCGGCGCGGAGACCTTGCCCTCGGACTTTCTGCTCCGCCAGATGGCGGTGCCGGGGTTCCACATCCTGTTTCAGCTGATGATCTTTGCCGCGCTGCTCGAAAGCGGGGTCGGCGCGATCCATGCGATCAACGAGCGCGTATCGGGGGTCGTTGAGGCGCGGGGCCGGCCGCCGCTGGGCACCGGCGCGCGCGCTGCCATCGGCGGGGTGATTTTGGTCGGATGCATGTTCGTCGCCGCGCGCATCGGCCTCGTCGATCTGATCGCGAGCGGTTACCGCTTCCTCGCCTGGCTGTTCCTCATCGTCTTTGTCGGGCCGCTGCTGACCATCGGCGTCTGGCGCCTCTTGCGCCCCGCGCCCGTTCGAATGGAGACCCTGCCATGAAAGCCGTCCGCCTGCTTGCACTGTCGCTAATGCTGTCCGTCGCGGCGCCCGTCTGGGCCGAACCGCCGAAGGACATCGTTGAAACGGTCGAAACCTTGCGCCAGAAGATCGGCGCCCCCGGCGTGTCGATCGCGATCGTCGAGGATGGCAAGACGACGCTGTCGCGCGGCTGGGGTGTCCGCAAGCTCGGCGAGCGCGCGCCGGTCGATAAACAAACGCTGTTTCAGACCGGATCGACCGGCAAGGCGATGACGGCGGCAGGGCTGGCGATCCTCGTCGACGAGGGCAAGATTGCGTGGGACGATCCGGTCATCAAACATATGCCGTGGTTCCGCATGTACGACGCGTGGGTGACGCGCGAGATCACGATCCGCGACCTGCTCGTTCACCGCAGCGGGCTGGGGCTGGGGCAGGGCGATCTGATGTTCGTGCCGCGCACCAACTTGACCCGCAAACAGACGGTCGAGCGGGTCGCTTACCTCAAGCCGCAGACCAGTTTCCGCTCGGCTTACGCCTACGACAATATCCTCTATGCGGTGGCGGGTCAGCTGATCGAAGAGGTCACCGGCAAGACGTTGGAAGTGTTCATGCGCGATCGCCTTCTGCGCCCCGGCGGGATGCGCGACGGGACGACCGACAGCGAGGACCGCTTCCGCATCCCCAATCGGTCATGGCCGCACGCGCGGCTGTCCGGCGCGCTGCGCGGTCTCGGCCCGCAGCAGGCGCTGAACGAACGCGACGAGCTGGGCCGCAATGGTGCGCCCGCGGGCGGGCTGGCGCTCAGCGCCGACGATATGGCCGCATGGCTCAAGATCCAGCTCGCTTATGGCGCGCTGCCCAACGGCAAGCGGCTGTTCAGCGAAAAACAGGCGAGGGAAATGTGGGCGCCGGTGACCCCGATGCCGATCACCCCGCTGCCCGACAGCCTGAAACCGGCGCAGCCGAACCAGCAAGCCTATGCGCTCGGCTGGCAGGTGCAGGACTATCGCGGCCACCGCATCATCCAGCACAGCGGCGGGGTGTTCGGATCGATCACCCGCGTCGTGATGATCCCCGACAAGAATGTCGGCTTCGCGATCATGATGAACAGCGAGGACAGCGGGATGCTCCTCGGCCTCTATTTCGATCTGCTCGACCATTATCTCGATCAACCCGATTATGGCTGGATCGAAAAATGGGAGGATTGGTATCAATCACGGCTCGCGGGCGGGGTGGAATATCTGAAACAGACGCAGGCATCGCCAGCGAAAAGCGGTCCCTCGCTTTCGCTGGCGGGCTATGCCGGGCGCTACCGCGATCCCTGGTATGGCGATGTGGTCATCGGGTCGGCGACGACCGGGCTGACGATCGACTTCACCTCGACGCCGCGGATGGCGGGACGCCTGAAACATTGGCAATATGACAGCTTCGTCACCGATTTTGACGACCCGGCGATCGAGCCTGCCTATGTCACCTTCGCGCTCGATGCCGAGGGCAAGATCACCGGGGTGACGATGAAGGCGGTGAGCAAGATTGCCGATTTCAGCTGGGACTATCATGATCTCGACCTGAAACCGGTGGAGGAGAAGAAGTGAAGAATCTTGCAATCCTGCTGGCCGCCACGGCACTGGCGGCGTGCTCGACTGGCGAACAGGCGGTTAAGACACCGGAAGCGCCGCTACACAGCCGAATGCTCGTGCTCGACACCCACCTCGACACCCCGCTGCATTTCGAACGGCAGGGGTGGAGCTTTGCCGATCGCCACGGGCTGACCGGGGATATGGTCCAGCTCGACATCCCGCGGATGAAGGACGGCAACCTCGATGGCGGCTTTTTCGTCATCTACACCGAGCAGGGCGCGCTTGATGCGAAGGGCTATGCCGACGCGCTAGCGTTCGCGCGGGAGCGTTCGGACCTGATCGACGCGACGATCGCCAAACATGGCGACGCGATCGGAGCGGCGCGCACCGGCGCCGACGCTCGGGCGCTGAACAAGGCAGGCAAGCTCATCGCTTTCAAGTCGATGGAGAACAGCTATCCGCTCGGCGAGGATGTCGCGCTGCTCGCCGAGTTTCATCAAAAGGGCGTCCGCATGGCGGGGCCGGTGCATTCGAAGACCAATCAGTTTGCCGACAGCGCGACCGGTGAGGCGCGCTGGAAAGGCCTCAGCCCGCTGGGCAAACAATGGGTCGCCGAAATGAACCGGCTCGGCATCGTGATCGATGCTAGCCATGCGTCCGACGCCGCATTCGACCAAATGCTGGCGTTGTCGAAATATCCGATCATCCTCTCGCATTCCAGCCTGCGCTCCACGAACGATCATCCACGCAATCTGGATGAGGGGCGGCTGAAGGCACTGGCGGCCAAGGGCGGCGCGATGTGCATTTCGACGATCTTCATGTCCGACATGAATATGACCCCGGCGCGCGGCGCATTGTTTGGCCAATATGAGCGCATCGGCACGCTGTCGCCGGCAGAGCAGGCCGAGCTCAACCGCAACTGGCGCGAGCTCGACAAGACCGAACCGCTGTGGGCCGCCGATTTCGAAAAATACATGGCGATGGTGCTGCGCGCGATCGAAGTCGCGGGGCCAGACCATATCTGCTTCGGCGCCGACTGGGACGGCGGCGGCGGGCTCAAGGGGATCGAGGATATTTCGGCGCTGCCCAAGGTGACCGAGCGGCTGAAGGCGGCGGGCTATTCGGACGCCGACATCGAAAAGATGTGGAGCGGCAATGTGCTGCGCATCTTGGCGGCGCAGCAGGCAGCATAAGGCCGCGCCCCCCCATCGCCACCGCTGCGCCTTGGGTGAATGGTCAACGCGCCGTTAACCATCCGGATGAAGCGAATTCTCACCTTGCTTTGGCATGTCATGCGGCATGTCGGCGCCCAAATCCCTATCAGTCGGTTCCGGTACCGGACGGTTCGTAATGGCGGTGGCCGCCGCGATCCTGCTGCCCGCAACGCCTGTTGCTGCGACAGAGGCGTCGGCGGCCAAGGTGGTGAACGCGAAACATTATTCCGTCGGCGATACCTGTCATGTCAGCGCTGCACTGTCCGCGGGCGCACCGTCATTCAACGCGCCGCGGCTGGCCGTTGATGACATGCCGACCGCGCTCGACCGTATGCGGATGCGTCAGGAAGAGGCCGCGCCAACGCAGGACATTGTTCCGGCACCCGGTTCGCCGCTGGTGGCCAGCCCCGCGATGGCAACTGGCGTCGATCGGGTTTTCGGTTCGTTGCGCCCGCTTCCGATGGATCTGGCAAACATGGCCCCGCCGCGGCGCGTCGATTGTATTTTGCCCGTTGCCGCTGCGGCTACGTTTGCCGTCGATGACGACAGCGAGCTCGGGACGCTAGCCATTCCGGTCGATACGACGCGCTTTGACGATCGCTGGGCGCGGGCGCGGCGCGCCCCGGCCATGCCGCTAATGCGGGCGCAGCTGGCGCGTGCGGCGGTGACCGACGGGCTTGGCGAGGCGGTCAAGCTTGAACGGATCAATCAATGGGTCAACCGCCAGATTGCGTATATCGCTGACGAAAGCAATTATCGGCAGCGCGACTATTGGGCAACGGCCGACGAAACCATGTCGCGTGGCAGTGGTGATTGCGAAGATTATGCGATCCTGAAAATGCACTTGCTGCAAGCGGCCGGTATCGACGACGCCCGCATGAAACTCGTCCTCCTGCGCGACCTGGCGATCAACGCCGACCATGCGTTTCTGCTGGTGCGGTCGAAGGCCGGATGGGTCGTGCTCGATAACATGACCGACCGGATTTATGATGGCCGCAAATCCGATGCGATGCGGCCGATCCTTTCGTTCAGCGGCGATCGACGTTGGGTTCATGGCTATCGCGACGAACGGGCATCGTCGATGATGGCGGCGTCGGAAAAGACATCGACCGTGGGGTTTGCCAGTGCTGCGCCAGCCGCGAACGCGCGGCCATTGTCAAAGACGGCGGTTGTCTGGCCGACAACGGCCAACCTCGCCTCTGTCCATCTATCGATCACCAACGCATTGCCGAGAATGTTGGGGCGGTTGCGGTCGCACGGAACCAGATAGTTCGCGGCGACCACAGGAACGGCGATAATTCCAGCATCCAAATCGCTGTTCTAAGGCGGATCTGGTCCGTGCGCGAAAATGCAACCGGATTGGCGGCATCGACTCTGTCGCGACTCGTCCGGCCCGCTGCGTTTACGGCCAATTCTTTATCAGCCAAAGAGCGAGCATTAACCACAATTGTTAGCCATTATGGCCCCATCGAGGCCATCGTGCCGCCGGGCGCTTATCCGAAAGGCTAGAAAATCCTCTTTGGGATTGCGTCAAATTTAACCGCTGCATTGTAAAAGTTTAGAATCGCTGCATTCCCCTGAACAGTCGCTCTCTCTCCCACCGACCAACGTCCGGCCTACCTCTTTGTGGGTATATAATAAAATCCTCGTAGATTCTGTCATTTAGTTGTATAACTTCATGGGTAGCGATTGGATAACCAAACAATAAAATTAACAGTGTCAACGTGGGGAGGGGTCCGCCGCGATGAACATCAAAGGAAACTTGTGGTTTAGACCGAAGTCCAGACAAGTGGGGTCGCCTTGACTGAGAATTCAGGGGAGGCGGATATGTCGCAGTTGATCAAAATTTCGCTCTTGGCGAAATATGAAATCGCGAGGGAGGGGTTACGCAACATCCTTTCCGGCGAAAGCTTTCAAATTTGCGCATCGGTTTCCGATGCGTCGGCGCTGTTCGATCCGCAGGGGATGATCGCGGACGATGTCGATCGTCATGTGATCGTCGTCGATGGCGGCGATACGGGCTTTGGCCTTGACGCCTGCCGTCGGCTCGCCGCGAAGAAGGAGCAGGCGCGCTTGGCGTTGCTATTCGATCACTATGTGTTCGAGGATGTCGTCGAGGCATTTCAAATCGGGGTCGACGCGGTCATCGTCAAAGTGATTCTGTGCGCGCCGCTGGTGGAATCTATCAAATTGGTCGCGTTGGGCGAAAAGGTTTTTCCGTCGCAACTCGTCAACAATCTGACCAGCTGGGTTCCCGCCGCCCTCGGCGGCGATTGGAAGAGCAGCGCCGCTTCGGTCGGGCTGTCCGATCGCGAAATTGAAATACTCGAAAGCATTATGGCCGGCATGGCAAACAAGGTCATTGCGCGGCAATTCGGCATCTGTGAAGCCACGGTCAAAGTGCATGTGAAGGCGATCCTGCGCAAGCTCGGCGTCGAAAACCGCACCCAAGCCGCGACCTGGGGGGTCAAGAATGGCCTGGGGGAGCCGGTGCAGCTGACGCTCCGCGAGGTAAGACCGGTTCGCGCCGACGTTAGGCCGCCGCCCTATTCGGGCAGGGCGGCCTGACTTCGATCATCGTTACATGGTGATCAGAGGCGCTGCGGCTGCAACCGTGGCGCCTCTCTCTATTGCCGCTTTGTCTTGGCCCTCAGCGTTCGGTAAATGCTTCGGAGCGCGCGCGCAGAAATGGCTTGAACAAGTAGCTGAGCACACTCTTCTTGCCGGTCAGCACCTCGACATCGCAAATCATGCCGGGCGTGATCGGTAATTGGCGCCGACCATTTTGCAGATAAGCAACGTCGGTTTCGACGACGACGGTAAAATAGGCTTCCTTGGTTGCTTCATCATACAGGCTGTCGGGCGAAATCTGGACGACGCGCCCTGACAAGCCGCCATAGACGGCAAAGTCATAGGCAGTGACTTTGACATTGGCGCGGTCGTTGACCTTGATGAAGGCAATGTCGCGCGGTGCGACGCGCGCCTCGACCAGCAATTTGTCGCCGACCGGCACGACCTGCATGATCTTTTGCCCGGCCTGGACGAAGCCGCCTACTGTGGTGACCTGAACGTCGTTGACGATGCCGTTGGCGGGCGAGCGGATTTCGCTGCGCTGCTGGCGTCCGGCGGCTCCGCGCAGCGATTCCGAATTGACCGCCATCTTGGCGACGATCTGATTGCGTTCGTCGAGCGCTTCCTGGCGAAATTCCAGCCCGGCGGAGGCAGCCTGCGCCTGCGCCTCGCTGATCGCGGCGGCGGCGCGCGACGCGGCCTGTTCGGCGGCGGCCAGTTTGCCGCGCACCTCGGTCACTTCGCGCTGGGCGTTCAGCAATTCGGTTTGCGGCACGATCGACTTGGCGGCGAGCGGGGCAAGCAGGTCGACCTGGCTCTGGGCGAGCGACAGGCTCGATCGCAGCGAGGCAATCGTCGCCTGCGCCTCACCATAGTCGCGGCGGCGCTGCTCGACGGCGGCGTTGAGCGCCATGCGGCGGCTGCGCTGGGTCGCGGCGCGCACCGATTGCAGGTCCGCTTCCTGGCTGCACTCCGCGGGTCTGACACCGTTGGCGTTGGGGGCACAATCGGCGGCCGCTCCGCCATTGCCTTCGCGGCCAAGCCGCGCGGCGCGCGCCGCGAGCGAGCGGTTTTCAGCCTCGATCTGGCCCAGCTGTGACGAGGATTCGGTATCGTCGAGGCGCACCAACAGCTGGCCCTTGCGCACCGCTTGGCCCGACCGTACGACAATGTCCAATATCGTTGCCGGTTCGGCGGACTGGACGATCTGCGCCTTGCTCGACGGAATGACGCGTCCCTGGCCGCGAGTGACTTCATCGACCTGGGCAAAGCTGGCCCAGCTGACGAAGACGAACATGCCGACGCCGGACGCCAGGATGATCCGGCGCGTGCCGACATAGGGCCGCGATCTGATCATGATCCACTCTCCTTTGCGGCGACATCAAATTCGCCGCCCTGTTGCCGCGCCATCATCCGCGCGGCACGGCTGGTTTCCTCGGGTTCGGGGATCGCGAGTTCCCAGCCGAGCGATGTGTCGAGACGTCCGCCCGCATCATTGGCGGCGCGGCGGTCTTGCAGTGCGTCGAGTGTATTGCCGGACGAGGCCTGGATCAGACCTTGCCCCTCGCCGACGTCGCGCCCTCGCACGACCGCGCTGCGTGCCAGGATCGTCGGAATTGCTTCGATCCCGCTGTAGCGACCCGAGAACGCCCCCGGCGTTCCCCATTTGCCGGGCCAGCGATAAAAGATGTGGGCGCCCAGCTGCGCGATCTTGACCAGCTTGGGTGCCCAATAGGGCGACACATAATTGGCGTGATAATGGGTCGCGTGACCGACCGACGTTTCGACGTAGCCGCCGAGCGCAGCGCGCGCGACATCCTCGGCCTCCTGCCACTTCGCCGGATTGGGGCGCCGATTGAGCGAGCCGTCGCAGGTGAAGCTGAACTGGCACACCGGGCGGTTAACGCCCTGATAGACGACGCCGCAGATCGATTTGGGGAATGCGGGGTGCAGGGCGCGGTTGATCACCACCTGCGCCACCGCGCGCCGTCCGGCGATCGGCTCATAAGCCGCTTCGAAATAGACCGCCTGGGTCAGACAGCGCAGCGCGGTCATGACCGCCGTTTGGTCGGCGGTCACGGGATGGAAAGGCCGCGCCGACGCGACCGGGCCGGTGGAGAAGGGTATCGCCTCGTTGCGCGTCATCGCGGTTTCGGGCGCCTGAATCGGCGTCGCACCGGGGTCTTCGGTCAGCTTGATCAGACGCGCGATTTCAGGATCAGTGATCACCTGTGTGTCGGGGCTGCTATATGCGGTGTCGGCGGTATCGCCGCCGACAAAATCGGCAACATATGCCCACATCGTCCGGGAAGTGAGGAGCGTTACCACCACCGCCATCGCGACCAGCCAGAGGATCGTGCGGCGGTTGTCATCGCGAGCGACGGTGCCGTATCGGCGGGCGGTCGTGGCGGTCATGACGCGGCTCGCTGCGCGAGGATCTCGTCGCGCGGGCCGTCGGCGACGATACGGCCCTCGTCCATGACGATGAGCCGGTCGACCAACCCGAGCACCATCATCCGGTGCGTCGCGATGACCAGCGTCTGGTTGGCTGGGATCGCGGCTTGCAGGCGATCGACGAAATGCTTTTCGGTCTGGCTGTCCATCGCGCCGGTCGGCTCGTCGAGGAACAGCAGATGCGCGGGGGTCATGAGCGCGCGCGCGAGCACCAGAAAGCTGCGCTGTCCGCCCGACAGGCGCGCGCCGCGCTCTCCGATATGAAAATCGAAACCCGCGGTGTCGCGGCCAAGGAATTCGTCGGCGCCCGATCGCCGGACGGCATCGATAATGCTCGCGTCGTCGGCGTCGGCGGCGCCGACCAACAGATTTTCGCGCACTGTCCCGCTGAACAGTTCGGCATCCTGGCCGACAAAGCGCAAAGTCGAGCGCAGGTCGTGCGGATCATATTGGCGGCTTTCCAGACCATCGATCCGGTAGCTGCCGCTGGTCGGATCATAGAGACCGCACAGCAGCCGCCCCAGCGTCGACTTGCCCGATGCGACGCGGCCGATCAGCCCAATGCGTTCGCCGGGCTCGATGCTCAAACTGACATCGGCGAGCGATTCCCGCTCGGTATCGGGGTAGCGGAAGCCGACATGGTCGAGCTGCAACCGCCCGTCGCGGACTTCGGGCGTGATCGAGCGACTGCCCTTGTCGCGCTCGTCGTCCTGATCCATCAGCTGTTGCAGGCTGTTCAGGGTGACGAACGCCTGCCGTCCGCGCGTCATCAGGAAAGCGAGCTGGCCGACCGGGGTCAGCGAGCGGCTGGCGAGCATCACGATTGCGATGATCGCACCCATCGAAATGGTCCCGGCGTTGAACAGATAGAAGCCGCCGATGATCAGCGCGATGCCCGTCGCCTGCTGGCACAGCGTCGCCAGGTTGACCGCCGTCGCGGTCAGCTTGCGCATTTCCTCCTGCGTATAAGCGTTCGACGCCGACAGCCGCCGCCACTTGCCGAGCATCCGGCCTTCGGCGCGGCAGGCTTTGACCGTTTCCAAGCTGCCGATCGTCTCGACCAGCGTCGTTTGCAACATGCTGGCATCGACCTGTGCGTCGGCGACGGCGGCGCTCATCCGCCGCTGCAACACCCAGCCCATCGCGAGCATAATGACCATCGCCACCATCGGAATGACCGCCAGCCAGCCGCCAAGCACCGCGATCAGCGCGACGAACACCACCAGGAACAGGATGTCGGTCACCAGCACGACGGTCGTCGAGGCAAAGAAATCACGGACCTGTTCATAGTCGGTCACGCGCCGTGCGAGCGCGCCCGTGCTGCCGCGCTGGGTTGCCATCGGCAGGTTGAGCACCTTGTCGAGCAGCCGCTGCGACAGCCGCGCATCGATACCGCGCCCGACCTCGTCGATCAGCCCGGTGCGCGCCAGCCGCAGCCCATATTCGACCGCGATCGCGAACAGCGCGCCGAGCGCCAGCATCCACAGGCTGGCCGCCGCCTTGTTGGGAATGATGCGGTCGTACACATTCATCGTGAACAACGGCATCGCAAAGGCGAGCAGATTGATCAGCAGCGACGCGAACATCACATAGCCATATTGGCTACGCTCCTTCCACACCTCGCTCCAGAACCAATGCTGCTTTGTCGCCTGATCCCACGGCCGTTCGCGCGCGGTTTCGCTCGCGGGGTCATGGCGGACGATGACGCCCTGACCCGAATGGGCGGCTTCCAGCAGACGCCGGTCGATCTGGAGGTCGCTGCTCGCGCCCGGCAAGCGGACCCAGCAGCCGTCGTCGTCGATGGCGGTGAGCACGACCGGCCGGTCGTCCGCCAGCAGCAGGATTGCCGGGACGTCGTGCGTATTCCACCCGGCCAGCGGCCGGCGCACCAGATGACAGCGCAAACCGATGGCCCCAAGCGCGTGATCGAGCTGATCGAGCGGCACCAAGCTGTCATTGTCGAGCGCCAGCCCCTTTTTGACCCGCAGGTCAGAGAAGGGGCGCTCGAACAGCGCGGCGATCGCTGCCACCGCTTCGAGCAGTTCATCGCCCTGCGCCGGGGTGCTGCGCCATGCTTCAAAACCCGTTGCAGGGGACGGCTGGCGCGACCGCCGCGCCCCGCGGGCGTCGGCCGGATAGTTCATGTGGGATCCCGCATCATTTCAGGATTCATCTCAGGGGTCGGTCTCACCTTGAACCGCTCGCGCGCGGTCGCGGCGGCGGCGGCCGGCGGCTGGACGTCCATCGCTGCGAGCAGGTCGTTGAGCGCTGCCAGCAGTTTGAACTCCGAATAGAATTGCGCAAATTTGGCGGTCTCGGTGCGGACCTGGACGTTATAGCGCGTGTTCTGCGCGTCGAGCACGTCGAGCAATGAGCGGCGACCGACGTTGAACTGGGCGCGGTACGAGCGCAGCAATTCATCCGAAACCCGGCTCTGCTCTTCCAGCTCCTTGACCAGCTTGCCTTGTGCGTCCCACGTGTTCCACGCGACGCGCACATCCTCTTCGGCCTCACGGACCATCTGGTCCATACGATAGCGCGCTTCCTTTTCGCGCCGGTACATCTCCTGCACTTTCGAGCGTTTGATGCCGCCGTTGAAAATGTCCCAGCGCAGTACCACTCCTGCGTGCAGGTCGTTGGTTTCGCCGCGGAACCCGTCGATGTCGTCGCCGATCCGGGCGTTGCCTTCGAGCGCGAGCGTTGGCGCCATTTCGGCTTTTGCCTTGCGAACGAGCGAATGGGCGGCGTCAAGGTCGGCTTGTGCTTCGCGCACGCGCGGGTTTCGCTCGCGGGCGCGGGCCAGTGCGTCCTCGATCGTCGCCGGGATGCTGCCGGCGAGCGAGGGCGGCAGCGCCGCGCCATCGATCAGGTCAAGCCCGGTTAGGGTACGAAACGATGCGGAAGTGTTGATGAGGTCGAGATTGGCCTCGGTCACGCGCGCGCGCGCCGCTTGCTGGCGTTCTTCGGCCTGCTGCTGATCGGCGATGCTGAGCGACCCCTTGGCCACACCTTCGCGCAGGTCGGTTACCAGTTTGCTGTGGAAATCGATGTTGTCCTCGGACGCCGCGACGATCCGTTGCTGCAACAGATAGTCGAGATATTGGCGTGTGACTTGGAGCGCGATAAACTGCGAGCGTTCCTCGACCCGAAACGCAGCACCGTCGGTGCGCGCTGCCTGACGTCGGACTTCATTGCGGCGAACCCCGCCGTCAAACAAGGTCTGCTCCACGCTGAGGCTACCCTCCATCGGGTACAGCTCGTTGTCGGCGATGCCCAACGCCCGGCGCGTGCTGTTTTCGAGGCGGCGAATGCCAATTGAGCCTTCGACCGAGACGCGCGGCGCAAACAGGCGTTGCGCCTGTTCACGTTCGAATTCGATCGCGGTCTTGTTCTCGACCGCTTGGTTGATTTCGGGGTTGGTCTGAACGGCCGTTTCTACCGCGGTCTTCAGCTCAATCCGTTGTGCCCAGCCGGCTTCGTGGGTTAGAACGAGTGCAATCGCCGTAAGCAACAAAGCTGCGGTACGAATTTTCGGCATCTTTTGTCCCCTGCATTTATCCGGTCGAAGTCGAAGATCCTTCTGCGTGATCCTTCACCTGCGCCGGTGTTTCATAATGTCCGGCATCGCTGCCGGTCGGCCTATGCGTGACCCGCCGAGGCCATTTGTTCGAGCTGCACCACGACATGCTGCTGCGCGAGATCGGCAATGAATGATTGACCTGATGCGCCGTCGCTGAGCAGGCCGACCGCACCGCCATCACCCAGCATGATGCGGGCGAGCACGGGCTCCGCTGGTGCCGCGGGACCGAGCAGCGCGTCGAGTTCGACCTGTGGCCCCTCCAGCGCGGCTGCGACGATCGTGTCGATCTGTGCGACGGCCGAGTCAGGCATCGCTTCGGGCGGCAGCGCCATTTGCATCTGGTCGCCCGATGCGGTTGCCGCTGCCGGTTCGGGGGGCAGCTCGACATCGGTTCCAGCAAGCAGCTGGGCATAGGTCGGATCGGGCGCTGAGGTGTCGAGCTCGTCGCTTTGTGGCTCGCGCCGTTCATCCTCGTCCATCTGGCGCTGGGTAGGATCGGCTTCGATTTTTGCCGTTTCCGGACCAGAGAAATACTCGTGGACGAGCCCTTCGGCCTTGGCGGCGGGAAGCGACGATATTGGTTCGGGGGTTTCGTTCGGTAGGCCGGATTGCTGCGCCGAAGCCGCCGCGTCGCCATCGGACGTGGCGGGCGGGCGCGCCGCCAGCGGAGTCGCGGCGGCAAGTCCGGCCACCAGCATCGCGGTCGAAACGCCTGCGGTTCCGTTGGTTGCGGCGACCCGCTGCTGGTCGGCGAAATTGGTGGCAAAGGCCGCGTCGGCGAGCTTGCCGGTGCTGCCGTCGGCACGGGTGTAGAGCGCTTCGCCCTTCACCTGCACCTGACCATAGGCGGCGGTGTAAGCGCGCCCGTCGGATGTCAGCGCGATGCTGATGATGCCTTCGCTAATCAGCGAGCGGAATTCACCCGCGTCGGTCACGCCATTGCTGTTCGCGTCCTGCCAGATGCCGAATTTCGTGAACTCGGCGTCGGTCGCGTCGAGCTTGCCGTCGCCATTGCTGTCATAGGTCGCGGCCAGACCTTGCAGATCGGACAGGCCCGCGCCGCCGAACACCAGTTCGGCGCCGTTGTTGACCTTGCCATCGCCATTCTTGTCGATCGCGAGCAGACCGTCGTCGGCGCCGACCCATGCGGTGGTCTCGGCGATCCCGTCGCCATTATAGTCGAAGCTGACCCCCGCCGCGTTTGACACGAATTCGACGCCGTCGCCATCCAGATCGACCGCGATCGGCGGTGCCAGCGCCGTGATGGTGACCGACAGGTTGGTGGCCGCGGTGTCGCCATCACGGTCGGTTACGACATAGTTGAACACCTCGGTCGCGGTGACCGTGATCGGGCTGGGAGGCTGGTAATTATACTGACCCGTAGCAAAGTTCAGCGTCAGCGTACCGCCCATCGGGGTGGTGATTGTATTGAGGCTGTTTCCGGCGATGCTGCCGCCGCTCGACACTGCGATGCTTGATGCACCGTCCCAGGTGTATGTCGTCGTTCCGATGGTGATCGACAGCAACCGGCCGCCGTCGGCGCCGAAGAAATCATTGGCGTCGAGATCACCCGACACTGCCGACGGCACGATCACCGATAGCAAGGTCGCGACCAGATCCTCGAAATCATCGACCAAGATCGGTTCATTGTTCGGCGCCGCGTTCAGGTCAACATCGCGCAGCCGCTGGATATTCAGCGGTTGCAGTGGGTTGTTGTCGATACCAATCGCGGTGACGTTGACATTGTTGTTGTCCACGAAATTGTTCCACGCCGTGGCGGTGGCGGCAGTCAGCGAATTAATGACCATTGGCGGGATGCCCCCGAACTGCGTTTGCTGGTTCGGGTTTCCGTCGCTCAGGAAAAACACCTGATTGCTCGCGCCGGGGATGGTGTTGAAATTGGCGAGCGCGGTCTGAATCGCGCCGGTGTAATTGGTGTTGAACCCGATATCGTCCTGCGACGGTCGCTCGCCGCCGGCCGCTGGGTTGAGCGAGTCGAGGTAGGCGTTTGCGTCGGCTGCGGTTGAGAACGCCTCCGAGGCGAATGAGCCCGACGAGAAGATCACGAACTTGATGGTCAGGACGGCTGATGCCGCGCTGTCCAACTGCGCAAGCGCGCCCTGGACTGCTTCCAGCATGATGTTCAGTTCGCTGTTGTCGATGCTGTCGCTAAAGTCGAGGATGAAAAGGGTGTTAACATCCTGCGTCGGCTGCGATGTCGCTCCGGTCTCGCCGGTGGCGGTCGGCGCATCATCCTCGATCACGATCTGGATTGCGGAGGCATTGGTCGTGGTCGTGGTACCATCAGATACCGAGACGGGGACGAAGAAGTCCTTGAGGTCTTCGATCGCAACGGTCGGATGGTCGACGGCGCGCGACAGCGTTACGGTGTAGGCGCCGTTCGATGCGAGCGTGACGCGGATGACTTCCGATCCGCCGACCGAACCGATCAGGGTGCCGGTGCCGATCCCGGTCCAGGCAACCGGAATGCCACCTGCGGTCAGCACTGCACCTGGGTCGCCGAGCGTCGCTGTCAACGTCTCGCCTGCGTCGGCGTCGCCGATCGCCAGCGTGCCGCTGAAGGTCGCGCTGTTGGTGGTGTCGAGCGTGGCGTTCGGCGCCGTATCGGGCAGCCCGTTCGGCAGACCTTCTTCCGACACGCGCGCGATTGCCGTGCCGATCGTCGGGGCGTCGTTGGTGCCAAATATGGTGATAGTCAGGGTCGAGCCGACCGACAGCGATCCGTCGCTGATCGTATAAGCAAAGCTTTCGGTCAGTGTCTGGCCGCTATCCAGCGCGTTGACGACCGGCTTGTCCTCGTCGAGCGTATAGGTGTAGCTGCCGTCGGCGTTGATCACGAGTGTGCCGTAAAGACCGACAAAGGTGCCAGCCGAGATAACGGTGATCGCCTCCAGATCGGGGTCGTTGTCGGCGACGTCGGCAAAGCTGCCGAACGGTGCGCCGGGATGCGCGATGTCCTGAAGCACATTGCCCGATGCGCTCGGGTCCGAGCCGCTGACGCCGTCGAGCACCCAATTGGTATCGGCGCGCGCGATCGGGAAATCATTGGCGCCGGTGATCGAGATGGTGATTGTGGCGACCGATGTGTCACCGTCGGCGTCCTGAACCGTATAATGGAAAGTTTCGGTCAGCGTTTCGTTGGCGTTCAGCGCGATGACCGCGGGGTCATTGGGGTCGAGATCGTAACGATAGCTGCCATCGGCAGCGATCGTTATCGTGCCATAGTCCCCCGCCAGCGCGGCACCCGGTGTTCCCGTGGTAGACCCAAAAGCGACACCGACGACCAGCATGCCACCATCGGCGCCCGCACTGTCGGACGATCCGTCCATCCCATTGTCGTCTGTGCCGCCGATCCCGGTCAGCACATTGCCGTCGGCAAAATTCTGGCCGTCGCGCGAGACATTATCCTTGTCATGCACCGCTAGCGGCGCATCGTCGCGGATTGCAAAATGGCCGGTGATATCGGCGGTGGTTTGCGCCGTGTCGCCGTCGCCGTCGGTTGCGATGGCGGTCAGCGTAATCAAGTTGCTGCCTGACAGGAACAAGCTCTGGTCGGGACCGTTTTCGGGTAAATGGAGAACGGCGCGCGACTGGTCAAAGGTGACGAGCCCGCCCGGCGTCACCGAAATGCGAAATACTTCATGTGCCGAGGTGCGGCCGAAGACGACGCCGCCCTCGATAGACAGGATCACCGCTTCGCCGGTCAGCGAGTCGATCAGGCCGCTCGCTCCGGCGGTGACGCCCAATTCATAAGCGATAGTGCCCGGGCCGTCTGCGCCGAAGTCGGTCGTCGCCGTAAACAGGCCCGACAGGTCGACCGTCGCGTTGGTGGCAAAGTCGCTTTCGTCGACGGTCAGCGGCGATGCAGCGCCGCCCGCAGTGATCGACGGGCCGTCGTCGGCAATGCGGATGTTGCCGCCTAGGTCGACCGCTACAGTGTCCGAAATGCTGTCGCCGTCGCGATCGACGATTGTCGCGGTGCCGCGCAGCTCGACCAGGTTGGCCCCGAGTTCAACAAGCTGCGCCGCATAACTGCTGGAAGAACCCGGCAGCGGATGATCGATTTCGGCAAATTGGGTCAGCGTGACGACGCCGGTCGCGGGGTTGACTGCGATAGAGAAAATGGGCGTGCCGGCCGCGCTGCCGACGATCTCGCCGGAGACAAGGGCCAGCGTGACCGGCACGCCGTTGCTGGTCAGGGCGGAGGTCGCGGCCGCCGAGCCCAGCACAAGAGAATAGGTCCAACTGACTGCGGCTGCATCTGCGGGACCGTCGGCGCCGAAATTGACCAGTGCGGTCGAGAACGCCGCAGAGAAGTTCGCGGTTGCCACGTCGAACGCGCTGCCGCGCGTTTCGGCGTCCTGCGTCGTCAGGGTAATGCTGTTGGTATCGACATTGGTCGCGTCGATCGACGGGCCGTCATCCTTGAACAGCAGCGTATTGCCGATGGCGACTAGTGCCGACGCCTGATCGCCGTCACTGTCGGTGACGGTTGCGGTCAGCCGGATGATGGTCGGCGATAACGTCACCGGGTCGTCGGGGCTAGCGGCGTCGGGGTGGCGGACAGCACGGATCTGATCTAGCGTCGCCTGACCATCGGCGGCGACGGTCAGGCGGAAGGCGACGGTCGATGGCGAATCCTGCAACCGACCTTCGACGACATTGCCGGTCGCCTGCAGGATGATCTTTGACCCCGTGGCGACGTCGACCAACCCGGTCGCTGTTGTCACTTCGAAGGTATAGCTGACGCTGCTGCCTCCCTCATCGGCGCCGGTGACGATGTTGAACAGGCTGGCGAAGTTTGCTGTCGCGTTTTCGGCCAAGTTGCTCTCATCGACCGTCAGCAGGCCCGCGGGCGATGACAGCGCGCTGATCGACGGGACATCGTCGGAAACCGAAATTCCCACCGTGCCTGCCACCACGTCGCCGTCGGCGTCCGTCGCGATCACTTCCAGCGATCCCAGCGCGACGAGATCGTCCAGCGTGGTGTCCGGGTGCAGCGCATAATTGGATTGCAGCGTGACGGTCACCGTCGCGACATTGCCCGACACGTTGAGGTCGATCACGACAACCGGATTTTCGTCGGCGTCCCATCCGATGATTTGATTTTCGGATTCGAGCGTCCAGCTGAGCCCGCCGTCAAGCGTCGAAATATCGCCAAAACCGATCGACGCGATGGCGTCGGAGCCGGGGGTGAAGATGATATTGCCGCTGCTGGAAACCGGCTGCACCGGCGACGGGGTCGAACCGCTTTCCAGATGTTGATCGTCAATGGTCAGCTGGATCGGCCCGCTGGCGGTCGGCAAGGTGCCATCGGCCAGGCGGATCTGCTGCACCGCCGATGACCGATCGCCGTCGCTGTCGGTTATCGTGTAAGTGAAATCGGCGTGGATCGGAAATACGCTGACTTGCGGCACCGGATCGAACGTCCAGACGCCATTCGCCTGAAAGGTATAGGTGCCGTTGGCGTTGCTGAAAGTCGTGGTGCCGGTGGCGGCGACCGCCACGACCGCGCCGCCGATCGTCACCGATGTTACTGTTGCACCGTCGGCACCCTGCGTGTCGTTGGTCAGCAGATTGCCCGAAATCGCGGCGGCGTCTTCCCCGACAGTGATCGAGGGGGCCGACCGTGCGACGGGGACATCGTCGATCACCTGAACGTCGAGGGTTGCGGTCGCGATCGACCCGTCGCTGTCGGTGATTTCGATCGCAAAAGCCTCAGTCAGCGCGCCGTTGGTTGGGCCACTGTGCAAGACGCTGTTTTCGGTCAGTTCGTAGCTGTAGCTGATCGTGCCGCCGATGATATCGCCGGCGGTGTCGAATATGGGCGCGAAATCGGTGATCGTCAGAATGCCCAACTCGGTCGTGATAACCAGCCCGGCGGCAATTGCGCCGTCGAACAAGGTTTCGCCAGCAATTGTGATCGTCGCGATCCCGTCGGCGGCATTGAAGCTGAAGTCGCCGGTCTGGGTCAGAGCAGCATTGTCAGGGTTTGAACCGTCGGCGAGGTTAGCCTCGGAAACAATTGCTTCGGCGCCTTCGGGATTGAGCCCGTTGATCGTCACAATGTCGTCGCGGCCGCGGATGACCACGGTCAGTGTGGCGGTGGCCTCGTCCCCGTCGCCATCAGTGATGACATATTCGAAGACTTCGGTCAGCTCGTCGTCGCCGTCGAGTCCCGCCACGTCGGCATTTTCGGGGTCCAGCGCGTAAATGTAGCTTCCGTCCGCCGCGATCTGCAGCGAGCCATAGGCGCCAAACGTCAGGCCGTTGATGTCGCCGCCTTCACCGCCAAACGAAATGGCGGTGACGCTCGCGCCATCAGCGCCTGGAATGTCGGCCTCGCCATCGGTGGCGTTGGCATCGCTGCCGCCGATGCCGGTCAGCACATTGCCGTCGGCGGTCGCCGTGCTGACCGATTGCAGAAGGTCGAGGTCGTCGACCGCGGTCGGGACATCATCCTCGACGACGATGCTGAGCGTACCGCTGGCGCTATCGCCGTCCGAATCGGTCACGACGACGCCGAAGGTTTCAACCACATCGTCGCCGCTGGTCGCGTCGGCCAGAGTGTAGTTGTATCCGATCGACGTCGCCGTGATGCTGGTGATGGCCAGCGTGCCATATTCGCCCGCAATAATCTGGCCGACGGCCGTCACCGTTTCGCCATTGATGCGGACGGCGTCCACGCCATCGGTCGCGGCAAAGGTTATCGAGCCTTCGGTCGTTGCAGAGTCACTGTCGGGCGCGGATCCATTCGGCAACCCAGCTTCGGACACCAGCTGACCATCGTCGTCGCCGTCAGGCAGCTGAACGGTGACGCCGCCATCGCCGATCGCGATCCGCAGCGTGGCGGTGGCCGTGTCACCATCGCCGTCGGTCAGCCGATAGGTAAAGGTGTCGAACACGCCGCCCGGGGTGCCGGGGTTACGGACATAGTTGTAGCTGCCGTCGGCGTTCAGCGTCAGGACGCCATATAATCCCGCGACGGGTGTTCCCGCGGCGACGAAATTGCCGCCACCTGCCACCGATGACACGCTGGCGCCGTCCGCTCCGGGGAAATCGCGCCCGCCGTCGTTTTCGGCGTCGGTAATGACGTTGCCGGTAGCGGTGCCAAAATCGCCCGCGGCTATGCTGTCGAAGTCAGCGACGGCTTCCGGGACATCGTCGATGATATCGATTTCGAAACTGGCCGATACGGTATCGCCGTCCAGGTCGGTGATGCCAACGGTGATTAATTGCGACGCATTGTCGCCGGATGTGTTGTCGGCCAGCCAGAAGAAATATTCGATCGAATCCGGATTGATCGCAATGATGTAGAAGGTGCCGGTCGCCAGCTCGATCGCCTGACCTTCTTCGGTAACAGCAACGCCATTGATCGTCAGTGCTGCGGGTCCATCGCCAGCGCCAAATTGGATGACGCCGGACGTGAAATCGGACCCGTCACCCTCACGCGAACCGGGGCTTTCGCCGTCGCGTTCGGGCAGGCCGGCTTCATCGACGAAGGTGCCGTCGTCGCCTGCGCCGGGCAGGATCAGGCTGGGTGCGGTATCGCCGATCCGGATCGTGAGCGTCGCGGTCGACACGTCACCGTCGCCGTCGGTCAGCCGATAGGTGAAAACATCTTCGACGCCGCCCGGCGTTCCCGCCGACCGGACATAGGCATAGGTCCCGTCCGGTGCGATCACCAGGCGGCCATATTGGCCCTGCACCGGCGTTCCGGTCGGGCTGAAGTCAGTAGCGGATGCGCCGCGCACACCGGTGATCAACGCTCCGTCTGCACCGGGAGAGTCGGCGCCCGCCGCCCCGGTGGCGGTTCCCGCGCCGGTGATGACGTTGCCGCCCTGCGGAGCGTTGCTGCCAAGGAGGGTGTCGTCGATATCGGCGCGCGCGATCGGGGCGTCATCTTCGATCGTGAGCGTGAGCGTCGCGGTACCGACGTCGCCGTCGTTGTCGGTGACGGTGATCGTCACGACGTCGGTGGCGGCGGGGTCGGTGCTGTTATCGGTCAGCGTATAACTGTAGCCGATCAGACCCGGCGTGATGCTGGTGATCGTCACCTGGCCCAGCGGGGTCGTGATGACTTGTCCGACCGTGGTCACGGGTGTGCCGTTGACGGCGACTACGACCGGCTGGTCGAGGGCGGCGATCTGGATCGTGCCGCTTGTGGATTCTCGCGGCGAGGCGGGATCCGTCCCGGCGGGTTCGGTGCCGCGCGCGGCCAGCGCTGCCTCGGATACCAACGCAGTCGCGGCGGTGACCCCGACGGTTTGGTCCGGGGTTGTGATCAGGATTTTGGGTTCGTCGTCTATCGCGTCAGGAATGACCTCGACGTTCGAGATTGGGGCGAAGCCGAATTCGGTCGGGGGCAGCAGATCCCCAAGGCCAAAGGGGTCGCCGATGTCGCCCGGCGTTTGCGCAAAATTGCCGCCCGAACTCTGCGGTCGGCCGGCGGCAGGTTCGGGTTCCTGCCCAGCGATCAGCGCAGCGATCGTGGGGGCCGGAATGTTGATCGGACCGACCTTGATTTGCGGGATCCGCAGCGCGCCATCGACGATCACCAGCACTTGCCCGTCGGGCAGGGTGACGAGCAGATCATTTCCCGAAAGCTTGATCGCGTCGAGCCGGGTTCCGGGTGGCAGCTGGATGACGCCATCGCGAGGCAGGATCGTGGTCGCACCGGGCGGAATGGCGCGTGCTATCGTGGCGATTTCGCCAAGCTGTTCATTCCGCTTCAATTCCATCGCCTAATGCCCCCTGCACCTCGATGTTCGCGCGTTACGCGGCAGCGACCTGTACGGGGGTCGCTGCGGAAACGGGCGAACGGCATCGCATTTCCGCGCCGGATGTCGCGCAGAGCAGCAATGCAAGCCCTTGTGATCGTGCTGGGTTCTCTTTGGCGACCTGTGCCCGTGCCTTGTCACTGACCCCCGAAATACAAACCCCGGGGCGTGATTCTGCAATGGCAATTTCCGGTATGGCTGCCTATACTTTTGTATAAAAACAATATCTTATGGGTTAATTTTTCGTTAAATTATCTATAAATTGCGTAACATTTTTGTATATGGTTGTCGCATTTTGAATATAATCTTGGATTTGTATAAATTTTTTGGCCTTATTTTTAAATATATTATTGTTATTAATGACATAATAGCGACCTATGTTCTGACAAAATTTGGGTAATAAGGCAGAAAAGCTATAGGGAGTTTTGAAATCTATTTGATCAATCCGTGTGTTTCAAATCGCGCAATCACGACGTCGTCGCGTTTGAGATCATAGCGCCCGGAATAACGACCGCTGGGCCAGCCCGCCGCCGGGGCGCGTTTGCCGCTGTACGCGAACCAGCTGAGCCCGCCGTCGGCGACGACCGTTTGCTGATTATGGACAATCTGTCCGTTCGGCCCCGTGATCAAAAATGTCTGACTGTCGCCCGGACGCGCGCCGATCGCATCGACCCACAGGATCAGCGGTGCCTGCCGCCCGTCTAGCCCCGGAAGCGGATCGCGCTCGGCGACCGTCTTGGCCGGTACCGCCGATGCCAGACCGCCCGTAATCACGGCGGCGGGTTGGTAATCGAGCATCTGCGCCGTCGCCGACGTCCAAAGCCCTGCGGAGGGTGCCGCAACGCCGCAAGGCGGCAACGGGGCGGTCCCCACAAAAGGATCCACAGCCTCGCCATTGTGGCGAATGGTAAAGTGCAGGTGGGGAAATTCGCTGTTGCCCGACATGCCAACCATCCCAAGCCTTTGGCCAGCCATGACGCGCTGCCCCGGAATAACGGCGACATCGCCTTGGCGCAGGTGGCTATACTGCGTCTGCCAGCCGCCACCATGATCAAGAACGACCGCATTGCCTGCATCCCTGCCGTCCGGCACGGCCCGTTTATCGACGCTGACGTCGGGTTCGCCATCGCGGATACGCAGCACCGTCCCGGCCGCTGCGGCGACGACGGCAAAACCCGTTCGCATGTCGGCCATCGTGCGCAGGCGGATATCCGTGCCGTCATGGCCGTTGGTTGTCAAATGGCCGCAGCGATAGTCGCGGCGACCTGGCCCGGGATCGTGATCGACCAGCTTCTGGATCAGGCAGGATTTGCCGATGGTGCATTCGACTGGGAGGGTAAAGGCTGGCACCTTATTCGCAGACGGAGCCTGAACCGTTGCCATGGCCCATGAAAAGGCAATCAGGAACGCATGGATCATGGTCGGGCTCTCGATGCGGTCGACAGGCTCGTTGCGTGATATGAACGTCGTTGAAACTTCGACGCCGGCCGCCGCCAGGGGGCGTGGCGGCGGACACGGCTAGCCAGCGGGAGCTGACCGAACGCGGAGTCCTGTTGAGTGATGATGGGCATAATCGACCCCTCACGTCGTCGTCAGAACCCTTGTTTTTCTTACACCCAATCTCTGCAAGCCGGTTCGGCTAAAACCGGCATCGTCCGGATGATTCTTGCCCTGTCATCCTTGTGTCAAAATTGGCGGAAAGCCCGGTTTCTCGCCATTCCCTGATGGGGACATTGCGAAATTTGTCCGACCGAAACGGTGCTAATTCGTTGCATCATCGCCGAATTTGCTTGGTACGCCGGACACAAAAAGGAGGGCAGGCCGCGGCCTGCCCTCCAGTTAGCAGAGGTCCGTCGAGGAGTGGCTCCCCGTACGAAGCCTTGTCCTCAGACGAACGTGATCATGTCATAGGACGCGTTGCCCTGGCTGTACGTGTTAAGCGCAGCAACCGAGTCGTAGGCACCGAGGGCAGCGAGTGCTGCGATCGGAGCCGAAGCGCCTTCCCAGAAGTCCTCGATCAGAACCGTGCCGGCCGCAGTGAAGACATAAACGTCGAGGGCGTCGCCTTGTCCGTCCCAGTCGCCCGTGACGACGAAAGCATCATTTGCAGGATCAAATCCGGCATCGACGTCGAACACCAAGGTGTCACGGTTAGCGAGGTTGAAGTCGCGGCCCGATCCCAAGCTGAACGGTGCGCCGATGACATCATTGCCGAAACCGGGTGACGAGTCGGTTGAGTCGAAGCGGAACAGATCCTTGCCTGCGCCGCCCGACATATGGTCGTCGCCTTCGCCACCAGTGATGGTGTCGTTGCCTTGTTCGCCTTCCAGATTGTCATCGCCAACGCCACCGTTGATGGTGTCATTGCCGGTGTCGCCCCGGATGGTGTCATCGCCGTCATCACCGTTCATCACGTCGTTGCCGAAACCGCCGGACATATAGTCGTTGCCGTCGCCGCCTGACATGGTGTCGTTGCCGCCACCCGGGTTGCCCAGGTTTTCGTACAGCGTGTCACCATACATGATGTCGTCACCGGCGCCACCAAACATGGTGTCGTTGCCAGCGTCGCCAGCAAGCTGGTCGTCGCCGTCATTGCCGTTGACGGTGTCGTTGCCGGCACCACCATAGATGAGGTCGTCGCCGTCGTTACCCGACAGGTTGTCGGCACCGTTCTGACCCTGGATGGTGTCGTTGCCTTCACCACCCGAAACAACGTCGTTACCGTCGTTGCCGGAGAGGTTATCGTCGCCGTCGCCGCCGTCGATCGTGTCAGCGCCAGCGTCGCCAGCAATCAGGTCGTTGCCGTCATTGCCTTCGAGAACGTCGTTGCCTTCGTCACCATTGATGGTGTCGTTGCCGTTGCCGCCCGAGATGAAGTCGGCATCGGTGTTCGTCGGATCGAGCGGATCGAAGAAGGGGTCCCCGTTGCCGCGGATCACGTCGTCGCCGTCGTCACCATAGAGCGCGTCATCGCCGCTCTGACCCCAGATCAGATCATTGCCCGCGTCACCGTGGACAAGATCGTTTCCGTCGTTGCCGTTCAGCGTGTCGTCGTCAGCACCGCCGCCGATGTCATCATCGTCGGCACCACCCTGGACGAAGTCAAAACCGGCGCCGCCGCGGATGATGTCATTCCCGGCGTCGCCGAGAAGTTCATCATCGCCGTCATTGCCGGCCAGATTGTCGTCGCCTTCGCCGCCATCAACTTGGTCGAATCCGGTTCCGCCCGTGATGGTGTCGTTACCGTCGTCGCCCCACAGGAGGTCGTCGCCGCTGTCCCCAGCAATGACGTCGTTGCCGCCTTGGCCGAAGATCTGGTCGTCGCCAGCGCCGCCCGAGATGTTGTCGGCATGTCCATTGCCGGGATTGTAGCCACTCTGGTTATAGGCAAAATCGGGATCGGCTTTGCGGTTGACACCATTGTCGCCGAAAATCACGTCATTGCCGTCACCGCCCGTCAGTTGATCGACGCCGTTGGTGTTAGTGCCACCTTCGATGTAGTCGTCGCCGTCGCCGCCCGACACCACGTCGGTTTCGGTTCCGCCGTAAAGGTTGTCGTTGCCAAGGCCGCCGCTGATGACGTCATCGCCGGCATTGCCTTCGACACGGTCATCGCCCGATTGGCCGTTGAGCGTATCATTTCCGGCGTCGCCGCGGATATAGTCGTTTCCGCCGCCACCCCAGGCCGTGTCGTTGCCGGCACCGCCAAGCAGCGTGTCATTGCCATCGGCACCGCCATTGTCATCGCCGGTATAGACGACGTTGCCGGGACCGACGACGACGAACGAGGCTTGGTCGCCGATCAGCGTATCGTTACCGACGCCCCCATCGATGCGATCGTTGCCGCTGCGGCCGATGACATTGTCGTCGCCTGCATCGCCATAAAGATCGTTGTCGAAGTTGTTGCCATAAACGGTGTCAGCGCCGCCGTTCCCGCGAGCGTTATATGGCAACGCAGCGGTCGACGTGATCGCATTCAGATCGATAAAGTCGACGGAATTGGTTCCAAGTACTTGCCCTCGCGAGGTGGGCAGCTTTGCACTATTCGGTGCGTTAGAAGGTCCTACTGTAGGCATGTCGCTATCCTCTTCTTTCATGGGTCGCAAGGGATGCGTGGTCGCCGACTCGGCTTGCTCATCCCCCCAATGACCCCGACAGTTCAGGGCCATGACAATGGGATATGGCGGTGCAGGGGGACCGGACATTCCTGCTTGGGGACATGACCGATAATTTTGTGATGTGGTTCATTTTGGGTCAGGTTGACAGCGGCAACCGTGCGCAATCTCGTAAAAGCGTCGGTATTTCCGACGTTTCGGATCATTCCGACATGGACCGGTCTGGAAAGAAAACTTGCTGGCTAGTTAAGTTTGCGGCCCAGCGCAGAGGTCGCGGGGCGGGCAGGATTTCCTGGTGCGGTGACCGCATCATCGGCGGCGTAATCGGAACGCTGCCCCAGCGATGACATCTCGGGACGGGGCGATGTCGCGGGGTTCGCAATCACTTTTTCGGTGCTGGTCAACACTGGCCTGCCGAGCGCAGACATGGCGGGACGCTCGCTCGTATCCGCGCCGCAACACCGTCCTTCGAGAATCGCCTTGGTATCAAGCTGGCCCGTCGTCGCCAGCAGGCTGGCACGCGCGACGAATTCGTTGCGCAGCGCGCGTTCCAGCGTGACGCGTGCGTTAAGCAATTCGTTCTGAGCGTTCAGCACATCGGTGAGCGTGCGGTTGCCGCCGATGGCTTCCTTTTTGATGCCCTCGGCTGCTTCTTGGGTCGCCGCGACCGCTGTCTCGGCGGCGGCAATCGTGCTCTTTGCCGACTGCCACCGGGTCCAGGCACCTGCCACATCTTCAGCCACGGTGCGCAGCGCGATGTCGGTTTGCGACAATCGTTGATCGCGGACGGCGCGCGCCCGGCGGACTTCGGCGTGATCACGCGGTAGGAAGATCGGTACTCGCAGCTCCAGCCCATAATAAAGCGACGAGCGATCGTCCGGATATTTGCCCGTAAAGGTATTGGTCGCACCGCCGGTCAGATAGTCGTAGCCGCTGACCGCATCCAGCTGGGGAAGCAAAGCACCGGTAGCAAACTTGACCCCCGACTTTCCTGCCTGGGCGTTGAGCCGTGCGGCGCGCAGGCGCGGCGCCGCATCGAGCGCCAGTTTCTGGGCCGCGGCAAGCGAGGAGGGAACGGGGGCCAGGGGCGGCAGCGGCGGGACCATCGTTCCCGATTGGCCACTGACGTTGCGGAACCGGAATCCGTCGACGCTGACCTGTTCAGTCGCGGCAAGCACGCCCGCCTGTGCGGTCGCCAGCCGTGCGCGTGCCAACTCCTCATCGGTGCGCGTTGCTTCGCCGAATTCTAGTCGACGCGATGTCGCGCGCAGCTGTTCGCCGATCGCCTCGCTCTGCGCTTGGGAAAATTGCAGGATCTTGCGATTGAGATGCACGTCCGCGGCGCTGGTCAGAAGTTCGAGCAAGGTGTCCGATGTCGTCGCATCGAGTCCCGCGCTGGTTGCTTCCAGCTCGGCCTTGGCGATGCGCACGGCATTATATGTCCGGCCGCCGTCATAGAAGCGCAACCGCGCCTCGATCCCTGCCTGTCCGGCGGTGTACCGTGCGTCGTTGGCGTTGCTACCGTTCTTGATGTCAATCTCACGCCGCTGCACGGTGCCGTTTGCCTCGATTGTGGGCAGATAGCCGGCCTCTGCCGACTCCAATCGCGCTGCGGCAATACGGACCTGATGGCGCTGCGCCGCAATATCGGGGTTGGAGATGACGACTTGGCGGGCGAGCGCGGCCATCGTGCTCGACGGTGCGGCTGTAGGCGAAACCGATTGCGCCAGCAGCGGAGTCGCGGCGATACCGAACGTCGCTACCGCGGCGGGTGCGCTCAACGCGCTCGCCAAAAAAGTCCATGATTTCCGCACGTCACCCCTCCTGAATCATCGCAGATTTCAGTGCAGACCCCCTCTTTTCATAGTTAGGAAAGAGTAATGCGCGGTGGTGAATGGCGAAACTACCCTAACGGATATGTCCGAGGGGATAATAGACTCGATCCGCCGAATCGAAATAGACACTGACAGTCGCTTGCAGCCGTCACGGCAGGCGACGCTATCGAGAGATTCACATCAATCGACAGCCAACGCCGGGTAGAAGATGCTTCAGGCAACCCCGGTCGGCGCGTGCGTTCTGAACCGTACTCAGAGCATCGCGTCAGACATCATGGTCGCGCGTGAGACGCCTGCGGCGAGCTTTGCATCGCTTCGGGATTAGTGTTTTTTGGGGGCGATAATGTCTGCGACCATGGAATTTTCAACGCATTACGCAGAAGCGACTCAAGGCTATGCCGCTCCATTCGAGGGACTGTCCGATTATGACGCCCATGACGTTGCGGACCCACACTCGTCGTCGGTCGATGTTGCGGCCGAAACGCGGCGCCTTTGGCATGACTATCTTGCCCAGTTCCAAGTTTCGTCTGCGATCCTGACCGTTGCCCTGCCGGGCGCAGGGCATCAAAGGCATGCCTTTCTGATCGGTTTTGACAAGGTTCGCGGTGACCGCGCGGCAACGCGGCGCCTGCTGGCGATGATGGACGATGTGTGGGCGCGGATCGGCGAGCAGTCGGTGCATCATTTTCAGTTTTCTGGCGGACTGTTTGGCGCCGGAGCGGTTGCAAACGACGCGAGCGAAAGCGACGTGCCGCCTTCGCTCCACGCCGGCGTCGCAATCCAGATGAAGCGCGAAGGCAAAGTCATCCGCGCGCTTTTCTTCCGGCCCGACAGTTCCACGCCGTTCTGCGATCGTGACGCCGCATCGTTGCAATTGATCGCGCCGCTGCTCGCTGAATCCGCGACGGGCGTGGCACAGCTCGCGCGCCAGTCGCAGCGTTCGGCGATGCTGGAAGGAATGTTCGACCGGGTTTCGATAGCCATGGCTTTGCTTTCGGCCGACGGGCAGCCGTTGTTCTTGAACAGCGCGGCGACCGGGCTGGTTGAACAACGCAAATGGCTGCTGCGTGCCGCCGATGGCGCGATCGTTGCGGCTAACCCGGGGCAGGCCAAACAATTGCGGGAAAGCATCCGCCGTGCTGCCACAGCGGCGCCCGATGCACCGGTCGAGGATGTTTTTCGCCTCGATTGCCGCGATGGCGAATGGCGGCTGGCCTATGTTATGTCCGCCAAGTCGCGCACCGGCGGCGGCATGACGCGCTGCGCGATGGTGATCATCATGGGGCCGGGCAAAGTCGATGCCCCAAGTTCGCTCCTCGAAGCGCTTGGCTTGCTGCCGTCCGAGCAACGTTTTCTGGGTCACTTCCTCAAATCGAGCAGTCTGGGCAATGCGGCGGAGGGGTGCGGCCTGTCAGAAGAAACCGCGCGGACATATCTGAAGCGGGTGCGCGCGAAGCTGGGGGTGCATCGCCAGATGGAGCTTGCCGGACTGATCTCGGGGCTCGTGCTACCGCTGCACGCCGCGGACAGTCCGGGGATCTGGGAGCGCTAGGCGTGGCCCGGAACGCGATGGCGGCTCGGCGCGCGCCTGCCAATCCCGATAATTTGTTGCGCAACCTGCTGCGGCCGCAGCGCAACATCGCAACGCGGTTGATCCTGTTTTCAGCAATCACCAACATGGCGGCGCTCGCCATGTCGCTGTACATGATGCAGGTTTTTGACCGCGTCCTGACCAGTCAGAGCAAGGACACTTTGTTCTTTCTGGCGCTGGCGATCACGCTGGTGATCGCGCTCGGTTCGATGCTTGACGGCATCCGCCAACAGGTCGCGAACCGCGTTGGCACCTGGCTGGCGCAGCAACTGGGGCCGTCGCTGCTCATCCGCTCACTCGAACAACGGCTAATCGCCCCCAATGTGCGGCTTGAGGCCTTGCGTGAAATGACGCAGGTCAAAAATTTCATATCCACCCCGACGGTGTTCAGCGTCGTCGATATGTTGTGGGTGCCGCTGTACCTGCTGATCGTTTTCATGTTGCATCCCGTTTTCGGGTTCATCGCAGCGGGCGGCGCGGCGATGCTGTTCGGGTTGACTTGGTATAATGAGCGGATCACGCGCAAGGCGATCACCGAGACGCAGTCGCTTGCCGCCAGCAACATGCAATATGCCGAGTCGCTGGTCCGCAACAGCGAAGTCATCGACGCGATGGGGATGGGTAAAGACACAGTCGCGCACTGGCGGGACCGCTATATCGCCGAAACCGAAGCGGTCGATGCGACGCAGTTCCAATCAAGCAAGATTCTGGCGTGGATGAAATTCGTCCGCAATCTGGTGCAGGTCGCGGTGCTGGGTGTCGGGGCGTTGCTGGTGCTTGACCAGCAGCTGACCGGCGGCGCGATGATTGCCGGATCGATCCTGATCGCGCGGCTGCTCGCGCCGATCGAGGCAGCGATGAGCTATTGGAAACAATTTGTACTGGCGCGCGAAAGCCTGCAACGTCTTTCGCGATTTTGCGATCTGCCGACCCCGCGCCCTTCGCAGATGGCGCTGCCCAAGCCGTCCGGTGCGATGGCGGTCGAAAATCTGACCTATGCCGCGCCGGGCATGAAAGGCGCGATTTTAAAGAATGTCAGCTTTGCGATCGCGCCTGGGACGTCGCTGGCAATCGTTGGCCCGTCGGCGTCGGGGAAGACGACCCTGTCGCGCTTGCTGGTCGGCGTACTCAAACCAATCTCGGGCCATGTGCGTCTCGACGGTGCCGACACGTTCGATTGGATGCGCAGCGATTTCGGGCCGAACGTTGGCTATCTGCCCCAAGACGTCGAGCTGCTGCCCGGATCGATCCGCGAGAATATCGGTCGCTTTCGTCCCGACGCGCGCGATGCCGACGTCATTGCGGCGGCCAAGCTGGCCGATTGCCACGAGATGATCCTGCACCTGGATGGTGGCTATGATTGTGTGCTCACGGACGGCGGACATCAGCTGTCGGGTGGTCAGCGCCAGCGGATCGGGCTGGCGCGCGCCCTGTTCGGGCTGCCCCCGCTGGTCGTCCTCGATGAACCCAACGCCAGCCTGGATGCGCGCGGCGACGCGGCGCTGCTGGCGACGATCAAGAAGCTCAAAGCTTTGCATATGACGACGATTATCGTCTCACATCGCGCCAACCTTCTCGAACTTGCTGACAAGATTCTGCTTCTGATGGATGGCCAGGTCGCCAAATTCGGTGACGCCCGCACCGTCGTCGATGAAATGGCTGGGCGAAAACGCGCGATCCCGACAGGTGACGCGCCGCCGCCGGGCAATCCGGCCAAGCCCAATCCTGCGATGTTCAAGCAAGGGGGAATGGAAGCATGAACATCCCCTTCCGCATAGGCGCCGACGGGGACCCGGTGCGCTTGGCGCTGCCGTCACCCGGTTCAGAAGCGGCCGGGCCGCAGGTGAAAGGGTCGATGCGGCTGGCGTTGGTATCGATTGGCCTGTTCGTTTTGGCCTTTGCCATCTGGAGCTGGGCAGCGCCGCTCAATAGCGCAGCAATCGCGAGCGGCTTTCTGGAGGCCGAGGGCGGTGGGCGGCGCACGGTTCAGCATTTGGAGGGCGGGATCGTCCGCCAGTTTCTGGTTAAGGAAGGGCAGGAGGTGCGCGCTGGCCAGCCGCTTATACTGTTTGATGCGACCCAAAATGATGCGTCGGACGCTGCCTTGCGCACAAGCTTCTATGGCCTGCTGGCGCAGGACGCGCGGCTGACCGCCGAACGGCTCGGCCTGCCAACGGTGCGTTATCCGGCCGAGTTGCTGGCCGCGGCCAACGACCCCGAGGTCAAGGAGATCATCGCCGCCTCCAACGCGGAATTTGCATCTCGGCGACGCGGCCTTGCGGAGCAGGCGCAGATATTGTCGCAGCGTATCGGCCAGTCGAACGCCGATATTCGCAGCTCGGGAGCGCAGATCGCGGCGCTGACCGATCAGGCGAAGTTGCTCGACGACGAACAAATGAGCGTCGATATGCTGGTCGATGAGGGGCTGGAACGCAAATCGCGTCTGCTGGCGTTGCAGCGTCAAAAGGCGCTGGTCGATGGCGAGCGCGGCAAGCTGACCAACAATCTGGACCGCCTGCGCGATACGATCGGTGAAACCCGTGCCCAAATGGTGTCGCTGCGCGGACAGATGGTGCTGGAGGCGACGGGGCAGCAGCGGCAGGTCCAGTTACAAATCGCCGAAGCGCGCGAAAAACTGAAGGTCAGCGGCGACATTCGCGCCCGCCAGCAGGTGATTGCACCAATCGCGGGCCGGGTCGCCAATTTGCGACTGATCACGTCAGGCGGCGTCATCGGCGCCGGACAACCGATTCTCGACATCGTTCCGACGTCCGAAAAGATCGTGGTTTCAGCGCGCCTTCGTCCGATCGATATCGATGTTGTGCACAAGGGGCTGGCGGCGGAGATCAAACTGACGCCGTATAAGGCCCGCGTCATTCCCAATCTGCTCGGGACCGTGAAGGACGTCAGCCCGGATGCGATCTATGACAAGGACGCGCAGCAAATCTATTACAAGGTGATCGTCGAGATATCGGCGGCGCAGCTCAAGAAATATCCTGATGTCCAGCTGATGTCGGGGATGCCGGCCGAAGTCTATATCGATCTCGGGTCGAGTTCGCTGCTGCAATATCTTTTCCAGCCGATGATCGACAGTTTCAATCGCTCCTTCCGTGAAGGGTAACCCGTCGCGAATTGGGCAAAGGTGAAGGCCGGGGTCAGTCGGCACAACAGGGGTAAGAGGTTGGCCGGATACGGACTATTGTTCCGGGGCGTTCACCAGGCGGTGCAAGGCACTGCGCTGGGCGTTGCGGTAATATTCTGCGTCGGCGAAACCGGAGCGCTCCATGCGCGTGAGCGCGAAATCGTTCAGACGCTGCCCTATGTCCCGCTTCGCCAATCGACCGCGATGGCGCGGGTGCTGTCGATTCAGGAGGGGCGGCCACTCGATCAACCTGACGCGGGGGATGCCATCATCCCGGCGGCGGATAGCTCTGACGTTTTTGTACTGAAGGCATCAATCGCCTCCGATCTGGCGGATGCGACCGCGCCGACCGTGTTGGCCGATGCGGAGCCGGAGACCCTGCGGCGGTCGCCGCTGGTCATCGATTGGAACGCCCCGGTTGCGGCATCGGCGGCTGTAGTGGCCCGTTCGATCGGCGAGGACGAGGCTTTCGGCGGCAACGATGCCGCGCCAATTGCCGCAGCGGCTGTCAATGACGCATTCGCCAGCTTGGATGTAGGTGCACAGCAACCATCATGGCTGGGCGATGCCGGGATGCGGCGGCAAGCGCTTATCTCCCGCACACGGGACGCGATGGCGTCGGCGCAGGCGGACTGCGACAACTGCCGCAACCCAAAAGCCGGTAAGGTCGCGGGCAAGCGCATGGTATCCGTTTTGCCATTGAGCGCTGTCACGCGCGCCGCGAAGGCGACGACGCGCAGTCGTCCTTTGCGCGTATCGGCCAAGGCGGTTCCGACAGGTTTGAAGCCAAGCATCGCCGTTCGCTTCGGCCCTTCCGCACCGATCACGGCGTTCGATTTGCCCGCGCTGCCCCCGGATATGGTCAATCTGGCGTGTGTCGTTGCGGCGCAAAACCGGATGGGGCCGCCGTGCTTTGCCATTGACGGTACGAAACCGATTGGCCGCAAGGCCGCGGCGACAATGCGCAGATTTCCGGCGTTCGATGCCGATGTCTCGACGGCGCCTTGGCTGGGCGATGCCGGCTCGCGCCGCGCGGCGCCGGGCGGGCGACCCGATCCGTCGGAACTGGGCATGGCGTCCGACCCGCGTGAAGAGACGGACGAAGGCGCGGCCCGAACGGCGTCCGATGTCGTGACCGGCCTTGACGGTGCCGACGGCCAGGCCAGCGAAACCGACCTTTTGTCGATTGAGACGCTGCCGCGCGGGGGCTTGGCCTTTTCCGGCGGCTATTCGTCGCTGGAAGGCCCGGTTGGAACCGTCAAAATTGCCCGCACCAATATCGGCGCACCCGGCCGCGATATCACGGCCTCGGCGCGCTATTCGAAAATTCAGCGGCTGTTTGAATTCGGGGTCGCCGATGCCAATTTCATCGGCAGCAAATTGTTGGTGGCGCCAACTTTCTTTTACTCGCGCTCGACGGCGGTGGGCTTCGATGCGCAAAGCAAATCGTCGGTCTTTCTTCAGACCGCCCGCGGCGTCAATTTCTATGCGGGAAAACCGATCGGACGCGGCCTGCGCATTGCAGCAAATTACCGCTATTCGGACGAGGATTTCCTAATCCGCCAGAGGAATGCGCAGTGCGACGTCGGGCTGCACGGAAGCCCGTTTTGCAATGCGCTCGGCCGATCGACCAGTTCGGTCTTGAGCGTCGGGCTCACGCTGGATCGTCGCGACAGGGCGGTCGATCCGACGCGCGGATTTCAGCTTCGCCTGACCCCGGAGATTGCGGGTCCAGGCGGTACTTCTCGCTATGCCCGGCTGCGCGTTGCGGGCAATTTTCACTATCGCGTTGGCGACATGCTCGACGTGTCTCTCGGCATCGAAGGTGGGATGATGGAGCCGATCGGCGGACGGACAATCCCGCTTTTCGACCGCTTCTATATCGGCGGCAACAGCATGCGCGGGTTCGACTTGCGCGGGATCGGGCCAAAGGTCGTTCCGTTGAGGGCGCCGGTTGCACCTCCCACTGCAATCGGCGGCCGCGCCTATTATGTCGGGCGGCTGGAAGTGGCGTTTCGGCTGGAAGGCGCAATGCAAAAGGTCGGCGCCACACCCAGCGTCTTTGTCGATGCGGGGTCGGTGTTCGGCGCGTCGAAAAGCGAATTGATCGCGGGCGAGCGGCTGATCGGCAACTCGGCAAAGCCGCGCGTGGCGGTCGGGGTTGCGCTGGCATTCAATGCGGGGCCCGGCAAGCTGCGCTTCAACATTGCCCAGCCGGTGGTGCGGCAGGAAGGTGATCGTTCGAAGAAATTCTCGATCTCGCTGGGAACGGCTTTCTAACGCCTGGTGGCGGGCGCGCAAACCGCCGATTTCTAGACGATCGCGGGTCAGGTCCGTTTTCGGATGTCCCCATCGGGGAATGACGGAAATCTGGGATTTCTGACATTTTCATGTCCATCGTGGCGCGGGACTTGAGGGGGGCGTCAATGGTTAGGAACATCATCAGCTGGAACGACCGTGTGTCGATCCGCATCGAACCCGGGTCAGGCTGCGGTTTGCTGCCTCGCGCTGTTGACTCCATCCTTCGGGAATGGCCGCGGTCATGAGCGCCTCGGCGCGCCCGATTGAATATGACATCGCCGAGCCTCTGCCATTGCGGCTTCGCCGTTATCGCGAGCAATGCGGCATCAGCCGTTCGGAGCTGGCGGTACGAACCGGCCTGAGCAGGCCGACGATCTGGGCGTGGGAGTCGGGCAAGACGCAGCCGCGGCTTCGCAATCTGCAGATGCTGGCGAGCGTCCTCGGTGTCTCGCAGCTCGAACTTGTCGGCGGACTTGAGGCAGCCGTACCCGATGACGAGGTTGATATGATGCTCGCCACTGGCTGGGACCATGGCGACATACCGGCCGGCCTTGCCAATCCCCAGCGGCTGAGTATCATGATTTATGCGGCGAAACTCAGCATCGCGGCGTTGGCCGGGATCAAGGCGCAGAACGTCAAGATCTCTATCGAGCTTTGAAGCGGGCCGCCGTGACTATTGCCGGTACGCGCCGACGCCGTCGCCCAGATACTGGTTGTTTGCTTCGCGCTGGGCCGCCGCGGCATCGTCATAAAGAAAGGGCAGAAACGCGTAGCGGCGCCCGCGGGTGACCGGGGTCGCCTCGTGGAGCAGGCCGCAGGCAAAGACGATCGCGCCGCCCGGCGCGGGTCGATATGTTCGGGAACCGAATTCGGGGAACCGCAGCTCTCCGCCGTCGAAATCGTCATTGAGGTTGATCGTCACTGCAAACCGGCGGTGCGCAGTCCCCTTCGTCGTATTGTCGCGGTGGGCGCGAAAATGGCCAGCGACCGATGCGTCGTAACAGGCGACGATGTAGCGTTCCATACGGGTCGCGTCGAAATTGAACGCGCGCTGGATTACGGGCCGCAGGCAATGGTTCACCCGCGCACTGAGGCCGTGGCACAACGCCTGATCCTTGATGGTAACATCCGACCGGCGTTTGTGGCCATGGTCGATCACCGACACCGTTTTGCCGTCGACCTCGCGCATGAACCCCGAATCTGCGCCGCCTTCGTGATCGTAAAGCGCAATCAGTTTCTGACAGGTCGCCTGATCGAAAACCCGCGGAACCGACAAGACCGGCGCCCAATCTTCCGGCGCGCCCTCTTCGATGAGTCGATCGATCAGCGCGAGCGCCTTGTCGGCGTCGGGCAAGTGATAGCGCCCCGCAACACGCAGCTGACGGTCAAGGACGACGATATAGGATTCATAATGATCGCCGTCGTTTCCGCACGCCCCATAAGCGTCGCTCACCGATCGGTCGCTGTCGAGGATATACCGGATACCCGGTGTTCGCGTCTTGACCCGTCCGGCGGTTTCGTCGGCCGGATCGACCGTGACGCCGAAAAAGCAACAGCGGCGATCGTCGAAACGATCGGGGTCCGCCAGCAGTCGCTCATGGGCGGCCTCGACGTCAACATTCGACGCAGACCCCATAAAAAACAACAGAACGGGTCGGCCGGCGACAGTATGAAAAGTATATTGTCGATTTACGTCCAGAACATGCGCCTTGAACCAAGGCGCCGCGGATCCGACGATCGGCTTTGGGATCAAATCAACCCGCTTGGTGGATAGTATCATGGTCGTGCCCCCGCCCCCGCGTGATGCCCGCGTTTTTTAGCATTATGGGCGACAACCTACAAGCGCCGTCACTTAACCGGGCAGCGCTTAGCTCCTTCTCATTTGTTGCTTTGCAACACGATGCTGGCTGAAGCCACTCATCGTCAGGACAACGGACGAATGAGCAGATTTACAACCGCTGCGTCGCTTTTCACGATGCGCCTGTGTTCGCGGGTCTCACCAACACCCGATCAGCTCGGTCTACCCACAACAATTATCCAAGCTTTTGCAGGATAGCGCTTCATCAGCCGGACTGTGCTATGTCGCAGGCCAAGCACACTTCACAGCCTTACGGGCGATGCGGGCGAACATCAGAGGCCGCTAAGACACACAGGCCAATTGAACGGGGAGGGATCCATGGGAGCTAAATTAACGGCCATGTATGGTGTGGTCGCGGTTGCTCTGTTGATGGCAGCGGCGCCAGTCGTCGCGCAGGATGGGCAAGCTGCGACGTCCGAAACAAACGAAACGCTGTTTCAGAACGTCCGGATCTTCGACGGCACCAGTCCCAGATTGTCCGAACCGACGAATGTGCTGGTGCGCGGCAACCTGATCGCAGCGATTGGGGGCGAGGCTCGTCCCACCGCATCGACGAAAGTCATCCAGGGAAGTGGCCGGACGCTGATGCCGGGGCTCATTGATGCCCATGTGCATCTTGCATTCGGGGCGCTCACGATGGCAGAGCTTGCTTCGCCCGATCTGACCCCGGCAAAAGCCGGCGAAGCGGCGGCGGCAAACGCGGCCCAGACTTTGATGCGCGGCTTTACGACCGTCCGCGACGTGGGCGGGCCGATCTTTGAAGTGAAAAAGTTGATCGATACGGGCCGGGTTGCCGGACCACGGATTTGGCCGTCGGGGCCGACGATATCGCAGACGTCGGGCCATGGCGACTATCGGACACCCGGGGAAGGGCCTCGCCGCTGGACCGGCAAAGCTTCACAGGCGGAGTTGCTGGGCGCGGGTTATATTGCCGATGGCCGGCCAGAGGTGCTCGCAGCAACGCGGGAGGCGCTGCGCGGCGGGGCCAGTCAAATCAAGCTGATGGCAGGTGGCGGTACCAGTTCGGCCTATGACCCGCTCGATGTCACCCAATATACGCTCGACGAGATGAAAGCCGCCGTAGAGGCCGCGGAAGATTGGGGGACTTATGTGGCGGTGCATGCGTATACGCCGCGGGCCGTCCGCCGGGCTATTGAGGCTGGCGTCTTGGTCATCGAGCATGGCCAACTTCTGGACGAGGATACGTTGAAGCTTATGGCGCAGCGCGGGATATGGCTCTCTCTCCAGCGGCTTCAGGACAGCACGCCGGACATGACAGCGCAGCGCCGTGAAAAGCGCGAGCCGCTGATCGAAGGACAGGAACGCGTCTGGCCGCTGGCAAAAAAACTTGGGGTCAAGCTGGCCTGGGGCACCGACTTCCTGTTCGATCCGCAGCAGAATGCGCAGCAGAATGCCTATATCCTGCGGCTGAAGACGTGGTTTAATTCGGCCGAAATTCTCAAGCTGGTGACCCATGACAATGCTCAGCTGCTGGCGCTGTCGGGCCTGCGTTCACCTTATCGGGGGGAGCTAGGCGTGGTGCGCAAGGGCGCGTTGGCAGATTTGATCCTGGTCAATGGCGATCCGCTCGCCAACATCGATCTGGTTGCCGATCCAGAGCGCAATTTTGCTGTCATCATGAAAGACGGCAAAATTTACAAGGGCCAATAGCCGCGGCACAATGTTCTAAAAGGTGATGGTTGCCCCAATCAGCGGGCCGGCGAGCCGGGCATCGACCAATATGCCGTTCTTCTCGTAATCGACGGCAAGGTAACGGTAACCGCCCGAAAGGACGACCGACCGACTGACGCGATAATTCAGCGTGGTCGACAATTGTCCAGTGACTTCTGATCCGACACCCAGTCCCCCGATGTCGCCATAGACGAGCGCTGACAGCCGCGGGGCGAGAGAGAAATTGGCGCGCACCGCAACGATGGGATCGACAAAATTCGCTTTGGGGCGGAGATCGACAGCCAGCGCAGGAACCTCCAGGCGCGGGCGGACCCACCAGGCGCGCGCTCCGACAAGAAGATCGAGGGTGGCATTGTCCTCCTGCGCCACCCGGTAACCGGCGGCGCCGGTTAGCGATGTCATGGTCAGCCCGCCGTTGGCCGGAACGGTCGGCGGGAACGGCGTCGGCAGCCCGGTGGGCACCTGTCCTTCCTCGGACGATCTTGTGCGGCTGATGTCGGCCATGAAGACCGTCCGACTGCGCCGCACGAAGCCGGAAATCCAGAAAGCGCCGTCGCTTGTTTCAAGCAAATCGCCAAAACTTTTGTCGACGCGCAACATAGGGGCTCCCGCGCCGGGTCGAATATCGCCGCCAAATCCCGCCAGCCACACATAGGCCGTAATTTGCGCTGCGTTGCGCGCCCGCTCAGTCTCTTCGTCGGTCGGATATTCGCTCTGCTGCGCAGCAGCGGGAGCCGCCGTCGCCAAAAGGATTGCCGCCAAGCCGGGGATGGCCAATTCGAAAAAACGACGCCGGAATCTTATCATTCCTGCTCCTTGATTTGCGTGACGGACTGGCAGCGCAGACGGCTTTATCACATCTCATCGGATCCGGAAATCGACCTTCAACCGCGTCGGCGCGATTGCCCGGCACACAGAGCCGACCTTCACCCCTGCCGTTGAACGGCATCAACCGTTGTATACGGCCGTCACAGAAAATAGTGTGCAAATACGAACGCGGCGGCGCGTGACGCCAGGGTTTCGGTCACCACCGGGACAAAGCGCCGCCGAAATCAGGAACCCGCCTGAACATCACCAAACCGAAAGCGGGCGGCGAGCAGCAGATGGAAGGACATGACGATCGCGCTGGCGAGCGAAATATCCACCAGCGTCAAGGTAAAGCGGTGATGATCCAGCCTGTTGCGCCCGATCAGCCCATATATGGCCAGCGCGGCCGATACCCCGCCGCTATCCAAAATCCAATGCGTCGATATCGACGATTGGCGTCCCGTGTTCCGCGGCAAAGCCGGTCATATCTGCGCGGCGGGCCATCGTGCCGTCGTCGCGCATGATTGCGCACAAGACCACGCCCTCGCCCAGATCGAACCGATTGCAGAGTGCGATCCCCGCCTCCAAGGTCGATCGCCGCGCACCGAGGCCGCCGGGGTCGGCGATCAGCGGAAAGACATGGCCGGGCTTGACCAGATCATGGGCGCGCGCGTCGGGTGCCATGGCGACGGCAATGGTATGCGCACGATCATGCGCCGAAATGCCGGTTTCGACCCCGTGCCTGGCCTCAATCGAGACGCCGAACGGGCGCCCGCTGTCGGCGCCGTCGCCGCTATGCTGCGGTGTGATGCCCAGTTTCCACGCCCGCGACTGGGTGAGGCCGAGGCAAATCAGGCCGCGGCCATGACGGGCCATGAAATTGATCGCTTGCGGCGTCACCCGGCTGGCCGCCATTGCAAAATCGAGATCGCCATGGCGCAGCGCGTCGCCTGCCAGAATGATCAGCCCGCCGTCGGCCAGATGCTGGCCGATGGCCTCCAAACCGCCGTCACCGGGCGCTGTCATGACAGAATACCCGCCGCTCCGACGACCTGTTTGCCGACCAGTTCCAACTGCATCCGTGCCCCAACGTCGATGATTTCTCCCAGATCGTCAAAGGTTTCGGGGGTGGTGCGGATTGCGGCCCCGATCGGCGTCGGCCACCCGCGCAGCGCATGGGTGATGCTGCGCAGGGTCAACAGGGTGCTCATGGCGGCCTGGTGGCCAAAGGCGGTAGCGATCAGCCCGACCGGTCGACCATGGAAATAGGGCCGGACGTCGGTCGATAAATCCTCGAAATAATCGAGGGCATTTTTGACCAGCCCCGAAATGCTGCCGTGATAGCCGGGCGAGGCGATGATCAATCCGTCGGCGTCGCGCACCGCGGCGACCATTTCCGCTCCCGCCTGATCGCTGTGTCCCGGCCCGCGGTAATAGGGCAGCGCGCTCATGTAAGCGCCGCCGAAACGGGTAATGACCGCTCCTTCGGCGGCCGCGGCGCGGCAGCATATTTCGAGGATTTTTTCGGTCGATGATCCGGAACGGGGCGTGCCGCCGAGCGCGACGATGGACCTCATGAGCGTGGCTCCTCTGTTCGACGTCCGCGGCGGGATGTGGACGGCAAAGCCTCTTGCCTTATGTCTTGCGGTGTCATACGATTCTGTAGGCCTGTGAAATGGCGCAACGCAAGCCCTAATTGGGCTGGAACGGTCGACGCTCAACGCATGGCGTGCGGCCCTGTGAGGGAGGGCCGACATGGCTGATACTACTGCGACCGATACCGCGCAACGCGCCATTCGTATCGGCCTGATCGCGCTGATTTTTTTCGGTACTGCGCTCAATTACCTCGACCGCCAGGTGTTGGCGCTGCTCAAGCCGATGTTGCAGGCCGATTTCGGATGGAGCGATCAGGATTTTGCGCATTTCGGTTCGTCGTTTCAGATCGCGGCGGCATTTTCGCTGCTCGGCGTCGGCTGGTTCATTGATCGGGTCGGCGTTCGGTGGGGCTATGGCCTTGCCGTTGGCATCTGGAGCCTTGCGGGCATGGCCCATGCGCTGGCATCCAGTGTCCAGCAATTTGTGGCAGCACGCGTTGCCTTGGCGGTTGCCGAATCGGTGAATACGCCCGCTGCGATCAAGGCCGCGGCGACCTACCTTCCGGTCAAAGAGCGTTCGGTCGGACTGGGCGTGATCAACAGTGCGTCAAATATCGGGGCGATCGTTGCGCCGCTCGCCGTCCCGGCGCTGGCCCTGGCGCTGGGCTGGCAGGCGGCATTCCTGATCACCGGCGCGCTGGGTTTTGTCTGGCTGCTGTTCTGGTGGCTCGGCACCGCCAAGCTGAAGCCCGTGGGGACCCCTGCGGTGATCGACGCGCCGCAAGAGCGCGCCGACCCTTGGCGCAAGCTGATCAAAGACCGGCGGACGCTGGCGGTGATCGGGGCCAAGACACTGACCGATCTGGTCTGGTGGTTCATCCTGTTCTGGGCGCCCGATTTCTTTGCCCGCCAATTTTCGCTGGGGCAGGGCGAAATCGGTTATCCGACCGCCATCGTCTATGTGATGGCGGCGGCGGGTGCATTGTCGAGCGGGTTCCTGTTTCCGGCACTGCTGAGCCGCGGGATGACCGAAAATCGGGCCCGCAAATCGTCGATGTTTTTTTATGCGCTGCTCATTCTGCCGCTACCGCTGGCATTGGTGGCGCCGAACCAGTGGGTCGCCGCGCTCGTAATCGGGCTCGGCCTGTTCGCGCATCAGGGGTTTTCGACCAATATCTTTGGCATGACCGCCGACATCGTTCCGGCGCGCCAGGTCGGCAGCGTCATTGCGATGGGGGCGCTGGCCGGAAATTTGTCGGGCGCCGCAATGCTGGAATTTGCCGGTTGGGCGCTGGTCACCGGCCTTGGTTATGCGCCGATGTTCCTGATGTCGGCAAGCGCCTATCTGCTGGCGCTCGGCTGGATCCATCTGATGCAGCCGCGGCTGGTCGTGGTGAACAGCGAGGAGGCTTAATGCCTCCAGTCCGGTCGAGACAGCCGGATTGAGGTATGAACGAACCTTATCCGGAATCGTCATTGCGAGCGAAGCGAAGCAGTCCAGAGCGGTTTACGCCACTCTGCATTGCTTCGCTTCGCTCGCAATGACGAATGTGGCTTGGCCATCGCACACAAAAAAGGGGGCTGCGGCTTTCGGCCGCAGCCCCCTTTTTTGTTAGCCGATCCAGCGTGAGCTTAGCGGATCTTGGCGCTCAGGGTGACGCCGAAATAGCGGTCTGCGTCGCGCGGGATCTGATAGCGCTGGCCGTTGCCGACATTGAGCAAGGCATAGCTCTTGTCGCCGATGTTGCGGGCATGGAAGGTCAGACGGTACAGGTCTTCGGCGTCGCTGAAGCCGACACTGGCGTTCCAGATGCCATAGCTGTCCAGCGGACCGCCCTCCCCAAGATCGGAGAACTGCTTGCCGGTATAGCTGTAGCTGGTTCCAGCAAAGAACTTCAGCGCGCTGCCGATGGGCGTTTCATAATCGGCGCCGACGTTCCAGCTCCATTTCGGGGCAAGCGGCAATCGGGTTCCGTCGCGCGCGTCCGGCGCGTTGGTCAGCGGATTGGGATTGAAGCGGCGAACCTTGGCATCGGCATAGGCGACGCTGCCACGCAGGGTCAGGCCATCGAAGGGGGCGATGATCGTATCGACTTCGAACCCTTTGGTTCGCACCGTTCCGGCGTTGGTCAGGTTGGTGATGATCTGACCGTTCAGGAGGACGAAATTGTTCGCCTGGAACCCGTCATAGGTTGCCTGAAACAGCGCCGCATTGAACTGGATACGGCGATCCCAGAACTGCGATTTCATCCCCACTTCATAAGCGTCGGACGATTCTTCGTCGATCGGCACGGCGTTGGTCGGCGCGGTGTAGTTGAAGAATATGTTGAATGCCGGGCCTTTGTAGCCGCGGGTGAAGCTGCCATAGAACAACAGGTCATCGGTCGGCTCGAACTGGATCGAGGCCTTGCCCGAGATATTGTTGTTCTGGGTGCTGCCGCTGGAGGTGTTGAGGCCGGTGCCACCGCCAGCGATCGTCCCGCCAGCAGGACTGCCCGAAACGCCGGGACCGGCGAGCGGCAGGCCGGTCGCGGCGTTGATGCCCGGGGCGCGGGTGTGGGTGTAGCTCAGCGTGTCGCGCGTCCAGCGGAGGCCACCGGTCAGGCTGAGCTGGTCGGTCAGGCGATAGGTCGCCTGGCCAAAAACCGCGAAATTGTTGCTGTTGACGTCGCTGAACGACGTTGCGGTGGGATAGGTCGTATTGACCGGATCATTCAGGTTGCAAGGCCGCGCACCGCTGGCCGCGAGCGGCAGCGTGGACGACGCGCACACGATGTCGCGGCGGGTGAAATCCTGCTGGTTGTTCGAATGCCAGATGAAGGTGCCGACCTGATAGAAAAACGGCATCGCCTGATCCGATGACAGGCGGATTTCCGCCGACATCTGGTCAGTTTTGACAAAGCCGTTGTCGTGCAGCTCGTTCGTCCCGACGATCGCGCGGGGCAGGAAATCGCCCTCGCGAATTTCGGTGTTCTGCCAGTTGCGATAGCCGAGGATGACGCTCAGCACATGCTCGCCGGGGACGTCGAGATCAAGGTTGCCGGTCAGGCTCCATTGCTTGTCGCGGGTGCGCGTGATCAGATTGTGATTGACGGTGCGTTGGTCGGTACCCAGCGCGACTGGAAAGCCCAATTCGGCGTCAAGGACGGCGCCGCGGCTGACCCCGGTGACGTCGGCGCAGCAATCGTCATTGGCCCGGAAATAGTCGGCGATGAGGCGGATGCGCGCGCCGTCGCCGTCGTAATCGAGGATGCCGCGCGCGCCATAATGTTCGTAGCCATTGACGTCGGTGTCGTAAAAGACGTTGCGGATATTGCCGTCGTAGCTGCCGTAAAAACCGGTGACCCGCGCGGACAGGTCGGGCGCGAGCGGACCTGATACCGACGCTTTGACCCGATATTCGCTGCCTTCATAATATTCGCCGCGCAGATCGGCTTCGAGCGTTTCGGTGCCGCCTTTCGACACGATGTTGACCAGGCCTGCCGAAGCGTTTTTACCAAACAAGGTCCCCTGCGGGCCGCGCAGCACTTCGATCCGGTCGATGTCGAGCAAATCGCTGAAGGCCTGGCCCGATCGACTCAGCACGACGCCATCGACAACGGTGGACACACTTGGTTCGGCAGCGACCGAGAAGGTGATGGTGCCAACGCCGCGCATGATGATGGCGCTATTGGCGCTGGTCGTCCCCTTACGGAAGGTGACGGAGGGGACAAGGTCGCCGATATTTTCGAGGCTGGTGGTGCCGCTCTGGATCAACCGATCGCCGGTGACCGCGGTAATCGAAATCGGTACATCCTGCACATTTTCTTCGACTTTCTGTGCGGTTACGATGATTTCTTCGACTTGCGCCGCGGCGGGGGTGGCAACCCCGATAGCGAGCAGCGACGCCGAGCCGGCGAGGCAGATTGTGCGCGCGCGGGTCGTAATTGCGGACTTGCGATTCATCTCTTATCCCTCCCAATGTCGGCGCCCCGGCAAAAGTCGCGGGCGGCGGCCTGTTGGCCTTTAACCGCTGCTGAAATGAAATATGGCGATTGATATGTCAAGCGGTGTCATATAGACAATGGCCGTCCTATTGACGCGATACGGCCTTTTGCTCGGGACCTGTGGCGCGATGGCAACATGGTGATGGGGGATGGGAAGCGACCGTGAACGCGGAGTTTCGAGCACAGGATGACGGTTTCGACCTGGTGGCGGGTGCGCTGACGCTGCTGCGCCACCGCGGCGCGAGCCCGGCCATTACCGCCGCCGTCGGCGACCCCGATGTCGTGATGATCCGCGGCAATTTCCGGATGGAGGATCGCCGCCGTGATCTGGCGCCTTTGCCGATCATGGATGTTATGCCCGATCGGGTCGAAATGCGGAGCCATCCGGGTGCGCCATCCGCATTGACGCTCTCCCTTGTGCCACTCGATGGCGGCTTTGCGCTGAATGTGGAAAGCCATATCGGGGATTGCAATCGCCTGGCCGTCGAACTGGTGGCGCAGCCGCACGAGCATGTCTGGGGCGGCGGCGAGCAGATGAGCTATCTGCGCCTGAACGGTCGTCGCTTTCCGATCTGGACCAGCGAGCCCGGCGTGGGGCGCGACAAGGACCGCGAACTGACGCAGATCATGGACCGCGAAGGCATGGCGGGCGGCGATTATTGGACAACCAATTATCCGCAACCGACCTTTCTGTCGTCGCACCACTATGCCTGTCATCTGACCAGCACGGCCTATGCGGTACTCGACTTCAGCGATCCGGCGGCGAACCGGATCGCGTGGTGGGAGGGGTGCGGGCGCATCGAATTCACCTTTGCCGATGATCTGCCGACGTTGGTGGAAGCCTTGTCGAGCCGCTTTGGGCGGCAACCGAAATTGCCCGATTGGGCCATCGGCGGCGCGATTGTAGGGCTGAAGCAGGGGATGGCGAGCTTCGACCGATTGCACAAAATCCGGGAGGCGGGAGCGGTCGTGTCCGGACTTTGGTGCGAGGATTGGGTCGGCATTCGTGAAACCAGCTTTGGCCGCCGCCTGTTCTGGGACTGGCGTTGGAGCGCGGCGCGCTATCCCGATCTGCCGGGCCATATCGCTCGGCTGCGCGCCGATGGCATCCGGTTTCTGGGCTATGTGAACCCATATCTTGCGATAGACGGCGGCATGTTTACCGAAGCGCGCGAGCTGGGGTTTCTGGCGCTGCGGCTCGACAGCGACGAACCCTATATCGTCGATTTCGGCGAGTTCGATTGCGGAATCGTTGATTTTACCAATCCTGCCGCCGCCGCCTGGTTCGCCGACCGCGTGATCGGGCGCGAAATGCTGGACATCGGCATCGCAGGCTGGATGGCCGATTTCGGCGAATATCTGCCGACCGACCTGCGGCTTCACGATGGCAGCGATCCGATGCTGGCGCATAACCGCTGGCCGGTGCTGTGGGCCGAGGTGAATGCGCGGGCGATCGCGGCGAAAGGCATGACCGGCGACGCGCTGTTCTTCATGCGCGCCGGGCATAGCGGTGTGCAGGCGCATTGCCCATTGCTGTGGGCGGGCGACCAATGCGTCGATTTTTCGCGCCACGACGGCATCGGTACAGTGATCACCGCAGCGCTGTCGGCGGGGCTGGTCGGCAACGCCTATAGCCATAGCGATGTCGGCGGTTACACCTCGCTCCACGGGCTTGTCCGCACGGCCGACTTGCTCAAGCGCTGGGCTGAACTTGGCGCATTTTCGCCAGTGATGCGAACGCATGAGGGCAACCGCCCCGACGACAATCTGCAAATCGACAGCACTCCCGACATCCTGCATCATTTCGCAGCGATGACGCGCGTCCACGCGGCGCTTGCGCCTTATTTGCGATCGCTGTGCGACGATGCGGCCGAGCGCGGGCTGCCTTTGCAACGGCCATTGTTCCTGCATTATCCGACCGAAGCGTGCTACGCATGCGAAGATCAGTATCTGCTGGGGGGTGATTTGCTGGTGGCGCCGATCATTCACGAAGGCAGCCTCGACCGCGAGGTGCTGATCCCCGCGGACGACGAATGGGTGCATGTGTGGACCGGCAATATGATGGCGGCCGGACGGTGCAGGGTGTCGGCGCCTTTTGGCGCACCGCCGGTATTTTACCGAGCAGACAGCGCTTTTGCCCCGCTGTTCCGGGCCTTGTCGATGCACCGGGGGGAGCTTGTTGGATGAGCCAGCGCAGCAACATTCGCGACGTGTCGGCACGCGCCGGGGTTTCAGTCAAAACCGTCAGCCGGGTCCTTAACGATCATCCCTATGTCAGCCAGGATACCCGCGAAAAGGTCGAAGCCGCGATCCGCGATCTGGAGTTTCGGCCCAGCGTCGCGGCGCGCATCCTGGCCGGGACCAAATCGGCACAGATCGCGTTGATCTATGACAATCACAGTCCTTATTATATCAACCAGATCCAATCCGGATGCTGGGCGCGCTGCCATCAGGACGGCATTCGCCTGCTCGGCCAGCCCGTCGAGGTTGACGATCCGGATGTGGGTGAGCAGGTGCGCGGGCTGGTCAGCGATACCCATGTCGACGGCATCATTCTGTCGTCGCCGGTCACCGATTGCGACCCGGTGCTGCGGACGCTGGAACAACTTGGCGTACCCTTTGTTCGCATTTCGCCGGGCACCAATCATTCGATGACATCGTCCGTGTTCATGGACGACGCGCAAGCTGCCGATGACATGACCACTCACCTGATCAATCTGGGCCATCGCCGCATCGGATTCATCAAGGGGCACCCCAACCATATGGCGTCCGACGAGCGCCTGTTCGGTTATCGCCGCGCGCTTGACCGCGCCGGTCTGCCGTTCGAACCGCAGTTGATCGCTGACGGCCTGTTCGATTTCGCCAGCGGCTATGCTGCTTGCCAGCAGTTCCTGTCGATGCCGCACCGGCCGACCGCGATCTTTGCCGCCAACGACGATATGGCGGCCGGGGTGCTGGCCGCGGCGCACCGTGCCGGTTTCGATCTGCCAAGAGACCTGTCGGTGGCGGGGTTCGACGACACGATGCTGGCGCGAATGGTCTGGCCCGCGCTGACCACGATCCGGCAGCCGGTGTTTGATCTGGCGCACACCGCAACCGACCTGCTGCTCACCGGACAGAATCTTGTCCATCGACGCCTGCAACATGATCTCGTCGAGCGCGATTCGGTGCTCGCACGCGACCCCGCGACACAATAAGGAATTGATCGGCATATGAGCGACCTCCCCGCCATTCCCACCACCCGCGCTTTGGGCCAAAGCGGAATCACCATATCGTCCCTCGCGTGGGGGATGTGGCGCTTTGCCGGACCCGCCGACACGGCGCGTCAACTGGTCGATGCAGCGCTCGATATCGGGATCACGCTGTTCGATACCGCGGACATCTACGGCTTTGACGGCAGCGACGGCTTTGGCGATGCAGAGAGCCTGCTCGGCGAACTGTTCGCCGCCGATCCCGGCCTGCGCGGACGCATGGTGCTGGCCAGCAAGGGCGGTATCATGCCGCCGCTACCCTATGACAGCAGCGCGGCCTATCTGGCGCAGGCGATCGATGCGTCGCTTCAGCGGTTGCGGACTGATGTCATCGACCTGTGGCAGATCCACCGCCCCGACATTCTGACTCACCCGCAGGAGGTCGCGGGTGCGGTGCAAAAGGCGCTGGCCGCCGGCAAAATCCGCGCCGTCGGCGTGTCGAACTGCACCCCGACGCAAATCGCCGCGCTCCAGCATTTTCTCGACGTTCCGCTGGCCAGCACCCAGCCCGAACTGTCTCCGCTCCGCATCGCGCCGTTTGAAAATGGTGAACTGGACCAAGCGATGCAGATGGACATGGCGGTGCTCGCCTGGTCGCCGCTGGGCGGCGGTCGGCTGGCCGATCCGACGGACGAGCGCGAGCGTGCGGTCGTCGCGGCGCTCGATGCCGTCGCCGCGGCGCATGGCGTTGGCCGCACGGCGGCGGCGTATAGCTGGCTGATGGCGCATCCGGCGCGGCCGATCCCGATCGTCGGGACGCAGAATGTCGCGCGGATCGCCGAGGCGGCCGACGCCTTTGCGGTTCGCTGGACGCGAACCAGTTGGTATGAAGTGTTTGTCGCGGCGCGCGGGGAGAAACTGCCATGACCGAGGGTGAAGCGCATCGTCCGTGCGAGGTAAGCTGGTTTTCGGCGCTGTGCGACGACGACTATGAATTTCTGGGCCAGCCCGATCCGATGCTGCAATCCAGCTGGGAGCATTGCCGCAATATCGTGCTGACCGCCGAAAAAGGCGGTTTCGACAATATCTTGCTGCCGTCGGGTTATCAGCTGGGCCTGGACACCACAGTGTTCGCCGCTGCCATCGCGCCTTTCCTCGACCGGATGCGCCTGCTGATGGCGGTGCGGATCGGCGAGGACTGGCCGCCGCAACTGGCGCGACGGATCGCGACACTCGACCGCATCCTGGGTGGACGCCTCACCGTCAACATCATCTCTTCGGACCTGCCAGGCCAGTCGCTCGACAGCGAACCTCGCTATGCGCGAACGGTAGAGGTGATGAAAATCCTCAAGACGATGCTGTCTGGCCAACATCTGTCGCATCATGGCGAATTCTATGATCTGGAGCTTGACCCGCCGCGCATGACGACAGTCTCGGGCCAATGCCCGCCGCTCTATTTCGGCGGCCTCAGCCCCGCCGCGCGCGAGGCCGCGGCCGAGGCTGCGGATGTGTATCTGATGTGGCCCGACACGATGGACAAGGTGCGCGACGTCGTCGGCGATCTAACGGCGAGGGCGGCGGCCAAGGGCCGCAAGCTCAAGTTCGGTTATCGCGCCCATGTCATCGTGCGCGAAACCGAGGCCGAGGCCCGTGCTTATGCGGCTCGCCTGCTGTCCAAACTCGATGCCGGGGTAGGCGAGGCAATCCGCCAGAAATCGCTCGACACCGCAACCGCTGGGGTCGCGCGTCAGACCGAGCTGCGCGCCTCGGCGGGGGACGACGGATTTGTCGAGGATAATCTGTGGACAGGCATCGGCCGCGCACGGTCAGGCTGCGGTGCGGCGATCGTCGGCGATCCGGATCAGGTTCTTGCGAAGCTGCGCGCTTATCAGGCCGAGGGGATCGACGCCTTCATCCTCTCTGGCTACCCGCACGCCGCCGAATGCGATCTTTTCGCACGGCATGTGTTGCCTCGACTGGACCATGGCCCGCTGTCATTGGACTGATTGTGCGTCATGTCGTGCAGGGGATCAGCGACCTCGCCGACCGGAATTGCTCGGTTGATGATGATGGGCGACAGCAGCGGAAGGACGAGCGTCCGGACCAGCCAGCACGCCGCGAGGGCTGAGGCGTTAGTGGCCCAACTTCATCTCGAGCGATCAACGAGCGCCGCCAGTATAGCCCGGAAGGCGAGACAGCACGCGATCGACAAGCAGGATCGCCAGCGTCGGCAAAGGCGGTGAGCGGCAGTCGCCTTGACTGCGTGGACGCGCACTGGGCTCCAATAGCAAACCGATAACCGATATTCGTACCCTTCGTCAGGCGGCGGCGCCGCCAACCCGTCCGATTTATGCGATGAATGCCTTGATGCGCCGGATCATCCGGTGCCTCCGGATCGTTGATGGGGTTCCGACATCCTGTTGAATTGATGGAGAATGACATGCGCATGGCAAAAAGAATCGTGATCGCTCTGGCGGCATCGTCCGCGGTGCTCGCGCCGGTCGCGGCTTCGGCAACATCCGCCGCCGGCGTAGCGCGCGCCGGCTCGGCGATCAGCGGCGAGAGCGAACTTGCGGGTAATTCGGGATGGATTATCGGACTCGTCGGCCTTCTTGCCGGTATTACCGCGATCGTCCTGATTTCAGAAGACGATGAAGATTCGCCGGTCAGCCCTTGAGCCCGCGCTCAGCGAATGTTTACGGGAGCGTGTGTCGAGTGACATGCGCTCCCGAACCGCGTGAAGATCGTGGCGAGGTCACGCCGGGGTCTGTTTTGCGGCAAGATGAACAGCGACCGACATCTGCGACAATTTGCGACACTTTTGCGCCGATTCGGCAAGCGGTTGGGACAAATGGTTCCTAAAACAGCTTCATCGGGATCCGGGCTTTCCCGGGATCATTCCACGAAGGAGTTCGTACCATGACCAAAAAAATCTCGCTTTTCGCTTTGGGCGCCGCTTTGATTGCCGTTCCTGTCCTTGCCGCTCCTGGCGGCGCCAAAGCCGATACCGACGGCAACGGCACGTTGACCCGCGCCGAAGCGCAGGCGCATGCCGCCCAACGGTTCGACAAGATGGACTTCAACAAGGACGGCAGGATCGACGCCGCCGACCGTACCGCGAAGCGCGTCGAGATGCAGGCCAAAAAGTTTACAGCCCTTGATACGGACGGCAACGGCAGCATCAGCCAGGCCGAGTGGAACAATCAGGGCGCTGAACGTGCCGCCAAGCGTGCGGAGCGCGTTGCCAAGCGTGCCGAGGCTGGTGAGGCCGGTGAAGGCAAGCGTCCCGGCATGCGCGGTCACGGAAAACGCGGTGTGCGACATGCCATGCACGGCGGCATGATGGGCAAGGCCGACACCAACGGTGACAAGGCAATCAGCCAGGCCGAGTTCCAGACTGCAGCACTCGCGCGCTTCGATGCGTCCGATGCCAACAAAGACGGTCAGGTGACCGCCGAGGAACGCAAGGCCCAGCGCGGCGAATGGCGCGCGAAGCGTGCGGCACCGGCTACTCCGGCCAGCTAAGCATTTGGCAGGGATCAGCGGCGACGGGCAGGCTTTCTTCCCCCTCCCGGCATTGCCTTTGCTGCAGGTCCCTGCCAGCTATCGCCCATCGGTCCCCCGACCGGTGGGCGAACTAGCTTCTTTATCGGATCGACAATGACCGACAGCAATAACCCGCGCATCCTGCTGATCGACGACGAACCGTCGATCCGCGAGCCGCTGTCCGAATATCTGACCGCGCAGGGCTTTGCGGTGACCGCCGCGGCGAGCGCTGCAGAGGCCCGGTCGGTTCTGCGTGCGCAATCGGTCGATCTGGTCGTCAGTGACATCATGATGCCTGGCGAGGATGGCCTGTCGCTAACCCGCCATTTGCGTGAGGCCAGCAGTATTCCCGTCATCCTGCTGACCGCACGCGCCGAGGATACCGAACGGATCATCGGATTGGAGATCGGCGCCGACGATTATGTCGTTAAACCCTTCAACCCCCGCGAACTGGTGGCGCGCATCCGTACCGTGTTGCGCCTGACGCAGCAGGGTGGCCGTGCACTCGATCCGGGCGGCACCAGCTATGCCTTTGCCGATTGGGTGCTGCGCGAGGTCGAGCGGGTGCTGGTCGATAGCCAGGGTAATGAGGTCGCGCTGTCGTCGGGCGAATATCATCTGCTCCACGCGCTGGTGCGACATCCTCGGCAGGTGATGAGCCGCGACCGGCTGCTCGATCTGGTGCGCGGGCGTGAGGCGGAGATTTTTGACCGCGCGATCGACAATCTGGTCAGCCGCCTGCGCAAGAAGATCGAGGTCGATGCCGCGCATCCGCAGATCGTCAAGACGGTGTGGGGCGGCGGTTATACGCTGGCTTGCGAAGTCAAACGCATGGGACCGGCGGCGTGAAACTGCGCCTGTGGCCGCGCAGCCTGATCGGGCAGCTTGTGTTTGCGGTGGCGGTGATGCTGTTCGTCGCGCAGGCGGTAAATTTTGCCCTGCTTGTACGCGGGCAGAAACAGCAGACGTTGGCGCATGGCGGGGGCATGGCGGTGGCGCGGATTATCGATGCGGTCGATCGCGACCGGCGCGGCGATTTCCGGGGCGACCCGCGCGAAGCGCGCGCCGGTTCGCCTGATCGCCGGGATGAGCCGCAAGAGCGCGAGCGCGCGCAGAAGCTGGTGATTTCGGACACGCCGGTCCCGGTTCCCACCGGGGCGGTGCGTATGCCTGAACTTGCCGATTATGTCGCCGACCTTCTCAATGAGGCCGATGTATCGGCGCAATCAGTCGATGCCTGGGCGCTGCCGCAGCGGCCACGGCTGCGGGCGAACTTCCCCGGTCGAACCGTGATCGTCGCGGCGCAGATCGACGGCCGCTACTTTGCGGTGCGGAGCCGGATCCCGACGGGCGGCAACCGGTTGCAGGGCTTTCTCGTCTGGCAGACGCTGTCGCTGTACCTGTTGTTGCTCATACCGATCATGGTCATCGCCTGGCGCGCTGCGGCGCCGCTGCGCGACCTGACCCGTGCGGCGCGGTCCAATCCTGCGCTCCGCGACGCCACGCCGCTGGAGGAAGAGGGGCCGTCGGATGTTCGCGACCTGATCATCGCCTTCAATGCCTATCGCGGCAGGATCGCGACGATGTTGTCGGACAAGGACCGGATGTTGGGTGCCGTCGGCCACGATCTGCGTACGCCGCTCGCCAGCCTGCGAGTACGCGTCGAGCAGGTCGAAGACGATGCACTGCGCGACAAGATGATCGCGTCGATCGAGGAAATGGCGGCGATGCTGACCGACATATTGGCGCTGGCGCGATCGGGGGCGGGGACCGAGGGGCGCGAGCCGGTGGCTTTGCGCGGGCTGGTGGAGGAACTCGCCGCGGATTATCGCGAGCGCGGGAAGGACGTGACGGTTGCTGCCGCTGTCGATGCCGCGGTGATGGCGCGCCCGTTGCTGCTGCGCCGCGCACTGCGCAACCTGATCGATAATGCTGCGACCTATGGCCAGCGCGCGCGGCTGTCGGTCGAACGCGCGCCGGGCGAGGTGCGGATAATCGTGTCGGATGACGGACCCGGTCTGACCGATGAGCAGATCCGGACGCTGATCGAACCCTTCGCGCGCGGGGAGCAATCGCGCAACCGGGCGACCGGCGGGTCGGGGCTGGGGCTGTCGATCGCGCGCGACATTGCCGAGGGCGAGGGCGGGACGTTAACGCTGCGCAATCGCGACGGCGGCGGGCTGTATGCGGTGGTGGCGTTGCCGACGGCGTAGTTCGTCGCCCCCGCCTTCGCGGGGGCGACAGGTGGGTTACGCGTAAATCGCGATCGCCTGACTGCCGCTCAGCACGGGTTCACCGGCGCGGTTCCACAGCATCATGTCCTGCACCGACAGCCCATGGCGGGCAAAGCCGGTCTTTGCCGATAGCAGCCACCAGCCGTCGTCGGTTTTCGGATCGCTGGTTAGCATGTTGACCGTCCAGTTCATCGAGCTGATCGGCCCGAATTCACTGAACAACGCCATCGCGGCGGGGGGCAGCGCATCGCCCATCGCGAGCAGCGCGACAGCGGGGTGGCAGGCGGGTTCCTCGACAAAGCGCACCCAGGTCAGATATTCGCCGACCTCGCTTTTCCACGCGAAGCGCGGGCCGGTGGTCGGGCGCATGTCGAAATGGCGCACGAACGATGGCCGCGCATGATGGTCGGGCACGGGTTCGAGCGTCTCTGGCGCCGGGCAGTCGGGCATCGTCAGCCGGTTATGGTCGAGATGGCTTTTGCGGTCGGGCGAAAAGGCGAACACCGCCGCGGTGCCAAAACCCGCGTCGCTGGACACCCCGGCATCGACGAACAGCGAGGATTTCGACTGGCGCAGCACGCGCGTGGTCACGGTGCAATCTCCGCCGACGGGACCGACAAAGCTGATCTGGGCATAACGTAGCGGCGTGTCGGTCGGATGGAGCGCCATAGTGCCCGCGAGCGCGACCGCCGAGCTGATCCCGCCATAAGCGGTGCGGCCCTGCATCCAGCCATCGTCGATATGCGCCTTGGCTACGCCCTCTTCGGTGCGTAGCGTCGAAAGCAGCGCGTCGAGCGCGCTGGGAGAGGTTTGAGCGGTCATTTGGGTTTTGTTCTCTTCATTCGATCCAACAAAACCGTTCGCCCTGAGCTTGTCGAAGGGCCGTTCTTTTTTCTTCCGGGGGAGAAGGGAAGAACAGTGCTTCGACAAGCTCAGCACGAACGGAGGAGGGGTTATCCCTCGATCTGGAAAGTCAGTCCGGCGTGCTCGGTCAGCCGGGCGATCAGCGCGTCGCCGAGCAGCGCGCCCGGAGTCCACACCCCACCTTTGCCTTTGTTGGTGAGCAAGGCGATGCCGGTTTCCGCCAGCATCTTGGACGTCGAGCCATAGCCCGGGTCGCGGTCGCCCTGCACGCTGGCGCGGACTGTCGTGCCGTCGGGATATTCGCCGATGAAGAGGATGTCGTAAAAGCCGTTCTCGCGTTCTTCCTTGCTGGGGCCTTCACCGGGCTTGAGCTTCGATTCGCCAAACGGATTGGCCTTCGCCATCGCTTCGGCCATCGCTTTTCCGGCGTCGCCAATCGTGGTCATCACCATCTCGTCATACACCAGATCGGCACCCCAGGCGTGGCCGAGCAGGAAGTTGGTACGGTGGACATTTTTGGTGTTGATCGGCGCCATGACGAAGGGCGCGGTCCAGGTGCCGGTGGCGCTGTCATATTCTGGGAACAGCCCGGTCGGCTGCGACGGTCCTTCGAAACCGGGGGTCAGGGCGAAGCTGGATTTGAGCAGCAGCGCGAGCGAGGGCTTTTTGGCAACCGCCTTCAGCGTCTCGGTCAGGCTGGCGATGGTGCCACCCGATGCGCCGCCCGCCATTTTGCGGACGCGGCCCTTCACGCGCGGCGCGGGCTTGCCGTGGCGCTTCACCGCCTCGGCTTGCAGGAAAAGGACGCCGAGGTCGAAGGGGATCGAATCGAAGCCGCAGCTGAAGGTGATGCGCGCGCCAGAGGCTTTGGCCGCGGCTTCGTGCGCATCGATCATCTCGCGCATCCAGCCGGGTTCGCCGCACAGGTCGGCATAGGCGGTCCCCGCCTTCACGCAGGCGGCGACCAGCTCGTTACCGTAGAGTTGATAGGGTCCAACGGTGGTCAGGATGACCGTCGTCCGCGCGGCCATGGCGTCGAGGGTGGCGGGATCGCTGGCGTCGGCGACGACCAGCGGGGTGTCCTTGGGCGCACCGATCAGGTCGCGCACTTCCGCGAGCTTGGCCGCGCTGCGTCCCGCCATCGCCCATTTCGGCGCATCATTGCGGCCCGCATAATGCTGCGTCAGATATTCGGCGACGAGCCGACCGGTGAACCCGGTCGCGCCATAGACGATGATGTCAAATTCCCGGCTGGCCATGGAAGCCTCCCCTTACGTAAACGTAAAGGGAGGCTAGCGCAGCAAAAGGCCGATGCCAAGTGCGAAGCGTCAGCGGCGCCAGAAGGGCCGCTTTTGGACCACGACCGTCTCGCCCACCGCCGCTTCGGCGCGGCCCTCGGCGCGTGCCGCGCGGACTTCGGCTTCGGTGGCGCGGATTTTCGCGTCACGGGCGGCGAGTTCGTCGCGGCGACGCTGGCGCAGCGCATCGTAGCTCCAACGGGTATGCCCATAGCCGAACAGGCTCAGCAGCCCGCCCGCAATCGCGAGATTCTTCATCGCCGCCATCGTCTGCATCGGATCGGTGAATTCGCGGTGAAAGAACAGGATCGTCGCCAGGACAAAGCCCGCGAGCAGTATCGACCACAAACGAACCGCGATACCAAGCGCGATACAGACACCCGCGATCAGTTCGAACAGCCCGGTGGGAATGGCAAGGCCAGCGGGCAGCCCCGCGGCGGTGATCATGGCGTTGGTGTCGTTGACGTGGATCAGCTTGTTGATCCCCGACACGATGAAAATCAGCGAGATAAATAGACGCCCGATAAAGACAGCGATCATGGACATGCGTCGGTCCTCCAAACGATGCCCCCGCCGCTTGTGCTTTCACGACGCGCGGCGCGGGAGGAGGTTCCGTTTTTCGGTCGAACCGTCAGAGCTTGGGCAGCGTCACGCCCTTTTGCCCCATATATTTGCCCGCTCGGTCGGCATAGCTGATCTCGCATGGCTCATTGCCCTGCAGGAACAGGAACTGGCACGCGCCCTCATTGGCGTAAATCTTGGCAGGCAGCGGGGTGGTGTTCGAAAACTCCAGCGTCACATGGCCTTCCCAGCCGGGTTCGAGCGGGGTCACATTCACAATGATGCCGCAACGCGCGTAGGTCGATTTACCGAGGCAGATGACCAGCACGTCGCGCGGGATGCGGAAATACTCGACGGTGCGGGCCAGCGCAAAGCTGTTCGGCGGTATGATGCAGACATCGGTTTCGCGATCGACGAAATTCTTCGGATCAAAATCCTTGGGATCAACAATCGTTGAATCGACGTTGGTGAAGATCTTGAACTCGGGCGCGACGCGCGCGTCATAGCCGTATGAGGACAGGCCGTAACTGATACACCCGTCGCGGCGCTGCGCCTCGACAAAGGGTTCGATCATGCCCTGCGTCTGGGCGGCTTCGCGAATCCAGCGATCGGAAAGAATGGCCATGCCGCTGTTTGTCGAGCGCGGCGCAATTGCGCAAGCGGTCAGTCGGCGGTGGCATGAATATCCCAATGATATGCTTGCCGCCGCGGCCAAGTGTGGTGCCCGTACGCCAAAAGTGGCCGCCTTGCTAAGGCGACATCATTTCAGTCGCGCCTTTGCAACCCGATCACCGCGGTGATCGGCAATTCCGCATAAAGATGCGGGAACAGCTCGCCGCCGCGCGCTTCTTCCCAGCGGATCGCGTCGCCGAGGCAGATCAGGTCTACCTCGGCGATCATCAGGTCGGTTTGCCCGGCGAAATGCTTGGCGATTGTCCCCTCAAGCTGCTCGGCGGTCGACAGGTGGATATAGCCGTCGGCAATATCGACCGGGGCACCGCGAAAGACGCGCTCGCGTTCGAAATCGGCCCATTGCTGCTGGGTCAGTATCTTGAAGGCGGTGGTCGCAGTCATTCGGCGGGGCCGTCGGGCGCAGTTTCGGGGGTTTCGGTTTCGGCTTCGGCTTCGGTATCGATGCCTTCGACCTCTTCCTCGTCGCTTTCTTCGATCAGCGCCGCGGACACGACATGTTCGTTGTTCGATACGTCGAACAGGCGCACGCCTGCTGAGCCGCGGCCGATGACGCGCATCGAATCGAGCCCCATGCGGATCAGCTTTGCCTGGTCAGTGACGAGCATCAGCTGATGCGCCTTGGTCGCGGGGAAGCTGGCGACGACGAGGCCGTTGCGCGCGATATTGTCGATGTTGGTGATCCCCTGACCGCCGCGGCCGGTGCGGCGATATTCATAGGCCGACGACAGCTTGCCATAGCCGTTGGCGCAGACGGTCAGGATGAACTGCTCGCGCGCAGCCAGCTCGGCCATGCGGTCGGCGGGCAGCGTCGGTTCGTTCTCATTGTCCTTCCACGGTGCGGCGCGCAGATAGGCTTCGCGTTCGTCACCGGTCGTACCGACGCGGTGGAGGATCGACAGCGAGATGACTTCGTCGCCCGCGGCGAGGCGCATGCCGCGCACCCCAGTCGAATTGCGGCTCTGGAATTCGCGGACATCGTCGCCGGCAAAGCGGATCGCCTTGCCTTGGCGCGTTGCGAGCAGAACATCGTCGCTTTCGTCGAGTAGCGCGACGCCGATCAGCCGGTCATCCTCATCCTCGCCCTCGAACTTCATCGCGATCTTGCCGTTCGACGGAACGTTGGTGAAGGCGTCCATGCTGTTGCGGCGCACACTGCCCTTGGCGGTGGCGAACATGACGTGGAGCTTGCCCCACTCGGTCTCGTCCTCGGGCAGGGGGAGGACGGTCGAGATCGTTTCGTCCTTGCCCAGCGGCAGCAGGTTGACCATCGGCCGGCCGCGCGTCGCAGGGCCGCCTTCGGGCAGGCGCCACACTTTCATGCGGTACACTTTGCCGAGGGTCGAGAAGAATAGCACCGGGGTGTGCGTCGAGGTGACGAACATTTCGGTGACGACATCCTCGTCCTTCGTCGCCATGCCGGCGCGGCCCTTGCCGCCGCGGCGCTGGGCGCGGAAGCTGTCGAGGGTGGTGCGCTTGATATAGCCGTCCATGGTGACGGTCACGACCATCTCTTCGCGTTCGATCAGGTCTTCGTCGTCGATGCCGTCGGCGGCGGGGGCGAGCTGGGTGCGGCGCGGCTTGGCGAATTCGTCGCGCACCGCGATCAGCTCGTCGCGCATGACAGCGATCAGCTTGTCGCGGTTGGCGAGGATGCTCAGAAGCTCCTCAATTTCGTCCGCCAGTTCCTTGAGTTCCTTGCCGATTTCGTCGCGGCCCAGCGCGGTCAGGCGGTGGAGGCGGAGGTCAAGGATCGCCTTCACCTGCACTTCGGACAGGCGATAGCTCGAACTGGCGTCGAGCTCGCCGTCGATCGCTTCGACGAGGCGGATGTACGGGGCGATGTCGCCGATCGGCCATTCGCGCGTCAGCAACGCGTCGCGCGCCGCCGCAGGGCTGGACGAACCGCGGATGATGCGGACGACTTCGTCAAGATTGCTGACCGCAACGACCAACCCGAGCAAGATATGCGCGCGGTCGCGCGCCTTGTTCAGCTCGAACTTGCAGCGGCGGGTGATCACTTCCTCGCGGAAGTCGATGAACGCCGACAGGATCGTCTTGAGCCCCATCATTTCGGGGCGGCCGCCGCGGATCGCGAGCATGTTGGCGGGGAAGCTCGACTGCGCCGGGGTGTGGCGCCACAGTTGGTTGAGCACGACCTCGGCGGTTGCGTCGCGCTTCAACTCGATGACGACGCGGACGCCTTCGCGGTTCGATTCGTCGCGGATGTCGGAAACGCCCTCGATGCGCTTGTCGCGCGCCGCTTCGGCGATCTTCTCGACGAGGCCCGACTTGCCGACCTGAAATGGAATCGACGTCAAAACAATCGATTGGCGGTCGTTCCTGCCTTCCTCGATGATATGCGTCGCGCGCATCATCACCGAGCCGCGGCCGGTGGCATAGGCATTGCGCGCCCCGCCCTGACCCAACATCAGCGCGCCGGTCGGGAAATCAGGACCGGGGATGATCGCCATCAGCTCGTCGAGGGTGATTTCGGGATTGTCGATCGTCGCCAGCGTCGCGTTGATCACTTCGCCGAGGTTGTGCGGCGGGATGTTGGTTGCCATGCCGACCGCGATGCCGCCTGCGCCGTTGACGAGCAGATTCGGATAGCGCGCGGGCAGGACGGTGGGTTCGGATTCGGAGCCGTCATAGTTGGGCTGGAAATCGACGGTATCCTTGTCGAGATCGCCGAGCAGCGTGTTCGCGACCTTGGCAAGGCGCGATTCGGTGTAGCGCATGGCCGCCGGCGGATCGGGGTCCATCGACCCGAAATTGCCCTGACCATCGACGAGCGGAACGCTCATCGACCAGTCCTGCGTCATGCGCGCGAGCGCGTCGTAGATCGAGCTGTCGCCGTGCGGGTGATATTTACCCATGACGTCACCGACGATACGCGCCGATTTGCGATAGGGGCGGCCCGCGACATAGCCGCTTTCAAACGCCGAATAGAGGATGCGCCGGTGGACCGGCTTCAGCCCGTCGCGCACGTCGGGCAGCGCGCGGCTGACGATCACGCTCATCGCGTAGTCGAGGTAGCTTGTCTTCATTTCGTCGACGATGTTGATCGGCGAAATGCCGTCTTCGGACGGCGGCGTCGGCGTATTTTTTTCGGTCAAGACCCGGCCTTTTTTCTGCTTTTCGGGAGGTGGTTTTTACCTAGCCGACGGCGGCGGGAAATGCCAGCGATTCGGTCGGTTTTCAGGGAATGATTTCGCTGCCGTCCCACGCGAAAATCCGCCCAGTTTCGGCGGGTGTCAGTGCGCCCAGGGTGCGCAGCAGATTCGCGGCGGCGACGGGCGCGCTGGTCAGCTTTTCGGGCGGCACGCCGCGTTGGAACGGCGCCGACAGTTCGGTGTCGACGGTGCCGGGATGCAGCGCGACGACGACCGCGTCGGGATTGCGCCGTGCCTCGGCAATCGCGAAGCCGCGCACGAGCTGGCTGAGCGCGGCTTTCGAGGCGCGATAGCTGTACCAACCGCCGCTGCGATTATCGCCGATGCTGCCGACGCGCGCCGACAGCATGGCAAAGACGGTACGCTCGCGGCGCGGCAGCAGGGGCAGGAAATATTTGGCGATCAATGCGGGGCCGATCGTGTTGACCGCAAAATTACGCGCCATCCACGCGGGGTCGATGTCGGCGAGCTTTCGTTCGGGCTGCTGCCCCTCGGCGTGGAGGAGGCCGGTGGCGACAATCACCAGCCGTGGCGGCGGGCCGCTGTCACGGACGAGCGCGGCGGCGGCGGCAACCGAGGCTTCGTCGGTGATGTCAACGCGGTGCGGCGCCGGGAAAGAGCGGGCGAAACGGTGGATGACGTCATGGCGTCCGTCCGCCTGCAAAGCGTTCACGAGCGCGGCGCCGATGCCGCCCGAAGCCCCGATAATGACTGCCGATCCATGCTCTGTCACCGGCGCGGCCTATCATGCGCTGATGCAGGGCGACAAGCGATGCTTGCCAAACCGGTTCGGCGCCATATGACGGTGAGCCGTGGTTCCTCAATATCATCGCGCCCGCCGATGGCTCTGATTGCGCTGATCGGCGCCAGCGAAATCTTGCCCGACGGCGGGCTGCGCGCGCTTGTCACGGTGGCGGGTGAGACGCTGATCGAGCGGCAGGCGGCGCGGCTGGCCGACGTCGGGGTGACGCATATCGCGGTTGCGGTCGCGGCGGTACCGGCCGACCTGCTGGCGACGTGCGACCGCATCCGCCGCCGCGGCGTGAAAGTGACTCCGGTCCGCGTCGCGACCGATCTGATGGGGCTGGTGCAGGAGGATGACCGCATCATCCTGGTTGCCGACGGCCTGCGCGCAGGGGGCACGCATTATGCCGCGATCGCCAAGCCGGGGGCGCCCGCGATCCTCGTGACCGGCGACACGCCGCTGACGCAGGGGTTCGAGCGGATCGATGCAACGCGGCGCTGGGGCGGGCTGGCAAGCATCTCCCAGCCGATGGTCGCCGAACTCGCCGCAATGCCGGGCGAATGGGACATGATGCTGACGCTGCTGCGGCTGGCGGTGCAATCGGGCGCGCGGCGGCTTTATTGCGAACCGGCACTGTTCGAGCAGGGCGAGATCGCGATCGTCACCGACCGCCCGACCGCGGCGCTGATCGAGCAATCGAGCCTGCAACAAGTGGAATATGGCGGCATGGGGTTCGGGCGGTCGGCGATCATGATGCCGCTGATCCGGCTTGTCGGGCCGTTGCTGGTCAGGTCGCCAACGACGGCGCGCTATCTTCCCTATCTGACCGCCTTCCTCTGGCTGGCGGTGGCGGGGCTGGCGGCGAGCGGGTTGGCAGCAGCGGGAGGGCTGGTCGCAATCCTCGGCGGACTGGGGCTGACCGCGATGCGCTTTCTGTCGGCGTTCCGCGCCGAAAGCGCGGCGCAGGACCGGGTGCGCGACGTCATTCGGACCTTTGCCTGGGTCTTGCTCGCGGTTTTCCCATGGATTGTCTCACTGGCCGGGCCGGGGCATGAAATGCCCCCGTTTTCCGAGGCCGCGCTGGCGCCGTGCCTCGCCGCGACGATCCTGCTCGCCCGATCGCTGTACGAGGATTCGGGTGAGCGGCGGCGCTTCCACTGGCTGCTCCCCGATGCCGATCAGGCGTGGATCATGCTGGCCCCCGCATTGCTGTTCGGTTTCGCCTCGCTGATGTTTGCGATCCTGCCGCTGCTCGCGCTGCTCCAGATTTTGCTCTGGCTGCGGTTGGCGCGGCGCCCGGAAGCGCCTTAAAACAAAGCGCTTCAAGGTTTAGCGCGTATTAACGCCATCCTGCTATCCGCGATCGTGCATGACTGACTCCGTCTCCTCGTCCGGCATCGATCCGCTGTCCGCGCGCCTGCGCGAACTCGCGGATTATCTGTCGGCGCCCGCCGCCGGGCGGCTGACCGAGGAGCAGCGCGCCTTGTCGCTGGGGATCGCGCGGCGTCTGGTCGCCGATGTCGCGGCGTGGCTGGACCCGGCGATCGACACCGATGGATTGTGGCATGAATGGCTGCGCAAGGGGGTGCCGGGCGCCGAGCGGCTGGCGCCAATCTGCTTCGCGCGCGCCGAGGAGCATCGCTGGCGCGAACAATCGGCGCAGCGCACGCCGCCGCCGCCGATCCTGGCCGATACCGGTGAGGCGAGCAGTGAGGCGGCCGTGGGCGCGCCGTTGTCCGACGTCAACCGTGCCTATCTGGCGTTGCAGATCGCCGATCGCCGTCGTTTCGACGCGCTGGGCCATCCGGCGCTGGCGATTGCCGATCTTGACGGCGAGGTGTTTCGCGGGTTGCTGCGCGACGTCGCGGCCTGGCGCTTGGCCGAGGTCAGCCAGTATCAGGCCCGCGCCGCCCAATTGGGTGACGCGGTGCGGGTTGCCACCGAGCGTCACACCGCCGAGCGCGGCATGGCCGATGCAGGCGCGGCTTATTACAAGATTTTGGGTGCGGGTTTGCCCGATGCTGCTGGACAGGCGATCGCGCGGCACGACTGGCCAACGCTGATCGCGCTCGCCGCCGCGGCGCTCGGCCGCAGCTATAGCGATATGGCGCTGGCGCTGCTGACCGCCGAGATGGCGGCGCTGCCGTCGGTGCTTGCGCCGCTCCACCTCGATCGCACCGCGCTCGCGCCGCTCGAAGCGTCGCTGGCGATGCTGCCGTCGCGCGCGGTGACCGATGACGGCGCGCGCGATTTTGGCGACATGCTGGCGCCGGAGCACGGTGAGCGATGAGCGAGCGGATCGTCCGCGGCCGGATCGACCGGTCGGGCGCGCTGGTCAGCGCCGATGCGCCGTTGCTGCGGCTGCAACAGCGCGCGGGGGCGGGGCTGGGAAAACCGTTGGCGCTGCCGCACCTGGCGCGGCTGGTGGCGCTGGCGCAGCGCCTGCACCGTGACATCAGCCGACCTTTGCACGCCGCCGACGATCATAGCGATATTCACGCGCTGGTGCGGATCATCCCCGACGCCGATGGCGCCAGCCTGGAAATCAGCGACTGGCGTACGCGGCCAGTGGTGCAGCCGCAGATCCCGGCGATCGGCGACAATGTCGTCGTACCGCACGGCTGGACTTGGGAGTGCGACCAGCAATTGCGGGTGGTGGCGCTCCGCGCCGCACCCGATGCACCGCCGGTTCCCACGGATTGGGAAGGGCGCTCGCTGTCGGAATTGTTCGAGCTGCAACCCGACGGCGATGGCCGCTTTCCGGTGCTGCGCGCGCTAGCGCGGCAATCGCGCTTCGACGGCCAGCATGTGCAGGCCGACGCGCCGGCCGGAAGGCTGGCGATGACGCTGTCGGGTGAAGCGCTGTTCGACGCGGTCGGTGGATTTACCGGGTTTCGCGGAGGGGCCGTCGTCGCCGAGGACGCTGCCGATCCGGTGCCCGCCGCGATGGCGGTCGATCCGGCGTTCGGGTCGCTGCCGCTTTCCGATCCGCAATTCGGTCGGCGCATCGACGGGGCGCTGCGCGGTCCGCTCAGCCGCATCATTGCGACCGCCGAGACGATCTCGGGCCAGTTCGACGGCCCGATCCGCGCCGATTATGCGCGCTATGCGGGCGATATCGCCCACGCGGGACGGCATCTGCTGGGGCTGGTCGATGATCTGGCCGATCTGCAGAATATCGAGCGGCCGGGGTTCAAGGCGGCGGCCGACGAAATCGACCTCGGCGATCTGGCGCGCCGCGCCGTCGGGCTGCTGGGCATGAAGGCTGAGGAAAAGGGCATCCGCATCGACGCCCCGCGCACCGACGACAAGGCGCCGGCAACCGGCGAATTCCGCCGGGTGTTGCAGGTGCTGCTCAACCTGCTCGGCAATGCTATTCGCTATTCGCCCGACAATTCGCTGATCTGGATCCGCGTCAACCGCGACGGCGACCGCGCGACGGTGACCGTCGCCGATCAGGGGCAGGGGATCGATGCCGAACAACAGGCGGTCGTTTTCGAGAAATTCGAGCGGTTGGGGCGTACCGACAGCGGCGGGTCGGGGTTGGGGCTGTACATCGCCCGGCGTTTGGCGCGCGCGATGGACGGCGATCTGACGGTCGATAGCGCGCCGGGGCAGGGGGCACGGTTTACGCTGAGCCTGCCGGCGCGGGATGTGACGTAAAAATTCGCTCTTGCGTCAAGCGCTTGCAGCTATTCCAGATCGTCAGTTGTCAGATTGTATCCGCACTTGATGCTCAATTCTTTTGGGTCATCGCGCATGTAGGTGATCGAACCCATCGCCTTCGGGGCGAGCCCGTCGCGACCACACACCGGCACACCCTCTTTGCACGCCCGGGTCCATCCAGCGGCGTTGAGCGTGGTTTCGTTGCTGGCATTGCGCGGAAAATAGGCCGCGATTGTTGCCGAAAACCGCTTATCCCCCGGCTTTGTCGTAGGGCCTAAAATCGACAAAATAAGTTTGGAGGGGACGGCCCCCAGCACTTTGATGCTACCCGGCACAAATTCCACGGAAGAAAGCTCGCCCATGAACGATGTGGCAGGTGATCCTGCCTTTTGCCGCAAAACCGTCAGCGATGCCATCGATTGCATCGCTACCTTATACGGCAGCTTGCATTCAAACGCCTCGGCCGCGGTCTGCGCGGCGACCGGAACCGTCACGCTCGTCGCCGCCGCTAGCGCCGCTGCTGCGAAAAGCCGCCGGTTCAACGCTGGCCCACCGGCACATAATCGCGCGGCGCCGGACCCGTATAAAGTTGGCGCGGGCGGCCGATTTTCTGCGCGGGGTCGGAGATCATTTCGTTCCACTGCGCGACCCAGCCGACGGTGCGGGCGAGCGCGAAGAGCGCGGTGAACATCGTCGTCGGGAAACCGATCGCCGACAAGATGACGCCCGAATAGAAATCGACGTTCGGGAACAGCTTTTTCTCGACGAAATAGGGGTCGCTGAGCGCCATTTCTTCGAGCTGCAGCGCAACTTCGAACACCGGGTCGTTGACCTTGAGTGCCTCGAACACCTCGCGCACGGTTTTCTGCATGACCGTCGCGCGCGGGTCATAGTTCTTATAGACGCGGTGGCCAAAGCCCATAAGGCGGAACGGGTCGTCCTTGTCCTTGGCGCGCGCGATATATTCCGGGATGCGTTCGGGGCGGCCGATTTCGCGCAGCATGTTGAGCGCGGCCTCGTTGGCGCCGCCATGCGCTGGACCCCACAGGCAGGCGATGCCCGCCGCGATGCACGCAAAGGGATTGGCGCCCGACGAACCGGCGAGGCGGACGGTCGAGGTTGACGCATTCTGCTCGTGATCGGCGTGGAGGATGAAGATGCGGTCGAGGGCGCGTTCGACGACCGGATTGACCTCATATTCCTCGGCCGGAACGCCAAAGGTCATGCGCAGGAAATTGCCGGTGTAGCTCAGCGAATTGTCGGGATAGACGAAGGGCTGGCCGACCGAATATTTATACGCCATCGCCGCAATTGTCGGCATTTTGGCGATCAGGCGGTGGCTGGCGACCATCCGCTGGTGCGGATCGTGGATCTCGGTCGAATCATGATAGAAAGCGCTGAGCGCGCCGACGACGCCGCACATGATCGCCATCGGATGCGCGTCGCGGCGGAAGCCACGGTAAAAGGTCGCAAGCTGTTCGTGCAGCATCGTGTGGCGGGTGATCGTGTTGTCGAAATCGGCCAGTTCCTGCGCGTTCGGCAGTTCGCCGTTGAGCAGCAGATAGCAGGTTTCCATGAAGCTGGAATGTTCGGCGAGGTCGCCAATCGCATAGCCGCGGTGGAGCAGCACGCCTTCGTCGCCATCGATATAGGTGATCTGCGATTCGCAGCTCGCGGTCGAGGTGAAGCCGGGGTCGTAGGTGAAGGCGCCGGTCTGGGCATAGAATTTGCGGATGTCGACGACGTCGGGACCGATGGTACCCGACAAGACGGGGCTTTCGACAGTCTTGTCGCCCAGGGTGATTTTTGCGGGTTGATCGGTCATATGTTTTTCCCTGTTATGACGGCGAGGAGAGAGCGTGGCTAAGCCCCTGCCGGATAATGTTGCGCTGCGTCAAGTCGGGCCAGACTGACATCACGCCCAAGCAACAACAGCACGTCGAAAATCCCTGGGGAAACGGTTCGGCCGGTTAGCGCCGCGCGTAATGGCCCAGCCAATTTGCCGAGCCCCAGTTCAGCGGCTTCGGCCTCGGCCCGCACGGCGGCGTCCAGCTCTTCTATCGTCCATTGGTCCAGCCCGCGCAGCCGCTGCGTCACGGCAGCCAGCAAGCCTTCCGGGGCGCCCTTTAGCACCTCGGCAGCCTTTTCGTCCACTGGCAACGGATCGGCCTGGAACAGGAACATGGCGCCGTCGGCGATTTCGTCGAGCGTCTTGGCGCGCGGTTTGAGCGATTCCATCGCGCGGGTCAGCGTGTCGCGTTCGGTTTCGGTGAGCGCGCGGCCGACGAGCGTTTCGACGCGCGGCGCGACCAGTGCGGCCAGACGGGCATCGTCGGCCTCGCGCAGATAATGGCCGTTGAGATTCTCCAGTTTTTTGAAGTCGAAACGCGAGGGCGAGCGCCCGACATGGGCAAGATCGAACCATTCGGTTGCCTGCGGGCGGCTGATGATTTCATCGTCGCCATGCCCCCAGCCGAGGCGGAGCAGGTAATTGTTCACCGCTTCGGGAAGGTACCCCATTTCGTCGCGGTAAGCATCGACGCCGAGCGCGCCGTGGCGCTTCGACAGCTTCGCGCCGTCGGCACCATGGATCAGCGGCACATGGGCATAGACGGGCTCGCGCCAGTTCATCGAGCGGATCAGCGCCAACTGGCGGAAGGCGTTGTTGAGATGGTCGTCGCCGCGGATGACGTGGGTAACGCCCATGTCATTGTCGTCGACGACGACGCTGAGCATATAGGTTGGGGTGCCGTCGCTGCGCAGCAGGACAAAATCGTCGAGTTCGGCGTTCTGGACCGTGACTTCGCCTTGCACCTTGTCGGCGATCTTCGCGGCGCCGTCTTGCGGCGCGCGCAGGCGGACGACGTGCGGGACGGCGGGGTCGCCGTCGGTGCGGTCGCGCCAAGGGCTGCGGACACGGAAGGGCAGGCGCTTTTCCTGCGCTTCGGCGCGCATCGCCGCGAGTTCGTCCTGGGTCAGGTAACAGCGATAGGCTTCACCCTTGGCCAGCAGCTCGGCGGCGACCGCGGCGTGGCGGTCGGCGCGGGCGAACTGGAACACCGTCTCGCCATCCCAGTCGAGATCGAGCCACTGCATCCCGTCGATGATCGCGTCGATCGCCGCGTCGGTCGATCGCGCGCGGTCGGTATCCTCGATCCGCAGCAGGAATTTGCCGCCGTGGTGACGGGCGAACAGCCAGTTGAACAACGCGGTGCGCGCCCCGCCGATGTGCAGGAAACCGGTCGGTGAAGGGGCAAAACGGGTTACGACATCAGCGCCGGTTGCTTCCGGGGTTTTCGCGGTCATATCGGTTTCAATATCGGTTGCCACCAAGGCCTCTTTCACACAATTTGCCGCACATCGCGGCGGCGATCGGGGAGCCCCTAGCATGGCGACAAGGCAGCTTCAAACGCCCATTGCCGCGCGGTGGGGACGTCGCTGGCGGGCGCTTGGCGATGGGATCGAGGCGCGGCTGGAGGAAGAGCGCGAGCGGATTGCGCTGTGGCTTCCGGTGGCGTTGGGCGCGGGGATTGCGCTGTGGCTGGCGCTGCCGACCGCGATGCACTGGATCGGGGCGCTGCTGGCACTGAGTGCGGCGGCGTTGGCGGGGCTGCTGGTGGGATGGCAGCGGCGGTTTGGGCGCTCGATCGTCATCGGTTGCGGCGTCGTCGCAACGGGGATGCTGCTCATCTGGGGCCGCGCGCTATGGGTCGAGGCACCGGTCCTGGCGGCGCCGGTGACCACAAGCTTCTCGGCCGAGGTCGAGCGGGTTGATGCGCAGCCCGCGCGGGGGCAGGTGCGCTTGATCGTCCGGCCGCACGCGCGTGCCGACCTGCCGCCGCGGTTGCGCGTGACGGCGAGCGAGGATCAGGCTGCGGGCGTGCTGCCGGGCGAAAGGATCGGCCTGCGCGCGCGGTTGATGCCGCCACCGACCGCCAGCCTGCCCGGTGGATATGATTTTGCGCAGCGTGCGTGGTTCGACCGGCTGGGCGCGGTGGGGACGGTAATCGGCGATATCAGCCGGGCGCCGGGAGCGGGGCAAGGGCAGCCGCCGTTGCGCGGGCGCCTGACGCGGCATATCCATGGCCAGATCGAAGGATCGGCGGGCGGGATCGCGGCGGCGCTGGTCACCGGCGATCGCGGCGCGATCAGCGAAGTCGACGATGAGGCGATGCGCCGCAGCGGACTGGCGCATTTGCTGTCAATCAGCGGGCTGCATGTCACCGCGGTGGTGGGATTCACGATGCTCATCGCCATGCGGCTGTTGGCGCTCAGTCGGCGGCTGGCGCTGCGTGGATGGGTATTGCCGCTCGCGGCCGCCGCCGCGGCGTTGGTGGGCGGTGGCTACACGCTGCTTGCGGGTGCCGAGGTGCCGACTTTGCGGTCGTTCATCGCCTCGTTGTTGGTGCTGATCGCGTTTCTGATGGGGCGCGAGGCGCTGACGTTGCGGCTGGTTGCGGCGGGGGCTTTGCTGGTGATGCTGTGGCGGCCCGAGGCGCTGGCGGGGCCAAGCTTTCAGCTCAGCTTTGCCGCCGTCACCGCAATTGTCGCGCTGCACGAAAGCCGCTGGATGCGGAGCTTTGTCGCGCGGCGCGAGGAACCATGGGTGTTCCGCTTGGGCCGCGGCATCGGGGGGCTGATCCTGACCGGGCTGGTCGTCGAAGCGGCGCTCGCACCGATCGCGCTGTTCCATTTCCATAAGGCCGGCCTGTATGGCGCGCTCGCCAATGTGATCGCGATCCCGCTGACAACCTTTGTCATCATGCCCGCCGAAGCCTTTGCGCTGCTGTTCGACAGCATCGGCCTCGGCGCGCCGTTCTGGTGGGTCGCCGAAGCGGCGATCAACGCCCTCATTGGTTTGGCGCATTGGGTTGCGGCGGCACCCGGCGCGGTCGCAACATTGCCTGTGTTTCCGCCGTGGGGCTTTGCGATCGCAGTGTTCGGCGGGCTGTGGTTCCTGCTCTGGCAAACGCGGTGGCGCCGTGCGGGTCTGGTCCCGCTCGCCATCGGCATGGTGACGCTGCTGGTTCAGCCGAGGCCGGACATATTGGTGACCGGCGACGGCAAGCATATCGCCGCAGCGCTGCCCGATGGCGGCTACGCGCTGCTGCGCGACCGGGCGGGCGAGTATGTCCGCGATACAATGTCCGAAGCGGCGGGGATCGATACGCCGCTGGCGGCGCTCGCCGAGCTTGAGCATGTCGAATGCAACCGCGATTTCTGTCGCTGGAGCCAAGGCGAGGGGGTTGATCGGCGCATCATCCTGGCGTCGCGCGGGCGCGACCGGATCGAGGGGAGCGATATGGCGGCGGCCTGCGCGGCTGCCGATGTCGTCATCAGTGACCGCTGGCTACCGCGCGAGTGCGTCGGGCGCTGGCTGACGATCGATCGCGACAGCCTGCTCGAAACCGGCGGGCTGGCGCTCTATCTGGGTGAGCAGCCCGAGGCCGTCACTACGCTGCGCGCGGGGGACGCGCATCCGTGGCGGCGCCCGCCGCAGCTTAGTGGTAACGACGAAGCAGTCCCGACAGGCGCCCTTGCACGATGACGCGGTCGGCGGGGTAGCGCTGCGGCTCATAGGCACTGTTCGCCGGATCGAGGCGAATCATCGGGCCTTCGCGGCGGAAATATTTGAGCGTCGCGTCCTGCCCGTCGACCAGCGCGACGACGATGTCGCCCTCGCGCGCGGTACTGGCCTTCTGGATCAGTGCATAATCGCCGTCGAAGATTCCCGCCTCGACCATCGAGTCGCCTGACACTTCGAGCGCATAATGTTCGCCCGATCCGAGCAGCGCGGCGGGGACGGATAGATGGTTATGATCTTCGAACGCCTCGATCGGGACGCCCGCGGCGATCTTGCCGTGCAGCGGCACTTCGACAATGTCGTTGGCGGCGATCGGGCGCATCGCGGGGGCGGGCTTGCGGAGCGGGACGACATTGTCGCTACGCTCACGCACGGGCGATTTGGTGCCTTCGGGCAGCTTCACCACTTCGAGGGCGCGGGCGCGGTTGGGGAGGCGGCGGAGGAAGCCGCGTTCTTCCAAGGCACTGATAAGGCGATGAATTCCGGACTTGGACTTGAGCCCCAGCGCTTCCTTCATCTCTTCAAACGAGGGCGAGATGCCGCTCGCGTCGAGCTTTTGCTGAATGAAGTGAAGCAGTTCATGCTGCTTGGCGGTCAACATTGTCATTCTCCGTCAGGACCAGAACCGGACATAATGAGAACGATAGTGGAACAGAGCGGGACTTGTCAAGCGATGA
>NZ_DASYHE010000048.1:0-15467 GCF_035998965.1 Sphingopyxis sp.
AGTTGACGAGGACGATGCGATAGCCCTCCTCCTTCAACGCCTTGATCGCCTGCGTCCCCGAATAATCGAACTCGCACGCCTGACCGATAACGATCGGGCCGGCGCCGATGACGAGGATGGATTGGATGTCGGTTCTTTTGGTCATTGTCTATTTCGCTATCGTTGCATACATTGATTGCATTGCAATCGCGGGAGAATGGTGATGGGTGCGGTGACGATCCGGAACCTTGACGACACGGTCAAACATAATGCGCGGCTGGCTGCGGCGGCGAATGGACGGTCGCTGGAGGCCGAACTGCGCGCGCTGCTGGAGCGGACCTATGCCCACCGGCAAGACGAGCGCGCCGCGCGCATTCGGGCGATGAGTGGGCGGGAATTCATCGAGCATCTGGTCAAGGTCGCGAATGGCGCCGAACTCGAACTGCCCGAGCGAAGCGTTGATCCGCACCGGGATATTTTCGGTGCTGATTGACACCAACGTTTGGAGCGAATTGTCGAAAGTCCGTCCTGACCAGAACGTCAATGATTTCATATCGAGCCGTTTCGAAGTTGCGTGGCTGTCAGCCCTTGTGCTCGGCGAAATACGATATGGTATTGCACGGCTGACCGATGCGACGCGGCGCGAGCGGCTCGTGACCTGGTTTGATGACCTTACGTTTCGGTTGGAGGAACGAACCCTCAACTTCGACGCCAATGCCGCTCGCGCATATGCCCACGTCAAGGCCCGGCTTGCCGCGGCAGGAACGATGGTTGCCGAACTCGACATGCTCATTGCCGCGCAAGCCATCGCCGCGGACATGCCGCTCGTCACGCGCAACCTGTCAGACATGGGAAGAACGGGCGCTACCATCATCAACCCTTGGCAGCCCTGAGCGCCTGCGCCCCCATATGGTCGAACTCGCACGCCTGACCGATAACGATCGGGCCGGCGCCGATGACGAGGATGGATTGGATGTCGGTTCTTTTGGGCATGATGATTTTTCTAGTTATCCCGAAGTATCTGCGTCTGTTGCTCTAAAGCGTTCGCGATACGAATTTGAGCCATTTCTGCATCGTTCGTTTGCTTTATTCTGTTTGTATAGCTTGTCGCGATGTAAACGCTGTCGCGGATATCACGATCAGTGACGTTAATACCTACCGCCTTCGCGACGCTCGCGATGAGATCATTCTTTGCGTCAGCGAATTCTTTTTCGTGGGCAGCAGCTCCCTCCGGGCTTGGTCTGGTATCGACATTTCTCATATAACGACGCCACGCAGTCATCACCGCATTTTCATCGTTGAATTCGATCGGAACCATGCGGATTACGCGCGAGTACTCGGGCTGACTGGCATCATAATGGGTGTCCCAAAGGGTCCGCAAAACTTCAATTCTTCGTTGCTTTTTTTCGGACCGCTTTTGAGCCCACAACGTAATGATAACAGCCGCAATAGGACCAAGAATGATCCCAATCAGAGTGAGGATTTCGTAGAGTTTCAAGCCCAAGAGCAGAGTTTGGTCACTCATTCTTCAAGCCACCCACAAATTTCTCAAACAGATAGAAGCTGTCCTGCGGCCCCGGGCTCGCCTCTGGGTGATATTGCACGCTGAACGCGTTCTTCCCCGTGATCGCGATGCCGCAGTTCGATCCGTCGAACAGGCTCTTGTGCGTCTCGACCACGCCGCCCGGCAGGGTCGATGCGTCGACCGCGAAGCCATGGTTCATGCTGGTGATCTCGACCACGCCATCGGCAAAATCGCCGCCGACGCGCTGCACCGGATGGTTCGCGCCGCGGTGACCCTGATGCATCTTCACGGTCTTCGCGCCCGCGGCGAGCGCGAGCAGCTGGTGGCCGAGGCAGATGCCAAAGATCGGGACGTTGCGTTCGAGCAGCCCCTTGATCACCGGCACCGCATAATCGCCCGTCGCCGCCGGATCGCCGGGGCCGTTCGACAGGAACACCCCCGCGGGGCGCAGCGCGACGATGTCTTCGAGGCTGGTCTTTGCGGGCACCACGGTGACGCGCGCGCCGGCCTTGACCAGGTTGCGGAAGATATTGTCCTTCGCGCCATAATCGATGGCGACGACGTGGGGTTTTCCGGCTGCACCCTGATTTCCGTGCGCTGCCCCCTGAATTCCGTTCGTGTCGAGCGAAGTCGAGACACCGTCAGGCCGGGCGCTATCGAGGGGTGTCTCGACTTCGCTCGACACGAACGGCTTTTTATTGCCCGCACCATTTTCATAGCCCGAACCCAGATGCCAAACCCCGGCATCCCATTCACCCTGCCGTTCGCGCGTCACCGTCTTGGCGAGGTCCATGCCCTCCAGCCCCGGCCAGCCTTGCGCCAGCATCAACAGCTTGGCGAGGTCGAACTTGCCCTCCGGGCTGTGCGCGACGACGCCGGTCGGCGCGCCGCCGTCACGGATGCGGCGGGTTAGCGCGCGGGTGTCGATGCCCGCAAGGCCGATCAGCCCCTGCGCCGCCATCCATTCGGGCAAGGTCTGGACGCTGCGAAAATTGCTCGGCAGCGTCGGCAGCTCGCGGGTGATGCACCCGATTGCGGCGCGCTTGTCGCGCTCCATATCGTCGGGGTTCGCGCCGACATTGCCGATATGCGGAAAGGTGAAAGTGATGATCTGGCCCGCATAGCTCGGGTCGGTCAGGATTTCCTGATAGCCGGTCATCGCGGTGTTGAAACAAATCTCGCCCACCCCCGCACCGGCCGCGCCATAACCGACGCCCCACAGGACGGTGCCATCGGCAAGAACGAGGACGCCGGTGGCGCCATCAGGCTGGGCAACAGGCGCGGCAGAGGGGTTGGCAGGTGCCATTCAACATGCTCCGGACGGGGGGCTAAACGGCCGATCAAGTAGGCAGCAAAAAAGTGATTCACAAGCTATCGAATTTGGAATCTTGGCGCTAGAGAGGGCCTTTCCGAAATTTGCAGCGCATGGGGACACGTATGATTCGTGATGACATCAAGGCTGCGCAGGTCGCCGCGATGAAAGCCGGCGACAAGGCGCGGCTCGGCACCATCCGGCTGATGCTGGCCAAGATCAAGGACAAGGACATCGAACTGCGCACCGGCACCGCGCCGGCCGACGACGATGTGCTGGTCACCGACGTGCTGCAGAAAATGGTCAAACAGCGCCGCGAATCGATTGCGATGTACGAACAGGGCGGGCGGCAGGAGCTGGCCGATATCGAGGCGGCCGAGGTTGTCGTGATCGAGGATTTCCTGCCCGCGCAGCTTTCGGATGAGGAAGCGCAGGCGGCGATCAAGGCGATTGCAGCGGAGATGGGAGCGGAAAGCCTGAAGGACATGGGCAAGGTGATGGCGGCGGTGAAGGAACGCCACGGGTCCGAGCTGGACATGAGCAAGGCGAGTGGGTGGGTTAAGGCGGCTTTGAGCTGACCGCGCCAAAAGATCGACCTCCCTTTCCCGTTCGTGTCGAGCGAAGTCGAGACACCCATCGGCATAGCACCAGCGCGATAGGCGTCTCGACTTCTCTCGACGCGAACGGGTAGAGGAGTGGGATGGCGTTCTGGACCTATATCCTGCTTTGTGCCGATGGGCGCTACTACACCGGGCATACGGATAGTCTTGGATATCGGATCGGCCAACATCAATCGGGCCAAATCGAAGGTTTCACCTCGTCGCGCCTGCCCGTGCGCCTGATATGGTCGCAGGATTTCGCTACACGATACGAGGCATTGGACGCCGAAATGCGGATCAAGAAATGGTCGCGCGCGAAAAAGGAAGCACTGATCAGAGGTGATTGGAACGAAGTGAGCCATTTCGCGAAACCGCCTAAAGAACGCCCCTCCCATCCCGTTCGTGTCGAGCGAAGTCGAGACACCTCGCGGGATAGCGCCACACCGATGGGTGTCTCGACTTCGCTCGACACGAACGGAAATGGGGTATTCGCCAAGGATCGGGAGGGGGATAGTTGACCCTCACCCCGCAATGGCTGGACGAACTCCGCTCGCGCATCACCCTGTCGACCCTCATCGGCCGGACGGTGAAGGTCACCCGCGCGGGCCGCGAATACAAAGCCTGCTGCCCCTTTCATAACGAAAAGACGCCCAGCTTCACGATCAACGACGAAAAGGGCTTCTACCATTGCTTCGGGTGCAGCGCCCACGGAGACGCCATCCGCTGGATGACCGACCAGCGCGGGCTGTCGTTTATGGATGCGGTCAAGGAACTCGCCGCCGAAGCCGGGATGGAGGTTCCCGCCGCCGATCCGCGCGCCGCGAAAAAGGCCGAGGAGGCGGCGAGTCTGCGCGATGTGGTGCAGGGGGCGGCTGAGTGGTTCACCCAGCAACTGGACAGCAGCAACGGCGCTCCGGCGCGCGATTATCTGGCGAAGCGCGGCATATCCGATCCGACGCGGCGGGCGTTCGGGTTCGGCCTCGCGCCTGACAGCCGCAGCGCGCTGAAAGAAGCGCTCAAGAAATTCCCAACTTCGATGCTGGTGGAATCGGGGATGCTGATCGAGGTTGAGGGCAAGGAGCCCTACGATCGCTTCCGCGGCCGGTTGATGATCCCGATCCGCGATGCGCGCGGCCGGGTGATCGCATTTGGCGGGCGCATATTGGGCGATGGCGAGCCCAAATATCTGAACTCGCCCGACACGCCGCTCTTCGACAAGGGGCGCGTCCTCTACAATATCGACAAAGCGAGCCCCGCATCGCGGCAGACGAACCGGATCATCGTCGTCGAAGGCTATATGGACGTCATCGCACTGGCCGAGGCGGGGATCGCCGACGCCGTCGCGCCGCTCGGCACCGCGCTGACCGAGGCGCAGCTCGGGCTGATCTGGCGGATGGTGGACGAGCCGATTCTCTGCTTTGACGGCGATAACGCAGGGACGAAAGCTGCGAGGAGAGCCGCAAGTCTGGCAATCAAGATTTTGCCCAATGGCAAAACCGTAAAGATTGCACAGCTACCGCCCGGCCAAGATCCGGACGACGTGGTTCGAAATCAAGGCAGTCAAGCATTTGAGAATCTGATTGCGGCCGCGACGCCACTGTCAGAGTTCACCTATCAGTCAACGCTTCTAGAGACGAACTTCAACGTCCCCGAAGGAAGGGCGAAGCTTCTAAATTCGCTTACTGAGATTGCCGACTCCACTCCCGATAGAGTGATCTCCGATCAGTACAGAAGCTGGTTCAAGACCCGATTCTATCAAGATTTCGGATGGAACGCGAAAGATCGGCACACCATTTATCAGTCCGCTATCGCCACATCCGAGAAGCAAAATGTCGTGCTGTACAAATCATATGTACGGAGCGCCTTTCACGCTGCTTCGCGGTTTCCGCAGTTTCTGCTGAATCACTATGAAAGCATCGGCAGCATCAAGATGCTCGACGATAAAATTTACGACGATTTGAAGCGCTGGCAGGACGTCATTTGCGATTTCTTGTTCAAGAACCCTGGCAGTGACGATGATGCGATTGCGCAAATCGTAGCTCGCGGCGAGTTTGACTCGATTCACAAATTCGATCTTCAAAAGGATCTTAGATTTAGCTGGAATATCCAGCCTGAACTTGTCCAAGAGCGTTTACCCAAATTCATCAATTTTCTCGCTGTCGAGACCGATTTGAATCTGGAATTCGAGAGGCTGGATAGAGAGCTTATCAACAACTTCACGCCTGAAACGTATGACGCGATCCAAAAGCGCCAACAACTGCTGAAAGCCGAGCGCTCGAAGCTATATGGCGAAGCTCTGGATTGGATGGACTAGGGTTGGGAAACGCTTGACAACCCAAACCGTCAAGAAGGGCTTGATTGTGAGGGGTTGCTTGCCATATTGGCGGCAATGAAAGTGTATAATAAGGCGACGACATTGCTCAGAGCCGACGGATTGCACTTCTCATCCAATCGATGGCTGGAAAGCGACAGGGGCTAGCGTGGCGCAGAGAATTGCGACGCTTGATCTCCTTACGCGCAGTCCGAACGACCCCTTATTGCCCCTTTGGCAGGAACATATATGGCCACCAAGAACACCGCCGCCGAAACCGAAGCCGATACCGACGGCCCGCTGATCGACCTGAACGAGGCCGACGTCAAAAAGCTGATCGCGCGCGGCAAGAAGCGCGGGTATCTGACCTATGACGAGCTGAATGCGGCGCTGCCGCAGGACGAAATGTCGTCCGAGCAGATCGAGGACATCATGTCGGCGATTTCCGACATGGGCATCAACATCGTCGAAAGCGACGAGGATGTGCAGGAAGAGGCCGACGCCGAACCCGACGATGAAGTCGATGTCAGCGCCGGCACCGGTTCGGTGTCGAACCCGGCGATCGAAAAGAAGAAGGAAACGGTCGATCGCACCGACGATCCCGTTCGCATGTACCTGCGCGAGATGGGCGCGGTCGAGTTGCTCAGCCGCGAGGGCGAAATCGCGATTGCCAAGCGCATCGAGGCCGGCCGCGACACGATGATCCTGGGGCTGTGCGAAAGCCCGCTGACCTTTAACGCGATCATCGAATGGTCGAACGCGCTGAACAATGGCGACATGCAGCTGCGTGAGATCGTCGACCTGGAAGCGATGCTGTCGAAAGACCCGGCGCCCGAAAATCTGGAAGAAGAAGGCGCCGAAGACGACGGCGAAATCAGCGAGAAGACGGCCGGCGTGTCGTTCAAGGACGAGGATGAGGTCGAAGAAGAGCCCGCCGCCGACGCCGATGAAGAGGATGGCGAAAGCTCGTCGGGCAAGCGAGAAAGCTTCGAGGAAGACGAAGAAGACAATACGCTGAGCCTCGCGGCGATGGAAGAATTGCTCAAGCCCGACGCGCTGGAGAAGTTCGCCAACATCACCAAGAGCTTCAAGGCGTTTTCGAAGCTGCAGGAAACGCGCCTCGACGCGCTGTCGACCGCGGGCGAATTCCCCGCGGCGTCGGAAAAGAAATATCACAAGCTGCGCGAAGAACTCACCGCGCAGGTCGAGAGCGTGCAGTTCCACAACACCAAGATCGAATATCTGGTCGATCAGCTCTATAGCTACAACCGCCGCCTGACCGCGCTCGGTGGCCAGATGCTGCGCTTGGCCGAGCGTCACAAGGTGCCGCGCAAGGCCTTCCTCGACAATTATGTCGGGCGCGAGCTGGAAGAAAACTGGATCGACGGCGTCGGCAAGATCGACAAGAAATGGGCGGCCTTTGCCGAGAATGAAGCCGGTGCGGTCGACCGTATCCGCATCGAGATTTCGGAAATCGCGCAGGCTGCGGGCATGAGCCTGACCGAATTCCGCCGTGTCGTGAACATGGTCCAGAAGGGCGAGCGCGAAGCGCGTATCGCCAAGAAGGAAATGGTCGAAGCGAACCTGCGCCTCGTGATCTCGATCGCCAAGAAATATACGAACCGCGGGCTACAGTTTCTCGACCTGATCCAGGAAGGCAATATCGGCCTGATGAAGGCGGTCGACAAATTCGAATATCGCCGCGGGTACAAGTTCAGCACCTATGCGACCTGGTGGATCCGCCAGGCGATCACCCGCTCGATCGCCGACCAGGCGCGCACGATCCGTATCCCGGTCCATATGATCGAGACGATCAACAAGCTGGTCCGGTGCAGCCGCCAGTTCCTCCACGAAAGCGGCCGCGAGCCGACGCCCGAGGAAATGGCCGAGCGCCTGTCGATGCCGCTCGAAAAGGTCCGCAAGGTGATGAAAATCGCCAAGGAGCCGATCAGCCTCGAAACGCCGATCGGCGACGAGGAAGATTCGCATCTGGGCGATTTCATCGAGGACAAGAATGCCGTCATCCCCGTCGATGCTGCGGTGCAGTCGAACCTGAAAGAAACGGTCACCCGCGTGCTGGCATCGCTCACCCCGCGTGAGGAGCGTGTGCTGCGCATGCGCTTCGGTATCGGCATGAACACCGACCACACCCTCGAGGAAGTCGGCCAGCAGTTCAGCGTGACCCGCGAACGCATTCGCCAGATCGAAGCGAAGGCGCTGCGCAAGCTGAAGCACCCGTCGCGGTCGCGCAAGATGCGGTCGTTCCTCGACCAGTAAGCGCGGATCGAGAGCAAGGTTATCAAGGGCGGTCCGGCAACGGGCCGCCCTTTTTCATATCCGTCATCCCGGCCTGCGCCGGGATGACGAAAAAGGATCCGATGCTGCACCGCACAATTATTTCGCCCCATCCTCTTTAAATCTTCATATTTCAACGCCAGATAGCCGTCGTCACGCGATGCGGCGCGCTTCATCAAGGGTTCAGGCGCTACCCATCAAATGGCAAACATTCCCAATCAATGGGAAGGAATACACGGTCCTGAGCGGACGGCCGATCAGGGACGACCGCATAAAGCTCGGAAATTTGGGAGATTGTTGAAACTGGCACGGCCTTTGCGATGCACTGGACATCGGCACGGGGCAGTTCTCGCCGCCCAAGAGAAAGACAAGACGATGGAAAACGAAACGACCAACCTCTTCCGCCGCCGCGACACTTTTTTTGGGGTCTGCGAGGCCGTTGGCCAGGATTTTGGCTTTAACCCGCTGTGGCTGCGGCTCGCCTTTGTCGCACCGATCTTCTTTTTCCCGGTCCAGACCTTCATCGGCTATTTCGTCCTTGGCGCCGTGGTGCTGGCATCGCGCCTGCTGTTCCCCGCCAAGTCGGTCGCCACTGCTGCTCCGGCGGTGTCCGCGGTCGAAGCTGCCGTGCAGCCCAACGAAAAAGCCGAGGAGTTCGCGCTCGCCGCTTAAGCGGAATTGGCCGGACAATCCCTCTCCCCGGGTCCGGCCTCCCGCCCAGATGACGCCCGACCGGCGCCATCGATGGGACCGGCAAGCTTCCCCCGGGGCTTGCCGGTCCCTTTGCGTCTGTCCCTCACTGAAACAGGCACCGGTACAAATCAATGCGCGCCCATAAACGCGACGTTTACGACGTTGCCCTATGACTGGCCGCTGAAATTCCACCGGCCTGGCCCTTGCGGCCCGCGCCACAGGCGAGGAACCCGCGTTGAGCCAATCGACCCAGCCCCTGCAGCAGCCGCGCGGCGCCGCCGAAATGCTCGACTCGCTGGTCGCCAGCGGCGGCACCGGCGCGCATCCGCACGTCCGCGCCGGCGCGCTGTCGAGCGGCCCCGACGCGATGCGCAACCTGGCCGATGCGGTTCATTTCCTGTGCCTGCTCCATGGTCGCCACCCCGGCGTGATCGACAATGCCGCGCGCAAGGCAGTCGATCCCGCATCGCGGCAATGGATGGACGAGGCCGCCGACGCCTTTGTCCAAGAACGCGCCTTTCTGACCAAGATCGCCTCCGCCGTCGGGCCGGTACCGAGCACACAAGGACAAGCCCAATGCGAAGCCGCGGTCGCCGCGCAGCGCAAGGCGATTGACATGCTGTCCGAATCCGACCGCCATGGCTGCGCGGTCGGCGCCGCGATCGCGCTGACGCTCGACTGGCGGACGATCCGCGTGCTGCTCGATATCAGCGCCCAGCGACTCGACATGGCGCCGCCGACCTGCACCCTACCCGACCTGCGCGAAACCGCGCGGCTGGCCGGGGCCGTCGCCAGCAGCCCCGCAGTCGAACGTGCGATGATGTTCGGCGCGCAGCAGCTGATCACCCAGCACAGCGGCTTGTGGGATCTGATGGCAGCGCGCGCGGCGAGCCGGGCGAGGTCGTAAATCCGATCCTCCCTGTGGCGCAGCCATGGGGAGGTGGCAGCGCGAAGCGCTGACGGAGGGGCATGGACGCCACCGTCTTCGCCCCTCCACCATTCGCTTCGCGAACGGTCCCCCTCCCCATCGCTGCGCGACAGGGAGGATCGTCTCGACGCCTCGTTACTTGCACCCTCTCCCTCCCCTCGCTATGCCCGCGCTTGATTGACGTTCACGTTAAGGGAAAGACGAGCCCATGCGTTTCGATGGAACCAGCGCCTATATCGCCACCGACGACCTGAAGGTCGCGGTCAACGCCGCCACGCTGCTGCGCCGCCCGCTGCTGGTGAAGGGCGAACCCGGCACCGGCAAGACCGTGCTGGCCGAGGAAATCGCCAAGGCGTTCGACGCGCCGCTGATCACCTGGAACATCAAATCGACGACCAAGGCGCAGCAAGGCCTGTACGAATATGATGCGGTCGCCCGCCTGCGCGACGGCCAGCTCGGCGAAGAGCGCGTCCACGATATCCGCAATTACATCCGCAAAGGCAAATTGTGGGAGGCCTTCACCTCGCCCAAGCTGCCCGTGCTGCTGATCGACGAGATCGACAAGGCCGACATCGAATTCCCGAACGATTTGCTTCAAGAACTCGATCGCATGGCGTTCCATGTCTATGAGACCGACGAGACGATCACCGCGAAGGAACGCCCGATCGTCGTCATCACGTCGAACAATGAAAAGGAGCTGCCCGACGCCTTCCTGCGCCGCTGTTTCTTCCATTACATCAAATTCCCCGACCGCGACACGATGGCCGCGATCGTCGACGTGCATTTCCCCGGCATCCAGAAGACACTGGTCAGCCGCGCGATGGATATTTTCTACGAAGTTCGCGACGTGCCGGGGCTCAAGAAAAAGCCGTCGACCAGCGAGCTGATCGATTGGCTCAAGCTGCTGCTCAATGAAGACATGCCGCTCGAAGTCCTGCAGAACCGCGACGTCGGCAAGGCGATCCCGCCGCTGCATGGCGCGCTGCTCAAGAATGAGCAGGATGTGATGCTGTTCGAAAAGCTGGCGTTCATGGCGCGGCGTCAGGGGAGCTAGCGGCAGCACTCCTACGTCCGTTTGTGTCGAGCGAAGTCGAGACACGCGAACGCCGCGCCGGACGTATCTCGACTTCGCTCGATACGAACGGCTGTGGGAGCAGAAGTCGTGAGACTGTCTAGAGCTGGTATGCCACCTCGACGTCGCCCCAGCGGCGCCCGTTGATCACGACGGGCGTATAGACGTTGCGCACCGTGACATAGTTGGTTCCGTCGCCCTCCTGGCGATACACCGCCATGAAAAAGGGCGCGGTGCTGCGCTTGGCGGCCTTGTCGGTGTCGTCGAACAGGATGCGGCCGTTGCGGCAATAGGCCGTGTCGTGCGCGACGTCACCGGTTGGGGCGCGCGAACATGCGGTGATATGCGTCGGCAGGAAGCCGTTCATGTCGCCCGCCGACGACATCTTGACCTCGGGATGATTGGTGACGACATCGTCGAACAGCGGTCGCCAGTTCGCGTCGGCCCAATCGCAGAGCGTCGTGCGGAAGCGTTCGGGGTTCGACCCCGGAACGCGGACATAATTGGTGTCGAACAATTGCTCCATTGTCAGTTCGCCGTTCGCGAGTGCATGTTCGGCGATCGCAACAAATTTGTCGCGCACCTTGGCGGCAAGTTCGACCACCGCCGAATCCTGCGGGCTAACCCCGGCCGAAATGACCGCGTTGAACATGCGGTTCGACACATGCTCCATCGACAGGATCGACGTGCGCGTATCTTCCAGCGTCGCACGATTGTCGCGCACCGATCCGACAACGCGGTCGACCGCTTCGCGCACCTTTGCGCCATTGGCGTGGACCATCGCGCTCGATTGCGCGATGCGGTCGCTCTGGTCGTCGAGCAGCGCGACGAGGTGCGTTGCGTCGTGCAGCGCGTCGGTGATCGTTTCGAACTGCGCTTCGGCGCGGCTCGATTGTTCGACCCCCGCCTGAATTTCGGTGACCAGCCCGCTTGCTTCGGCGGCAAGGCTGCCGATGCTGCGGCGGATTTCATCGGTGGCGCCGCGGGTATTCTGCGCCAGCTTTTTGACTTCGGCGGCGACGACGGCGAAGGTCCGACCGGCATCGCCCGCGCGCTCGGCCTCGATCGCAGCGTTGAGCGCCAGCATGTTGGTCGTCTTGGCGATCGCCTCGATCGACTGGCTGACCTGCTGCACCTGCGCCATCACCGCGGCGAAATTGGTCACATGGGTGCCGAGCCGCGCGACAAGATCAATCACCGAACGAAATTCGGTGACCGCGGCGTTGACGCGCTCGGCCCCGGCGTCGAGCTGTTCGCACGCGCGCGCCGACAGCAGCTTTGCCTCATCGGTCGAATCGGCGATCTGGCGCTGGTCCGATTCCAGGCTGACGACAAATTCCTCAAGACGGCCAAGCTCTTCGATCTGGCGGTCCATCTGATCGGTCGAGCGCTTGATACGCCCCGCCGCCTCGCTGCATCCGACCGCGAGTTCGCCGCAGTCGCTCGCGACCGACTGGTCGAGCACCGGCGCGGCCGGATTGATCGGATCAAATTTCATTGGCACACCCACCTGAACATAATCGACGGGTCATGCCGGAAATTGGTTAACGGGGGGTCAATGGCAGCGGCGGCATTGACCCTGCCCAAGCGAGCCTCTGCATGAATATGGTTAGCGGATGATCCCATACAAAGGATCGCGTGCTTTCATTCTCGTTCGATTTATGTTTTATTCGGTGCGCAACAACAGGGGTTCGGTGTCATGCTGCGTTCCAGGTTTCTTGCGGCTGCCGTGGTCGCCGCGCTCATCATTCCCGCACCGGCCTATGCCAAACGCCATGACGATTGGCACCGCGACCACCACCATGACCGCGATCATGATGGGGACGCAGCGGCGGGCGTCGCGCTCGGCATCGGCCTGATCGGCATTGCCGCCGCAATTTCGGCCAAGAAAAAGCGTAAGGAGGAAGAGCGGCGCGACGAATATCGCTACGGCTATGGCAAAAGCTATGGCAGCGACTATTTCTCGCCCGCTCCCGATGTCAGCTGTTATCGCGGTGAGCGGCGCTGCTTCGTGCGCGGACAATTTTCCTATGAATGGACCGACCGCCAATTCTCCTATGATCCGTACCGCAGGGGATATTGACCATGATGCTCCGCACCCTGTCGCTCGCTGCCGCACTTGTATTTGCGCCCTGCGCTTTGGCGCAGACCCCGGCCCCCACCGCTTCGCCCTCGGACGCCGTCAATATGGATCTGGCGGTGACCGACGCGATTCGCACCATGCTCGATGGAACATTTGATGAAGGCCATATCGCGATGCTGCAATCGCTCGGCCACCAGAAAGCGGTGGCCGCAACATGTCCCGGCTTCGAGCTTGATCCGCGCGCGTTCGCGAACGAATTCAACCTCATCTATGACGACACGATGGGCAAGCCGCGCACCCTGAATGCCGGTCAGCGGGTCGAACTGGACCGCAAGGCCACCCTCGCGCTCGGTATGGCGTTCGGCGCCCAGATTGCCATTGCCGCGAATGATCATTCGTCCTTCTGCCAAGCCGCGACGCAGGAGCGGTCGGGTGGCAAGGTGGCGCATCTGGTGTGGGCCAAATAGGCACGCCACCCAATCAGGCGCAGCGATTTTAGCGCGTTGGCAACCCACCATAATCGCGGACGGGGTGACGCAGGTATGCGGATCAAACCAACACTCGGCGCGGCGGTCTGCGTCTATCTGATCTACAGCGCGATAATTTTAGCTACCTGGGGCGTTGTCGGGGCGCGCTACGCCAACATGGTGTCGGCCGATGTTGTGCTGACCAGCCTAGTGCTTCCGCTCGCGCTCGGCACGGTCTTTCTCGCGGCCGCAGTGAGTTGGCTCGGTTGGTGGAAACCGGCCGTAAAGGAGGAGCGCCGCGGCGGCCCGCGCTGGGCGCTCGCCCTTGTATTGATCGGCATGACCGGGATGGTCGTCGTCAACGGCGGCGCCGCCAACTGGTCAGGTTTTTCGCCGACGCACCTGCTGATGCTCGTCGCCGCGGGGGGTGATGGTTGGATTTAATGAGGAGTTGCTGGCGCGCGGCGTGATCGTCACCGGCGCGCGCGGGTCGACCACGAAGGAACACTGGGTGTGCGTCTGGTCGTCGATCCTGTTTGGCGCGATGCACATCCCTAACGCCCTGTTCGGTATTCCGCTCTACGCCAGCCTGCTCCAATTTGTTTTCGCCTCGCTGATGGGCGCGGCCTTCTATGTTTTGCGCCGGGTCAGCGGCGGGATTTGGATGCTGATGCATGGGGCGTGGGATTTTGCATCATTCAGCGCACAGGCATCGGGGCAGTCCGCCGCGCTTTCACCGGTGTTTCAGTTCGGCACCTATCTGGCCGCGATCATCGCGGTGGTGGCCGTGCTGCATCACGAACGGCGGATGCACGCGCCCGCTTGATCGGTCGGCGCGCCAATTTCGCGCGTCGCTTTCCGTTTACGTAAAGGGATTGCACCCCACGCCGCGACACGATAACCCTCCCCCATGTTTTTCGGCTTCCTCGACGAGCTTCGCGCCGCGGGCATTCCCGCCAGTCTGAAAGAGCATCTGATGCTGCTGGAGGCGCTCGACCGCGAGGTGATCGACCGCAGTCCCGAACAATTCTATTATCTCAGCCGCGCGATCTACGTGAAGGACGAAGGCCTGCTCGACCGCTTCGACCAGGTGTTCAACAAGGTCTTCAAGGGGATCATTTCCGATTACGGTCAGAACCCAGTCGATGTCCCCGCCGACTGGCTGAAAGCGGTCGCGGAGAAATTCCTGACGCCCGAGGAAATGGCCGCGATCGAATCGCTCGGCGACTGGGACAAGATCATGGAGACGCTGAAAGAGCGGCTCGAAGAACAGCAGAAGCGCCACGAGGGCGGCAGCAAGTGGATCGGTACCGGCGGCACGTCGCCGTTCGGCAATTCGGGCTATAATCCCGAGGGCGTCCGCATCGGCGGCGAGAGCAAGCACAAGCGTGCGCTGAAAGTCTGGGAAAAGCGCGAATTCGCCAATCTCGACAACACCAAGGAGCTTGGCACCCGCAACATCAAGATCGCGCTGCGCCGCCTGCGCAAATTCGCGCGCGAGGGTGCGGCGGACGAGCTCGACATTCCGGGCACCATCGACGGCACCGCCCGCCAGGGCTGGCTCGACATCCGGATGCGCCCCGAACGGCGCAACGCGGTCAAGCTGCTGCTCTTCCTCGACGTCGGCGGGTCGATGGACCCGTTCATCAAGCTGTGCGAAGAATTGTTCAGCGCCGCGACGACCGAATTCAAGAATCTCGAATTCTTCTATTTCCACAACTGCCCCTATGAAGGGGTGTGGAAGGACAACAAGCGCCGCTGGTCCGAACGCCACCAGATGTGGGACATCCTCCACAAATATGGCCACGACTATAAAGTGATCTTCGTCGGCGATGCGTCGATGTCGGCTTATGAAATTACCCATCCGGGCGGCAGCGTCGAACATTTCAACGAGGAATCGGGCGCAGTCTGGCTCCAGCGGATCACCAAAGTCTATCCCGCCGCGGTGTGGCTGAACCCGGTGCCCGAGGCGCATTGGGGCTACACCCAGTCGGTGAAACTGATCAAACAGCTGATGAACGACCGCATGTATCCGCTGAGCCTGTCGGGGCTGGACGATGCGATGCGCGAGTTGACGCGCAAGCATTGAGCGAGACGGCCTGATTAGGCCGTGACGATTTCACGCCGATCCCCTAATCCCGTTCGTGTCGAGCGAAGTCGAGACACCTATCGGCCGCGCACGCGCTCGGGGTGTCTCGACTTC
>NZ_DASYHE010000012.1:0-1720 GCF_035998965.1 Sphingopyxis sp.
GTAATTGGGGCCTCCGCCGCCTTCGGGGGTGACCCAGTTGATATTCTGGGTCGGATCCTTGATGTCGCACGTCTTGCAATGGACGCAATTCTGCGCGTTGATCACGAACTTCGGATCGCCCGTTTCCTCGCCGACAATCTCGTAAACCCCCGCCGGGCAATAGCGCTGGGCGGGTTCATCATAGAGCGGCAAATTATACGCGACCGGGATTGACGGATCTTTCAGCTGCAAATGAACCGGCTGGTCTTCCTCATGATTGGTGTTCGACACGAACACCGACGACAAGCGGTCAAAGGTCAGCACCCCGTCGGGCTTCGGATAATCGGGCTTCGGCATCATGTCGGCGCGGTACAGGCTCTCATTGTCCGGATGATGCTTCATCGTGAACGGAACTTTGATCTTGAGCGTTTCCAGCCACATCGTGATCCCCGACAGGATCGTCCCGCCCAGATCGCCCCATTTTTCGACAAGCGGCAACACGTTGCGGACGACGCTCAGCTCTTTCTTGACCCAGCTGTCGTCATATGCCGCCTGATAGGCGTCCAGCGTGTCGCTGCCGCGCCCGGCGGTCACCGCCGCAAACGCCGCCTCGGCCGCCATCATCCCCGATTTCATCGCGGTGTGGGTGCCCTTGATGCGCGGGACGTTCAGGAAACCGGCGCTGTCGCCGATCAGCGCGCCGCCCGGAAACGCCAGCTTCGGCACCGACTGATAGCCGCCGTCGCTGATCGCGCGCGCGCCATAGGACACGCGCTTGCCGCCCTTCAGGATTTTCGCAATCTCGGGATGCGTTTTCCACTTCTGCATCTCCTGAAAGGGGGAGATGTGCGGATTGCGGTAATTGAGCCAGGTTACGAAGCCGAGCGCGACCTGCCCGTTCGCCTGGTGATAGAGGAAGCCGCCGCCATTGGCATGTTCGTCGAGCGGCCAGCCCTGCGTGTGAATCACCCGACCCTCGGCGTGATTTTCGGGTTTGACGTCCCACAATTCCTTGACGCCCAGCCCGTAAACCTGCGGTTCGCAATCACTGTCGAGCGCGAACTGCGGTTTCAAAATTTTGGTCAGATGCCCGCGCACGCCTTCGCCAAAGAAGGTATATTTCGCATGGAGTTCCAGCCCCGGCGCATAATCGGCCTTGTGACTCCCATCGCGCGCGACGCCCATGTCGCCGGTCGCGACGCCTTTGACCGAACCATCGTCGTTATAGAGGATCTCGGCGGCCGGAAAGCCGGGGAAAATTTCGACGCCCAGCCCCTCGGCTTGCTCGGCCAGCCAGCGGCACAGATTGCCCAGACTGCCGGTGTAGGTGCCCTTGTTGTGCATGAAACCGGGGGTGATGAAATGCGGCACGCCGATTTTCTTGGTCTTGGTCAGCACCCAATGCTGGTTGTCGTTGACCGGCACCTCGGCCATCGGACAGCCTTGGGTCCGCCATTCGGGCAGCAGTTCGTCGAGCGATTTGGGATCGATCACCGCGCCCGACAGGATATGCGCGCCGACCTCGGACCCTTTTTCCAGGATACAGACCGACAGCTCGCTGCCCGCTTCATTCGCCAATTGTTTGAGGCGGATCGCCGCCGAAAGTCCCGCCGGCCCAGCACCGACGATGACCACGTCATAGGGCATCGATTCCCGTTCGCTCACTTGGCTTACCCTTTCTGCCGTCCCGGCGCCGATCGTTCATCGTAAGCGGCGCTCATTCTGTCACGAAATGCGATGC
>NZ_DASYHE010000054.1:0-77245 GCF_035998965.1 Sphingopyxis sp.
ACTCGGGTGCAAACGCCGCGCTTTTGCGGGTTTGCGTCCATCGCCGGGACCTTGGACTTCACCTTCTGGGGAGTCCGGCCCTTGCGGACCAGCTGGTTGATCGTGGGCATGAATGCTTCACCTTTAAATGTCCGCCCATCAAAGCGAACGGTTACTGTACCGCGGTGGATGAAGCATCGATCCGAACTCCGCAGAAATCCGCAGAAAACGGGCAACCTTGTAACAGCAAAAGACCCCGGCTGATCGTCTCGATCTTCCGGAGGCTTCATCCGCGCCAGCAATGTTCAGCGCTGTTGTAACCGAAAAAGGCGGTTAAGCGCCGCTTTCGATCGACGCGGCCCCTAGCGGTGATTCCCTTGAGGGTCAAGGGGCGAGCAAGATTGTTGCGCCACGCCCGCCAGGCTATCGGTGGCCGATGCCCGCGATCCGCCACGCCAGCTTTGCACCCCAGGTCGCCCCCGACACCCGGCTGCTGATCCTCGGCAGCCTGCCCGGTGCGCGGTCGCTGGCCGAGCAGCAATATTATGCGCATCCGACGAACCAGTTCTGGCGGCTGGTCGGTGCGGTGATCGTCGAACCGCTCGCTGACCTTGATTATGACGAACGACTGGTCCGGCTGCGCACCGCGAAGATCGGCCTGTGGGACGTGATCCGTACCGCCGAACGGCGATCGAGCAGCGACAGCGAGATTCGCGCGCTTGAAGCGCAGGATCTAGCGTCGCTGGTGGCTACCTTGCCCAAGCTGAGCATGATCGCATTTAACGGTGGGACGGCGGCAGCCATCGGACGGCGGCAATTATCCGCCTTGCACGGCGTCGCACTTGTCGACTTACCGTCGAGCAGTGCGGCGAACACCAGCCGCTTTTCGGCGAAGCAGGAACAATGGCAGCAATTGGGTGAGGCGCTGGTCGACGACTAATCCTTCCTGTCGCGAAGCCATGGGGAGGGGGACCGCCGCCGCAGGCGGTGGTGGAGGGGCGCAACGTCAGCGGCAAAGCCCCTCCGTCAGCGCTTCGTGCTGCCACCTCCCCCTGGCTGCGCCACAGGAAGAATTAAGGCCGGTCAGTCGACCACCTTCCCCCGCGCCATCACGAAATCGACCTTTTTCAGCACCCGCACATCGGCAAGCGGGTCGCTGGCCACGGCAATGATGTCGGCGCTTTTGCCCGGCGCGATGCTGCCGATCTCGTTCGACAGGCCGAGCAGGTCGGCGGCGTTTACTGTCGCCGCTTTCAGCGCCGCGACCGGGGTCATGCCGTGCTGGACCATCAGTTCGAACTCGTCGCCGTTGCGGCCGTGCTTCGATACCCCGGCATCGGTCCCGAAGGCGATCTTGACTCCGCGCGGGACGAGCTGTTCCAGGCTCTTGCCGGTGATTTCGATCCGCCATTTGATCTTGGCCAGCACGTCGGGCTCATAGGCGCCCGGATTGGCGGCGATGCGTTCCTTATAGCCGTTCACCGTCGACAGCGTCGGGACATAATAGGTTTTCGATTTCGCCCACTGGCTGATCGTCGCTTCGTCGAGGATCGTGCCATGTTCGATCGAATCAGCGCCCGCGGTCAGCCCGAGGCGAATGCCGTCGGCGCCATGGGCATGGACCGCGACCTTTTTGCCGAACAGCTGGGCGGTTTCGACGATCGCCTGCGCTTCATCGTCGAACATCTGCTTGCCCAGCCCGGCGCCGATGCGGCTGTTGACCCCGCCGGTCGAGGCAAATTTGATCACATCGGCCCCGCGCCCGACCTGGAGTCGCACTGCGCGGCGGCAATCGTCGGCGCCGTTACAGGTGTTGCCCGCGCCCGCGAAGAAGGGCCGCAGCTCGTCGCGATAGCCAAGCGAGCCGTCCATATGTCCGGCGCTGCCCGAAATGCTGGCCCCCGCATCGACGATGCGCGGCCCCTGTACCTTGCCCGCGAGGATCGCGTCGCGCAGCGCCAGCGTCGCGCCGTCGCCATCGCCGAGGTTGCGCACCGTGGTAAAGCCCGCGCGCAGCGTCTTCATCCCGTTGACCTCGGCATTGAAGGCCTGCGCCGCGGGGCTGAGCGTGACATCCTCCAGCTGCCCCGCGATGCCGCCCGCGTCGCTGGTCAGATGGACGTGGCTGTCGATCAGGCCGGGGAGGACATATTTGTCCTTGAGGTCGATCAGGGTCGCGCCGGGTTCGGCGGGCTGATAGCCGTCGGCGACGCTCACGATCCGGCCGTTCTCGACGATGATCGTCGACGCGCCGCGAACCGGCTTGCCAGGTTCGGCGAGCAATTGTCCGGCGTGAATTGCGGTGCGCGCGGGCGCCTGCGCAGCAAGCGGAGTTACGAGCGCCGCGCCGAGCAGCGCGATCGGAAGGCAATGGATCGGTTTCATGCTGGCATCCCCTGATATGAATATGGGATGCGTTAAAGCCGATCAGAAGCCGAGCGTAAAGCGCAGCGCCGCGCCCTTGTCGTCGGGCATCGCGGCGATATGGCCGGGATCCTGCCGCCACCATGTATTGGCGATCAGATCGCCGCCCAGCAGCGACAGCGCATAGCTCGCCTCGACCACCAGTTCGCGGCCCGTCGGCGCGAGATTATAGGTGCGCTGACCGAAATCAGTGCGGCCGCTGGCATAATCATGCGCGACAGGCAGCAGCAGGTCGATGCCGCCGCGCGCGACGCGGAGTGGCTGGGCGAAACGCAGCGCGGCGCGGTCGCCGGGGCGCAGCAACCCCGCCTTGGCCACGTCGAACGAAAAGGCCGATGCCCACAGCGCCCCGCCCGCAATCAGGCCGCCACGATCGGGGCGGACCCACATCTGGCGCCATGCGCCCGACAGGCGCCATTCGTTCGCCAGATCGACGCCCAGATTGGCATCGCCCACCAGACTGGTCGCACCACCGGCGCCAAAGACGGGACCAAGCCGCGCACCGAGCAGGCTGTCCGATTCGCGCAGCCAGCTGCCGCCCAGCGCAGCGCGGAACGAGCCGAAGCGGGCATCCCACGACGCGCCAAGCCGCTGGTATCGACTGTCGCGGCCCGAGCGATAGCGGAGCAGCGGATCGTCCTGCCAGCGCGAGCCCGCCACCCAGCCATCTTCCATAAGGATGCTGACATAGTGATTGGCCGCGACGTTGTGACGCAGCACCGATCCGATCCCGAGGGTCGCGGCAAAGCCCAGCCCGTCGTGCGCGCCGTCGCCGATCAGCATCGCATGGCCGCTCTCGCCGCGCTCGCCCGCGAGCAGGCCACTGGTTGCGCGGCCAGCGGCAAAGCCGATCCGCGTCCGGGCATCGAGTCGCGTCATCACCGACGCCGCAAGGGTGCGCGCCATGCGTGCATCGTGGAACGACAACCCGGCCAGCGCATCACCCCCGCTTGCCGCCGGCGCGGTGACGAGCGACAGCGCGGTTACATGATTGGCGGCGCTTTGCTGGCGTACGAGGCCGCCGAACGCGCCTGACAATTTGAAGTCGGGACGGCGCGGCGCCAGCGACTGCGCGAAATCGACGCTGAACGCACGGCCAAAACCATCGGTAACCAGCCCGATCGTGGATAAGGCGCGCCCCGCACCTGCGTCGCCCATCGGTCCGCCCAGGACGCCAAGCGCGCTGCCCAGATTGACCGCGGTCGCAGTCCCCGCGAGCGTCGTCGCCCCCATCGGCCGAAACGCACGCGCGATGTCGAGCACGCCCTGCCCGTACACCGCATCGTCGCCGACCGCCCCGGCGTCGCGCGCCGATTGATAGAGCAATTGCACGATCTGCTGACTCGACAGGTTCGGAAATGCCTGGGCCAGCAATGCGACCGCACCGGCGACTTGCGGGGCGGCAAAGCTGGTGCCGCTGATCACGAACACAAAATTGCCGCTGGTTTCGATCACGCCGTCTTTGTACGCGCAGCATACCCCCTCGCCGAGTGCCGCGAGATAGGATCCGGCATAGGTGCCGGCGCGGTTACTGAAATCCGAACGCACGCCGTTTTCGTCCACCGAACCGACAATGATGACGAGCCCGCCCCCGGCATCGCGAAGCCCTTGCGCAAACAAACCGGGGTTGTTCGGGTCGTTGCCCCCCGCCGTCGTGTCGCCTTCGTTGCCTGCCGACAGGATCACGATGATCCCGGCGGCGGTTGCGCGTTGCACTGCGGCCCGCAACGTCGCGCCGGGGCCGTCGTCGCCGCCCAGCGAGATATTGACGACGCGGGCGCCCGCCGTCACCGCGCGGTCGAGCCCCGCGGCAATCGCGCTTTCGGGAAACAGGCACCCGCTTTCATCATTGGTCGGATCCTCGGTCGCGCAGCTCCCCGGCCGGTCGGCGCGTAGCACGAGCAGATTGGCGTTATAGGCGATGCCCATCGTGCCCGCGTCATTCTTTGCTCCGAGCAATATCTGCGCGACATTGGTGCCATGGCTGCCCTCACCGTTGATCCCGCGCGACCCGGCGAGGTCCGTCGAAAGGGGCGAGATACGCCCGGCGAATTCGGGGCTGTCTTCGTCGATGCCGTCGTCGATCACCCCTGCCAAAATTCCGTGCCCCGTCGCGCCCGCCTGATAAGCAGTGATCGCGCCATGGAAATTGACCCCGTCGGATCGCCGCGTTTCGGCGGTGTTGAAATTTCCGGCCGGTGGCGGGGTGGGCGTCGGGGTTGGTGCGGGGGTCGGAGTCGGGGTCGGCGCGGGTGCCGACGGCGGGGCCGGGGTCGGCGCAGGCCGCGCCCCGCCTCCACCACCGCAACCGGCGAGCGACAGCGCGGCGATGCTGAGGAGTATGGGCGAAGGGCGCCCAGCCAACCGGCGGATGCTGTTGCGTCGATTTGGATACGCCATCGCCGTTCCCCTTGCCTTGATCGAAGCTATCCTAGCCGACCGAATAGCGAAGGGGTAGCAAAGAGCGGTTAATTGGGCGTTCCAATCCTCCCCATCGCTGCACAACAAGGGAGGATCCTATTGCCGGCCTTGCCGCCACTTCTCCCGGCCTTTATGCGCCGCCGCACCATGTCCGTTCCCCTCAATCATATCGACTGCTGGATCTTCGATCTCGACAACACGCTCTATCCGCCGTCGGCGAAGCTTTTCGACCTGATCGATGAACGCATGGGCGCCTTCATGATGTGCCTGCTCGACTGCGATGCGGTCGAGGCTCGGCGGGTGCAGAAGCTGTATTTCCACGATCATGGTACGACGATGGCCGGGCTGATGCGCCATCACGGGGTCGACCCCGAAGATTTTCTGGTCGACGTCCATGATATCGCGCTCGACCGGATCGCGCCCGACGCACGGCTACGCGCGGGGCTTGAGCGCCTGCCCGGCCGCAAGCTGGTGTTCACCAACGCCGATGCCGATTATGCCGCGCGCGTGCTCGACGCGCGCGGCATCGCCGACCTGTTTGGCGGCATCTGCGACATTCGCGCCACCGGCTATACGCCCAAGCCCGACCCCGCGGCTTATGCGACGATGATTGCGCATCTGGGCATCGACCCGGCGCGCAGCCTGTTCGTCGAGGATATGGCGCGCAACCTGACCCCGGCCAAGGCGCTGGGGATGACCACCGTCTGGCTGGACAATGGCAGCGAAAGCGGCCATCGCGACCACCTGCCGGACCAGGTCGATTTTCATGTGAGCGACCTTGCCGACTGGCTCGATGGCTTGCCTGCTCCCTGGGGGATTTCATGACGACCGACCTGCAAACGACAATCGACGCCGCATGGGAAGCGCGCGACACTTTGGGGCTGACGACGCAGGGCACGGTGCGCGATGCGGTCGAAACCGCGCTCGCCGGGCTCGACAACGGCAGCTTGCGCGTCGCCGAGCGTGACGCGGGGGGGACATGGCAGGTCAATCAATGGCTGAAAAAGGCCGTTCTCCTGTCGTTCCGCCTCAACGACATGGAACTCATCGATGGCGGCCCCGGTGGCGCGCGCTGGTGGGACAAGGTGCCGTCGAAATTCGTGGGTTGGGGCGAGAACCGTTTCCGCGACGCAGGTTTCCGCGCCGTCCCCGGTGCGATCGTCCGCCGCGGCGCCTTTATCAGCAAGGGCGCGGTGCTGATGCCCAGCTTCGTCAATATCGGCGCCTATGTCGGTGAGGGCTCGATGGTCGACGCTTGGGCGACGGTCGGCAGCTGCGCGCAGATTGGCGCCAACGTCCATCTGTCGGGCGGCGCCGGAATCGGCGGCGTGCTCGAACCGCTGCAGGCCGGACCGGTGGTGATCGAGGACGGCGCTTTCATCGGTGCGCGCGCCGAGGTCGCCGAAGGCGTGATCGTGCGCGAAGGCGCGGTGCTGTCGATGGGGGTGTACCTCGGCGCCTCGACCAAGATTGTCGACCGCGCGACCGGCGAGATTTTCATCGGCGAAGTGCCGCCTTACGCGGTGGTTGTCCCCGGCGCGCTGCCCGGCAAGCCGCTGCCCGACGGCTCGCCCGGCCCGTCGCTCTACTGCGCGGTGATCGTCAAGCGCGTCGATGCCAAGACGCGCGCCAAAACGGGCATCAATGAGTTGCTGCGCGACTGAAGCCCCCTCGCCGCTCGTCGAACGCTGCCTCGGGTTGGTAGAAGTTTGACATCGTTTTACGATCGCCCTGCCCAAAGCGGCGCACGGAACGCCCGACGCCGGCGTGTCCGGTTGGGGGAGGAAACCATGCGTCGCTTTTCAGCTGTTTCGTCGCTGGCCATGGCTATGGCCTGCCCGCCGTCGTTAGCGATGGCGCAGGAAGCAGCGCTTGACCCTGCCCCCGCTGTCGAAACGCCTGCCAACGGCGCGCAACGCTACAGCCCCAGCGATTTCGCCAGCTTTTCGCCGCGCACCGCGCTCGATATGGTCGAGAAGGTCCCGGGCTTCCTGATCGTCACCGGCACCAACGGCGGTGAGCGCGGACTGGGAGCCGCTACGCAGAATGTGCTGATCAACGGCGAGCGTATCGCCAACAAATCGACCGATGCGCGCAGTGCGCTGCAACGCATTGCCGCAACGCAAGTCGCCTATGTCGACATCGTCGATGGCGCGAGCCTGAACGTCCCCGGCCTGACCGGGCAGGTCGCCAATGTCGTGCTGGTCGCGGGCGCGGCGCAGGCTGGCTTTACGACGACGATCCGCTGGCAACCCGAATGGCGCCCGCGGATTGCCGACAATTGGCTGGCGGGCGAGGTTTCGACCACCGGTCGGCTTGGCGGCACCAATGTCACGCTCAGTCTTAAAAATGACGCCAATCGGCAGGGGCATTGGGGACCGGAAGACCGCTTTGACGGCAACGGCGTGCTGCAGTTCACCCGCGACGAGTTTGCCCGTTATTATGGCGACCGGCCACGCCTGGCGCTGGCCTTGGCGCGCACGACGACCGGCGGCAACAAATGGAATTTCAACCTGGGCGGCCAGTTGCAGAAAATCCACGACCGGGTCAGCAGCGTGTCGGCGCGGCCAACGAACGGCATCGTGCGCGAGACGTTCGAATCGATCGAAGATGAGCATAATTTCGACATCGGCGGCGATTATGAGCTGGGACTGGGTAAGGGGCGGCTCAAACTGATCGGGCTCTACCGTTTCGAACATAGTCCCACCGTCGACACCTTCATCGTCGATCAAGCGATCGGCGGGCGCAGCGGAGAGCGGTTCAAGCAGACCGCCGACGAAGGCGAATCGATCCTGCGCGGCGAATATGGCTGGCGCACCGCGGGCGGCACCGACTGGCAGGTTGCGCTGGAAGGCGCCTATAACACGCTCGACGTCGACGCCGAATTTGCCACGTTACAACCCGACGGCAGTTTCCTGCCGATCATCTTCGGCGGCGAGACGACCAAGGTTGAGGAAAAACGCGGCGAAGCGTCACTGACCTGGGGGCGTGCACTCGCGTCAAACCTGACCGCGCAGATCAACCTTGGCGCCGAATATAGCGAGTTGTCGTCATCCGGCCCGGGCGGGCTGACCCGCCGCTTTATTCGTCCCAAGGGCAAGCTCGCGCTGGCGTGGAAGCTGGGCGCCAAGACGACCGTCAACTGGTTCGTGCAGCGCCGCGTCGATCAGCTCAATTTCTTTGATTTCGCCAGTTCGGTCGATGTCGCCAATGGGCAGGGCAATGGCGGCAACGGGTTGCTGGTGCCCCCTGTTCTGAACCGAACCGAGCTGGAGTTCGTTCAGGACATGGGTGCGTGGGGCAATGCCTCGGTCGCCTTCGCTTATGCCTATGCGCAGGATCTGGTCGATCAGATCCCGCTGTCGCCGACCACCGAAGGCCGCGGCAACCTGCCGGGTGCGCATCTTTATCGCATCAGTTCAAAGGCGACGTTGTTGCTCGACCGGCTGGGCTGGAAAGGCGCGCGCATCAACAGCGACCTGACCTGGCGACGCAACCGGGTGCGCGACCCGCTGACCGGCGGATGGCGCGATCAGAGCCAAGGCCAGGAGTATCTGGTGGATGTCAGCCTGCGTCACGACATCCCGGGATCGAAGCTGGCGTGGGGGGCGGGCTATTTCGCTGAGCGATACAGCCCCAATCTGCGGCTCGGCGCGATCGAGAATGACTATACCGACGGCGCGTTCGTCACCGCCTTTGTCGAGCATAAGGATGTCGCGGGGTTTACGGTGAAGCTGTCGTATCGCAATCTGGCCGGGATGATCGACGCATTCGACCGCACCGTGTTCGTCGATCGCCGCGACGGGCCGATCGCACTCAGCGAAAGTCGGCGGCGCAAGTTCGGGCAATATGTCCAGCTGACCGTGACGGGGACGATTTGAGCACCGTCATCCCGGCGACGGCCGGGAGGACGAGGCACGGGCGCCGCGCCGCCTTTTACCGCTCGCTCAGATAATAACGCTCGCGCGCGGTCAGGTCGTTGTTCAATTCGTAAACGATCGGCTGGCCGGTCGGGATTTCGAGGCTGGTGATGTCGGCGTCCGAAATGCCCGACAGATGCTTGACCAGCGCGCGCAGGCTGTTGCCATGGGCAGAGATCAGCACGGTCTTGCTCGCGGCAAGCTCTGGCACGATCGCGCTTTCATAATAGGGCAGGACGCGCTCGATCGTGTCCTTCAAGCTTTCGGCCGCGGGAATATCGATGCCCGCATAGCGTGGGTCGCCGGCGAGATCCCATGGCGAGCCGGCTTCGAGCGGCGGGGGAGGAATATCGAAGCTGCGGCGCCAGATCTTGACCTGATCGTCGCCATGCTTCGCCGCGGTCTCGGCCTTGTCGAGCCCGGTCAGTCCGCCATAATGACGCTCGTTGAGCCGCCAGTCCTTGGTCACCGGCAGCCACAAGCGTCCCATCGCCTCGAGCGCCAGATTCAGCGTCTTGATCGCGCGCGACTGGACCGAAGTGAAGCAGGTATCGGGCGCGATCCCCTTCGCTTTCATCAACTCGCCCGCCGCCCACGCCTCGGCCACGCCCTTTTCGGTGACGTCGACGTCCCACCAGCCGGTGAAGCGGTTTTCGAGATTCCACTGCGACTGACCATGGCGGATGAGGATGAGCTGCGGCATTTCGGATCCTTCGGATGGAGGGTTTTGCTGCCCCTTAGCGTGGCTTTCGCGTGAACGCCAATCGCCCTCTTGAAATGGTTTTCAGCGCACCCAGATTTGCAGCATCCGGTCGCCGAAACGGGGCCGGGTGGCGATCGCGGCGCGCCGCCGCGGTCCCTGACTTCGCTTTTAGGAAAGGAAGAAAGACCATGCGTAACAGTTTTGACTGGACCCCCTATCGCCGTTCGACCGTCGGTTTCGACCGGCTGTTCGATTTCCTTGAAACCAGTGGTTCGGGGGCGGAAAATTATCCGCCGTTCGACATCGAAAAGGTCGCCGACGATCATTTCCGCATCACCGTGGCGGTCGCCGGTTTCAAGAGCGACGAAATCGACATTGTTGCGCAGCAGAATATGCTGACCGTCAGCGGCCGCAAGGCGCCCGCCGCCGAAGGCGAAGAGCGGCAGCTGTTGTATAGCGGCATTGCGACGCGTGCGTTTGAACGCCGCTTCCAGCTCGCCGATTTCGTGCGCGTGAGCGCCGCCGACCTGGCCGACGGGCTGTTGATCATCGACCTGGTGCGCGAAGTGCCCGAGGCGATGAAGCCGCACAAGATCGCGATCGGCGGCCATGTGACCCCGACTCTGGTCGAGGACAAGCAGGCAGCATAAACGCCTGCGAACCCATGCCCCGCAGGGCATCACGAACGGGGTCCGGAGTCCCTTCCGGACCCCGTTTTCGTTCCTAGAGCGCGCGGGTCATGAAGCGGCTGAACGGGTCGGGCTTGTAGTCACCGAACGGTGGGCAATCATCGAAGCCATAGCGGCGATAGAGCGCGATCGCGGGTGCGAACGCCGCCCCTGAACCGGTTTCCAGACTGAGCCGCTTGAGCCCGCGGCCATGCGCCTCGGCGATAATATGGTCGAGCATGCGCGCGGCAACGCCGCGGCGCAGGAAGGCGTCGGCTGTGCGCGTCGACTTGATCTCGCCATGTTCGGCATCGAGCGTCTTGAGCGCGCCGCACCCCGCCAATGCCTCACCATCATGGATCGACCAGAAGGTCACATCGTCGGCATTAAGCCCGTCAAAATCGAGAAAATGACAGCTGCCCGCGGGCGAGTTCGCCAGCATCCCCGCGAAATGCTGTTCCAGCAACGCGCGGATCGCGGCGCCCGACAGATCGTCTTCGACGATCCGCCAGTCGCCCATCACAGCATCTGGTCGAGCGTCGCCAGACACGCGTGCGCCAGCAGCTTCGAGCGTTCGGGCGACCAGCCCGCGACCGGGTCGGGAAGGTCGTCATTGTCCTTGAACGGCATTTCGATCGTCATCGACACCGCGCCAAAGCGTTCGGCAAGCTGGGTCGTCGACATCGACAGATTGGCCTTGCCCGGCGCCGATTCGCTGTAGCCGAGTTCGACCTGGAAATCAGGGGTGTTGGCGGCGAGCGCGGTCTGGAATGCCTTATATTTTTGCAGTTGCTCGGGCTTCAGCGACGGAATGCCTTCGAAGCCCGCGATGAACACCGCCGGGATCGCTTCGTCGCCATGGACGTCCATCGCCCAATCAACCCCGGTCTCGTCCATCGCGTTGCGCACGCACAACACTTCGGGGCTGCGCGCGGCGGTCGGATTGTCCCATTCGCGGTTGAGGTTCACCCCCGCAAAATTGGTGCGCAGATGGCCGCGGCACGACCCGTCGGGATTCATGTTCGGGACGATATGGAAACGGCATTTTTTGAGCAGCGAACGCGCGTGCGGATCGGCGGGGTCGGTGAGCTTTTCGAGCGCGCCTTCGATCCACCATTCGGCCATGCTCTCGCCGGGATGCTGGCGGGCATAGAGCCAGACCTGGGTGTCGCCGTTGCCCATTTCGAGGCAGTCGATCGGCTGCCCTTCGAGGCTGGTGCCGAGGCAGCGATAGGTGACGCCTTCGCACTCGGCGATCGAGGCGACGAGGTCGTGATGGCGCTCCATCGAGAAGGGCGCGAAATAGGCAATATACAACACTGGGCTTTCGGCGGTGTGGCGGATGGTCAGCGTGCCCGCATCATAGCTGGTGTCGAGGCGGAACCAACAATCGCGGTCATAGCTTGCGCGGGCTGCATAGCGCGGCCAGCCGTCGGGATAGGCCGAAGCATCGAGCCCGGTGATCGCCAGTTCGAGAGCATCGCCGACCGCGCATGACACGCGGAAATGAAACCACTGGAAGAAATCGGAGTCGCGGTCCTTGCGGATCGACAGGCGGGCGGACGTGCCGTCGATGGCGTCCACGACGATGTTGCCGCTGTCGAAAGCGGCGTTGATGGTGATGGTCATTTGACGCTGATAGTGCGTCCCGATTCGCCGGGGAAGTCCTTGAATAAGGCTTCAGCCAATTTTGCTGCGGCAAGCGACGGTTGCGCCGCGGGCGCCTTTACCGGGATTGCCGCAAGCGCGCGGCCTTCCCACAATGCCTGCCCGGTTGCCGCATCGTCGATGCGCACCGACAGCTGCATATCGGCCATCCGCTTGGGACCGCCGCCAAGGTTGATGCCGATACCGAGTCCAACCCCTGAACCATAGCTGCCGGTCGAACCGCCAACCCCGACCGATACGGGCGAGCGGCGCCCCTCTAGCGGTTGTTCGCTGCGTTCAAAGGCGATTCGGACCAGCAATGGGGCGCGTTCGTTGGTCCCGGCGGCGACCAGCCCCTGGCGCTGCAACTGCTCGTCGACAGCGGCGCGATAGCTGTTCCATTCGAGCGACGGCATGCCTGCGCCCGGCCCATCGAGCGGCGCGGTGGCGATGGCGTAGCGCGTCCCCGGCGCCCAGCTGGGCATGGCATTGTGAAAGCGAGTGACCTCGACCGGCGGCACTGCAGTGGCACAGCCGCCGAACGAAAGCGCCGCTGCACAGAGCAGGGCGACAGAGATTTGACGCGTCATCCGGGCATCATGCGCCACCAAATATGGCTTGGCAATGAATGGGATGATGCCGCGTCGCGGCGTCTTGCGCCTCAGCGATAGAAGATGTGGTTGTCGATCTGCGCAATGCGCGTCTTGCGCCAGCCCGGCGATACATAGCGGGCGTGAAAGAACAGCGCGCCCGGGGCATGATTTTTCCAGCTGTCGTCGCGGGCGATCTGCGCGATCGCGATCGCATTGTTCCACTGCGCACCTTCGCGGATCGCCGGCATCTTGCCGCCGCGCACAAAGCTGAACTGGCTGCGCTGATGGACGACGCCGCACAGGCTTTTGGGGAAACGGCCCGACTGGGCGCGGTTGATCACGACATGCGCGACCGCAAGCTGGCCAACGAGCGATTCGCCGCGCGATTCGAAATACACGGCGCCGGCCAAGCAGCGCAGCTCGGGATCCAAGTCGGCGGGGCGGGGCGTCGCGGCGACCAGCGCGGCGAGCGATTCGGCGGTGACCGGGGCCGGTTTCGATTCCGGGGCCGGTGCTTCGCCGGTATTTTCGTTGATGCCGCCGATCGGCGCATCGGCCTTGATCGACATATCCGCCTGTTCAGCAACAACCGGCGTCTCGACGCCAGGTGCGATCAGGGCGGGAAGATTGGCGTCGGCGGCAAGATCGCTTGCAAAGCCCGGTTCCGCCAAAAGCAGCATGGTGGCGGCAGTCATGCCGACGGCAGCCACGCTGGCTACGTTCAAAATACGACTCATAGTGTCCGTCAAAAGTGCGGCCGATGAACCGAACCTCTCAAAACAGGCGGGGGACTATGGTCCAATACTGCCTGCGGTCATCGTCCGACTGCGTGTCCAACCCGTTTTGCCGGGGCATCGCCAAGACGATGCAACCCACGGAACGACCTACGCGTTATCGAATGCGCGCCACCTATGTTGCACCGCAACAGAGTCAAGTTAACGCGGCCCATTCCGCGACGAGCCGTGGCGCATCTGCGATGTCCAGTTCGACGATCCACAGATCGGGATCGGCCTTTTGCCGCCGGTTCTGGTAGTTGGCGCGCGATTCACCATCATTGGGGTCATCGGGGCCGACAGGCTCCCAGATATAGTGGCCGCTCGCCGAAAAACGCCGTTCGAGTAGCGGCCCAGGCTGGCCGCGTTCGGTGCATTGGACCAGAATGACGCCCGAATGCTCGTCGCCTTTGGCGAGCACCGTCGCAAAGCCACCCGCCGATTCGGTGCGGCGGAGCAGCAGGTCGACGAGAAAGCGGCTGGTCAGCCGCGTCATGCGAAAGTTCGCGCCGCGGCGCTACGCCGCGTCACGCGTTTCAGTGTCGGCGAGCAGCGCGTAGAGCGCTTCGTCGTTCTTCGCGCCGCGCAGCCGCTCGGCGATCGCTTCATTGCGCAGCATCCGCGACACGCCCGCGAGCGCTTTTAAATGATCGGCCCCGGCATCGAGCGGCGACAGCAGCACGAACAGCAGGTCGACCGGCAAGCCATCGACCGCGTTGAAGTCGATCGGGCGCGACAATTGCAGGAACAGCCCGCGCACCCCGGTGAGGTCGGCCATTTTGGTATGCGGCAGTGCAATCCCGCGCCCGAAGCCTGTCGAACCGAGCCGCTCGCGTTCGAGCAAGGCTTCGCTGACTTCGCCCGCATCGAGGCCTAGCGAACGGCTGGCAAGATCGCCGACAAAGGGAAACAGTGCCTTTTTCGAATCGAGTTGCACATGCGCGCGCACGGTCGCGGGATAAAGAAGGGAAGAAAGATTCATGGGTCTGATCAAATCTGTGTAGCCGCCGGGCAAAGCGTGCCGGCCGTTCCTGGGCAATCGGTTGCGGATCGGTCGTACCGGCGCCCCGCCATACCGGCATAGGACGTTGTTGGGCGCGGCCCTTATGCCGGTTGGCGGAGAAAATCCAGCCTTATCGTGGTTCGACCCAGCCGATCGTCCCGTCGTCGCGGCGATACACCATGTTGTGCGCGCCGGTCTTGCTGTTGACGAACAGCAGCGCGTTGGTGTTGCGCAGGTCGAGCATCATCACCGCGTCCGACACGCTGCTGCTGGGAATATCGACGCGCGTTTCGGCGATGATCGCGGGCGCGTCGCCGGCGTCTTCGTCATCGCCGGGGTCAAACACAGTGTAGCCCGCGTTTTCCTCGATCTCGTCGACCGTCGGCGATGGCACTGCCACGCCATTGTTGTGATCCTTCAGGCGTCGCATGTAACGTCGCAGCTGCTTTTCGATGCGCTCGGCGGCGCCCTCGAACGCGACATGCGCGTCCTGTGCCTGGCCATGTCCCTTGAGCACCAGCCCCTGCATCACATGCGCAACGATGTCGCACTGGAAACTGTCGTGCGGGCCTTTGCCAAAGGTGGCGTGCGCGCCGATCGCCCGGGAGAAATATTTGTCGGCAATCGCGTTCATCCGGTCCGACACATGCGCTTGCAGCGCTTCGCCGGTTTCGATCTGGTGGCCAGAGACGCGGATTTCCATTTTTCTTCTCCTGCTATGTCCGATGCGATGACATCAAGGGAGCGTCATCACACCGTATCGAGCCACAGCGGCTGGTTCAGCCCTGCGACAAATTCGGCATGGCGCGCCAGATCGGCGGCCGATGCCATATGGGGTCGGGGTTCTCGAAACGGACGGTCATGGCCGCGCGCCGCTTGCGGGATGGTCGGCGCCAAGGCTTCGGTACCGGGTGCCGACGATGCCAGCCCCAAACCGATCTGTCGTCCACCGGTCATTTCGATATAGAGATGCGCCAGCAATTCGGCGTCGAGCAGAGCCCCATGCTTGACGCGGTGGCTGCGGTCGATGCCGTAGCGGGTGCACAGCGCGTCGAGGCTGTGTTTGGCGCCCGGATGGAGCTTGCGGGCCATCTGCACCGTGCAGCACATCCGGCTCATGTCGAGCGCGGCGCGTCCTGCGCGCTCCAGTTCTGCGTTGACGAAACCAAAGTCGAAAGCGGCATTGTGCGCGATCAGCGGCGCGTCGCCGAGAAATTCCATCAGGTCGTCGATGCGCTCAGCAAACAAAGGCTTGTCCGACAGAAACTGGATCGACAGGCCGTGGACCGCTTCGGCAGCGGCGGGCATATCGCGCTCGGGATTGAAATAAGCGTGAAAGGTCTGGCCGGTCTCACGGCGATCCACCAGTTCGATGCACCCGATTTCGACCAGCCTGTCCCCGGTCTTGGGATCGAATCCCGTGGTTTCCGTATCGAAGATGATCTCTCGCATTGAACGATTAATCTGGACCCTATCGAGCGCGGAAACAAGAGGCGATGGCGCGAATCTGGCGATGCGTCTCGCTTTTGGGTCCGCCCGTGTCGATGACGAAATCGGCGCGCGCGCGCTTCATGCGATCGGGGACCTGAAGCCGCCGGATCGCTTTCAACCGCGCATAAGTCATACCCGGGCGGCGCATGACCCGCTTGGTCTGCATCCACGTCGGCGCCGACACCACCGCAATCGCCCCCACGCGCCGCCAGCCGCCCTTTTCGAAGAGCAGCGGGATGTCGAGCACCACGACATCCCGGGCGCGGTGGCGGGCGAGGAATTTTTTTTGTGCCCGAAACACCGCGGGATGGACGATCGCTTCGAGCGCGGCGAGTTCGTGGCGGTTGCCGAGCACCAGCCCGCCAAGCTTCTGGCGATCGACGCCGCCGGGCCCGGTCGTGCCCGGGAAACGCGCTTCGATCGCCGCGACCAGCGCGCCGCCCGGGCCTTGCAACCGGTGGACTTCGGCATCGGCATCGAATACCGGCACGCCTTCGCGTTCGAACATCGCCGCTGCAGTCGATTTGCCCATGCCAATCGAGCCGGTGAGGCCGAGGATGAAAGGCCGCCGCAACCGCGAACCGGGGCGGGGGTGGTGGGTCATGCAATGAGCAGCGCGCGCAGTTCGTCGTCGCGACCCTCGGGCGGCGGCGCGCCGAAAAACAGCTCGAAGGCGAGCGCGGCCTGGCCGATCAGCATGTCGAGCCCGTCAATGGTGTCGAGCCCGCGCGCGGCGGCAGCCTTGAGCAAGCCGGTCTGGAGCGGCGCATAGACGAGGTCATAGACAATCGCGTCTTCGGGAAGCGGCGACAGGTCAAGATCGAGCGGCGGCTGCCCGGTCATGCCAAGGCTGCTCGAATTGACGAGCAGCGCGACCGGCGGGAGCGCGGCGTCTAGCTGGACGACATCGCCCTTCAGTCCGAAGGTCGCGAGCAGGCCCATCGCTTTCAATGGGCTGCGATTGAGGATGGTGACATGGCCGACGTTCGCGCGTGCCAGCGCGAACAACACCGCCCGCGCCGCGCCGCCCGCGCCGACAACCGCGACCGGCGCGCCGTCCAGATCGAGCTCGGCAAGCGGCGCATAAAAGCCCGCCGCGTCGGTGTTGGTGCCGATCACCGACCCGTCGGGCTGACGCACGATCGTATTCATGGCCCCGATCGTACAGCGAATATTGCCAGGGTCGTCGACCAGGTCCATCACCGCGACCTTGTGCGGGATGGTGACGTTGCAGCCGCGCCAGTGGGGATCGTCACGGCGCTCGGTGAGGTAGGCGGCGAGATCCTGAGGCTTGATATGGGCGCGCCGATAATCCCCCGCGATGCCGAGCGCTTCGAGCCAAAATTTGTGGATCAGCGGCGATTTCGACTGCGCGATCGGATCGCCGATTACTTCGGCATAAGGGGTGCCGCTCATGATGCCGCCAATCCGGTCGTGCGCAGCCACGCGAGCAATGGCAGCATCGGCATCCCGATGATCGTCCAGGGATCGCCCTCAACCTTTTCGAACAATTGCACGCCCGCTCCCTCGATCTCGTAACAGCCGACTGTCCAGCGAATGCTGTCCCAATGCTGCGCGACATAGGCGGCGATGAAGGCGTCGGACAAGGGACGCATCCACAGCTTCGCCTCGCCGATCGCGCGCCACACCGGCTCACCGTCGCGCGCGGCCACTGCAGCGCTGAACAGGCGATGACGCGCGCCCGCCATGCGGCGGAGGTGATCGGCGGCGGCGTCGGGTGTCTCGGGTTTCGACAGCATTGACCCGTCATCAAGCGCGAGCGTCGAGTCGGCGCCGATGACGGTCACACCGGGAAGCCGCGACGAGATTTTGACGGCTTTGGCTTCGGCGAGTGCGTCGGCGATATTGCGCGGGGTCTGGCCGGTTGCGAGCAGCGATGCGGTCAGCGCCTCCTCGTCGACATGCGCGGCGGTCGTCTCGAATTTGAGTCCGGCGGCCCGCAGCATCGCGGCGCGGCCGCTGCTTTGCGAAGCGAGCAGCAAGGTCATGCGCTCGCCCGATCCTCGACCAGCTTGATCACCGCCGCGGCGGTTTCCTCGATCGAACGCCGCGTCACATCGATCACCGGCCAGCCGTTATCGGCGAACATCCGCCGCGCATAGGCCAGCTCGGCCTTGACCCGCTCGTCATCGACATAGCTCGTCTCCGGCGCCTGGTTGAGCGAGAGCAGCCGGTTGCGCCGCACCTGCACCAGGCGGTCGAGCCCGGTGGTCAGCCCGACGACCATCGGGCGCTTCAGCCGGAACAAGGCATCGGGCGGCGGCGATTCAGGAACGATCGGAATGTTCGCGGTCTTGAATCCGCGATTGGCCAGATAGATGCTGGTCGGGGTTTTCGAGGTGCGCGACACCCCGGCCAGAACGATGTCGGCCTGTTCCCAATTCTCCCAGCCGATGCCGTCGTCATGCGCAACGGTGAACTGAATCGCCTCGACCCGCGCGAAGTACGCGGCGTCGAGCTGGTGCTGGCGTCCCGGCCGCGCCTTCGCCTCCTGACCCAGCATCCGCGACAGCGCATCGGTCACCGCGTCGAGCGCGGGCACAAGCGGCAGATTGAGCGCCCCGGCGCGGCGTTCGAGACTGACGCGTAGGTCGCCGTTGACGAGCGTGAACAGGATCATCCCCGGACTGGCCTGCACTTCGGCCATGATCCGGTCGAGATGCGATTCCGAGCGTACCATCGGCCAGAAATGGCGCACCACTTCGACATCGTCGAACTGTGCGATCGCCGCCTTGGCGATATTTTCGAGTGTCTCCCCGGTGGAGTCAGATATGAGATGAAGGTGAAGCCGGCCCATCGCGGCACCATGGCGGGAAGCTGCAGAAAAAGGCAATCCCAGATCAGGTCTGCACGGCCAAAAAGCCACCTGTGGATAAGTTTTGGACAAGCGCGGGGAGCAAATGGGGACGGGAGATTTGTCCCCGACACTGCCGATTCCCCTCGATCACTTGTCCACAAGGGACGGAATCTATCCACAGGCTGTGAATTAGGGGCACAGCCGGCCGCGACTCTGCGCGCAGCGACGGCCCGAGGAGAGTCAAGCTGTTGGCAAAATCGGCGCCTCCGCCTAAAGCCGCACTGTCCGCCGACCAACAAACCACCACAATAATATCCAATCTATATATTGAAGAGAGAAAGAGGGGCCGTGTGAAGGCGTCACCGAAGAGCTTGCTGGCCGTGCTGCGCGGAGTGCGGCAGGAACGCCCGCCACTGTGGCTGATGCGTCAGGCAGGACGCTATCTCCCCGAATATCGCGCGCTGCGGGAGACCAAGGGCGGTTTCCTCGAGCTATGCTATGATCCAGAAGCGGCGGCGGAAGTTACCCTGCAGCCGATCCGGCGCTTCGGCTTCGACGGATCCATTCTGTTTTCCGACATCTTGATCGTCCCCCACGCGCTGGGACAGAAATTATGGTTCGAAGCTGGCGAGGGGCCGCGGCTTGCCCCGCCGCTCGTCGACAGCGCGCTCGCTGCGCTCGAAGCGGCGCCGGAGCGGCTGGACCCCATTTATGCGACCGTCGCGCGCGTTGCCGCCTCGCTGCCCGCCGAGACGACCTTCCTGGGCTTTGCCGGCAGTCCCTGGACCGTCGCCACCTATATGGTGGCCGGGCAGGGGTCGAAGGATCAGGCCGCAGCGCGGCGGTTGGCGTTTGGGGATCCGGCGGCGTTTCAGGCGATCATCGATGCGATCGTTGATGTTACCGTAACCTATCTGTCAGGGCAGATCGAACATGGCGTCGAGGCGGTGCAGTTGTTCGACAGCTGGGCCGGCAGCCTGAGCCCGGCGCAATTCGAACGCTGGGTGATCGCGCCCAACGCGGAAATTGTCCGCCGTTTAAAGACGATGCACCCCGACACACCGGTGATCGGCTTTCCGAAGGGCGCAGGCGGCAAGCTGCGCGCCTATGCCGATGAAACGGGGGTCAATGCAATCGGGCTCGACGAGACGGTTGATCCCGACTGGGCCGACCGTGTGCTGCCGCAACATCTGCCGGTGCAAGGCAATCTTGATCCGCTGGCGCTCGTAGCGGGGGGGCCCGCATTGGACGCCGCGATCGACCGCATCCTTGCAGCCTTCCCGGCGCGACCCCATATCTTCAACCTCGGCCATGGCATCGTCCCCGATACGCCGATCGCCCATGTCGAGCATCTGATCAGACGGGTTCGCGGCGGGTAATATGGCAGACTGGGCGGGATTTTTGGGGGCGACGATGCTTTGGGTCAAAGCGGCGCACATCATTTTTGTGATCTTCCTGATGGCCGGCCTGTTCATGATGCCGCGCTTCTTTGTCTATCACCACCAATGTGCTGTTGGATCGGTCGAGGACAAAAAGTGGATCGAGCGCGAAGACCGTTTGCGGCGCATCATCCTGAATCCGTCGCTGACGATCGTCTGGCTTCTCGGGCTGCTGCTCGCCTTCAACGGCAATTATTGGGGTGAGACCTGGTTCATTGCCAAATTCATGCTGGTGTTTGCGCTGTCGGGTTACCACGGCTGGATGATCGGCTATTTCAAGAAGCTGCAACAGGGCCAGCGGCCGCTCACCGAAAAGCAGCTGCGGCTGCTCAACGAAGTCCCCGGTGTCGCCGCCGCGGTCATCGTCATTCTGGCGGTCGTTCGGCCCTGATATCCGGTGGTCCGGCGCAGGTCCGATTGACTTGCCCCCGCGGCGGTTATAGGGGCCGTGTCAATCCCGCCAGTCGGGCGGCGCTTCCCAAGCGCCGAAGCTATCGCAAACGGTCGTCCCACGGCCGGATAGGCACCCCAGCGGTGCAATGAAAATCGACTGTCATTTTTCCTGAAATTCACCTGGAATCCATCCATGCATCTTAAAGAACTCAAAACGAAATCGCCCGCCCAGCTGGTCGAAATGGCCGAGGAACTGGGGGTCGAAGGCGCTTCGACGCTGCGCAAACAGGATCTGATGTTCTCGATCCTCAAAGAAGTCGCCGAGGATGAAGAGATCATCGGCTCGGGCACGATCGAAGTGCTGCCGGACTCGTTCGGCTTTCTGCGTTCGTCCGAAGCCAATTATCTCGCCGGTCCCGACGACATCTATGTGTCGCCGAACCAGGTCCGCAAGCATGGCCTGCGCACCGGCGATACCGTTGAAGGCGAGATCCGCGCGCCGCGCGACGGCGAGCGCTATTTTGCGCTGACCAAGCTGATCAGCGTCAATTTCGACGATCCCGATGTCGTCCGTCACCGGGTCAATTTCGATAACCTGACCCCGCTTTATCCGAACCAGAAGCTGTCGCTCGACACCGTCGATCCGACGGTCAAGGACAAGTCGGCGCGGGTGATCGACCTGATCAGCCCGCAGGGCAAGGGCCAGCGCGCGCTGATCGTCGCGCCGCCGCGCACCGGTAAAACGGTGCTGTTGCAAAATATCGCCAAGGCGATCACCGACAATCACCCCGAGGTGTATCTGATCGTCCTGCTCGTCGACGAGCGCCCCGAGGAAGTCACCGACATGCAGCGCAGCGTGAAGGGCGAGGTCGTGTCCTCGACCTTCGACGAACCCGCGACGCGCCACGTCCAGGTCGCCGAAATGGTGATCGAAAAGGCCAAGCGTCTGGTCGAGCACAAGAAGGATGTTGTTATCCTGCTCGATTCGATCACGCGCTTGGGGCGCGCCTACAACACCGTGGTGCCGTCATCGGGCAAGGTGCTGACCGGCGGTGTCGATGCCAATGCGCTGCAGCGCCCGAAGCGCTTCTTCGGCGCTGCGCGTAATATCGAGGAAGGCGGGTCGCTGTCGATCATTGCCACCGCGCTGATCGATACCGGCAGCCGCATGGACGAAGTGATCTTCGAAGAATTCAAGGGCACCGGTAACTCCGAAATCGTCCTCGACCGCAAGGTCGCCGACAAGCGCATCTTCCCCGCCCTCGACGTCGGCAAGTCGGGAACGCGCAAGGAAGAACTGCTCATGGAAAAGGACAAGCTCAGCAAAATGTGGGTGCTGCGCCGCATTCTCATGCAGATGGGCACCATCGATGCGATGGAATTCCTGCTCGACAAGATCAAGGATTCGAAGACCAACGAGGATTTTTTCGATTCGATGAACCAATAGGTCGGATGCGCGCAGCATGATCGTCGAGCACGCACTGTTGCAGGTTCGTGCCGGCGAAGGTGCCGCGTTCGAACGCGCTTTGGCTCAAGCGCGCCCGCTGATCGCCGCCTCGCCCGGATTTTTGGGGATGGAGGTGCGGCGCGGGTGCGAAGCGGTGGAAACTTACTTGCTGATCGTGCATTGGGACCGCATGGAAGACCATCGTGATGGTTTCCGTCGCTCGGATCGATACAACGAGTGGCGGACGCTGTTACATCCTTTTTATGACCCCATGCCTGTCGTGCAATATTTCGGAGAGCCTGTGTGATTGACCTTTTGTTGACCGCTGCCACCACGGCTGCGCAAGGTTTTGGCGGCCCCAGCGAAATATGGGGCCATATCGTCAATGATTTTTCGAACATCACCGAACCCGCCGCGATGGCGGCGTTTTTGCAGGTGTTGCTGATCGACCTTGTGCTCGCGGGCGACAATGCGATCGTCGTCGGCGCGCTGGCCGCAGGGCTGCCCCCCGAACAGCGTCGCAAGGTGATCCTGATCGGCGTCCTCGCGGCGCTTGTCTTGCGTATCGCCTTTGCCTTGGTCGTGACCCAGCTCTTGCAGATCGTCGGGCTGATCTTCATCGGCGGCCTGCTGCTCGCTTGGGTGGCGTGGAAGATGTGGCGCGAGCTGCGCGATGGTGCGCATTCGGCCGGTTCGCCGGAAATTGCTGGCGACGAACATTCGGGGCTGAAGCCCGCCAAGAGCTTTGCCGGTGCCGCCTGGGCGGTCGCCATCGCCGACGTCAGCATGAGCCTCGACAATGTTCTCGCGGTGGCAGGCGCAGCGCGTGACCACCCCGGGATCATGATTGTCGGCCTGATCGTTGCCGTCGCGCTTATGGGTCTGGCCGCGAACATCATTGCCAAATATATCGAGCGTTATCGCTGGATCGCCTACATCGGCCTTGCGGTCATCGTCTATGTCGCGGTCAAGATGATCTACGACGGCTGGGTCGACCCGACGGTCGGGCTGGGGACATTGCTGGGCTAGACCGCTTCGATATCCCGACGCCGACGGCTTAGTTACCCGTTGGCGTCGGGACGATCGCGGCGTATCGGCTTGGTTTTCGCCGTCGCCGCACCATTTAAGCTCGATGCCCCCACTCCATCTCACCAAGGTCGCGGTCGGTTGCGCGCATGTCGAGACCTTCGCGCGCCGGGTGGCGACGCGCGTGCGCGATGGCGAGGTGCGCTATGCGACGCGGATGCGGCCGAAGCGGATGGACGAGCTGATCGGTGGCTATCTGCACTGGATCATCAAGCACCGCATCGTCGCGCGGCAGCAGATTTTGCGCTTTGATGATCGCAAGGATGGCCGGGTCGACATCGTATGTTCGGAGGATGTGGAGATATTGCCGCCGCTATCGAAGCGCGCGCATCAGGGCTGGCGCTATCTGGCCGATGAGGATGCGCCGAAAGGCATGACCGAGCATGACGGCGTGGCCGATCTGCCGCCGCACCTTTACCGCGAGTTGGCCGCGTTGATGCTGATCTAGCGCAGCGCGAACGCTAGCCCTGCGCGGCCAGCATCTCGCCCATTTTCTCCCAGACTTTGTTGATCGCCTTGAGCGGGCGGACCATCACCTTGAAATCCATAATCTTTCCGTCGTCATTCCAGCGGATGATATCGACGCCGTTGATGTGGATGCCGTCGAGGGTGGTGGCGAATTCCAGCATCGCCTGGTCGCCGTCAATAATCTCGCGCTCGTAGCGGAAATCGTCGCCGCCGAGGACATGGCTGGCGGCATGAAGATAAGCGAACACCTTGTCGCGGCCCGCCTGCGGTGAATGGACGACGGGCGAGTGAAACACGGCATCCTCGGCGAGCATGTCGCGGAGTGCCTGCGGATCGCCGCCGCCCTCCATATAGGCATGCCAGGCCGCGATACCCCTATGGGCAAGATCGGCGGCGTTCATGCCAGATGCTCGGCGAAAAAGGCCTTGGTGCGGCCATCGGCGAGCTGCGCGCCCGCCTCGTCGCGGCGATTGCCACTGGTGGCGGCAAAGCCGTGGTCGAGCCCTTCATAGTCGTGGAGGGTGACCTTGGGATGCGAATCCAGCCCCTCGTGCATCTTCGCCTGCGCCTCGGGACCGACGAGATGGTCGGCGGTCGGGATATGCAGCATCAACGGATGCGCGATGGCATGGCTTTCACCCAGCATCTGGTCGATCATCACCCCATAATAGCCGACCGATGCGTTCACGTCGGTGCGCGCCGCGGCCATATAGGCCAGCCGTCCGCCAAGGCAGAAGCCGACGCAGCCGACCTTGGTCGCGCCCTGCGCGTGGAGCCAGCGGATCGCCGCCTCGATGTCCTTGACCCCGTCGTCGGCGTCATATTGGCCGAAATAGCCGAAGGCTTCGTTCAGTTCTGCCTCGACATCGGGATCAAGTTCGACGCCCGGCGCAAAGCGCCAGAACAGGTCGGGCGCAATCGCCAAATAGCCTTGCGCCGCCCAATCGTCGCATTTTTCCCGAATCCCGCTATTCACCCCGAAAATTTCGGGAATGACGATGATCGCGCGCGACGAATCGGCATCGGGGCGCGCGACATAGGCGGGGATGGCATTCGTCCAGTCGAGCGCGGGGATCGTGATGTTCGTCGCGGACATGTGGGGGGTTCCTGACTCTTGCTAAATGGCGTTGAAAGCGCGAAGCTAGCGGGGCTGCGGGCGTGGCTCAAGCGGCTTACCGGTTTATCGGGGCGGAGACAGGCGATGAAGTTCAATATCGAGATCGATTGCACCCCGCAGGAAGCACGGCAGCTGTTCGGCCTGCCCGATCTGGAGCCGCTGCACGATGTCTATCTCGACCGCGTCAAGGACTTGATGGCGAAGGGGATTACCCCCGACATGGTGCAGGCGATGGTGAAGACCTGGGTGCCGATGGGCGAGAGCGGGCTGGGGTTGGTCCAGTCGCTGCTCGGCCAATTCGGCGGCGGGCTGATGGGCGGCGCGAGCAAATCGGCCGAGACGGACGACGACAAGCCGGCGCGAGGGCGCAAGAGCTGAATCAAGAAAGCCTCAACGACACGATTTTTGCCCTGTCGAGCGGGATGCCGCCGGCGGCGATTGCGGTCGTGCGGATCAGCGGGGCGCAGGCGGGTGCGGCGTTGCAGGCGCTGGCCGGGCATTTGCCTGCGGCGCGGCGGGCGACGCTGGTGGATCTCACGACCATCGACGGAGAACCCCTCGATCGCGCGCTGATCCTGTGGTTTCCCGGTCCCGCGACAGCGACGGGCGAAGATCTCGCCGAGCTGCACCTTCACGGCGGTCGTGCAGTGGTGGCGGCGGTCGAAGCGGCGCTGGGTGAGCTGCCGGGATTACGGCGTGCCGAAGCGGGAGAATTTACCCGGCGCGCGTTCCTCAATGGGCGGGTCGACCTGGCGGAGGCGGAAGGACTGGCCGACCTGCTCGCGGCAGAGACCGAGAGCCAGCGGGTGCAGGCGCTCGGTATGGCAAGCGGGCATGTGTCGCGGGCGGTTGCGGTTTGGCAGGACCGGCTGCTGACGCTGATGGCGGAGGCCGAGGCGGAGCTGAATTTTGCCGATGAGGATGATGTGGAAGTTGGCGAAGTTGTCACTCTAAAGTTGATCGTTGGAATGACGGCTTTGGCGGACGAGTTGGGGCAGTGGTTGGCGCGGCCCGCGGCGGAGGTGATTTCGGAGGGGTTGTCGGTGGTGATCGCGGGGCCACCGAATGCCGGAAAATCCACACTTATCAATGCTTTAGTGCAAAGGGAGCTAGCGATCGTATCACCGGTGGCGGGGACGACGCGCGATGTGATCGAGACGCCATTGGCGCTCGACGGGATTGCGATGCGCTTTTCGGATACGGCAGGGCTGCGCGGAGAAAGTGCCGATGCGATCGAAATGATCGGTATCGATCGCGCGAAGGCGGCGGTCGAGGGGGCGGATATTCTGCTCTGGTTGGGGGCGCCAAAGGATGTCCCGAACCACCCGCGCGCGATCCTGATTGCGGCGCAGGCCGACCGATGGCGCGGCGATGCGGCGGCCGAGGCCGAGGCGGCGCGGTGCGATCTGACGCTGTCGGCGGCGACGGGCGAGGGGATGGCGGCGCTGCATCGCATGATTGTCGAGATGGCGCGGACGTTGTTGCCACGCGAGGGCGAAGCGGCGTTGCGCCAGCGCCAGCGCGCCGCGCTCGGCGAGGCGCGCGATTGGCTGCTGATTGCACCGGGCTCACGCGAGGCGTCCGACCTGATCCTGCTTGCCGAGCGACTGCGGCTCGCGAGCGGGGCGCTGGATCGGATCACCGGGCGAGCGGGGGTAGAAGATATGCTCGACACCTTGTTCGGACGTTTCTGCATCGGGAAATGATGTTCCACGTGGAACAGCGATTTTGAGCCAATTCGGTGCAACCCCAATTTCTCACACAAAGACACAAAGATGGCGCGTTCGCTAGCAGGCTGACGCGCCATCTTTGTGTCTTTGTGTGAGATTACGACAGCGCTTCGCGCTGTGGATTTCATAGCCGCTTTCGGCTATGCGCCGACCCAATCATGCACAGCAGCACAATATATGATGTCATCGTCGTCGGCGGTGGCCACGCCGGGACCGAGGCCGCGGCGGCCGCGGCGCGGCTTGGCGCGCGGGTGGCACTGGTCAGTTTTGATCCGGCGCTGATCGGGACGATGTCGTGCAACCCGGCGATCGGGGGGCTCGGCAAGGGGCATCTGATGCGCGAAGTCGACGCGCTCGACGGGTGGATGGCGCGCGCGGCGGATAGCGCAGCGATCCATTACCGGATGCTCAATGCGTCAAAAGGCGCGGCGGTGCAGGGGCCACGGATCCAGGCCGATCGGACGCGCTATCGCGATGCGATCCAGCAGCTGCTCGCCGCCGAGGATGGCATTACGGTGATTGCAGGTGAAGCGGCGGCGCTGCGGCTATCCGATAATAGCGCGGTGGTTGAAGGGCTTGAGCTGGGAGACGGTACGGCGCTGACCGCGCCCGCCGTCGTGCTGGCGACCGGCACCTTCCTGGGCGGACGGATGTTTCGCGGCGAGGAGCGGATGGTCGGCGGGCGCATTGGTGAGGACGGCGCGCATCGGCTCGCCGAGCAGCTGCGCGCGGCCGATCTGCCGATGGCAAGGCTCAAGACCGGGACGCCGCCGCGGCTGGACGGACGGACGATCGACTGGTCGAGGCTGGAAGAACAGCCTTCGGATGGCGGTGCTTGGACCTGTTCCACGTGGAACAGTGCGCGGACGGTGCCGCAGATATTCTGTGCGATCACGCGCACCAACGCCCGTTCGCACGCCATCATCGCCGATAATCTGCATCGTTCGCCGCTTTTCACCGGCGCGATCGGCGCAGCAGGACCGCGTTATTGCCCGTCGATCGAGGACAAGATCCACCGCTTTGCCGATCGCGACGGGCATCAAGTGTTTCTGGAGCCCGAGGGGCTCGACACGCACCTTGTCTATCCAAACGGAATTTCCACCTCGTTGCCCGCCGACGTCCAGCTGAGCATGCTGCGGACGATGGAGGGGTTGGAGGCGGTCGAGATGGTCGTGCCGGGCTATGCGGTCGAATATGACCATATCGACCCGCGCGCGCTCGACCGGACATTGCAGGTGCGTGTGATGCCCGGGCTCTATTGCGCGGGGCAGATCAACGGCACGACGGGGTATGAAGAGGCGGCGGCCCAGGGGTTGATCGCCGGGGCCAATGCGGCGCTGGCGGTGCAGGGGCGCCCGCCGCTGATCCTTGATCGATCCGAATCCTATATCGGGGTGATGGTCGACGACCTGGTGCTACAGGGGGTGACCGAGCCGTACCGGATGCTGACCGCGCGCGCCGAATATCGGCTGCGGCTGCGCGCCGACAATGCGGCGACCCGGTTGACGCCGAAGGGGATTGCGCTGGGGCTGGTGCGTCCGGCGACGGCGACGCGATTCGCGGCGCGGCAGGCGGCGCGCGCCGAAGCCGAGGCCTTGCTCGCGGTGCCGGTCACCAGCGCGGATTATGGCGGAATCGGCATGAGCATTCCGGGCGACGGCATCGCGCGGACGCGGGTCGAGTTGCTACGCTTTCCTGATGTGACGGTGGCAACTTTGGCGAAGCTGGCGCCCGAGCTGGGTGCGATAGATCCGACGATCTTGGCCGAGCTGGTCGAGGATGCGCATTATGCGCCTTATATTGCCCGGCAGGATGCCGAACTGCGGTCGCTGGCGGCGAATGAGGCGATCAGCCTTGATCCGGCGCTGGATTATGCTGCGATCGGCGGGCTGTCGCGCGAGATGGTCGAGCGGCTGGGCAAGGCGCGGCCGGAGACATTGGGGCAAGCGGCGCGCATCGATGGGGTGACGCCGGCGGCACTGACCGCGATCATGGTGCATAGTCGGCGGCGGGCGGCTTGAGGCCGCAACGGCGGGATCTTGAAATCTCACACGAAGGCACAAAGAGGGCGGTTTTGGCCTGGGCAATAGGATGCGGGTTTCGCGCGAAGCGCCATACCGATCGGTGTCTCGACTTCGCTCGACACGAACGGAAATTGAGGTGAGTGACCATGCCTGTGAAGCACGTGGGGTTGTGCCTGACGCGACATCATAGTGTCTTTGTGTGAGGAATTTTTTGGCTCACGCAAAGGCGCAAAGGCGCGAAGAAGGTAGGCGGGATTCTTGCTTTCGCGGGAATGCCGAATGGAAAGAAAAAGATGGATAGTGCCGACGCGATACTGGGCAGCGAACAGGCTGCGCGCGATTGGATGGCGGCGACCTTTGCTCCGTCGGCAGATCAATGGATGCGGCTGGAGCAGTTTGCGAAAATGCTTCTCGCCGAGAGTGCGCAGCAGAATCTGATCGCCGCATCGACGATTCCGATCTTGTGGGTGCGGCATATTGCCGACAGCGCGCAGTTGCTGGCGCTCGATCGCGATCGCAATGGTCTGTGGCTCGATCTGGGGAGTGGGCCGGGGTTGCCGGGGCTCGTCGTCGCGCTGCTGAGCGAGCGGCCGATCATGCTGGTCGAATCGCGCAAGCGGCGGTGCGATTTCCTGCGCGCGGTGGTTGGTGAGCTAGCATTGGCGCATGTCGAAGTCGTCGAAGCGCCGCTCGAACGTATCGAAACGCGCCCTGCGGCGACGATCAGCGCGCGCGCCTTTGCACCGCTCGACAAGCTTATCGACTTATCCGCCCGTTTTTCCACCGAATCGACGCGGTGGCTGCTGCCAAAGGGGCGAAATGCGGTTAAGGAACTGGCGTTGTTGCCGCAGCCGTGGCAGAATCTGTTTCACGTGGAACAAAGCCTAACCGACGCTGACAGCCAGATCTTGGTCGGTACCGGTCAAATCACGGACAAGAAACGAGGAAAAGCATGATCCGCATTTGCGTGGCGAACCAGAAGGGCGGGGTTGGCAAGACGACGACCGCGATCAACCTGGCGACCGCACTTGCGGCGACCGGCTGGCGGACGCTGATCATCGACCTCGATCCGCAGGGCAATGCTTCGACCGGGCTGGGGATCAAGCAGGCCCAGCGCGAGTATTCGAGCTACGAGCTGCTGCGCGGTGATGCGACGCTGCGCGAATGCGCGATCCCGACCGCGGTGCCGCGGCTCGACATCGTCCCGGCTACGGTCGACCTGTCGGGCGCCGAGATCGAACTGATCGAATTTCAGGATCGGCTGCACCGGATGCAGCAGGCGCTGTCAGGTCCGGACGCGGCGCAATGGGATATCTGCCTGATTGATTGCCCGCCGTCGCTGGGAATGCTGACGCTGAACGCGCTGATCGCGGCCGAATCGCTGATCGTGCCGCTGCAATGCGAGTTTTTTGCGCTGGAAGGATTGAGCCAGCTGCTCACGACGGTCGAGCGAGTGCGCGAGCGGTTCAACCAGAAATTGTCGATCCTGGGCGTCGCACTGACGATGTTCGACCGCCGCAACCGGTTGACCGACCAGGTGTCGGACGATGTGCGCGAGGTGCTGGGGCCGGTGGTGTTCGAAACGGTGATCCCGCGCAACGTTCGTTTGTCCGAGGCGCCGAGCCATGGCCTGCCGGCGCTGATCTATGATCATCGCTGCGCCGGGTCGGCGGCCTACATCGCATTGGCGCGCGAACTGATCGATCGCCTGCCCAATGTCCGCAAGGCTGCATAAATGACTGATAAAAAAGACGAAACTGGAGCATCGTCGGCACGCAAGCGGCCGTCGGGGCTGGGGCGCGGGCTGAACGCGCTGTTCGGCGACGTAGCCGCCGAAGCGCCGGTGCTCGCGACGACGGGAAGTGCGGCAAAGGCGGCGCCGACGGTGTCGGGCGACGCGGTGCAGCATGTGCCGCTGGGTGCGATTCGTCCGTTGCCCGGCCAGCCGCGGCGCCATTTCGACGATAATGCAATTTCCGAACTCGCCGATTCGATCGGGCTGCGCGGGCTGTTGCAGCCGATCATCGTCCGCCGCGCGCCCGATGGCGACGGCTATCAGCTGGTGGCGGGCGAACGGCGCTGGCGCGCGGCGCAGCGCGCCGGGCTGCACCAGATTCCGGCGCTGGTCCGCGAACTCGACGATGCCGCGACCTATGAAATCGCGCTGGTCGAGAATATCCAGCGGCAAGACCTGAATGCGATCGAAGAGGCGGGCGCCTATCGCCGCCTGATCGACGATTTTGGGCATAATCAGGAAGCATTGGCCAAGCTGGTCGGCAAATCGCGCAGCCATGTCGCGAATCTGATGCGGCTGCTCGACCTGCCCGACGCGGTGCAGGCGCTCGTCGGCGACGGATCGCTGGCGATGGGGCATGCGCGCGCGCTGATCGGCGCCGCCGATGCCGAAGCGATCGCGCGGCGGGTGATCAAGGAAGGCCTGTCGGTGCGCACGGTCGAGGCGCTGGTCCGCGACGGCAAGGGCGGCGGGCGCAAGGCGCCGCTGGAATATAAGAGCATGGACGGCGTCGGACGCGATCCCGACATCGTCGCGGTCGAGCGCCATCTGTCGGAATTGCTCGGCATCGGGGTGGCGATTCAATATGCGGGCGGCGGCAAGGGCAATCTGACGCTGAAGTTCGCGTCGCTCGACCAGCTTGATATGATCTGCCAGCGATTGAGCGGCGAGGCGATTTGAAGCTTGCCCGTCATCCGGGCCGTCGCCCGCATGACGATTGGGCCGTGCGAATCGATCCGGCGCCGTTTTCTGCCTTCTATGCGATGCTGTCCGCCGCGCGCTTAATTTGTGCCAGTCCGGGCCGTTAAAGAAAGACGGGCGGTCCCCACGACCCTCTCAACATCAGGCTAAAATCCTGATTTCGCTCGCTTACCATGGGTAAGGCGGGCCAATTCCTACTGCGCTGTTAACCAAGCTTGCTGGCAAAGGCTGAACCTGTCGCCCGCTAAACAGGTCGGCGAATGGGGTGGGATATCCATTCGCGTTTCGACAATCAGTTTTCGAATTCAAGGGACCAAACATATGCGCAAATTTGGAATGAAGCGCGCCATCGTCGGCGCCGCGATTGCTGCCCTCGCCATGAACGCTTCGGCGGCCCATGCGGCTTCGGCAACGGGTACGGCCACGGCCAAGATCCTGCGTCAGATCACGCTGACCAACACCAGCGCCCTGCAATATGCCACGATCATCAGCGGCGCGACTGCTTCGACGGTGGCGGTGACGACGGCTGGTGCGCGCACCTGCGGCGCAGGCCTGACCTGCACCGGCACCACGACGGCGGCAAACTTCGACGTCCAGGGCACCAGCGGGGCGGTCGTTCTCGTCGGCGGCGATTCGAGCGTCACGCTCAACGGTTCGCTGGGCGGCACGATGGCATCGACGCTGACCTATTCGGCGGCGAACATCACGCTCGGCACCACCGGCGGCAGCTTCCAGGTCGGCGGCACGCTCAGCGTCGGCGCCAACCAGACCGCGGGCGACTATACCGGCACGTTCAACGTGACCGCCAACTACCAATAAGGTGGGGGATATGGCGGGCGGAAGCGCCCGTCAGCCAATCAGGGGTCGCCGGGCGCAGGTCTGGCGGCCCCTTTTCCATGCGCGGGGTCCAAGCCGCGGGCATGGTTAGCGAAATATCAACCATGTTGGCGCAGGCAGGATGCGACCATCGGAAGGGTGTGGGCCTTTCCGGACAAACGATTGTGGGGATCGTATCCATGTTGCGCTTTTTCAAAGGCTTCGGCCTGCTTTCTGTCGTTTTGCTCGGCGCTGTGACGGTGCCGGTTCAGGCGGCGGGTGACCTGCTCGTCGCGCCGACGCGTGTCGTTCTCGACGGATCGCGCGGCACCGAGGTGGTGCTGAACAATATCGGGTCAGAACCGGCGACCTATCGCATCAGCCTGGAGATCAAGCGGATGACCGCAGCGGGCGGGCTCGACGAGATCGCCGAGGCCGATGTCACGCCCGCCGAGCGCACGGCGCTCGACATGATCGCCTTCAGCCCGCGCCGCGTCACCCTGCCGCCCAACCAGCCGCAGGTGATCCGCGTCGGGGTGCGTATTCCCGAAGGTACGCCGCCGGGCGAATATCGCGCGCATATGCTGTTCCGCGCCGTGCCCGATGCAGCGCCCGCCGTGGCGGCTGACCCGGCGAAACCGGCCGCGACCGGCGTGTCGATCGCGCTGATCCCGATTTACGGCATCACCATCCCGGTGATCGTCCGTGTCGGCGATCTGGGCGCCGAAGCGGTGATCGGCGAGGCGTGGGTCGGCGACACGCCCGATGGCCCGGCGTTCAATTTCGGGCTGACGCGGACAGGCAATCGCTCGGTCTACGGCGATATCGAAGTGACGCGGCCGGGGGTGAGCGAACCCTTGCTCGTGGCGCGCGGCATCGCGGTCTATCCCGAGGTCGGCGCGCGCGAGGTTTCGCTCCGCGTGCCGCCCGAACTCGCCGCAAAGCTCAAAGGGCCGGTGCGCATCCGCTATAGCGAGGACCGCGAAATCGGCGGCGGGACGATCGACGAGGCCGAACGGGTGGTGAAGTGACGGGTTAAGGACGGGGCGAAAGCCTAAGCCGTGATCCGCGCGGCGCTGACCCGATGGAAACCGGCGGTCCTCGCCGGACTGGCGCTGGTGGGGCTCGTTCCCGCTGGCGCGCAGGCCGTTGATAAAGCGCCAGTTTCGCTGGCGACGGACGGCTGGGCGCCGAACGAGGACGACAGCTGGCTGTTCGACATGCGGTCGGGGCAATATCGGCTGGGCGACGGAGTGCGCGGGTACCAGACGCCGCAGGGGGTGTGCGTCGACCTCGCCGATGTCGTGCTCGCGCTCGACCTGGCGGTGCGCATCGACAAGAAGTTGCGCCGCGCAACCGGCTGGGTGTTCGACGAACGTCGCAGCCTGACGATCGACCGCGACGCGGGCGAAGTGCGCGCGGGGAGCCAGAGTTTCCGGCTCTCCGCCACGATGATCCGCGATACGCCCGCGGGCTGGTGCGTCGATCTGGACAGTTTGAACGCCTGGCTGGGGGTGCCGATCGTTGCCGACCTGTCGAACGCGGTGCTGCGGATCGACACCAAAGACAAGCTCCCGTTCCAGCTCGCCGCCGAACGGCGCGCCCGCGCGGCGGGGATCCGGCCGGCGGCGCAGTTCGACCTCGCGAGCCTGCCGCAGGCTTCGCGGCCGTATCAGGCGTGGGCGACCCCCTCGGTCGATGTCGTCGCCTCGGCGGGGTTCGTGTCCGACCGGCGCGGTGGTTCCTATGTTCAGGGGCGGTACGAGATTTTTGCGGCGGGCGAGGTGCTGGGGCAGAGTTTCGATGCGCGGCTGTCGTCGGATAATGAGGGCGTGCCCGACAGCCTGCGGATGCGGCTGTATCGTACCGATCCCGAAGGACGTCTGCTCGGGCCGCTGAAGGCGACGCATTATGCGGTGGGCGATGTCAGCCTGCTGTCGACTGGCGCAGTCGCGTCGTCGGCGCCCGGGCGCGGCGCGGTGGTCACCAACCGCCCGATCGAGCGTCCCGACAGTTTCGACAAAACGACCTTCCGCGGCGATCTGCCCGCCGGATGGGATGCCGAACTTTATCGCAATGGCCAATTGTTGGCGTTTACCAACCCGAATGGCGATGGCCGCTATGAATTTCTCGACGTGCCGCTGCAATATGGATCGAACCGCTTTGAAATCGTGCTGTACGGGCCGCAGGGGCAAATAAGGCGCGAGATTAAGCAGGTGCAGGTGGGGATGGGCTCGATCCCGCCCCAGCAGACCTGGTATTGGGCGGGGTTCGCGCAGGAAAATGCCGACCTGATCGAGTTCGGCGGGCGGCGGCGCGGGCCGTTCCGGCGCGGCTGGCGCGGGACGCTCGGTCTAGAGCGCGGACTCGACACGCGCACATCAATCGCGGCCTATGCCCACAGCCTGATGATCGAGGATGTCCGGCGCAACTATGCTGAGGTGGCGCTGCGCCGGTCTATCGGGCCGACCCTGTTGGAGGTCGGCGGCAGCTACGCCGACGATGGCGGCGGCGCGGTGCGCGCGAGCTGGCTCGCGGCGTTCGGCGAAACCTATATCCGCGCCGATGCAATGCGCGGCTGGAACGGCTTTGTGTCCGATCGTTTTATCAGCAATATCAATGGCCTCTATTCGATCTCGGTCGATCAGTCGGTCAAGCTGGGGCAGACCGTGCTGCCGCTGCATTTCGATGTGCGCCACATCGAACGGCGATCGGGCATCGACAGCATCGAGGCCAGTGCGCGCGCGTCGGCGAGTTTCCGCGCGCTGACCTTTACCGGGCAACTCGACTGGAGCCGCACCAAGGCGCCGATCGGTCCCGATCCGCCCGACAATCTGACCGCCAGCCTGCTCGCCAATGCCAGGATCGGGCGCGTCCGCCTGCGTGGTGAGGCGCGCTTTGCGCTGTCAGGCGACAGCAGCGATACGCGCGTGGCGCTGGTCGGCGAATGGGCGGGGAAGGGCGAGGCCGAATGGCGCGCCGAACTTGGCTATGACCGCGGGCTCGAACGCGCGCGCGTCGGTGCCGGATATACGCGCCGTTTCAATCGGTTACAGCTGAGCGGTTTCGGCGAAGTGGCGAGCGATGGATCGCTCGCGGCGTCGCTTTCGCTCGCCTTCAGCCTGGGGCCGAAACCTAACGGCGGCTGGCGGGTGTCGAGCGAAAAGCTGGCGAGCCGCGGCCAGGTGATCGCCGATGTGTGGATGGACGACAATGGCGACGGCATCCGCCAGCCGGGCGAAGCCGCGCTGGCGGGCGTGCCGCTGACCGCGGGCAACGCCTATGTTGAAGCCGCGACCGACAAGGACGGCCGCGGGACGATTGACGGGCTGGAGCCGTTCCGGCCGGTGCTGATCGGCATCGACGCCGGCAGCCTGCCCGATCCCTATGTCCAGCCCGCGCTGCCCGGCGTGGTCGTGTCGCCGCGCCCCGGCGTTGCGACGCGCGTGTCGCTGCCGATGGCGGCGGCGGGGGAGATCGAGGGTGTGGTGCGGCGCGACGGCGGCAACCCGGTCGAGGGGCTGGCACTCGAACTGGTCGATGCCGAAGGCCGGGTGCGGGCGACGACGCTGACCGAGTTCGATGGCTATTTCCTGTTCGAAAGCGTGGCTTATGGGCGCTATACGGTGCGGCTGGGCAAGGCGTCGGCGGCGGCGCTCCGGCTCGATGGCGGTTTTGGAGTCGCCGCGGTTCCGGGCAAGGCAATGCCGCGGGTGCGGCTGGGCACGCTGGCGCTGAAGCCGTTGCGGCGCGATGTGGCGGTGCAGGAGGAAGCGGTGACGGGCGAAGGCAACGGTGCACGCGGGCCGCCGGGGGCACCGCCCGATGGCGAAGCAGCCTTGGTAGATTCGACCATATTGCCCGGCGTCATCTGACGCGAACAAGACATAAAGAAATCTTTATATCCTTGTTGACATGGCTACCGGTCGCGCTAGGTTGGCGATCGTCGAGGTTCTTTACGTCGCCGCGCGGCGTAAAGCTAAGACGGGAAGCCGGTGAAAAACCGGCGCTGCCCCCGCAACTGTAAGCGGTGAGCGGCGGTCGATACGTGTCACTGGTTCGCAAGGAGCCGGGAAGGCCAGACCGCCGTGCTGATCCGTGAGCCAGGAGACCTGCCTCGTCAGATACGTCCTCCGGCGGGGTGTCCGGTCAGGTCGCATGCATGGCTGCGCCCGACCCTTGCTTCGCGGGCGCAGAGCACCGTGTTCGTGCGTCTGTCTGTCGCCCTTGCCCTTTTGCAAGGTGCCAAACATGACTGTCAGCGTCGCCACTCTCGGTTTTCCCCGCATCGGTCTGCGCCGTGAGCTCAAATTCGCGCTTGAAAGCTATTGGTCCGGCAAGTCGTCTCTTGCCATGCTTCAGACCGCAGCGTCGGGTCTCCGCGTGGCGGGCTGGGCGCGGCAGAAGGCGCTCGGAGCCGATATCCTGCCCTCGAACGACTTTTCGCTCTACGACCATGTTCTCGACACCAGCGCGCTGATTGGAGCGATTCCGGCGCGCTACGACTGGTCCGGCGATACCGTCGGGGCCGACACCTATTTCGCGATGGCACGCGGCGCGCAGGGGCCATCGGCTTGCGGTCACAACCACGACACCACCGCGCAGGAAATGACCAAATGGTTCGACACCAATTATCATTTCATGGTCCCCGAACTCGCCGCGGGCCAGACGTTCAAGGTCGCCTCGACCAAGATTTTCGACGAATTTGAGGAAGCAAAGGCGCTTGGTTATCAGACGCGTCCCGTCCTCCTTGGCCCGGTCAGCTATCTGATGCTCGCCAAGGGCAAGGCGGTCGAGCCGCTTGCGTTGCTGCCGCAGTTGCTCGACGTTTACGCCGAAATCCTGTCGCGCCTTGCAAAAGCGGGCGCCGAGTGGGTTCAGATTGACGAGCCGTGCCTCGTGCTCGACCTGTCCGACGAACAACGCACCGCATTCGAGCGCGCCTACGCCCGCCTTGCGACGCGCGGACCAAAGCTGATGCTCACGACATATTTCGGCGGCCTTGGCGACAATCTTGACCTGGTTGCCGACCTGCCGGTCCACGGCCTGCACCTCGATCTTGTCCGTGCCCCCGGTCAGCTCGAACCCGCGCTGGCAAAGCTTCAGCCGCACGTGCTGCTCTCGCTCGGCATCATCGACGGGCGCAATGTCTGGCGCGCCAACCTTCCCGATCTCTACTGGCGCTTCAAGGAGCTCGCCGGAAAACGCGACCTGATCCTCGCACCGAGTTGCTCGCTGCTTCACCTCCCCGTCGATCTCGCGCTCGAAACGGCGCTCGATCCCGAGATCGCCCAATGGCTGGCTTTCGCGATCCAAAAGATTGAAGAACTTGCCGCGCTCGCCAAGGCGCTGAACGAGGGCGAGGATGCCAGTTTTGCCGCCTTCTCGGCATCGCGCATCGCTGCCGTCGCACGGCAGACTTCGCCCAGGATCCACGATCCCGCCGTCGCCGCCCGCCTCGCCGCGCTCGATGACGCCGCGACGCACCGCGCCTCGCCCTTCGCTGCGCGTCGCGACGCCCAGCAGTCGCGGCTTGCCCTCCCCGCCTATCCGACCACGACGATCGGTTCGTTCCCGCAAACCCCCGAGGTCCGCAAGGCGCGAGCCGCCTATATCAAGGGCGAGATCGACGCCGCCGCTTATGATCAATATCTGCGCGTTGAAACGCGCGCCGCGGTCAAGTGGCAAGAGGACATCGGCCTCGACGTCCTTGTCCACGGCGAGTTCGAGCGCAACGACATGGTACAATATTTCGGCGAGCAGCTGTCTGGCTTTGCCTTCACCCGCGCCGGTTGGGTGCAAAGCTATGGCTCGCGCTGCGTCCGCCCCCCGATCCTTTATGGCGACGTCGCGCGCCCCGCACCGATGACGGTTGCGTGGTGGCGCTACGCGCAGGATCAGACCGACTTGCCCGTTAAGGGCATGCTCACCGGCCCCGTGACCATCCTCAACTGGTCATTCGTCCGCGACGACCAGCCGCGCGCGGCGAGCTGCCGCCAGATTGCGCTGGCGATCCGCGACGAAGTACGGGATCTGGAGGCCGCCGGAGCCGCGATCATCCAGATCGATGAGGCGGCACTGCGCGAAGGCCTGCCGCTGCGCCGCGCCGAATGGCAGCAATATCTGGACTGGGCGGTCGAAAGCTTTCGCATTGCATCGTCGGGCGTGCGCGACGAGACGCAGATTCACACGCATATGTGCTATTCGGAGTTCAACGACATCATCCGCGCGATCGGCGCGATGGACGCCGACGTCATCTCGATCGAGACTGCGCGTTCGCAGATGGACTTGCTCGATGCGTTTGCCTCTTATGCTTATCCGAACGAAGTCGGCCCCGGCGTCTATGATATCCACAGTCCGCGCATCCCCGCGACAAGCGAGATGACCGACCTGCTGACGCTGGCGGGCAAACATTTGCCGCCGCAGCAAATCTGGGTGAACCCCGATTGTGGGCTCAAAACGCGCAAATGGGACGAGGTGCGCCCGGCGTTGGTGGCGATGGTCGCGGCGGCCAAATCCATGCGTAACAGCGCCCGCATCAAGGAAGCGTATGATGCAAACTGAACCCAGGATTCCCGACGGCCAGCCGGCGGTGCGCGTCACGGCGATGCCCGCCAATGCCAATGTCTATGGCGACATTTTCGGCGGCTGGCTGATGGCGCAGATGGATCTGGCGGCGTCGTCGGTAGCGTCGCGCCACGCACGCGGCCGTGCGGTGACGATTTCGGTGGAAGGCATGACCTTCCACCGTCCGGTCTTTGTCGGCGACGAGGTTTCGGTGTTCGCCCGTCTAGCCAAGGTCGGGCGGACGTCGATGCACGTCGAGGTCGAAGCGTGGGCCCGCGACCGCCACGCCGATGTGGATAGCAGGGTCACCCAGGCGGTGTTCATTTTCGTCGCAGTGGGGCCGGACCGGCGACCGCGGCCCGTGACGCCCATCGCCGCCGTTTAGCCAGCGGCATATTCAGACAGCCAAATTAACTACTTTTTATCCATGATTGGCCACAGCGGAAGGGAGCATGAATTTGCCTGTGGGGAAGTCAATCAATGTCCGATCTATCCGGTTCGCCGACAAACCGCCCGACCAGTGTCGATGTTGCCGTCATCGGCGCCGGGCCGGCCGGATTGACCGCGGCCTATCAGCTGACACAATTGGGGTACCGGGTGACGGTGATCGAGAAGGATCCGGTCTATGTCGGCGGGATCAGCAGGACGGTCGAGCATGACGGTTTCCGCTTCGACATCGGCGGGCATCGCTTTTTTTCGAAAAGCCGCGAAGTCGTCGATCTGTGGAACGAGATTTTGCCCGACGATTTCATCGAGCGCCCGCGGATGAGCCGCATCTATTACGAAGGCAAATTCTATTCCTATCCGCTGCGCGCCTTTGAGGCGCTGTGGAACTTGGGCGTCGTCCGCTCGACCCTCTGCATGGTGAGCTATGCCAAGGCAAAGCTGTTGCCGAACAAGAATGTGCGCAGTTTCGAGGACTGGACGATCAACCAGTTCGGGCGGAAGCTCTATTCGATCTTTTTCAAGACCTATACCGAAAAGGTGTGGGGCATGCCGTGCGACGAAATGTCGGCGGACTGGGCGGCGCAGCGCATCAAGGGGCTTTCGCTAGGCGGGGCGGTGATTGACGGGCTGAGGCGCAGCCTGGGGCTCAACAAACGGCCGAATGACGGCATGGCGACCAAGACTCTGCTCGAAACCTTTCGCTATCCGCGGCTTGGCCCGGGCATGATGTGGGACGCGGCGCGCGACAAGGTCGTCGCGGGCGGCAATCATGTGTTGATGGCGCACAGTTTCAAACAGCTGACGCAGGATCAGGTAAGCTGTCGCTGGCGGCTGACCGCGAACGGTCCCGATGGCGACGTCGTGATCGACGCGGCGCATGTCATCAGCTCGGCGCCGATGCGCGAGCTGGCGGCGCGGATCCATCCGTTGCCCGCCTGCGCGCTCAACGCCGCGCCGCAGCTGAAATATCGTGACTTTTTGACCGTCGCGCTCAAGATCCGGTCGGAGGATCTGTTCCCCGACAATTGGATCTATATCCACGACAGCAAGGTGCAGGTCGGCCGGGTGCAGAATTTCCGCAGCTGGTCGCCCGAAATGGTTCCCGACCCCGAACTCGCGTGCGTTGGCCTGGAGTATTTCTGCTTCGAGGGCGACGGGCTGTGGGCATCGAGCGACGACGAGCTGATTGCGCTGGCCACCAAGGAAATGGCGATCCTGGGGCTGTGCGATCCCGAGGATGTTGTGGGCGGCGCGGTGGTGCGGCAGGAAAAGGCCTATCCGGTCTATGACGACGACTATGCCGCGCATGTCGAGACAATGCGCAGCGAGCTGGAGGCGCGCTATCCGACGCTGCATATGGTCGGGCGCAACGGCATGCACCGCTACAACAACCAGGATCATGCAATGATGACCGCGATGCTGACGGTGCGCAATATCGTCGCGGGCGAGCGGGTGTACGACATCTGGGGCGTCAACGAGGATGCCGAATATCACGAAAGCGGCACCGAGGGCGAACAGGCGGCGCTGGCATCGGTGCGCGACGTTCCCGCGCGCGTGCCGAAAGCTGCCTGAGGCGTTGGCCAAAGGCGCTTTTGCCATGCTGCCCATTTCCAAATTGATCGGATCGATCCGCCGCGGCGAAATTCGCTGGCTGAACTATTTGCTCGCCAGCGTGCTCGCGCTGGGGAGCGATGCGGCGCTGTTCCTGCTGCTGCTCGATTCGGGGTTGGCGCCGGTCGCGGCGTCGGCGGTCGGCTATTGCGCCGGGATATTGGTTCACTGGCTGGTGTCGAGCCGCCTCGTCTTTGCCGACGGCGCCGCGGCGCGCGGCACGGGTGAACGGCACCGCCAGAAGATGTTGTTTGTCGGATCGGCGCTGGTCGGGCTTGCCGTCACGACGGCCATCGTCGGCACCGGCAGCGCGTTGGGGCTCGATCCCCGCCTCGCCAAGCTCGCGGCGATCGTGGTCAGTTTCCAGACTACCTATTTGCTGCGCCGCCATATCGTTTTCCGGGCCGCCGCGGCGTGACCGACGTCGCCGTACCAGCGGCGTGTGGGGCACTGGGCGACCAGCCCGCGCCGGATGCGGACGGCAGGACGATGCCGCGCTGGCTGACCCCCATACGCATCGCGCTGCTGATCTGGGGCGCGATGAGCCTGATCGCGATCATCGCCAACTGGCCGGCGATTGTCGCGCTCGATCTGGGCGATACCGATGACGCGATGCGGATGGCCCAGGTGCGCGACCTGCTGGCCGGACAAAGCTGGTGGGATTTGTCGCAATATCGCGTCAATCCCGCGGGCGGCGGGGTGCTGATGCACTGGTCGCGGATCGTCGATGCGCCGCTGGCGGCGGGCATCCTGATCCTGAAGCCGCTGTTCGGGCAAGCGATGGCCGAACATATCGTGATGACCTTGTGGCCACCGTTGCTGGGCGCCGTGCTGAGCTTGGCCTGTGCGCTGGGCTATCGCAGCCTGTCGGATCGGCGGATCGCCTATATCGTGCCGCTGTTCCTGATCATGTCGGGCTTTATCGTGATGCAGTTTCGCCCGCTGCGGGTCGATCATCATGGCTGGCAGATCCTGCTGGCGATGCTGATCATGGGGCAGGCGCTGCGGCCCGCCAGCTGGCGGGCGGGATTGTGGGGCGGGCTGTTCGCGGCGGCGTTGCTGGCGGTGTCGATCGAAGGATTGCCGATCGTGGCGCTGTTCGCTGGACTGGCGGCGCTTCGCTGGGCGCTATATGCGCGCGATGCCGATCGCGATCGGTTGTGCGGCTATCTCGGCGCGCTTGCCGGGGGAGCGATCCTGTTGCAATTTGTCACGCGTGGTCCGCTCGGGCTGCTTGGCACCTGGTGTGATTCGCTGTCGGCGCCTTATATGGCCGCCTTTGTTGTGGCGTCGGCGGCGACCTTTGCCGTGGTGCGCGCCAACCCGGCGGCCTTGTGGGTCCGCCTGGCGTTGCTGGGCGGCGCCGGACTGGCCGCGTCGGCGGCGCTGGTGGGAACCGAGCCGCAATGTGCGAAGGGGCCTTTTGCGGCGCTCGATCCGGTCGTTGTCGATTTCTGGTATAAGAATGTCCTTGAGGGGCAGCCGTTGTGGGCATCGCGCGGTTATGACTCCATTTTTGTGCTGGTGCCGTCGCTTGTCGGTTTGATCGGATCGGTCTTGGCGTGGCGCGGCTGTGCCGGGGCTGATGACCGTAAGGCGTGGACGACGGTGATTGTGGCACTGGTGGGCGCAACGGTCATTTCGTTGCTGGTGCTGCGGAGCGTATCGACCGCCCACCTCTTTGCCTTGCCAGGCGGCGCTTGGCTTGGCCTGCGCGCCTGGGACTGGGCGCGGACGATTCAAGCGACGATTCCGCGCGTGTTGGCGTCAGCCATGGCGTCGCTGACCCTGCCGCTGCTTGGAAGTATCGCGGTTTCCGCCGCGCTTGGTGTCCTGTTCACCGATTTGCGGCCCGATCCGGGCGATGATGCAGCGGCTGCGCCATTTGCAGGAACCTGTATGGATTCAGCCGCGGTTGCGGCGCTCAATGGCTTGCCACCGACGACGATCCTGACCCCGATCGACCTGGGCGCGCCGGTGATCTTCTGGACGCGGCACCGCTTGGTGGCGACGCCGCATCACCGCAACAAGGACGCGATGGCGGACACGATCCGGGTCTTTGCAGGCGACCCCAGCCGGGCCGAGGCGCTGATCCGCAAAAATGGTGCGACGCTAGTCGTCTTTTGCCGGACGGCCAATGATTTTACGCAATATCGGCGTGCGCGGAAGGATGCGCTGGCCGCGCAGCTTTACGCCGGGAAAGCGCCGATCTGGCTGGAACCCGTGCCGATCGCATCGCGTGCCGGGCTGTCGATTTGGCGGGTGAAGCCCGCGACCATGTGACGTCTCGGCGTCAATGGATTCGGCCTCAGGCGGGGCGGAAGGTCATTGCGGTACCGTTCATGCAATAACGCTTGCCGGTGGGCTTCGGGCCGTCGTTAAAGACATGGCCAAGATGGCCGCCGCAGCGTTTGCAATGCACTTCGGTACGCGCATAGCCCAGGTCATAGTCGGTCGATGTCGCGATCCCGCCCTTGAGCGGCGCCCAGAAGCTGGGCCAGCCGGTCTTGCTGTCATATTTGGTCTTGCTGGAATAGAGCGGCAGCGCGCAGCCCGTGCAGACGAAGGTGCCGGCGCGCTTTTCCTTGTCGAGCGGATGGCTGAACGGCCGTTCGGTGCCGGCCTCGCGCAACACATAAAATTGCTGCGCGGTCAGCCGCTTTTTCCATTCGGCTTCGGACAGTCGCCAGCCGGGGGCGGCCTGCGGACGCGCCGATTTGGCCATCAGCATCGGGGCGGCGATGATGCCGCCGCCGAGGGCGAGGCCAGCGAGGACATAACGGCGGTCGATCATTACGAACTCCTGACCCGTCGATCGGGCCTTGCTGTCAGATACGTGGCTTTATCGCGCCAGGTTTCACCACGCTTCAATATTTCTCCAGTTCGACCTGCATATGGCGATAGCCATGAACGAAACTGGCGTGGACACGCTCGGGCTCGGCGAGCACATTGACGCGCAGGCGGCGCTTTTGCATTTCGGAAATCAGCGTGGTGAGCTGCAATTCGGCAACGCGCGCGCCGACGCAGCGGTGGATGCCGTAACCGAACGCAAGGTGGCGGCGCGCATTTTCGCGGTCGACGATAATCCGGTCGCCGTCGGGAAAGACGCTCTCGTCGCGGTTGGCCGAGGCGTACCAGAGCGCGATCTTGTCGCGCTTCTTGATCTGGTGGCCGAACAGTTCGGTGTCCTCCATCGCGGTGCGGCGCATATGCGCGAGCGGGGTCTGCCAGCGGATGATTTCGTGCATCGCGTTGACCGCGAGTTCGGGATCGTGGTTCGCCTCAAGCTTGGCGCGTTCTTCGGGGAAGCAATGCAAGCCATAAGCATAGGCCGACATCGAATTGCGCGTCGTGTCGTTGCCGCCGACAATGAGCAAGATGAGATTGCCCATGAATTCATGCTCGCTCATATGCTTCATCGCATCGGATTGCAGCATGATCGAGATGAGGTCGTGCTCGCCGGGGTTGAGCGCCTTGCGGTCCCACAATTCCTTGAAAGCGGCGCCCATTTCAAACGCCTTGGCGGTGCGTGCCTGACGCTGTTCGGTGGTGTCGAACGATTCAATATCGCCGAGCGCGTCGGACCAGGCGGTCAGCCGGTGGCGTTCTTCCCACGGAAAATCGAACAGGATGGCAAGCATGTCGGTGGTGAGTTCGATCGACAGTTTTTCTACCCAGTCGAACGGCTCCCCAATCGGCAGCGTGTCGATCAGCGCTGCGGTGCGCGCGACAGTGTCGGCGCGCATGCGTTCGATTTCGGACGGCCCGAACGCCGGAGCGACGGTGCGGCGCTGCGCGGTGTGCTGCGGCGGATCCATCGCGATGAACATCGGCAGCGGGATCTCGCCCTCTTTGAGATGTTCGACGCCGTCACCGGCGACGGTGATACCGCCATATTCCCACGACGAGGAGAAAATCTTGGGCAGCGCTTCGATATGCTGGATCGGCTTGTAGGTGGTCACCGACCAATAGGGGCCGAATTTCGAATCCTCACAGCGATAGATCGGCGATTCGGCGCGCAGCTGGCGCATCGGTTCCTGCCAGCGGTCTTCGCTCCACAATTCAGCGCGGCTGACGTCAAGCGGGTTGGCGATTTCGGGGGCGGTGCGAATTTGGGTGGCCATGGGGCAGCTCCTCTGAAGGGCCGTCTCGTGCGGCCTGATCAGTTGCAGAATGCCACTATTTACAGCTTTGTCAATGAGGGGTTGGTAGCGGACGTAGCCGATCCTCCCCGGAACGGGGAGGGGGACCAGCGAAGCTGGTGGAGGGGCACAAGCGGTTTGCCTTGCCGGTGAGGAAGTAGGCCTCCAGCCGGTTCCCGGAAAAGGTAGGCCCTGTCGGCTCAGCGCCGCGTCAACTTCCTGTGCCCCTCCACCACCCTTCGGGTGGTCCCCCTCCCCCGTTGGGGGAGGATCGGCTTGCGTCCACACTTGGTCGCCAACCTCAGGCCCGCGTCTTCTTCCGCCAGAATTTCCAACTGCTGCCGCCGCTGAGCACCCCGGCGCGGAAGAGGCGCACCGAGAGGAAGATCACGAGCGCGACCCAGATCGCCTGCCAGCCGAGCGCGAGCAAGTGGACCGCCTTGCTGTCGTCGGTCGCGGCGCGCGCCGCCATGGCGAGCGGGGACGAGAAGGGGAAGATTTGCGCGACCGTTGACAATGTGCTGCCCGGGGCACTCGCCGCGGCGGTGGACAGGCTGAACATGCCGACCTGGAAGATGGTGATCGGCAGACTGAGCATCTGGATTTCGCGCACCGTCGCGGCCTGCGCCCCGACACCCAGGAACACTGCGCCGAGGAGCAGGAAAGACAGAATGAAATAGACAAAACCGATACCGAGGAAAAAGGGCCAGCCGGTCGCGGGCGCCGCGGCGAGGGCGGCCGTGGCCTTGCTGGCGCTTTGCACCGACGCGAGCGCCGCCGGATCGATCTGCAGTGCGGCGATCATGCCGCCGACAAGCGCCATCACCAGCCAGAAGGCGATGAACAGCACCGCGACGCCTAGAAAACCGAGCAGCTTGCCGAGGAAGACGCTTTCGAGCGGGACCGCAGCGGCGAGGATTTCGATGACCTTGTTGCCCTTTTCCTCGGCGAGCGAGCTGACCGTTTGCCCGGCGAGGAGGAGGGTGAGCAAGAAGATGATGAAAACCGCGCCGAAGCCCAGGGATTGTTGAAGCGCGATGCTGGTACCACCGCTCGACAAGGCTTCGAATTTGGGTGCGACCGCGGGTAGCGGCCCTGCGGCCTTCGATCGCAGCACATCGTCGGCGAGCAGTGCAAGATAATGGCCGGCGTTGCTGTCCGCCTCGCGCTCGACGATGCGCGGGGTCGCGAGCGGGCCGCTGAGCACGGCATAGGTGTCGCTGCCCTTTTCGCGCGCGATGGCGACCGGGTCGGCGGTGGCGGGGCTGGCGATGCGGACCTCAAGCACTGGCACGCGGCGCGCGACGCTCGCGCGAAGCCGCGCATCGGCGGCGCGCAGCGCTTCGACGTCACCGGCGCCGACCACCGCGACGATGCGCCCGGCGCCGCGCGCGCTGTCGGCGAGCTGCGAGGCGCCCATGCCGCCCGCGAGTCCCATACCGACCATGAACAGCGGCGCGAGCAGGAACAACAGGAAGGTCGGCGTCGCGACGATCGCCAGAAAGTCGCGGCGCGCGATGACGAGCATGTTTCTGAGGAAAGGGGTCATGCCAGCGCCTCCTCGACCGCGTCGGTTCTCGCATCGGCGTCGAAACTCGCATCGACCTGGCGGACGATATGGACAAAGGCGTCGTGGAGCGCGGGGCGGGTGATCGACAGCCCGGCGACGCCGAGACCGCTGCCCGTGATCCGCGCCAGCAGCGGTTCGACGTCGGCATCCTCGATCGGGAAGAACCAGCTGTCGCCGCGCGGCTCAGCACCGGCGGGGAGCAGCGCCGCGATTGCTGTTGCATCGGCGTCAGCGCGCGGGGTGTAACGCACCTGCATCGGCAGCAGCCCGCGCGCGTCGTCGACCGTGCCTTCGAAGCGGCGCTGCGAGCGCGCGATGATCGCGAGCCGGTCGCAGAGGCGCTCGGCGTGCGCCATGACATGGGTCGAAAACAGGATCGTCGCGCCGCGGTCGCGTTCGCGGCGGACGAGCATTTCGAGCCGCTCCTGATTGACCGGGTCGAGGCCCGAAAAAGGCTCGTCGAGGACGATGAGATCGGGGGCGTGGACGATCGAACCGATCAGCTGGATCATCTGCGCCATGCCCTTTGACATCTTGCGGATCTTTTCGTCGATCACGCGTTCGAGGCCAAGTTCGGTCATGAAGGTCGCGGCGCGGCGACGGCCTTCGGACCAGTCGAGTCCGCGTAGTGCACCCATGAACGCGATCGCCTCGCGCGCCTTCATTCCGGGATAGAGCCCGCGTTCCTCGGGGAGGTAGCCGATGCGATGGCGCACCGCCTGCGGGCGTTCGCCAAAGACGCGGCTGGTGCCCTCATCAGGGTCGATGATCCCCAGCGTCATGCGCAGGCTGGTGGTCTTGCCCGCGCCGTTGGGGCCGAGCACGCCATAGATGCTGCCCGTCGGCACCGTCAGGCTGACGTTATCGACCGCCTTGAAATCGCCGAAATATTTGGTGAGGCCGATCGCCTCGACGCTGAAATCGTTCAAACTGCGGTCCCTGATCTGATCATCCGCAAGCTATGGCACGGACAGGCAGCTCGCGTATAGAGCGGCAATGGTTGCCGAAGCCTTGCCTGCATTAGAAGACCGCCTCGAGGCGGTGGCGCGCGCGCATGATTTTGTTGCGTTCGGGATCGCCGATGCCGATGCGGCGCCGCAAACTGCCGAAAGATTGAACCAGTGGCTCGCCGAAGGGCGCCACGGCGATATGATCTGGATGGAAAGCCGCGCGGCACAGCGAGGATCGCCCAAAGGTCTGTGGCCCGAGGTGCGGTCAGTAATCGCGCTGGGGATGAGCTATGCCCCGGCGCAGGACCCGCTGGCGCTTGCTGAGCACCCCGACCGCGGGCGGATTTCGGTCTATGCGCAGGGCGGTGACTATCATGACGTCGTCAAACGGGCGCTGAAGGCGGTCGCGCGCTGGCTGGTTGCGGAGGCGCCGGGGGCCGAGGTCAAGGTATTCGTCGATACCGCGCCGGTGATGGAAAAGCCCTTGTCGGCGGCGGCGGGGCTCGGCTGGCAGGGCAAGCACAGCAATCTGGTCAGCCGCGAGTATGGCAGCTGGTTGTTTTTGGGGGCGATCTATACGACACTGGAGCTGGCCCCGAGCAATCCGGGCCGTGACCGTTGCGGCAGTTGTATGGCCTGTCAGGACGCGTGTCCGACGCAAGCGTTTCCGAAGCCATATCAGGTCGATGCGCGGCGCTGCATCTCCTACCTGACGATCGAGCATGACGGGCCGATCCCGCTCGACCTGCGGCGCGGGATCGGCAACCGTGTTTATGGCTGTGACGATTGTCTGGCGGTCTGCCCGTGGAACAAGTTTGCCGAAACCGCGCACGCGCACCGCGCTTTCCTGCCGCGCGCCGAATTGGTCGCGCCGTCGCTGGGCGACTTGCTCGCGCTCGACGACGCCGGGTTCCGGCAGGTCTTCGCAGGGTCGCCGATCAAGCGTATCGGGCGCGGACGAATGGTGCGTAATGCCGCGATTGCGGCAGGAAACAGCGGTGATGCACGGTTTCGGCCGATGCTGGAGCGACTGGCGGAGGACGACACGCCCATGGTGGCGGAAGCGGCCAGATGGGCGCTGAATGAATTGACGTCGTGACGCCAACGATAATCCTCCCTGTCGCGCAGCGATGGGGAGGTGGCAGTTCGCAGGGCTGACGGAGGGGCTTTGGAGCTACCGCTGTGGTCCCTCCACCACTCGCTTCGCGAGCGGTCCCCCTCCCCATGGCTTCGCCATAGGGAGGATGACTATCACCGCCGCAGCGCTTCGATACAGCTCGGCACATTGGCATCGCGGCCGTCGGGGGTGCGCGCATCGACATGGGTCGCGAGCGGATCGGCGCCTTGTTTGGGCGGATAATAATAGATGTCGAGGATACAGGCGGCGCCAGCAAACTGCAGCTTTCGCGCGGCGCCTTCGGCGACGTCGAGCCGCGGCTTGCCGAACAGGCCGAGTGCCGAATTGGCCGAGCGGCCGATCAGGCTGTTGTTCTGCGTGGGGCGCGGCGCCGGGATTGCGGCGACAGGCGCGCCGCCCGGGGGCGGGGTGGCGCGCGGAATCGCGTTGCCGGCACAGCCGCCGAGCAATAGGACAAGGCTGGCGATCGCGGCCAGACGGCGATTTTGGCTCATATGGTCCGGTCCCCGCTCCGCAGATGGAGCATGTGCACGGCCATAGCGGCGCTGAGGATCGGCGCCAATAGATTGGCGATGGGCACCACAAAGCTTGCGGCAGACAGCAGCCCGAGCGACCAGCGCGCGGGCCGATCGAGCCGCGGACGGTCGGGGTGGCGCGCCAGCACCATCGCCTCCAGATCGCGGCCAAGCAGCAGGCCGTTGACGAACAAAGCAAAGATCGGCGTGCCGATGCCGGTGACGAGCAGCAGGATGTAGATTGGCAGCGCGAGCAGGTTGCCGCCGATCAGCCGCACCACCGACGCAAGCGCGAGGCGGATATTCTGCCGCCAGCCGACATCGACCGCACGCGCCGCGGCGGCGGGATAATGGCGTCCTTCGACATCGGCGACGATCGCATCGGCGAACAGTCCGACGACGACGATCGCAACGGCGCGGAACAGCAGCCAGCTGCCCGCGATGATCGCCAGGACGACGAGTAGCCCTGCCATGTCGCGCTCGGTCGCGCCGAGCCACTGCCAGTGATTGAGCGCCCAGCGGGTGGCGAAATAGATCGCGGCGCCCGCGAAGAGTAGGAGGAGGAGGGTGAGCGCGAGGCTTTGCAGCAGGATGCGCAGCACGCGCGGCTGCGGCACATCGCGGAGCGCGAGCAGAAAGGCGTGGACGGCGCGGGTCATGTGTGCCGGGATGCGAGGGGGCGGCGCGCGCGTCAAGCGCCGCGCTTGCCTTGAACGGCCCGCATCCCTAAAGCGCGGCAACTTTTCCCCGCGCATCACAGGATATTTTATGGCTGCCACCGCCCGTTTCGACGTCGTCGCCATCGGCAATGCCATCGTCGACGTTCTCGCCCGCGCCGACGACGCGCTGATCGATGCCGAAAAGCTGGTCAAGGGGTCAATGCGGCTGATCGACGCCGACGAGGCCGAGCGGCTGTATGCCGCAATGGGACCAGCGATCGAAATGTCGGGCGGCAGCGCGGCGAACACGCTCGCGGGCATGGCGGCGCTGGGGCGGCGCTGCGGCTTTATCGGTCAGGTCGCCGACGATCAGCTGGGGCAGGTGTTCACGCATGACCTGACGGCTCTGGGCGTCGCGTTCGACACCCCCGCCCAGTCTGGTGGCGCGCCGACCGCGCGCTGCCTGATCCTGGTCACCCCCGACGGCCAGCGCACGATGAACACCTTCCTGGGTGCGTCGCAGAATCTGGGGCGTGAATCGCTCGACGCAGCGCTGATCGCCGATGCCGACATCCTGTATCTTGAGGGCTATTTGTGGAACGCCGACGCCTCACGCGCGGCGATGGCCGAGGCGATCGGGCTGGCCAAGGCGGCTGGTCGCCGCGTTGCCTTCACTCTGTCCGACACGTTCGTCGTCGCCGGGCATGGCGAGGATTTCCGGCGCATGACCGCGGCGCGCGAGATCGACATTCTGTTCGCCAATGAGGCGGAACTGCTCGTGCTGGCGCAGGAGGACGATTTCGAAACCGCGCTCGCCAAGGTGGCCGCCGATGTGCCGCTGCTCGTCGCGACGCGCGGCGAACATGGCGCGGTCGCGGTGACGAACGGGGAGCGCAGCGAAGTCGCGGCTGAGCCGATCGACGATGTCGTCGACACGACCGGAGCCGGAGACCTGTTCGCCGCCGGTTTCCTGTCGGGTCTGGCCGAAGGCCGCCCGATCGCCGACTGCCTGACGATGGGCGCGGTGTGCGCGCGCGAAATCATCGCGCAGGTCGGCCCGCGGGCGCAGACCGATCTTCGCGCCAAGGTCGCCGAACGGCTGGGCTAGGAACTTTCGGCCACCCAACGCGTCCTATGCGCCAGATGAATGGTACAGGAGGATGTTATGGCCGACGAAATTCACGAAACACGCGCGCCCGACGGGACAACGCACACGACGACGATCATTGATCGCGAACCGCGCCGCGGCGGTGGATTGGGCATGGGCCTGATCATTTTGGTGGTGCTGGCGGTTGCAGGCTTTTTCGCGTTCCAGTTCCTCGCCAACGACAAGGCCGAAACGGGCGCAATCACCGAAGCGGCGCAAAAGGTGGGCGACGCCGCGCAGGATGTCGGCGATGCCGCACAGGAAGCGGTGAAGTAGTCGCAGTCCGACGCTAAGTGGCGGCGGGCGCGGCGTCTGCCGTCTCAGGATGTTTCTTGAACAGAGCGCGATCGGCGGGGCCGAAACCGCGGGTCCAGATCAGCCATGAGTAGATGCCGAGGATGACCGGCACGCCGATCAGCAGCTCGGCCCATTCGGGCAGTTGCGTCGCGCCCCAGCCCAGAATCGCGGCGCCCGCGGTCGCCCACACCAGCGCCCAGCGCAGACTGTTGACGGGCGCGCCGAGCACATGCGCGAGTAGCCGCGCCTTCACCACCGACGCGAAACCCAAAGCAAGCATCAGCGCAAGCGCGACCGCCGCGGCATAAGTGATCGGCGGCCAGCCCATTGACTGGGCGATCAGGATCAGCGTGACGCTGAGCACCGCTTGCAGTGCCAGCGTCGCCATGCTGATCAAAAGGTTACGATGGCGCGCGACATAAACGAGCGCGGCTTCGCTGACGACCGCGGTCGCGGCGACGACTTCGGCGGCGAGCAGGAAGGCAAGCGCCGCGGTCCCGCTGACGAATTCGGGGCCGACAAGGCCCATCACCGCCTCGCCGGGGATGCCCAGCGCGAGCGCGACCCCGGCCTGCGCCGCGATGATCCAGAAACCGACTTGGCTGACTTGTGCCGCCACGGCGGCAAGCCGCTTTTCGGCAAGGTTGCGGGTGATGACCGGGCCGAGGATCGGTTCGAAGCTGGTTTTCAGCTTTTGCGGCAGCGACGCGACCTGCTGCGCCATATAATAGATGCCGTAGATCGTCGGCGACGTGAACTGGCCGAGGATGAACAGGTCAAGGCGGCGCGTCCCCCATTCGATCGCATCGGCGGCGGCAAGCGGTGCGTTGCGCCGCGCGACCGCGATTAGGTGTGCGGGATGGGGCTGCCAGCCGCGCGGCCCGCCATAATGGCGCAGCATCGGGATCAGCGCGGTCAGAAAAGCGCCGACCATTGCGGCGGCATAGGACAGCATCAGCCCGTCGCGCACCGAAACGAACCAGAAACCCGCAGCCGCGGCGCTGATCACCCATGGTTCGACAATGGCCCGGGCGCGCACCGTCGCGCCGACGTCAAACCGGTAAGCGCAGGCGGCCAGCGCGATGTCGGTTCCGGCAATCGCAAAAACGAGCAGTGCCATCCAGCGATCGGCACCGCCGACATTGCCCGCGGGATACATGAGCTGAGGAAAGGCGAACAGCAGCCCCGACCCCGCCGCCGAGGCGAGGAGGGCAACAAACATCCCGTCCCACACCACGGTGCGGTGGTCTGCGCCGGGCGCGCTGAGCTGTTCGGCGAGGCCGCGTTTGAGCCCGAGCGTCGCGAGCTGCGCAACCAGTTCGATGACGAGCACGGCAAAGGCAAAGCGCCCGACCGCTTCGGGTCCGTACCAGCGCCCCGCGACATAGAGAAAAGGCAGCCGCGCAACGAGGCGCAGGATGAAGCCGAAAAAATTGGTCCGTCCGCCCTTGGCGAGCGCCGCAGTGTCGGCGTCGCCCGAGGGGGCTGTTGCCGATGCGGGCACGGCTGCGCTGTCCGTCTGGCTCAAGCCCGCCGCCCCTGCTGCTGGTCCCCGGCGCGCAGTCTAGCGCGATGGCGGGTGGCAGGCAATTCTCCGCTAAAGCTCACCGACCCTCGGATCGCAGCGGGCGGCTGAGCAGGGCCTGAATGGAATCGGCAACACGCGTTTCCCCCGCGACTAGCCGCGCGACGGTATCGCAGATAGGCATGTCGATGCCGTCGGCGCGCGCCGCGGCGGCGATGACCGGGGCGCTGAACGCCCCTTCGGCGACGGTGCGGCGATCGGCCATCAGCGTGGCGGCATCGTCGCCACGCCCCAGCCCCTGGCCGAGCGCGAAGTTGCGCGAATTGGCGGAGGTGCAGGTGAGAACGAGATCGCCGAGCCCGGCGAGCCCCGCCAGCGTTTCCGCCTGCGCGCCGCGTGCCAGCCCGAAGCGCGTCATTTCGGCAAAGCCGCGGCTGATCAGGGCGGCGCGCGCATTGAGGCCGAGCCCGGCGCCGTCAACGATACCGCAGGCGATGGCGAGGATATTCTTGATGGCGCCGCCAATTTCGGCGCCAATGACGTCGGTCGACACATAGGGGCGGAAATGCGGGCGGGCGATCGCGCCGGCAATCGCGGCTGCGACGTCGGGATCGGCGGCGGCGAGGGTGATCGCGGTCGGCAGTCCCGCGGCGACCTCATGCGCAAAGGTCGGTCCCGACAGCACCGCGTGCGGCCGCTGCGGTGCGAGGTCGCGCGCCATGTCGATCGGGAAGGCAAAGCTGCCCGCCTCCATCCCCTTGCTACAGAAGATCAAAGGTGCGTCGCCCGCGGGCAGATCGACAAGGACGCCGCGCAGGAACGGTACCGGCACGACGACGAGCAGCGCGTCGCAATCGGCCATGTCGGCGAGCGCGCCGGTTGCGGTCAGCGATGCAGACAGCGCGGCGCCGGGCAGAAAGACCGGGTTGCGATGTTTGGCGTTGATCGCGGCGACGACATCCGCTTCGCGCGCCCACAGACGGACGGGCGCGCCATCGGCCGCGAGCATCTGCGCCAGCGCGGTCCCCCACGCGCCGCCGCCGATCACGCCGAAGTTCCGATATGACGTCATGCCTTCACTCCCGCACCGCGCACGGTTTCAGCGTCAGGATCGAGCGGCCAGCGCGGGCGCGCGGCGACCGACAGATCGTCGAATAGGCCCGCAGCGAAGCGCTCGGCACCCGCCCAGGCGATCATCGCGCCATTGTCGGTGCACAACCACAGCGGCGGTGCGACAAAGGGCCGGTCGAAACGCGCGGCGAGGTCGGTCAGCGCGGTGCGGATCGCGCCATTGGCGGCGACCCCGCCCGCGACGACGAACGCGGTCGCGTCGGGGCAGGCGGCGAGCGCGATGCGGCTGCGATCGACGAGACAGTCGACGACCGCTTGCTGGAACGAGGCCGCAAGGTCGGGGACGCTGTGCGCCCCCTTCGCGGCCGCGCGCGCCACGGCGCTTTTGAGCCCCGCAAAGGAGAAATGCGGTTCGGCGCTGCCGACGAGCGGTCGCGGCAACGGCACCACTTGCGGATTGCCGTCCTGCGCGATCCGCTCGACCGCGGGGCCGCCGGGATAGCCGAGTCCGAGCAGCTTTGCGGTCTTGTCAAACGCTTCGCCCGCGGCATCGTCGATCGTTGTGGCGAGGCGGCGATAGTCGCCGACGCCTTTGACGAGCAGCAACTGGCAATGGCCGCCCGAGACGAGCAGCAACAGATAGGGAAAGGCGAGGTCGGGATCGACAAGGCGTGGGCTGAGCGCATGCCCCTCGAGATGGTTGACCGCGATCAGCGGCTTGTTTGCAGCGTGGGCGAGCGCTTTGCCGGTGACGAGCCCGACCATGACGCCGCCAATCAGACCGGGACCAGCAGTTGCGGCAATCGCGTCGACATCGGCGAGCGAGACGCCGGCATCGGCGAGCACCCCGGCGACGATCGGCGCCAGTCGGTCGACATGCGCGCGCGCCGCGATTTCGGGTACGACGCCGCCAAAGGGGCTGTGCTCGGCCTCCTGCCCCGCGACGCGGTGCGCCAATATGCGCCTATCGCTGGTGACAAGCGCCGCTGCGGTCTCGTCGCAGCTCGATTCAAGGCCAAGGATGAGAGTCATAATGTTGCGTGTCCCTTACCCGCGCGGGGCGTGCGGGGGCAAGCGCGGTTGGAAGGAATGAATCGCGCAGAGATGGCAGAGCGCGCAGAGAAGAAGAAAAGAACTTTGTTCACGCGGAGACGCGGAGAAGAAGGCCCGGGTCGAATGACCTCTTTTTCAATCAAGGCTTTACTAGGGCGCAACGCCGGATGAAAAAATGCCGCTTCGCGGCAATCGCACTCTCTGCGCCTCTGCGCCTCCGCGTGAACAAATCTTTGTGCGAATCCCTTGTCTTCCTTTTCCTGTCCGGACGCCTTAGCAGCGGCGCATGGCTTCGATCCCGCACCCTACACCCGAACATCCGCTGCGTATCGGCACCCGCGCCTCGCCGCTGGCAATGGCGCAGGCGCATATGACGGTGGCAGCGCTGATGGCGACGCACGGCATCGCGTCCGAGGCGCTTGAGATCGTACCGATGACCGCGACGGGCGATCGTATCCAGGATCGTGCGCTCTCCGAAGTTGGCGGCAAGGAGCTGTGGACGCGCGAGCTGGATGCTGCCCTCGACGCCGGGGTGATCGATATCGCGGTTCATTCGCTCAAGGACGTCGAGACGTTGCGCGATGCGCGTTTTGCGTTGGGCGCAATGCTCGAACGCGCCGACCCGCGCGACCGGCTGGTGGTGCGCGAGGGCATTGCGGCAACGAGCGTCGCCGATCTGCCGCACGGCGCCCGGCTGGGGACGAGCAGCCCGCGCCGCGCTGCGCAGATCCGGCGAATCCGCCCCGATGTGGAGCCGGTGCTGCTGCGCGGCAATGTCGCGACGCGGCTGGCGAAGCTGGCGGCGGGCGAGGCCGATGCGACCTTGCTCGCGGCGGCGGGACTCGACCGGCTGGGGATGCACGCGGTCGGCACCGTGCAAGACGTGGCGATGCTGCTGCCCGCCGCATCGCAGGGCGCGATCGGGATCGAGTGCCGCGCCGCCGATGGCGAAACGCTCGCGCTGTTGCTGGCGATAGATCATGCGCAGACGCACCGCGCAGTGGCGGCTGAGCGCGCCTTTCTGGCAGCGCTGGGCGGCGACTGCCGCTCGCCGGTCGCGGCGCATGCGCATTGGCGTGATGACGGCATGTTGCAACTCGACGCCGAAATTTTCTCCGAAGACGGCGCCGAGCATGCAATCGGACATGCGCTGATCGACCATGACGATGCGGCGGCGGCGCTGGCGCGGCGGTTGCTCGATGACGCCCCCGAAACGGTGCGGCGGCTGTTCGCTGCATGAGCGGCGCCCTGCCGCTGATCGTCACCCGCCCCGAACCGGGCAATAGCGCCACGATGGCGCGCGCGACCGCACTGGGTTTTGATGCCCGTGCGATGCCGCTGTTTGCCGCTCGGGCGCTGCCATGGACGGCGCCGACACCACAAGATTTCGACGCGATGCTGCTCACCAGCGCGCAGGCCGTGCGATTAGCCGGGCAGCAGCTGACGCGTCTCGCTCCGCTGCCGGCTTATGCGGTGGGTTCCGCGACCGCCGATGCGGCAAAGGCGGCGGGACTGACCGTCGTTCGTACGGGCAATGCCGACGCTCAACGCCTTCTTGATGGTATGACGTCAGGCAAACCCGCCCGAATCCTTTGGCTTTGCGGGCGCGAGCGATCCGAATTCGATCCGCGCGGATCGGCGCTGGAGCCGGTCGCCTGTTATGTGGTCGATGCGGTCGAGCCACCCCCTGCGTGGGCGCAGCAGGTTTCTGCACCCGCCGTACTGCTCGCCCATTCGGCGCGCGCGGCGCAGCGAATCGCCGACCTTGTCGGCCCACAGCGCGCGCATCTGACGCTGGTTGCGATCAGCCCTGCGGCCGCGGCGGCGGCGGGCGAAGGCTGGGGCGAATTGGCCGCGGCCGCGGCGCCGACCGACGCGTCAATGTTGGCACTGGCCCATGCTTTGTGCCACAAGGGCGGAAAATAGGGTCGTTCGAAAGAGACATATGGCAATCGACAGCATCGACACCCCCTCGCCTGCGGCCGAGGCGGTCCCGGCGAGGGGACCATCGTTTCGGCTGCTCGCCATCGCTGCCTTGCTGTTGCTGCTGGTCGGCGTTGTTGGCGGCGGCTGGGCAGTGAATCGCTGGCTCACGGGCGATGGGACTGCCCCAGCGGCCAAGGTGATCGACACGCAAGGGGCGGGCGATCTTGCCGACCCGGCGCTGCTCGCCGGCGCCGCGCCGAAAGCCGCGCCGGGGCTGCCGCTGGTGGTCGCCCCGGTCGATGGCGCCAATGCGCTGGCGGCGCGCGTCGCCGAACTCGAACAACGGCTGTCGCGGATCACGCTGGAGGCCGAATCGGCATCGGGCAATGCGTCGCGCGCCGAAGGGCTGCTCGTCGCCTTTGCGGTGCGCCGCGCGCTCGATCGCGGGCTGTCGCTCGGTTATCTCGACGCCCAGCTGCGGCTGCGCTTTGGCGACGATCAGCCCAATGCGGTAAAAACGATCATCGAAACGTCGCGCGAACCGGTGACGCTCGAACAGTTGCGCGCCGAGCTCGACACGCTGGCGCCGCAACTCGTCGGGCGCGGCGGCGACGACAATGGCAGCCTGTGGACGGGCTTTCGCCGCGAGCTGAGCGAGCTGTTCGTGGTGCGCGCCGCGGGAACGCAGTCGCCGCGCGCCTCGGAGCGGCTCGAACGCGCGCGCCGCTATCTGGGCGCGGGGCAGGCCGACAAGGCGATCGCCGAGGTCGAGGCGATGCCCGGCGCCGCGATGGCGAACGACTGGCTGATCGACGCACGGCGCTATCATGAGGCGCGGCGTGCGCTTGACCTGATCGAGACCGCCGCGATATTGGAGCCGCGCGACAGCCCGGCTGCCGCAATCGCCCGCAGCACAGCGGCCCCGACCCCCTAGCGCGTGTCCCGAAAGGGCTGCTCGCCTTACAGAGAAAGCCCTTTTATGGCCCTCGCCGACCCGCAGCGCATCGAAGCGCTCGACCCGCTCGATCCCCTTCAGCTCGATGCCGAGCTCAGCGAAGAGGAGCGGATGGTGCGCGACACGGCGCGTTCCTATGCGACCGACGCGCTGCTGCCGCGCGTCACCTCGGCGTTTCTCGATGAGCGGTTCGACCGCGAGATCATGTCCGAAATGGGCGCGCTCGGCCTGCTCGGCGCGACGATCGACCCCGAATATGGCGGCGCCGGGCTGAACTATGTCAGCTACGGGCTCATCGCGCGCGAAGTCGAGCGGATCGATTCGGGCTATCGTTCGGCCTGTTCGGTGCAAAGCTCGCTCGTGATCCACCCGATCAACGCCTATGGCAGCGAGGAGCAGAAGCGGAAATATCTGCCCGGGCTGACCTCGGGCGAACTCGTCGGCTGTTTCGGGCTGACCGAGCCCGATGCCGGCAGCGACCCCGGCGGGATGCGGACGCGCGCCGAAAAGATCGAAGGTGGCTATCGCCTCAAGGGCGCCAAGATGTGGATCACCAATTCGCCGATCGCCGACGTGTTCGTCGTGTGGGCGAAGTCGGAGGCGCATGACGGCGCGATCCGCGGTTTCGTTCTCGAAAAGGGCATGAAGGGCCTGTCGGCGCCGAAGATCGAGGGCAAGGTCAGCTTGCGCGCGTCAGTCACTGGCGAGATCGTGATGGATTCGGTCGAGGTCGGCGAAGACGCGCTGCTGCCGCATGTGTCGGGGCTGAAAGGTCCGTTCGGCTGTCTCAACCGCGCGCGCTACGGCATCGGGTGGGGCGCGATGGGTGCGGCGGAATTCTGCTATGAAGCAGCGCGCAATTATACCGGCGAGCGCAAGCAGTTCGGGCGCCCGCTCGCGGCGAACCAGATCGTCCAGCTCAAGCTCGCCAATATGCTCACCGAAATCGCGCTCGGGTTGCAGACGGCGCTGCGCGTCGGGCGGTTGATCGACGAGGGGCGGCTGATCCCCGACGCGATCAGCCTGCTCAAGCGCAACAATTGCGGCAAGGCGCTCGATATCGCCCGCGTCGCGCGCGATATGCACGGCGGCAACGGCATTTCGGCCGATTATCATGTCATCCGCCACGCGGTGAATCTGGAAACGGTGAACACCTATGAGGGCACGCACGACGTCCATGCGCTGATCCTGGGCCGCGCGATCACCGGCATTTCCGCTTTTGGTGGATAGCATCGCCAAGCCTCTCGCAGGCATCCGCGTCGTCGAACTGGCGCGGGTGCTCGCGGGGCCATGGTGCGGGCAATTGCTTGCCGATCTGGGCGCTGAGGTGATCAAGGTCGAGCGGCCGGGGGTCGGCGACGATACGCGCAGCTGGGGACCGCCCTTTATCATGGGCGAAGGCGGCGAGAATCTGGGTGCGGCCTATTACCACAGCACCAATCGCGGCAAATCAGGGGTAGCGATCGATATTGGGACGATCGCGGGGCAGGCCGAGGTCCGGGCGCTGATTGCTGATGCCGATGTGGTGATCGAGAATTACAAGGTTGGCGGGCTGAAGAAATATGGCCTCGACCCCGCGACGCTGATCGCCGATTTCCCGCGGCTGATCGTCTGTTCGATCACCGGTTTCGGCCAGACCGGTCCCTATGCGCACCGCGCCGGCTATGATTTCATCATTCAGGCGATGGGCGGCGCGATGTCGCTGACCGGTGAACCCGACGGCGCGCCGCAAAAGGCCGGGATCGCCTATGCCGATATTTTTACCGGCCTATATTCGGCGGTCGCGATCCTTGCGGCGTTGCGGCGCCGTGACGCCACAGGTCGGGGGGCGCATATCGACATGGCGCTGCTGGATTGTCAGGTCGGGGTGCTCGCCAATCAGGCGGCCAATTACCTCGCGAGCGGCGTATCGCCGCGGCGGATGGGCAATGGCCATGCCAATGTCGTCCCCTATCAGGCGTTTGCGACCGCCGACGGCCAGCTGGTGATTGCGGTCGGCAACGACGGGCAGTTTCGTAAATTATGTATGATCCTGGGCGAGCCCAGCTGGGCCGATGATGCCCGTTTTGTCACGAATGCGGCGCGGCTGGCCAATCGCACCACGCTGATTCCGCTGCTCGCGGCGAAGGTCACGGGTTGGGACGCGCAACCGCTGGCGCTGGCGCTGGAGGCGGAGGGCGTCCCCGCGGGGCCGATCAACGATATCGCGGAGGTGTTCGCCGACCCGCAGGTTGCGGCACGCGGGATGCGATTTCGGGCCGAAGGGGCGTTTGTTGACGGGCTTGCCAGCCCGATTGTGATCGACGGCGAACGAATGGTCGCGGCTGGCGGGGCGCCGCGGCTCGCGGGCTAGAAAAAGGGGCGCCGTTGCCGACGCCCCTTTGCCCTTATTTGGCTTCTCCCTGCCTCAGAACTTCACCGTGCCGGTGACGAAAACCTGGCGCGGGTTGCCGTAGAAGGCGGTGACCACGCCTTCGCGGCCCAGCGAGGGGGTGATGTTTCCGGTGGGGGTCAGCGTCGGCTGGCCGGTAATCGCGTTGCCCACCGCGAACTGATAGCCCGAAGTGATATACTGTTTGTCGGTCAGATTCTTACCATGCAGACCAAGGCTGAAGCGGTCGTCTTCCGATGTCCAGACGATGCTTGCGTCGAGCAGCGCATAGCCTTTCTGGTCGAGGAACGGGCTGGGGATTTCGAACTGGTTCGTTTTGCTGCGATAGGACAAGGTCGTCGAGGCACCGATCATGCCGCCCATGCCTGCGACGCTGACCCCCAGCGTACCCGCTGCGGTCCATTTCGGCGTATTCTGGATCGCCCGGAAATCGGCGACGTCTACGGCCGCGCCCGCGATGATCGTGTTGAACGTATCATATTGGGCATCGATATAGCCCAGCGTCCCGCCCAGTGTGACCTGCGAGCCGGCCCCTGCGAAATCGCGCGCGAAGCGAGCCTGGAATTCGGCTTCGATGCCCTTGAAGCTGGCCGCGGCGGCGTTGGTGGTAACCCCGGCGAAGCCTTCGAAGATGCCGTCATTATTGGCATCGACACCGACCGAGCCGGGGATCTGGACATCTTTATAATCGGCATAGAAGCCGGTCAGCGCATAGGTCAGCGCGCGGTCAAAGGCGGTACCCTTGATCCCCACTTCATAACTATCGACGGTTTCGGGTTCGAACAGGAAGAAGTCGTAGATTTCCTGATAGGTTGGCGGACCGGCGACACCGTCGGTGTTCGGGGTGATGTTGGCGCTGCCGCGCGGGTCGAAACCGCCGCCCTTGAACCCTTTCGAGTAGGACGCGTAGACCAGCATATCCGCGTTCGGCTTGACCGAGAGCGAGACCCGCGGCGTGAATTTCTCAAACGTCGCCTTGCCCCGGAAATCGGTGATCGGCGCGCCGAGATTGACGCCGTTGCCGCCAAATTCGGGGTCGGCACCACCGAGGCGGTTCGCCTTGAAGATCGCCGAGTTGCGCGTATCGCGCGTGAAGCGGCCGCCCGCCGACAGGCTGAGCCAGTCGTTGAAGTCGAAGGTGAAGTCGCCGAATACCGACCAGGTTTCGGTGCGCACGTCACCGCGCGTCTGTTGGCCAAAGCCGCTGGCGAGCGGAACGCCGATCAGCGGGCCGGTGGTTGCGAGAATGACGTCGAACTTGGTCGCAGCCTTGGCGTCGAGATAATAGAAGCCGACAAGGCCGCTCAGCCTGTCGCTTTCATAGAGCAACTGGAATTCCTGACTGATCTGCTCGTTCTTGTAGATCGCCGGGACGTCGACATCGACCGTTGGCAAGGCGTCAAAGTCGATCGGCGTCAGGCTGGTGTCTTTGCGGAACGACGAGATGCTGCGCAGCGTCAGCTCGTCCGACAGCGCGGCGCGAACGTTCATCGCGAAACCATAAGCCTCTACGTCCTGCTTCGGGCTATTGAGGCCCGCGCGGGTATCATAAACGTCGTCGAGGACAGGCGCGCCGGTGAGCAGGCTGGGGGTGAGCCGGTGACCATTGCGTGGGTCCGACTTGTCGCGGGTATAATCGCCCGTCAAGCGGATCAGGAAGCGGTCGTCGGGCGAACCGAATTCGATCGTGCCGCGGCCGGCCCATACGTCCTTGTTGTAATTTTCGACCCCTGGAATGTTGATATTATCGCCGAAACCGCCGCGCGAAAGACGCGCGACCGAACCCCCGACGCGAAGCATCTCGCCGATCGGCGCGCTGACGGTCAGCACGCCGTCGGCCTGGTCATAGCTGCCGTAGCTGCCGCGCAGCTTGAGCGAGAAATCGGACGGCAGCCGCTTGGTCACATATTTGATCGCGCCGCCGATGGTGTTGCGGCCGTAGAGCGTACCCTGCGGTCCGCGCAGCACTTCGATGCGCTCGACGTCGTAGATGTCGATGACCGCTGCCTGCGGGCGGTTAAGATAGACATCGTCGAGATAAATGCCGACCCCGGCCTCGAAGCCCGGGACGGGATCCTGCTGACCAACGCCGCGAATGAAAGCGGTCAGGGTCGAGTTGGTGCCGCGCGAATTTTCGAGCGTCACATTCGGCGCTTGGTTCTGGACATCGGTGATGTCGATCGCACCCGCGGCTTCGAGCGCGGCGCCCGAGATGGCGGTGACTGCAATCGGCACGTCGATCAGGCGTTCGTCGCGGCGGCGCGCGGTGACGATGATCTCGTCATCGCTCGCACTGGCGTTGGCGCCTTCGTCTTGGGCAAAGGCGGCGGGGGCAAAGGCGAGCATGGACAGCGCGCTCGAAGCGAGAATGGCGCGGCGCAGCGGACGAGCGAAAGGACGCATGTAGGACTCTCCCATGTAAGGAGCGGCCGCTTGCCGCCCTTTTCGTTTTTCTTGGGCTCGGTGCTTGCCAAGCCGCGACGCACCCAATAATGAAACATGAACCAAGTTTCAACTTGGAATATGACTTCGTCGTTTTTTGCTTGCCAGTGGTGCGAAAAAGCCACGATGCAGCGAGGGCGGGCGGAGGGGAGACGGAAAACAGCCATGGATGAGCCGCAAGACGCAGCACCGGACAACGCGGACCCGGATACCGCAGGCGAAGTGCGCGACAAGACGCCGCGCACCGATCGCGGGCGCCGCACCTTGCGGAAGTTGCTCGACGCGGCGGCGGTGGAGTTCGGCGAGCGCGGCTTTCACGAAGCGTCGATCAGCGGCATCACCCGCCGCGCCGGGACCGCACTCGGGAGCTTCTACACCTATTTCGATTCAAAGGATGAAATCTTCCAGGCGCTCGTCCGCTATATGAGCGAGCAATTGCGCGACCATGTCACGCCGCTGGTTCAGGCTGCGCCCGACGAAATCAGCGCCGAGCGCATCGGGCTTGAATCCTTCCTCGGCTTTGTGCGCGAGCATAAGGAAATCTACCGGATCATCGATGAGGCCGAGTTCGTCGATTACGCCAGCTATCGCCGCCATTATGAAACGACGGTCGCGCGCGTACGGCAGCGGCTGGAAGCGGGCGCCGCGCGCGGCGAGATTCGCGCCGATGTCGGCGAAATCCACGCCTGGGCGATCGGCGGCATGAACGTCTTTCTGGGCATGCGTTATGGCCTGTGGGACGAAGATGCCGACATTTCGGAAATCGCGCGGATCGCGAATGACTTTGTCGCGAACGGGTTGATGAAGCGGGATTGATGGCTACTCCCGTGGTGCGGGCTGGACCCACATAAAGTCGAATGGCCGACAAGCGATGAGGTACCGACAGACGGATTCAGTGCAACAATGCAGACGTAGCACCGAGACTCTTAATCGCCTTCCCATCGCAATCGGCGCTGGGCTATGGTCCACAAATGCCTGTGACTCTGAATCACACGATCGTTCATGCAGCGGATGCGGTCGCAACCGCCGCCTTCTACGCCGACATTCTCAACTTGCCGCCTCCCCGTCGACTCGGGCACTTCACCGTGCTGCAAGTCGGCGAGACGTCGCTCGATATGCTTCAGACTGACCAACCCATCACCTCCCGTCATTTTGCCTTTCTTGTCAGTGAGGCTGAGTTTGACGACATTTTGGGCCGAATCACTGCACGCCAATTGCCCTATTGGGCCGATCCGTTTCACAGGATTCCAGCAGAGATTAATCGGTGGGACGATGGGCGGGGCGTCTATTTTGACGACCCAAATGGCCATATCCTTGAAGTTATCACCCGGCCTTATGGGAGCGGAGGTCTGGGTGCTCAGCATCCCAATCCACTTCTGTCGAGTTAAGACACGCCATGTGTACCGATGGCAAATGGCCGATTCGAGCAGCGGACTCTTCAGAAATCGACGCGCTGGCGCGATTGTGGTTCGATGGATGGCAAGACGCTCATGCAGAAATTCTCCCAATTAGACTCAGGCAGTTGAGGACGATTGAGAGCTTTAGCGAGCGTTTGACAGAAGCGCTCGCAGATGTGCGGACAGCTGGCCCGGAGGGCGCCCCGGCTGGGCTCGCGATCACCAAGCACGACGAGCTGTATCAGCTTTATGTCGGCGCTGCGGCGCGTGGTACAGGCCTTGCCGCACGTCTCACCACGGACGCACTCGGTCGTATAAGAGCAAAAGGCCATCAAAGAGCTTGGCTGGCTTGTGCAATTGGGAACGAACGCGCCGCGCGCTTCTACGAAAAGTCGGGTTGGCGTCGCGAAGGTGTCATGACCAGCCGACTTCCTGCTCCGGACGGGATTTTTCCTCTTGATGTCTGGCGCTACGAAATTGATCTGATCGACGCATAAAGCAGCTTTCCATGGTCTGTGCATCGTGTCGTTGCGACACATTTCGACCGTTAGCGGCCGCGAACCTTGTGGATCAGCCTCGCCCGATCAAGAAAATCGCATGTTCGGCGCGCCAGGTTGCCGCCGCGGCGCTCGTCGGTGTGTCGCCCGACAGATACCAGGCCGCCACGACCCCGATCCCCTTGGCGCGGAGCAGGTCACGAAAATCGCTGACGGTGACATGGTGGATGTTCGGCGTTTCGTACCAAGCGACGGGCAGCAGCCGGGTCACCGGCATCCGGCCACCCCACAAGAGTGCGAGCCGGATGCGCCAATGGGCGAAATTGGGAAAGCTGACGAAGGCGCGCGGCGCAATGCGGAGCAGCTCGTCGACCACCCGGTCGGGGCGCTCGGTCGTCTGCAGCGTCTGCGACAGGATCGCATAGTCGAACGCGCCATCGGGATAATCGGCGAGGTCGCGGTTGGCGTCGCCCTGCACCACCGACTGGCCGCGCGCGATTGCCGCGGTGACATTGGCCGGGTCGATTTCGAGCCCGCGCGCATCGACGCCCTGATCCCTGAGCGCCGCCATCAACTCGCCATCGCCGCAACCGACATCGAGCACGCGGCTGCCCGTCGGCACCGCGGCGGCGATGATCGCGAGGTCGGGGCGCAGCGCCATCGTCAGAAGCCCCGGCCGAGCGCGCCAGCGACGATGCGGTCGAGCGCGGGGACGTCAAGCAGGAAGCTGTCATGGCCAAAGGGCGCCGAAAGTTCGACGAAGCTGGCCGACGCACCGACGCTTTGCAGCGCCTGGACGATGCGGCGCGATTCGGCGGTCGGATAGAGCCAGTCGGTGTCGAAGCTCACCAGCGTAAAGCGGACGTCCCTTGCCGCGCCGAACGCCCCGGATAGGCGGCCGTCGTGCGGGTCGGCGAGGTCGAAATAGTCCATCGCGCGCGTGATATAGAGATAGGCGTTGGCGTCGAAGCGGTCGGTAAAGGCGAGCCCCTGATGGCGCAGATAGGATTCGACCTGGAAATCGGCATCGAAGCCAAAGCTTTTGATGTCGCGCGCCTGCAGGCGGCGACCGAATTTCTCGGTCAGCCCCGCTTCGGAGAGATAGGTGATGTGCGCCGCCATGCGCGCGACCGCGAGACCTTTGGTGGGCGCGCGGGCGCTGGCATAATATTGGCCGTCCTGCCAGTCGGGGTCGGCCATGATCGCCTGCCGCCCGACCTCGTGAAACGCGATATTCTGCGCCGAATGACGCGCTGCGCTGGCGATGACGACCGCCGAGGCGAGCCGATCGGGATAGGCCGCGGCCCAAGCGAGCGCCTGCATCCCGCCCATCGAGCCGCCGACGACGGCATGAAGTCGCGCGATGCCAAGATGATCGAGCAGCATCGCCTGCGCACGCACCATGTCGGCGATGGTAATCACCGGAAACGCCATGCCGAGCGGCGCGCCAGTCGCGGCGTCGGGGGTTGCGGGACCGCTCGACCCCATGCAGCTGCCCAGCACATTGGCGCAGATGACGTGGAACCGGTCGGTGTCGATCGGCTTGCCGGAGCCGACCATGCGCGCCCACCAGCCGGGCTTGCCTGTCGCAGGATGGTCGCTCGCGACATATTGGTCGCCGGTCAGGGCGTGGCAGATCAGCACCGCGTTCGACTTGGCGGCGTTGAGCGCACCATAGCTTTGATAGGCGATCGTCACCGACGGCAGGCTCTGCCCGCTGTCGAGCGGCAGCGACGCTGGGATCGTCACGCTGTGATGCTGGATCTGGTGGAGCAGGCTGGCCATGGTTTGCGCGGGGCTAAGCGGGCGCGCGAGGCCTGTCAACGTGCTGGACTAGACGCTGGACTTGGGGCGCATAGCCGTTAAACGGCGCGGCATGACCGACGCAACCCAAACACTCAGCCCGAAGCCGTGGATCAGCGGCATCGCTCCCTATGTCCCCGGCAAATCGGCGGGGGCTGATGGTCGCCCGTTGATCAAACTCAGTGCCAATGAAAATCCGCTGGGGACCGGCGAGAAAGCCCGCGCGGCATTTGCTGCGGCGCAGGCAGCGCCCGACGCCTTGTCGCGCTATCCCGATCCCGGTTCGGTCGAACTGCGCGCGGCAATCGCGGCGAAGTTCGGGCTCGATCCGGCGCGGATCATCTGCGGCAACGGGTCGGACGAGCTGCTGCATCTGGCGGCGGGTACCTATGCCGGCGTCGGCGACGAGATCTTGTACGTGCGCTATGGTTTTGCGGTGTACGAGATCGCGGCGCGGCGCGTCGGCGCGGTGCCGGTCGAGGCCGATGACCGTGACTATGCGACCGATGTCGATGCGTTGCTCGCCGCGGTGACCGAGCGGACGCGCGTTGTCTATCTGGCCAATCCGAACAACCCCACCGGGACGCTGGCGTCGAAAGATGAGGTCGCGCGGCTCTATGCCGGGCTGCCCAAGGATGTGCTGTTCGTGATCGATCAGGCTTATTCCGAATATCTGTCGGAGGCCGAGGACGACGGCGGGCTTGAGCTTGCCAAGACGCAGCCCAATGTGTTCGTTACCCGCACCTTTTCGAAAATCCACGGCCTTGCCGCCGAACGCATCGGCTGGGGCTATGCCGCTGCCGAGGTGATTTCGGCGCTGCACCGCATCCGCCTGCCGTTCAACGTCACCCGCGCGGGGCAGGCAGCGGCGATCGCGGCGATCGGTGATGAGGAGTTTGTGACCGCCAGCCGTGACCACAACGCCAAATGGCGCGCCTGGCTGGCTGGCGAACTCGAAAGCCTCGGCAACCACGGTGCGCGCGTCGTGCCGTCGGCGTGCAACTTCCTGCTCGTCCTGTTCGAGGGCGATGTGAGCGCCGAGACGGTGTACAACCGGCTGATGGACGCGGGCTATATCGTCCGCTGGCTGCCCGGACAGGGATTGCCGCACGCGCTGCGCATGACGATCGGTACCGAGGACGAGACGCGCGGACTGGCAGCAGCGATCCGCGCGGCTCTGAACGGCTGATGGTGACACGGCGCGTCGAACGGCTGGCGATCATCGGGCTGGGCCTGATCGGATCGTCGATCGCGCGCGCGGTGAAGGAACGGCTGCCCGATGTGATGGTCATTGGCCATGACGCCAGCGCCGAGGTGCGCGATGTCGCCAGCACGCTGGGGCTGTGCGACGCGGTGCTAGATGATGCCGCGGGCGCGGTCGCCGATGCCGATCTGGTTATTCTGGCAGTACCGGTCGGCGGCATGGCCGCCGCGGCGTCAGCGATGGCACCCGGGCTGGCGAAGGACACGATCATCTCCGACGTCGGATCGTCGAAGGCCAGCGTTGCTGAGGCGCTGGCCAAGGTGCTGCCCGGCCATATCGTCATCCCGGCGCATCCGGTCGCGGGGACCGAGAACAGCGGGCCGGAAGCCGGCTTCGCCAGCCTGTTCGACGGGCGCTGGTGCATCATCACCCCCGACACCGCGGCTCCCGCCGACGCGGTGGCGGCGCTCACCGACTTTTGGCAAGCGCTGGGTGCCAGGGTCGACGTCATGGACGCCGCGCATCACGATATGGTGTTGGCGGTCACCAGCCATCTGCCGCATCTGATCGCCTATACGATCGTCGGCACCGCCAGCGAGCTGGAGGAGGTCACCGAGAGTGAAGTAATCAAATACTCGGCGGGCGGTTTCCGCGACTTCACCCGTATTGCCGCCAGCGACCCGGTGATGTGGCGCGATGTGTTCCTCGCCAACAAGGACGCGGTGCTGGCGACCTTGCAGCGCTTCAACGAAGATCTGACCGTCTTGCAGCAGGCGATCCGTCGCGGCGATGCCAACAAGCTGGAAGACTGGTTCACCCGCACCCGTGCGATCCGCCGGTCGATCATTGCCGAGGGGCAGGATGACCCGGCGCCTGATTTCGGGCGCAAGCATTAGCTAAACGTCGCCCCCGCCTTCGCGGGGGCGACGATCAGGTTTTCAACAACGCTTCAGGCGGATTCAGCGCATTGATCGCTACCCGCACCCGCTCCTCGGCCTGCTCGCGCGGCAGGCCAGCGGGAATCGTCTCGCCGATCTTGTAGGTGATCGTGCCGGGCCATTTGACCCAGCGGCGCGGGGGAAAGGCGAGGCCGCTGTTGACCGCGACAGGGATCACATCGACCCCGAGCAGCCGGTACATGCCCGCAAAGCCGGGGCGCAGCGGCGGCGCTTCGCCATGCGGCACCCGCGTCCCTTCGGCAAATAGCACCAGCGGGCGACCCGCGGCGAGTGCCGCCTTCGCGGCACCGAGCATTGCGCGCATCGCCTTGCCGCCGCCGTCGCGATCGACCGGGATCAGGCCGTAAAAACGCGCTGCCTGACCCCAGACCGGGATCGAAAACAGCTCCTCTTTGGCGAACACCGCAGGATGCCTGAACAGCATCGGCTGTTCGATCGTCTCGAACGCCGATTCATGCTTGAAGACATACAGCACCGGGACGTCGGGCATGTCGCCGTCGATGACAATCGTCTGGCCGAGCAGGAAGCGACAGAAGATCCGATGCGCCTTTGCCCAGATGCGCACAAAAAAAATCGTCCCGCGATGCGAGATCGGCAGCGCGATTACCCCCCCGATCGACGAGATGCTGCTCATCACGAAAAAAGCGATCCAAAACAGGATCGAGCGGATCAGGGCGACGGTGTAGCGCATCGCCGTAGCGCTTACAGGCCCAGCAGGCCGCCCGCCAGCCCCGCGAGATATTTGTGATATTCGCGAAACAGCGTAGCGAAATTGGGTTCGCTGCGCACCGCGTCGGGCAGGATCGTCACCTTGTCGCCGATCGCGCGGCCGATTTCATATTCGGCGCGGCGCATGTGCCAGTCGGTGGTGACCAGCCGCACCGTTTTATAGTTGCGCCGCGCAACCCAGGTCGCGACCTCGGTCGCGTTCGAGCGCGTATCCTCGGCCTCGAACCCCAGCGCGATGCAGCAATCGAACAGCGAGGCGGGGCGTTTATATTCGGCGGCGAGCTCGCGCGGTTTCACCTCGCGCGCGACGCCGCTGATCAACAGGCGTTTGGCATCGCCCGCTTCCAGCCGTTCAAGCGCCCGGTCGATGCGTCCCGGTCCGCCGGTCAGCACGACGATGGCGTCGGTTTTTTGGGCCGGAGCGGGCAGCGGCGGCAGCAGGGCAAACCATGCAAAGCCAAGCACCCAAGCCAGGAAGAGAAGGGATATCAGGCGCTTGATCATAAAATCTTCTTGAGCGCGGCGAGCAACGTCTGGCGCGCCGTCAGGGCTGCGAGTGCGATAGCCAATAGCGGCAGCGCCAGCAAGAGCGCCCAGCCGGCCGGCCCCAGCGATGCGGTCGCGGCAAGGCCCGAGGTGATCCCCGTCCATTGCCACCCGATCAGCAACAGGATCGCGGCGGCGACGACGCTGCCGAGCGCGATCCCATAGGCGGTGTCGATCGCGATGCGGCGCTGGAACAGCCGGGTGATCTGGCGGTCGGTGGCGCCGATCAGATGGAGGATCTCGATCGTCGGGAAATGGGTGGCAAGCGCGGCGCGCGCGGTCATGATGACCACTGCGGCGCTCGCGAGCGTCATCAACAGCACCAGTCCCCCGGCGATCCACGCCAGCGAGCGGATCAACTGCGCGACCGGTCCCAACCATTCGGCGTGCGGGATGATCCGCGCCCCCGGGGCTTCCGCCGCGACCAGCGCACGCAGCTGTGCCATATGCCCGCTGCGATCCTCGCCAACGAAATCGATGTCGATCAGTGCGGGCAGCGGCAGCGATTGCAGCACCGGGTCATTGCCTTCGGCGCTGCCAAACCACTGGCCGAGCGTTTCCTGCAATTCTTCCTGCCCGACCGAGCGCGCCGACCGGACAAAAGGCTGCGCGGCGGCAGCACGGCGGAGCGCCGCGGCCTGCTGCGCGCGGGTCACCGGATTGGCGGTGACGATCTGGACCGTCACCCGCCCGGCAATCGCGCTACCGATCGCATTGGCCGAGCGTGCCAGCCCGACCCCGGCGGCGGCGGCAAGCAGCGTCAGCATCATCAAGATGGCAATCACCCACGGCGTCGGCCCCGACAGGCGACGATCGGGAAGCAGGCGGCGGTGCTGGACGGGAACGCGTGGGATGATCATCGGCGCTAGACCCGGTTTGCCGGCGGATAGCGCAGCGCGCCGGTCGGGTCGGCGAGCCGTCCCCTTTCCAGCCGCATCATCTGGGCATTTTCGATCCGGCTGATCAGGTGGATGTCGTGGGTCGCGACGACGACGGTGGTGCCAAGGCGGTTCAGCGCCTCGAACAGACCGAGCAGGCGCATCGCCATTTCGGGATCGACGTTGCCCGTCGGTTCGTCGGCGACAAGCAGCTGCGGCCGCGCAATCACGGCGCGGGCGATGGCGACGCGCTGCTGCTCGCCGCCGGACAAGGTCGCCGGGCGCGCGTCGGCGCGATCACCCAGCCCGATCCAGCTGAGCATTTCACCGACCGGTCCCGACAGATCCTCTTCGCCGACCCCGGCGATGCGCAGCGGCAGCGCGATATTGTCGCGCGCCGACAAATGCGGGATCAGGCGGAAATCCTGGAACACGACGCCAATGCGGCGACGAAACCCGGGCAGGCGCTGGCGCGGCATATGGACCAGATCCTCGCCGAACAGGCGAACGATGCCGCGGCTCGGCCGCTGCGCCAGATAGAGCATCTTGAGCAGCGAGGTCTTGCCCGCGCCCGACGGTCCGGTAAGGAAATAGAAGCTGCCGGGTTGCAGGTTGAAGCTGATGTCACAGAGCACTTCGGCATCGGGACCGTAGCGCAGGCCGACGCTGTCGAATTCGACCATCGCGCCGCCGGGCCGCGGGCTGGGCGCGTCCGTCATGGCGTCATCCACACGCCCGTTTGCGCGGGCAGATTGGCACGAAACAGGGGCGCGGCGGCGCTCATGTCCCGCCTGTTACACGGCTGCCGTGGCAGGTAAAGCGGCGAGTGGGCGCCCGGCGGCGACGCGGCGCTTGCAACGCCGCGAATCAGCGTGTTTAGAGGGTACCCATGATCCTCGCCTGCCCGTCCTGCCACACGCGTTATGTCGTCCCCGATACGGCGATCGGACCGACGGGGCGGACGGTGCGCTGCGCCAGTTGTCGCCATAGCTGGTTTCAGGAGCCCGCGCGGAGCGACCCGGCGCCGGCTGCGCCCGTGGCCGAGCCGGTCGTGACCCCGCCAGCCGAACCCGCACCATCCTTTACTGAAAGTCCGGCGCCGGTGGCGGAGCCTGCACCGCCGCCGCCCCAAGCCTTTGCCATCGACCCGGCGCCGCGACCGGCACCTGCGGTCGTTGACGAAGCGCCGCTGCCGTTCCGCCGCCCGCGCCGCAATCCGGCGAAGCGCTGGACGCTGATTGCTGCCAGCGCCGCCGCGTTGATGGTTGCCGCGACCGCTGGCCTTTATTTTTTCGGCTTGCCCAGCTGGGCGCAGGGCCTCGGACTGCCCGGTATGGCCGCCGAACCCGATCTGGTGATCGAACTGCCGCCCAATCAGGATCATCGCGAACTCGCCGATGGGACGATCTATTTCGCCGCGTCGGGGGTGATCATCAACCCGACCGATCGCGAACAGCGGGTGCCGCCGATCCTCGCCGAACTGCGCGATGCGCAGGGGACAATCGTCTATAGCTGGACGATCAAACCGCCAGTACGGATGCTGCCGCCCAATGAGAAGGTCAATTTCAGCGAAGCAAAGCTCGACATCCCGCGTCGCGCGACGCAGCTGACCGTCAGCTGGGCATTACCGAAAAGCTAAGTCTTACAACGGCGTGGCATGACGTCACGCCGTCACAAACTCAGCGCGGCGGCGAGCGATAACAGAAAACTGGTTACTGTGGCGACGATGATCGGCGCAAAGCTGCGCCATCCCTGATCGAGCAGCAGATGCAGCCGCGCCTTCATTGCGGTCGCGACGATCGCCAGCAGGAGCAAAGCCTGCGCGCCGGTCGCTGCACCATCTTGAACGGGTTTGGGAACGGCCATGACCGAATTGAGCGCCGCGATCGCCAGAAAGCCGACGATAAACCAGGGCAGGCGGAGCGAGATTGTCCGCTCCCGGTCGCCTTCGCCGAGCCGTCCCAGCCACAGCGCGACCAGCATCAGCATCGGCGCGAGCAGCGCGACGCGGGTTAGCTTGACGATCGTCGCGACTTCGCCAGCCTGCGGCGAGAAAGAGAAACCGCCGCCAATCGCCTGCGCGACGTCATGGATCGACGCGCCGATCAGGAAACCGGCCTGCGCGTCGGTGAGATTAAGTTCGGCGGCCAGCACTGGATAAAGCGTCATTGCAAAGGCGCTGGCGATAGTGATCCCGACCAATGTCAGCGTGAAACGCGCCTGATCGACGCGCTTGTCGCCGATCAGCGAATAGAGCGCGAGCGCCGCCGATGCGCCGCAAATTGCGGTCGCGCCGCCCGCGAGCAGCGCCGCGTGGCGATCCTGCGCGAACAATCGCGCGGTCGCGACGGTGACGATCATCACCGCCAACATGATCAGCACGAGCAGCGCGAACGGCAGCGGCCCCAGCTCGGCGAGTTGATCGGCGGTGATCCGCGCTCCGACCAGCACGATCCCGATCCGCAGTGCGGTCTGCGACATCAGGTCGAGCCCGGCGTGGGTGCGCGGATCCTGCGACAAAAAGCTCATCGCCAGCCCGATAAGGAGCCCCATCAGCACCAGCGGCGCGGCATAATGGTCGGCGAGCCACGCGGCGGCGAGCGCCGCGATTGCGGTCACGAGCACCCCGGGCCAATAGTCGCGCCAGCGGCGCCTGGTCGGCGGACGCACCTCAAGCTGCATCTCGCCATACAGGTCGGCGGCCATCGGCCAGTTTTGTTCGGATGGTGCGTTCACGCAGCGTTCCCCATGCCCATGGCGCCGCTTCGCACATCGCCGCGCGATGGTCGATAGGCCATTGCTGCGCGGCCACGCTCTTGCTAGAGGCCGCGCTCTATTGGCACCCGTAGCTCAGCTGGATAGAGCGCTGCCCTCCGAAGGCAGAGGCCAGGGGTTCGAATCCCTTCGGGTGCGCCATTTTTCAATGACTTAGCTCTGACGCTGAAATAGGGTACGAAAAACCTACGGAACAGATCAGGGCTGCTCAGAGAATCGCATTGGGTCTTGGCGCGGGGTTTCGGGGGGCAATCGGTCGGCTGGGCTGACCTTTTGAGCCGGAATCAAGCTTTTTCAATGCAAGAAGCAGCAAAGGCTTCGTGAAAATGCGGCGTCTCATCAGACGTGTGCTGGTCCACAGTTTGTGGCGCCGAGGCTCAATCGGCAGGATTGGACATTAAGGGCTGCCACCAGCCTTCGTTCGCGAGATACCATGCGATTGTTTCGCGCAGGCCTTGGGCGAAATCGCGCTCGGGCGCATAATTGAGTTCCGCGCGCGCTTTGCGCTCGTCAATTGCATAGCGTCGATCGTGACCCTTGCGATCCGTCACGTAGCTTTTCAGTTCCGATGAGGAACGGCCCTGCGCAGCAGGGGCGGCGGGGAAACGATCTGCCAATCGGGGATCGCTGGCGAAGGCGGCATCAACCGCGGCGCAGATCTCGTCGACCACTTTGATATTCGGAAGCTCCTCTCCGCCGCCAACATTATATGTCTCGCCGGGGAGGCCGTGATGCAAACAGGCCTCGATGGCGCGGCAATGGTCGGCGACATGGAGCCAGTCGCGGACATTCATGCCATCCCCATATATCGGTAATTTCTGGCCGTGGAGCGCGCGGATAATGAACAATGGGATCAGCTTTTCAGGAAACTGGTAAGGTCCGTAATTGTTCGAGCAGTTCGTGGTCGTGGTTACCAGCCCGAAGGTGTGGTGATACGCCCGAACGAGATGGTCCGCTGACGCTTTGGACGCTGAGTAAGGCGAATTTGGCGCGTAAGGAGTCGTTTCGCTGAACGCTGGTTCGTCGGGTTCGAGCGAACCGAAGACCTCGTCCGTGGAAATGTTGTGGAAGCGGTGCGGTCGGCCGGTACCCGCGTCGAGCCATTCGGCTTTTGCCGCTTTCAAGAGGCTGTGCGTCCCAATGATGTTCGTGTCGATGAACGCGTCGGGTCCCTCGATCGATCGATCGACATGGCTTTCGGCCGCAAAGTGAACGATCGTATCGATCTTCCGCCTCGTCAGCAATTCGCGCACGAGGTCGGTGTCGCGGATGTCGCCGACGACAAGCTCGACATTGTCGATGCCGTTAAGGCTCGTCCGGTTTCCGGCGTAGGTGAGCAGGTCGAGGACTATAATTCCCCGATCTGGGCTCTTTTCGCGAAGATAGCGGACGAAATTCGAACCGATGAAACCGGCTCCGCCGGTGATCAGTAGATTATCCATCGGATTTGATTGCCTCCAAGACGTCACGAAGACTCGCCCGCCAGTGCGATGGCGCGTAGCCGAGAGCTTTGATGGTGTCGCTTTTGTCCAGAACGGAATAGCGCGGCCTTTTGGCTGGGGTCGGATAGGCGCTGGACGGGATCGGTATGATATCGACCGGCTGGTCGAGAAGCCCGATGGCAACAGCGTCTTCCAGGATCGCGACGGCGAAATCATACCAGCTCGCGACGCCGCTATCGCTGTAGTGCATAACGCCGACATTGTCGGTTGCGGCCAACGTCCAAAGGGCGTTTGCCAGCGTGTGCGCGCTTGTCGGCGTGCCAATCTGATCGTCGACCACGCGGAGCACCGGGCGTTCCCGCATGAGACGCAGCATCGTTGCGACGAAATTATTGCCATAGGCGCTGTACAGCCAGCTGGTCCGGACAGTCAGAGACTCGGCGCCAGCGGCGCTCTCGCCAGCCAATTTTGTCGCGCCGTAAACATTGAGCGGGGCGGTTGGTGCATCGGGTCGGTAAGGATGTGACGCCATGCCGTCGAAGACGAAATCGGTGGAGACGTGCACCATTCGGGCGCCGCAGCGCTGCGCGGCCTGCGCGAGATGGGAGACGCCGAGGTGGTTCACGCGATCTGCCAGTTCGGACATCTCCTCCGCCGCATCGACTTTCGTATAGGCCGCGGCGTTGATCACGATGGCAGGTGCGTGATCGATAAAGGCCGCGTCAACCGCAGCGCGGTCGCCGATATCCAGCTGTGCTGACGTCAGCGCGATCAGTTCGCTGCTGGCTGGCGCGCAGGTTGCCAAGGCCCGGCCCAATTGCCCGTTTGCTCCGGTGATCAGCGCTTTCATTCGGGGAGCGCGCTTTCCGCAAGCAGCTTGCCAGCCTGGTCCTTCGCCGAGAGTTCCGGCATCAGTCCCTCCAGCGGCCAATCAATCGCAAGCTCGGGATCATCCCAGCGCACACAATGTTCCGCGGCCGGCTGGTAAAAGTCGGTGCATTTGTACAAGAAGTCGGTCTGGTCTTCGAGCGTCAGAAAGCCGTGGGCAAAGCCCGGCGGCACCCACAGCATCCGCTGATTGGCTGCGCTGAGTTCGACGCCGATCCAGCGGCCAAAGGTCTTGCTCGACCGGCGAATATCGACCGCCACATCGAAGACACGCCCACTGGCGACCCGAACGAGCTTCCCCTGCGGATTGGGGTCTTGATAGTGAAGGCCGCGGAGGACTCCGCGTGACGAGCGGCTGTGATTGTCTTGCACAAACGTCACATCAAAACCGGCGTCTGCGAAGGCAGCGCGGTTCCAGCTTTCGAGAAAAAACCCGCGTTCATCACCGAAGACCTTCGGTTCGATGATCAAGGGACCCGGGATATCGCATTCGACGAACCGCATCAGAAGCTTCTGTTTTCCAGCAGGTTGAGGAGATAATCGCCGTAGCCCGATTTGCGCAGCGGTTCGGCGACCGCCCTGAGTTTGGCATCATCGATGTAACGCAAACGCCAGGCAATTTCCTCGGGACAGCAGATTTTCAGCCCCTGACGCTCTTCCGTGATACGCACATAGTTGCCAGCATCGAGCAGCGATGCGTGCGTACCGGTGTCGAGCCAGGCAAAGCCGCGCCCCATGATCTGCACCGAGAGACAGCCATCGTCCATGTAAGAGCGATTGAGATCGGTAATCTCCAGTTCCCCGCGGGCGCTGGGTTTTAGCGCCAGAGCGCGCTGGACGACGGTTTCGTCGTAAAAATAGAGGCCGGTCACGGCATAGTTCGATTTGGGCTTCGCGGGCTTTTCTTCGATGCTGAGCGCGTTGCAGCGGCCATCGATCTCGACCACGCCATAGGCTTGCGGGTTGGCAACCTGGTAAGCAAAGACGCTGGCGCCAGTTGTCCGGCTGTCCGCTTCCTGCAGCATCTCCCCGAGGCCATGGCCATAGAAGATATTGTCGCCGAGGATGAGGGCGCTTGGAGCGCCATTGAGAAAATCGGCGCCAATGTGGAAAGCTTGCGCTAGGCCGGCCGGCTCGGGTTGGGCCGCATACCGCAATTCGAGCCCCCAGTCGGAGCCATCGCCGAGCAGCCGTTCAAACATCGGCTGATCTTCGGGCGTGGTGATGATGAGGATTTCGCGAATCCCGGCGAGCATGAGGACCGCGATCGGATAATAGATCATCGGCTTGTCGAAAACGGGTGCGAGTTGCTTCGAAATGGCTCGCGTCAGCGGATAGAGCCGCGTTCCTGACCCTCCGGCCAGAACTATTCCCTTACGCTGCACCTTTGTCCCCTGTAGATTTTGTGTCGCACCGATTCTGCGAGGTTATCTGTACCCATTATTGAATATCTCAAAGCGATATTGCCGCCGACAGTAGGGCGCTTTTCACTCGCACAGCCCTATTGAGCCGTCAACGAAACCAATGGCTTCGGCGCAATCCCGTTTCCGGACATGCAGCGAGGCTTGTGTTAAACAAGTCAGGCTTGCGGCCTTTTTTTGGCCGTCGAAACGCTGCGCGTGGTTGCCAATCGACAGCGGGAGCCGGAAAGCGGGAGCAGGTTTTCGACAGCCTGACGATACCGGCACTGCGTTCTCTTTCGCGTCGCCTCTCACATGACTGGACAAAAATAGTGAAACCGATCCGCAAAGCCGTTTTTCCCGTTGCCGGTCTCGGCACCCGCTTTTTGCCGGCGACCAAGGCGATCCCGAAGGAGATGCTGCCGGTCGTCGACCGGCCGCTGATCCAATATGCGGTCGATGAGGCGCGCGAGGCGGGGATCGAGCAGATGATCTTTGTCACTGGCCGCGGCAAGAGCGCGATCGAGGATCATTTCGACATCGCGTTCGAGCTGGAAAAGACGATGTCCGAACGCGGCAAGGATCTGTCGGTGCTGGAACCGACGCGGCTTGGTCCCGGCAATTGCGCCTATGTCCGCCAGCAG
>NZ_DASYHE010000025.1:0-75606 GCF_035998965.1 Sphingopyxis sp.
CTACGACGCTTGTCTTCACGCCGACACGCTGGTAGAGGCGCCCCTCGTTGCCGCTTTAGCTCAGTTGGTAGAGCACATCATTCGTAATGATGGGGTCACAGGTTCGAGTCCTGTAAGCGGCACCATCGACCCCATAATTCAGTAACTTAGCTTGATGCAATCGCATCGAGTGCTGCCTGCACGCACCCAACTTCTCTCAGGCAAACTCTGGTGAAACTTCGTCGCACAGGCCGAGCAGCTGTTGAACAAGGGATGGGCCGGATAGATCGACCGTCGCCGTTACGAGCTCGTGATCGCAGCCAGCAATGTGGTAGCGCCCCGTCTCGCCTTGCGAGTTCAACCCCGCGTGATGCGGGTAGAGGAGCATGACCCGAGGGCAGCCGTACAGCCGGGAATAGGCCATCATCTGGTAAACGTCGGCCTGTCCCACACCTTGCTTGGGGTCTTCGATCCTGTCCGAAATGCGCTTCCACTTCGTGTCGATGACCATGACCGGCTCGGAGCCTCGATAAACGACAATGTCAGGTCGAACCTGAAAGCGGCGCGATCCTGCTCTATCGACGAGGCAATAATGCCGCCGGTCCTGAGCACGCACCGATAGGCCTGTCCCCTTCAAAGCCTTTTCGAGCATTCGCGCGATGTAAATCTCGAAAAGATCGTTCATCGGGAAGAGAAGCGAGAATCCCGGAGCGCGACCATGGGACGTCGTCTGGTAATCGCCTTGCAACAGCAGTCGCGCAAGGTCGCGCAACCCCCGCCACCTGTGATTGGTTCGATCGAGCGTGATGGCGTCCCAACGAAGCGCTCCGATCGGCACCAGCGAGATGTCGGAATAGATCAAGTCGAGTTCTCGAAGACGCCGCTGATTCTCGGGTGCTCGCGATACTTGTGCAAGGCGCCCTATTGCCGCTTTGAAGACCTGATTAAGTGGGATGTCGGGCGTCAATTCCTCGAACCGGCATGCCATCTTCTGGGGTGAGAAGGCGAGCGTCGTAAACTGACGCTGCACATCAAGACGACCTCGAAGCACGGCGAGATCATCCTCTTGCTCCACATAGCGGCGCGGCATGCCTTCCCGGAGAGCATCATTGAGGCGACGGCAAAACAGCCCGATCAGAACTTCGAGAATCGTGTGCTTTTGCGATCCGAGCTGAACAGCCTCGCCCACCGATAGATCGAGATCATATGCCGCCGCGAGCATATGAATCAGGCGTCCTCGGATATTGGTTCGGCCGGTCTCGTCCTCCGCGGTTCCGAGGCCCTCGATCTTCGGCAGGATTTCGACAGAACATCCCTGGGCGGCAATCACTCCGACCACCTGCTGCGCGCGAAGCCGACGGTGATGATCGGTAAAAATGCGCCCGCCATCTGCGCCGCCGACATCGGCCGCTCCCGCAACCGCAATCAATCGGTCGGCAAGGTCGCGCGTGAAAGCGCCGTCACCCGGCGGGTCGATCGTCAGGTAGTTCCACTCGCTGACAGTTCGGTGGATCATTGCAGCCCAGCGTAGGCGTCAGCCTCAAATCTGTCCCGGACGCGCCAGCGATGTCGTTCGCCCCCATATTCTGCTTCGATGCCCGGCGGCGCCGTCAATAGTTCGCGAACGAGGAAGCGCTCGCCGGCCGGATCGCCTAGAACCGCAGCTATCTTGGCCCAGTCTTCATGGAAATATTCGGCGAGGAGCGGGATGATACGGAAACGGAAAACATCGTCCACCTCCGAGCGCGTCCGGCACCCGATCAGGAAGGCGTGCCCGATCTGGTGCTCGCGATCGAACAGATACTCGATCCGATCATTCAGCCGCCGCAACAGAAGTGCCAGATCGAGGTCTTCGACGTCGCTCAGAAGTTCCGGCTCCGGCATGATTTCGCGGAAAATAAAGCGCCGACGAAGCGCGGTATCGAGAAGCGCGATTGACCGATCGGCCGTGTTCATCGTTCCGATTATGTGGAGGTTCGATGGCACGCAAAAGCTATGTTTCGAATAAGGGAGCGTGACCCGCAATTCATAGGGCGCGCCAAGACGCTTGTCGGGTTCGATCAGCGTGATGAGCTCGCCAAAGACCTTGGAGATGTTGGCGCGGTTGATCTCGTCGCAGATCAGCACAAACTGCGCTGGCTCAAGCGCGCTGCGGCCACTGCCCGGGAGAAACAGAGCCAGCGCCTCCTTGTTGAGATGCTCCTCATTCAGAAGGTAGCAGGACCATTGCATGAAGGGCCGGCTATAGAAGCTGATCGGCAACGGTTCGTCCGCGACGAACAGCCAGCGGACGGCACGACGGTGATTATAATCCTGCTCGCCGGTGGGATTATATTCGTAAGGCCGCATGACCTCGGCGATAGCGCGGAACCGGTTGTTCCCGTAGGAAACCACCACAAGATCGCCCTCGCGCATATCAGCGCGGAAGCGCGCGGTCTGGACGATATTAGCGTCATTCCCGTTGGTCCCAGGATGCAACTCATTCCATTTCGCGTGGATCGCTTCGTAGCCCGCATAAGGGGACCAATCGATGTCGCCTCCCCATCCGAGGACGATATAGTTGCCCTCGATGGCGGCGTCGAAAATATAGTCCTCGCTACCAGCCCGTCCGAGCGACATCTTGAAGACGCGGCGACCTGACATGTCGAAGGGTTCGCTGCCCTCGGAACTGCGCATCGCCTGCTCCGCGACAGTTGCTATCTCGCGAAAGATGCCTGGGGTCGGCTCCAGACTGAAACCACCGGTCGCAGTCTCCTGCCCGTCGCCTCCTGTCGTAGGCCGCAGGCCCTCGACAAAATCTTCGTAGGAATAGGATTGATGGAAGGTGACGAAACGGATTTGCCCCGCGCCTGCCAACTCGGCATAGCGAGCGCGGACGTCGATCTCGGACTCCGGCGCCTCGCCATCGCAAAGCCGAACGGCCTCGCGAGCGGTCGCGAACGTCTTGCCTGTCCCCGGCGGGCCATAAAGGATGAGGTTGGTCGGCATGGCATTGTCCTTGCGGGAGACGGGCGTACCGCCCTCTTCGTGTGAAAGTGTCGGCTGATCGGCGCGATTGACGGCCCAGATGAACCCTTGAACGTCCCAGAGATCCCGAGGCTTCCAGTTCCACTCATCCCGCATGATCACTTCGATCAAACGGGCCATCGAGAGGGCCTCGCCATATTCGTCGGCCGTCATCGCATTCCAGCCGAACAATTTATGGCCCACTAACGCCTTTGCGCTGTTCTGAAGCGGTTCGGTATTAACACCATAAGCTTCCCTCGGCCGAAGCAGCGCCGCGACCATCGTCGGAATATTCCGGCTCTCGCTGTAGGGTTTGCTCGTCTGCCCCTCGGAAAGAATGGGCCATATCTGTTCTACGCAGTCCGAGATCGCCGCCGAAATATCCTCCGCGCGTGCAAGCTGGCCGATCGCGAACTCAAGCTTGTCCGGGAAAGCCGAACGAATTTCTGCGATGCGAATATTCGTCCGGTAGCCAAGGAGATTGCTCGCCGCTCCGCCGCGACCGACTAGAATGTCGAGCAGCCGACCGCCTAACTTCTTCACCGATTGCGGCTCAGCAGTGGCCGCGCTAGCAAGGCTGATCAGCTGGTCCTTATAGTGACGCTCTTCTTCAGCATATCCGCCGCCGCTCTGCTCAAAGTCGACAAAATCGGGGTATCGGGCCTCAAAGAGCCGCCGGTAATGCGCGAGCGCAGCGCGGTCGATCCCGCCGGCCGACTGAGCCTCATACCAGTCGAGCACGGCCCCAAGGGTTTTCGCATCGGGGGTTTGAACAAGCGATACCCGGCGGGGCGATTGTCCGCCGCGAGCCGCGTGCGACAGACGGGCCGGAAGGTTCGAGTGCCGCGGCTGCTCCGCCAGATAATGCCGCACTTGCGCCGCGGGGATGGACGAAGGCGCTTCGCAATCCTCCAACCAAATTTGCACGGTCTTGGTGTCGCGCTGCAGGGCGATTTGCCGGCCATCCGAAAGATCGAACCCCGCCATTTTTTCGGTATCGAGCGTTGGCGCACCGAAGCGACGTTGGAGCTCGGCTTCAGCCCAGCTCCGCGCTGACGAAGAGTTGAGCGCAAATCGGAAGCGCACGGTCGAACTATTGGCTGGCCCCTGCCGATCGATGAGTCTCACGCCTGCGAAATCGTTGAACTTGGAACTGCCGATTGCCGAGCACACGGCCGGCATGGCGTTTTGCAAGCTCATCGCCTTGTGAATGTCACCGGAAACAATCTCGACCTCGGCTTCACCCGCGTCTCTCGCCGGTTTGATCATATTATCGAAAGCAAAGCGCCTGATCCGGTCGGCCTGTGTGGTATCGCCTAAGGCGTCCCCGTCGCAGAACTTCAGATAGGCCGTGACGGCCGCTCGGTATGAAGCCAGACTGTTGTAGACGTTTCCGTCGATTTCGATCCTGCTTGGATTGGGGCGGCCATTAGCTTCGTCGGGCTTCGAATAAGCAAGGTCAGCGAGGATCGCCTCGAACCGATCGCCTTCAAATGCTTGGTCGAGGTCGCCGTAAAGCGATTCAACACGGCGCGCGTCGGATAGGCGCGTCGAGATACTGGCCGAAGCCTGCCCCTGAGCTACCAGCCACGCCTTGAAATCGTCGCTCCGCATCAGGCTAGGCGGCGCCCAAAGATGCGATGAAATCTGCTCACCATTTCGAGAGCCCACGCATGTTGGCCTGCCCAATCACCATCTTCATATCCGCTCTCAAACGTAACGCGAATCGCTGTCTTCTTGCGCCCGTCCTTCTTCTCCCAAATCAAGCCCTCGCCCACTTCAGCCTCGATCTCATGTCGAGAGGCGTAGAGCTGGTCGAACTGCTTCCGATCGAAGTCATTCTCATTGTTGAGATTGACCTGGATTTGATGACGAGCGACGCTGAGACTTACATGCGATCCCCGGATGATCGGCGTGAAAGAAACCCAATTGGCTCCAGGCGCCTTGGCGGGCAGCCCCCTGGCCTCGGCCGCTCTTGCGAAATCAGCCAGATAATCCTGCAAATCCCCGCTCACCAATATACCTCCCCCAACGGCCTCCGAATCCCAGCTAAGCTGACGGGCGTCAAGCCGATCAAACATCGAGCGTCAGAACTTCAGCCGGTGCAGACGATGCGCCGCCGTGAGGATCGCCCCGTCGTCGCTGACGACGACATAGCTGTCGAGCGCGCGCTCGAGCTTCGAGTAGCGCTCGCGCCCGAATGCGCCGGACAGCCGCCGCCGAGATTTCTTGAGGAGATAATAAATGTCCGCGCCGCGATGCCGCCGACGCGTGCCATAAGTGAGGATTGCATCCACCGCTTCGGTCGAAATTCCACGCTGCTGGATGCGCTGCCTCGCATGCTTCGTGAGTCCCATGTCGTCCTCCCAATGGTTGCCGAGCATCCAAAATAGGAAATTGGGGCGACAAAAACTGTCACCCGCTGAGACTGAGGTCAAATTGGGCCTAGCCCCTTACGGCAGAGCCTCAAACTCGCGCTGGTGTCCATGCACCATCTGGCGAAGCCGAGCGGGCTGCAGCACCTCGACCGACTTCCCCCATGAATAGAGGTGCCAGCACATTTCGAGATGTCCCGAGGCCTTGAAGCGCACGAGCAAGGAGCCATCGGCCTCTTCCTCCACACTCTGCGTAGGGTGGAACACGAACCGCCGGGCATGGGGTGCAGCGTCTGGCGAGAAGCGCCAAATGACGTCGCCATGTTCGGCAGCATTCTCGAACGAGCCAAAGCCCTTTTCGGAATGTTCGCGGATATTGAAGCCGGGATCGATCTCGAAGCTCGTGTCGAGCACCTCGGCCGAGTAGATCTCCTCGACCCGGTAATGGCGCAGCGGCGCCGTCGCCGGCTTGGCCGTGTCGCGCGCGACGAGGTAGCGGCGCACACCGAGCAAAAGGCCGTGCGGGGCGACAACACGTTCGGTAGGTTTGTCCTGCGTCCGACGCCGATACGAGATGCGGAGGAGGAAGGGCCCCTTAAGGCTCTCCGATATCGCGCTGTCGACCTCGCTCGTCCCGGCTGGCCGCGGCCCGGGCCGAGCGGCATATCCCAGCGCTTCGAGCAGCGCTTCCTCATCGACGGCCAGCCTTGTACCGGCATGAGCGGGAATCAGTGCTCTCACCTTCCGTTCCATCTGGCGCAAGGTCGCAGCCTCGGTCGCCATGCCAGCCGCATCGAGCTGGCGTATTGCCGTCGTCATCACCGCCAGTTCCTCGGCCGACGGCAATAGCAGGGGCGCTACCGCGCGGGCAGGGATGCGCCATCGCCGCTTGCGATCGTCACCGTCTTCCGGCTCGGTCTGTGGAAAGGCCGTTTCAAGGGCGGCTGTCATGCGCTGCGCCGATCGGTGGACGCAGCCGAACTCCTCGACAATCTCTTCGAGTGACACCCCGCTGCGGCGCGTCGCCATCATCGCGAGCTTGAGAAGGTCCTGGGCCTTTGCAAACGACATTCGATTCTCCATGACAGCTTTTGTCGTCCCGACCTGCCATAGCGGAATAAAGGGGATTGTGTATGCGGATGATCGACGACGCTCTCAGGCTTTCCGCCTCGGACCTCATGCGGTTCAAGGGATGCAGGCACGCGACGACGCTCGATCTGCGGCTGATCGAGGCCGGCGACATCGCGCCGTGCGAGGATGGCGAAGAAGCCGAACTTCTTCAGAAGCAGGGCGACGCCCACGAACTTGCCTTTCTCGACGCGCTCAAAGCGCAGGGCAAAAATGTCGTCGAAATTCCCAAGGACGGGATCACGCTGGAAGAGTCGGTCCGGCTCACACGCGAGGCGATGGCGGCCGGCCCGGACATCATTTTTCAGGGTGCGCTGCTCGGCGGCGCATGGGGCGGCTACTCCGACTTTCTCGAACGGGTGGAGCGCCCTTCCGATCTCGGAAGCTGGTCCTATGAGGTTGTCGATACCAAGCTGAAGCGCAAACCCGACCCCAAACATATTCTCCAGCTCTCGCTCTATTCCGACCTGATCGCCGACCTTCAGGGCATCCGGCCGGAATCCGCGCATCTCCAACTCGGCGACGGCTCGCGTTTCACGGTGCGGCTCGCCGACGTGGCATCCTACGCACGCCACGCACGGGCGGTGTTCGAAACCTTCCTGGCCGACCGGCCGGAAACGCGGGCCGAGCCTGTTTCAAGCTGCGGCCTCTGTCGCTGGAAGGAACATTGCCGCGACGAGTGGGACAAGGCGGACAGCCTAGCCTTGGTAGCCGGCATGACAAGGTCGCAGCGCGGAAAAGTCGAGGCCGCAGGCATCGAAACGCTCGGCGGTCTCGCGGTCCATGACCAGCGCATCCCAAAGCTCGCTCCCGAGACGCAGGCGCGGCTTCAGACGCAGGCGCGGCTCCAGGCCGGGCGCCGCGCCGGCGGTCCGCCGGGATTTGCGCTTCGCGACTATGAGCCCGGCAAGGGATTCGGATTGCTGCCCGAAGCCGACGACGGCGACCTCTTCTACGATATCGAGGGCGATCCCTATTATGAGGGCGGCCTCGAATATCTCCACGGCATCTGGTTTCGCGAGGCCGGCGAATGGAGCTTCCGCGCCTTCTGGGCGCATGACCGTGCCGCCGAGGGCGAAGCGGTGGCGGAGCTACTGCAATTCTTCACGGCGCATCTCCAGCGCCACCCGAAGGCGCACATATACCACTATGCGAATTATGAGATTGCGGCGCTTCGCCGCCTGACTGCGGAACATCGCGTCGGCGAGGCCGTCATGGACCAGCTCCAGCGTGAGCGGCGGTTCGTCGACCTGTTCCGTGTGGTGTCCGGATCGCTGATCGCTTCCGAGAAAGGCTATTCGATCAAGGATCTCGAAGCCTTTTATATGGAGAAGCGCGAGGCGGATGTCGCAACCGCGGGCGCGAGCGTCGTTTTCTACGAGCGCTGGCGGGAAACGCAGGACGGCGAGCTGCTAGACAAGATCTACGACTATAACCGCACCGACTGCATCTCGACGCAGCTGCTGCGCGACTGGCTGATCCGCGACGTTCGCCCTGAAGGCCTGCCTTGGCCGAAGCTCGGAGAGGTACCCGACGGGGGCCCGCTCGCGAATGTCGAGGCTGAGGACGATGAGATGGCGGCGCTGCGCGAGCGGCTCCTTCCGGTCCGTGACCGGCTCGGCGAAGACATCGCCGACCTGCTGCTTGACCTCAACTTCTTCCACAAGCGCGAAGACAAGCCCGCATGGTGGGCGATCTTCGATCGTCTCGCGCAGGAGAGCGAGGAACTCGTCGATGACCTTGAATGCGTCCAGGGCCTCGAGGCGATCGGCGATCCCATTAAAGTGACGGCAAGGTCGTTCGAGCGAACCTATCGCTTCCCGCCGCAGGAGACCAAATTAAGGGCGGGCCGCAAGCCTTGCGTCAAACCCGCCGCGATGCCCGAGGATGTCGATCTGCGCGAGATCGACCACGAGAAAAATCTGCTCGTGCTGCGCCGCTCGACGACCAAAGGCGAGCTGCCCGAGCGGCTCGACCTCATTCCGGCAAAGCCGATCGGCAACGCGACGCTGCGCGCTGCGGTTGCAGCGGTAACCGACGCCATCATCGACAACCCCGGCATGGCCAGGGCCATAGAACAATTGCTCACGCGCGCGGCGCCGACGTTTCGCGACGGCGCGCGGCCGAAGGGCATCATCGACGCCGAAGGCGATCTCCCGGCGCAGACCAGCGCCGCAATTGCCGCCATGGATCAATCGACCCTGGCGATCCAGGGACCGCCCGGCACCGGCAAAACCTATGTCAGTGCGCTATCGATCATCGACCTCGTCCGTGCAGGCAAGCGCGTTGCGGTTTCGTCGAACAGCCACAAGGCGATCACCAACCTCCTCGAAGCGGTCGCGGATCGGAGCGCGACCGACGGAGTCAGATGCAGTGTGGTTCAGAAGGCTGCCGACGATGACGATGAAAATGCCCATCCCGGCATCGTCCTTGTGAGCGAGAATGACGCGCCTGAAATCGGGACCGCCGATGTCGTCGGCGCTACGGCGTGGCATTTCGCTAGATATGACGCGCCGGCCTACGACTATCTCTTCGTTGACGAAGCGGGACAGGTCTCGCTTGCCAACATCATTGCCATGTCGCGCGCGGCCCGCAATCTCGTCCTCGTCGGCGATCCGATGCAGCTGCCGCAGCCGCTTCAAGGTACGCACCCCGGACGGAGCGGCGATTCCTGCCTCGAATATCTGATCGACGGGCACCGCGTGGTTCCAGCCGATCGCGGCATCTTCATGCCGGTAAGCCGCCGAATGCACCCCGCGGTCTGCGACTATATCTCGGTCGCCGTCTATGAAGGCAAGCTGCACTCGGACGATGCCGCCGGCAGTCAATCACTGCTCGCTACCGACGGGCGTTCGCTCGTCGGTGCGGGCGTCCGCGCGATCGAGCATTTCGGGCGCTCGCAGGTCAGCCCCGAAGAGATCGACGCCATCAAGGCGCAGATCGAGACTGTGACCGGCGCAACCTATCGCGCGCGCGATGGCAGCGAGCGCGTCATCGGTCACACCGATATTCTGGTCGTCGCACCATATAATGCTCAGGTGAATGCGCTGCGCGCCGCGCTACCTGCGGCTGTCCGTGTCGGCACGGTCGACCGCTTCCAGGGGCAGGAGGCACCGGTGTGCCTCGTCTCCATGACGACATCGAGCGGCGAAGAACTGCCGCGCGACATCGACTTCCTCTTCTCGCTGAACAGGATCAATGTCGCCGTCTCGCGAGCGCAGACGTCGGCGGTCGTCTTCGCAAGTCCCCTACTTCTCGAAACACCCTGCCGCACCGTCGAGGAAATGATGCTCGTAAATGCACTTTGTTTGCTTCGCGAGCATGGGGGTGACAGCTTCTGACATGCTGAGGTGCGAATCTGCTTTCATCGAACGAAAGGAGATTCGCTCATGGCCTACTGGGATATCGGACTTCGCCACATCGTCGACGTTGACGGGCAGTTGCTGGCAATCGACGCCGAGGTGATCGACACGGCTTCGCTTCTCGCGAAGGCCAATCTTCCGACCGACCGCCAGCTCTGGCTGGTCCGGGCCGGCGAATATTTCGCGCTCGGTGCGAAGCAGCTTCTCCGCCTCTCGCAGGACGAAGTGCTCTTCTTCGAGACCGCCGGCCGAGTGCAGGCGCCGATCTTTCACAAACGGGCCGCCTGAGGCCCAACGCCCCCTAAGCAGATTTGGAAAGGAAAAGCTCATGGCAGACGTGCAAGTGACGTGCATCAATAAGCAGCCGCGCAACGATCCTTATGAAGGGATCACCTACCTCGGCGGAGCGACCTGGCACTGGACGCGCCAGCAGGTCATCGATTCGATCGAGGCGAAGACCAACACCTTCTACACCCTTGTCGGAAACAACCGGGGCGATATCGGCGTCGTGAATGGAGCGAACGGCAAATATCTTCGCACCTACGCCGACGGAAAGTGGAATGACAACCTCCTCGCGCTTCCGGAATGTCCTCGCTAACATCTAAATGGCCCTATCGCATTACGCGGTAGGGCCTGGATCCGGCGCCCCGAGATGATCAACGAACAGAAAGAAAATTATGCAGGAGCGGTACCTCGGGGATTCTCACGACTTCTTGAAGTACGCCCTGCTCCGGCATCTGAGCAAATCTCTCGAGCTTCGGATCGGGGTGAACTGGTACCTTACGACGCCCGATCAGGTTGACCGCCCGGGCAACAATGATGGCGAAAAGCGTCATCATCTCAAAGGCGGGGTTTGGCGTGATGCGGATGCCGAGCTCTTCGAAAAGATCGGCAAGTTCGATACGGTCGCCGACCGCAAGCTTTCGAACGTAGCCTCGTGGGAGATTCTACCGCCCGACACTTGCTACTTTGCGGCCCACGTTCCTGCGGATGACCGTGGAAGCTGGCACCAGAACGCGATCGCCGAATTGCAGCCGGCCGACCTGATTTTCCTCGATCCGGATAACGGCTTCGAGGTGACCTCAATGACCGCGCGAACCCGGCCCAAATATTCGCTCTTCAGCGAAGCCGCGGACTATGTGGCTGCGGGCAAGTCTGTCGTTGCAATCCAGTTCGCTCGCCAATGCGACCCGGTACAGCGAGCGATCGATATTCGAATCAAGCTCGTCTCACTGGTAGGAAGTCCGGCGGACTTCCCGGTTATTCGCGGGCGCGTTGCTCCCAATCTTCTATTCTTCAGTATCGTTCCGGGCGCCAATCGCGAGCGGTGGCGGCGCGCGCTGCTCGACTTCGAGATGAATTGCGCCAAGGCCGAAATCATCGAGTAGGCGGCTTTCAATGTTTCTTTATTGCCGTCTGGCATGGTCGTTCCATGTCAACGACGCTCGAACATCCTGCCAAGCTCGCAGTTCTTATTGATGCCGATAACGCGTCGCCGCGGATAGCCGCAGGCCTTTTCAAAGAGATTGCCACGATAGGCGAAGCGAGCGTCCGGCGCATTTATGGCGATTTTTCTAGCACGCGGCTCAAGGGTTGGGCGGAGGTTCTGGCCACACATGCCATTATGCCGCACCAGAATTTCGCCAATACGATCGGGAAGAACGCGTCCGACATCGCGCTCGTGATCGATGCTATGGATCTTCTGCATTCGGGACGGTTCGATGCCTTTTGCCTCGTCTCGTCGGATAGCGACTTCACGCGCCTTGCCGCCCGAATACGAGAACAAGGCGTCGCCGTGTATGGCTTCGGAGAACAGAAAACGCCGCAAAGTTTCCGTCAGGCGTGCAAGCGCTTCATCTACACCGAGAACCTTACGCTCGACGAAGCTGAAGGCATAACGGCGATTGGCGGCGGCCCCGAGCCTGAACCCGAAACGGCCAAACTAAAGCCGACGGAGGCGATCCCGCTCATCCAAGCAGCGCTGGGCCAGCTCGACGATCTGGATGGCTGGTACCCGCTAAGCGCGGTTGGAAGCCGACTTCTGGCAGAGATGCCCGATTTCGATCCACGCAGCTACGGGTGCGCCAAGCTCGTCTTGTTGATCGAAAAATCTGGCGCCTTCGACATTAGGCGCGACCAGCTTCGGGTTTACATCAAGACAAAATAGCTGCACCGCAATCGCTGATCGTCTGACTCAACTCCCTTGGCAAACAGCTCAGTCAGAGGCCGAAGTCTGAAGGCCGAAACCTAAACCGCTCCTCCGACGGAAAAGCGCGAAGAGCGATCAACTCGCCTTGCTCGTAGCGAATATGCCAAGTTTGAGCGTTGCGGGGCGCTGGGTCACGAAAGACCGATGGGTCCAACAGGGCCACGTCCGCGCGATGCTGAGGATCTCTAACGGACGCGTAGCGAATAGCCTGCGCGTCAATCTCTCGCGCTTCAGACGCAAATTGCTGGCAAGCGGAATAGTCGTCCTGCGCCATCCACAGCGACGCCCCCGCAACAAATGGTTCTGCACACAGGTCGAGAAGACGATCCATCGCTACCGAGACACTGATTGCCGAGTGTTCCACGGTCGTGCTCGGCGGCTGAAATCCAGGCGACCGGGAGTAGAAACGCAGCCGCCAATAGGCTGTCTCGGCAATCGCAGCGCCAATCGCCTCTGCGGCATAGAAGATGCCGGGCTTCTCGCCGGCGCGGCGAAATCTCGAGCTACTCTTATGCCCGTAGCGAAACGGCGTCGCGAGCAGATAGTGGAGATGTCGCGCCGCGACCGGCAAGTTCGGTTTCACTTCTTCCACAAGCTGCTCGAGCAACGCTTGATCGTCGGTGCCCGCCGCCAGACGGTTGGTCGAAATCCGATGTTGTGCTTCGACGATCCGCCACAGCTTCCCACTGTAGGCGCGAAGATGCTCCGGCTTCGGCGTTCGCTCAAACGCGGGCGCGGTAATCATCGACATAGTCGGCCACGTCGTTCAGACCGCGGATCGTGCGGATCAGATCGATGGGTCTGCCGCCAAGATCCAAGTTTTCCGACTTCAACCAAGACGTCGACGCCGCATCGTCGCTTCCCATGAGCGCATCGAGGCTGCGAAAAAGCCGGACGAGATACTGCCCAAGTTCGAACGCCTTCTCGGCTCGGTGAAGTTGATAACTGCCGGAACGAAGCCGCGAAGCCGTAGCAGCGGAAATACCGACCACCGAGCCCAACTGCTCGTTCGTCAGTTTCCAGCACGTCGCGACGCGCGCAACCGCTTCTGAGAGAACTCGTCCCTGATCCGCCTGCGAGGCCAGCCGTGTCGCCATGACATTCTCCAGAATGAAAATCTATATTTCCATTCATAGGAACAAAGGCCGGATTTTGCAAGCGGAGGCACTTCATTTTGCGGTTAGAGCCGAGATCTGGTCTTCGTCAGACGCGCGTAGAGCGTCGAGATAATCGCTCCACCACTGATGCATCGCTACCCGTTCATCCCAATAACGCCCTCGATTATACGTCCCGCGAACGACATTGGCGTCCGCATGCGCCAGTGACCGCTCGATGGCATCGGGATGCCACTTGCCGCTTTCGTTCAAGAGCGAAGAAGCGGTGGTGCGCAGGCCGTGAGCCGTCACCTCCCCGGTGGAGTATCCCATGCGGCGGAACGCCTGATTGAGGGTGTTCTCGCTCATTGGCCGGCGAAACGTGTGAAAGGCAGGAAAGACGAACCCTTCGGGTCCGGTAAGCTCGTGAAGCTCCCTCAAATAGTTCACGACCTGACGCGACAATGGTACGGCATGAGGCCGGCGCATCTTCATGCGCTCAGCAGGGATATTCCATACCGCATTGTCGAGATCGATCTCTGACCACAGGGCTTTACGCAGCTCTCCAGGCCTTGCCATCACATGGGGCGCGATTTGACACCCGAGCCGCGTTATAGCGTTTCCGGTATAAGCATCGATAGACCGCAGCAACGTACCGACTGCATCCGGTTCCAGGAGCGCAGCGTGGTGCGTCACACGCGGGGCGATCAGCGCCCCCCGCAACACGGCGGTAGGATCGCTCTCACCTCTTCCGGTGGCGACCGCATATCGGAAGACTCTGCTGGCGAAGGAGCGGGCGCGACGCGCCGTTTCATATTTGCCGCGCGCCTCGATCCTCTTGAGCACAGCTAGAACCTCAACGGGCTTGAGGTCGGCGACAGGCATGGCCGCGATAGGCTTGAGCTGGTCGAGGAGCCAGTTCGCCTTCACCGTCGTCGCATCGGCTCGCCCCTCGGCGACCGACTTGTCGATATACTCCTTGGCGATGTCACCGAACGTGTTTCCGGCATTGAACTGCGCGATCAGCTTCTGGCGCTTGCGCTCGGCGAGCGGGTCCACGCCCTCGCGCAACTTACGCCGGGCATCGTCGCGCAATTGCCTCGCCTCGGCCAAGCGCACTTCCGGATACGCCCCGAGCGCGATCCGGTTATCCTTTCCGAGGTGCCGATACTTGAAGCGCCAGAGCTTTGCGCCTGTCGGGCGCACCTCCAGATAGAGGCCTCCAGCGTCCGCGCGTTTGTAGGGGCGGTCCTCCGGCTTAAGCGAACGGATCATAACATCGGTAAGGGACATCGACTCAACTCCTGCAAGCAGGTCTCAGCCGGTGCGACATCTCAAGCCAGCGATGGGGCCACCAGAAAATGGCCGTGGGGCCATCGCCTATTCCGGTGGCCCCATTTCGAGTGAGATCGAGTGAAATATCCTCGGACACCAAAAGACAAGACCAAGGAGAAAATGGCAGATTTCTGCCGTTTTGTCGATGGTTCTGGGATGTCAGGAGAGGGGTAAATGGTGCCCAGAAGAGGACTCGAACCTCCACGACCTTGCGATCGCCAGCACCTGAAGCTGGTGCGTCTACCAATTCCGCCATCTGGGCACGGGGTAGGAGCGGGCGCTTAGCGGCGGGGCTGGCGGCTTGTCAACCGCGGCGCGCGGGTCACGGCATATTTTATCGCAAAGGGGCCGGTTTCAGGCTATCCGGCCGCTGTCGCCCCTTGCCCCCTTCGCTGCTTCACGGCATGGGAAACCACCGGGCGCAGGCCGCGCCACCCCATAAGAATCGATCACAGGCGGACGCTATGCAGAAACTCGACGGGCAATTGATCACGGTGCTGGGCGGCGGCGGCTTCGTCGGCCGCTATGTCGTGCAGCGCCTGCTCGCGCGCGGCGCCCGCGTCCGCATCGCGCAACGCACCCCGCGCGCCGCGACCTTCCTCAAACCGCTGGGCGGGCTCGGCCAGACGCAGTTCGTTGCCGCCGATGTCCGCGATCCCGCCAGCATCGCGCGCGCGGTCCAAGGCAGCGACGCGGTGATCAACCTGGTCGGTGCGTTCGACAATATGCAGGCGGTGCAGGCCGACGGCGCAGGGCATGTTGCCGCCGCCGCAAAAGCCTCTGGTGTGCGCACGCTCGTCCATGTCTCGGCGATCGGAGCCGATCAGGGCAGCGCGTCGGCCTATGGCCGAAGCAAGGGCGATGGCGAAGCCGCGGTGCGCGCCGCCTTCCCTGCTGCCACGATCCTGCGTCCCTCGATCGTCTTTGGCCGCGAGGACCAGTTCATCAATCGTTTTGCGGCGATGATCCGCATGGCGCCGGTCATTCCGGTCGTCGCCCCGAACGTGAAGTTCCAGCCGGTCTATGTCGGCGACGTCGCCGACGCCGTCGTTGCCGCGCTGGGCGATGCCGCCGCGGGGCAGACTTTCGAGCTGGGCGGGCCACAGGTTTTGACGATGGGCGAATTGCAGCGCTGGATCGCCGATGCGACTGGCCGCGCACCGCTGTTCGTCGACGTCCCCGACGTCGTCGCCGGAGCGCTTGCATCGGGTCTTGGCTGGGCGCCCGGCGCGCCGATCACCAAGGACCAGTGGCTGATGCTGCAGAAGGACAATGTCGTCGCCGATGGCGCGGCGGGACTCGCCGAGCTGGGGGTCACACCGACCTCGCTGGCGTCGGTCGCCGACGATTGGCTGGTGCAATATCGCCGCCATGGCCGTTTTGCGGTGCAAAAGCCCGCATAAGATCGACGATTCAGGCCACGGCCTGCCCCGCCCGATCGCCATGGTCGCTGGGGTGATCAACCTCAGGACATTCTATGCACGACCTCGCGACCATCATCCTGCTCGGCATCATTGAAGGGCTGACCGAGTTTCTGCCGGTGTCGTCGACCGGCCACCTGATCCTCGCCGCCGAACTGCTCGGTTTTACCGGCGAGGGGTCGGCGGCGTTCAAGATCTCGATCCAGCTCGGTGCGATCCTTGCGGTGCTTGTCGCCTATCGCCAGCGCTTCTGGAACGTCGGCATGGGGCTGCTGCGCACTGACCCGGAGGCGATCGCCTTTACCCGCAATATCCTGATCGGCTTTCTGCCCGCGATGCTGATCGGCGCGGTCGCCTATGAAGCGATCCGCGCGCTGCTCCAGTCGCCGACGACGGTCGCCGTCGCGCTGATTGTCGGCGGGATCGCAATTTTGGCGATCGAACGCATGGTCAAGGTGGTGAAGGTCGAAAGCGTCGAGGCAATGCCGCTCAAAACCGCGATCATCATCGGCATCATCCAGTGCATCGCCATGATCCCCGGAGTCAGCCGGTCGGGCGCGACGATCATGGGCGCGCTGCTGATGGGGGTCGAGCGCAAGACCGCCGCCGAATTCAGCTTCTTTCTCGCGGTCCCGACGATGATGGGTGCCACCGTCTATTCGCTGTGGAAAGATCGCGATGTGCTGGTGATCGACGATCTGACCGCGATCGCGATCGGGCTGGGCGTCGCCTTTGTCGTCGCACTGGCGGTGGTTAAGGCGCTGGTCGCGATCGTCGGCCGCTTCGGTTTTGCGCCTTTTGCATGGTATCGAATCATCCTTGGTACCGTCGCGCTGATCTGGCTTGGCCTAAGATAGGACCGGACTGGGACTAGATGTGAAAGATAATTGCGCCGGCGACGCCGCGCTTCTCGAAGGGGTGCAATTTTAGGACAGTTAAACTTACCTAACTGGCAATTCTTCCGTGACACAGCCGGTCTGACCATGCATCTGCCCCGCTCAGAAGGGGAAATTGCATGGCTGCCGATCGCATGCTCCAGTTTGTCGAGCGCGAACAACATTATCCGGACAAGCGCTCCGCCGAGGATCGCGCGCGGGATTTTCGCGAGATCGCGGCGCGCTATGCGGCGCCCGATGCCGATGAACAGGCGGCGCGCTGCTCGCAATGCGGCGTCCCCTATTGCTCGGTCCATTGCCCGCTGCACAACCATATCCCCGACTGGCTGCGCCTGACCGCCGAAGGGCGGCTGCGCGAGGCCTATGAGCTGAGCAACGCCACCTCGACGATGCCCGAAATCTGCGGCCGCATCTGTCCGCAGGATCGCCTGTGCGAGGGCAATTGCGTCATCGAATTTTCGGGCCATGGCGCGGTTACCATCGGCAGTGTCGAGAAATATATCACCGACACTGCCTGGGCCGAGGGTTGGGTCGAACCGCTGCACCCCGGCAAAGCGACCGGCCAGTCGGTCGGCATCATCGGTGCCGGTCCCGCTGGGCTGACCGCGGCGGAATATCTGCGCGTCGCGGGGCATGAGGTGCATGTGTACGACCGCCACGACCGCGCCGGCGGGCTGCTGACCTATGGCATCCCCGGCTTCAAGCTGGAGAAAGACGTCGTGATGCGGCGCATCGACCGGCTCGCCGCGGGCGACATCCATTTCCACCTGGGCTTCGAAGTCGGCGGCGACGCAACGCTCGACGCGCTGCGCCAGAAACATGATGCGCTGCTGATCGCCACCGGCGTTTACAAGGCACGCGAGATCAACGTCCCCGGCAACGAAGCCGAGGGCGTGATCCCCGCGCTCGACTATCTCGTCGCGTCGAACCGCAAGGGTTTTGGCGATTCAGTCCCCGCCTTCGACGACGGCCGCCTCGACGCCGCGGGCAAGCATGTCGTCGTCATCGGCGGCGGCGACACCGCGATGGACTGCGTCCGCACCGCGGTGCGCCAGGGCGCCAAGTCGGTCAAATGCCTCTATCGCCGCGACCGCGACAATATGCCGGGATCGCTGCGCGAAGTGTCGAATGCCGAGGAAGAAGGCGTCGAGTTCGTCTGGCTGTCGGCGCCCGAAAGCTTCACCGCCGACAAGCATGTCAAGCAGGTCGCGGTCGCAGGTATGCGGCTCGGTGCCCCCGACGCCAGCGGCCGCCGCAGCCCCGAAGTCGATCCCGGCCGCACCTTCGACCTGCCCGCCGACATGGTGATCAAGGCGCTGGGCTTCGATCCCGAGGAGCTGCCCAATCTGTTCGGGGCGCCCGACCTCAGCGTCACCCGCTGGGGCACGCTGCGCGTCGATCACCAGACGATGATGACGAGTTTGCCGGGCGTTTTTGCGGCGGGCGACATCGTCCGCGGCGCCAGCCTGGTCGTCTGGGGCATCCGCGATGGCCGCGATGTCAGCGACCAGATGGCAAAGTGGTTGAAGGCGAAAGCAAAAAGCGAAAAGAAGGCAGCATGACCAACAGGGGAAGGATCATGCTCGTGTCAAAATGGAAATCGGTGCTTCTGGGTGTTGCGATGATCGCGATGCCGATATCAGCCCACGCGCAAGCACCTGTGTCGACCGTCCAACCAAGCGCTGAACGGCTCGCTGCGGCGCAGCAATTGATGTCGGTCATAATGCCGCCCGAGCAACGCGACGCAATGGTCGAGCAGATGATAACCGCCATGATGGCGAATATCTTACCCAGCATAAGACAAGGCCTGGACGAACGGGGCGTCCTTGATAATGCCGATATCGCGCCAGTTTTCGATCGTTTTCTTGCACGACAAACTCAGTCCGCAATCGACCAGCTAAAGGTTCAGATGCCCGAGTTGATCGAAGCAATGTCACGCGCTTACGCGCGTCGCTTCACGTCCTCGCAAATGAATGAAATGCAGGCTTTCTTCAGTACCCCCACCGGTCAGCTTTATGTGACGGAGGCCATGGGAATTATGTCCGATCCGGACGTCGCCGAATGGCAGCGAAATTCGATGGCAAAAAGCATGGAAAAGCTGCCTGAGGAATTGAAGAAGCTGCAAGAGGAAATGGAAAAAGCGCTGGGTCGGCCCGAGGAGGAAAAAGCATGAGCACGAAGTACTTGGGATGGATCCAAAAGGCGACCAGATTCAAAACGATGCTGCTCGCCGGAACGTTCGCGTTGGCGCCGCTGGCCGCCCCGGCGCAGGAAGCGCCGGTTGCCGAGGTCGTCGCTGCCGATGAGCAGGACGAATTGGACAGCAAGGCCTATGCCGCCGAATCCAAGGCCAAGATGCAGAAGGACATGGATGCGGCGATCGCCATGGTCGAGAAGATGTTCGATACCGCCAGCCTGCCGCCGATCGAGCCAGCTCGCCTGACGCTGGCGCAGCGGACAATGAATACGCTGATCCCCCCCGGCAGTCTGGAAAAGATGATCGACGCTCTTTATGGCAAGATGTTCAAGACGATCATGACCGAGATCGGCGGCCAGTCGGACCTGATGCTGTCGATCAAGACCGGGGTCGAAAGCGACAAGATCGGCGCGCTCGACGCCGCGACGAAGACCCGGATCGCCGATATGTTCGATCCCTATCGCCAGGAACGCGAAGACCAGGTCATCGGCGTCATCAAGCCGCTGATCAGCGAAGCGCTGACCGATATGGAGGCGCCGATGCGGGCCGGCATGGCGAAAGCCTATGCCCGCAAATTCAGTGCGGCGCAGCTCACCGATCTCAACAGCTTTCTCGCGACGCCGACCGGCAGCGTCTATGCCAATGAGTGGATGGCGTTGCAGGCCGATCCCGAAGTGATGGTGTCGGTGATGAAGGCGCTGCCACCGCTGATCACCAAATTCATGGAGCGCGGGCCGCAGATCGAAAAGGACATGAAGGAGCTGCCTAAGGAAAAGCAGCTGTCCGACTTCAGCGACAAGGAACTCGCCTCGCTCGCCAAGCTGATGAAGGTCGATGTTCAGGTGCTGAAGGACCAGCGCGACATGTGGAAGACCGACGCGGTGGATGCTGCCGGTGATGCGGCGGATTACACCGATTCGACGAACACGGCCGCCGATGCCGCCGCAGATGCTGCCGATGCCGCCGCGGACGCAGCAGCTGCTGCGACCGACTATGGCAGCGACGATCCCGCCTATGACCGCAGCAACTGGTCCGAAGCCGAACGCCAGCGCGTCGCAGACCTGCAAGCCGCCGCCGATGCTGCATCGTCGGCTGCGCTCGAAGCGGAAATCGAAGCGGTCAGCAAAGCCCGCGATCGACTAATCGCCAACGCCCCCGAATAGGCGTCGGCCACCCCGTCAGGACGACAATGATGACCCACTATCCCACCCCTGAACACGCCCGGCTTGCCGAGCACGGCATGTATCGCCCCGACCTGGAATCCGATGCGTGCGGCGTTGGCATGGTTGCGGCGACCGACGGCAAGGCGTCGCGCCGCGTCGTCGAGGCAGCGATCGAAGCCTTGCGGGCCGTCTGGCACCGCGGCGCGGTCGATGCCGATGGCAAGACCGGGGATGGCGCGGGGCTCCATGTCGACCTGCCGGTGCGGTTCTTCGACGATGCGATCGCCGCGTCGGGGCACAAGGTGCGCCCGAACCGGCTTGCCGTCGGCATGATCTTTCTGCCGCGCACCGACCTGGAGGCGCAGGAGCATTGCCGCACGATCGTCGAGGCCGAAATCATCGACGCGGGCTTTACCATCTATGGCTGGCGCCAGGTTCCGGTCGATGTCTCTGTGATCGGGGACAAGGCGCAGCGCACGCGCCCCGAGATCGAGCAGATCATGATCGCCGGGCCGCTGCCCGACGAAGCGTCGCTCGCCGAATTCGAAAAGCAGCTCTACCTCGTCCGCCGCCGGATCGAGAAAAAGGTGATCGCGGCGCAGATCGCCGACTTTTATGTGTGCAGCCTGTCGTGCCGCTCGATCATCTACAAGGGGCTGTTCCTCGCCGAAAGCCTCGCCGATTTTTACCCCGACCTGACGAGCAAGCTTTTCGAAAGCCGCGTCGCGATTTTCCACCAGCGCTATTCGACCAACACCTTTCCGCAATGGTGGCTGGCGCAGCCGTTCCGCTGCCTCGCGCACAATGGCGAAATCAACACGATCCGCGGCAACAAGAATTGGATGAAAAGCCACGAGATCAAGATGGCCAGCCTGGCGTTCGGCGAGCATTCGGAAGACATCAAGCCGGTGATCCCCGCAGGCGCATCGGACACCGCCGCGCTCGATGCCGTGTTCGAAACCCTGTGCCGCGCCGGGCGCGACGCGCCGACCGCCAAGCTGATCCTCGTCCCCGAGGCATGGGTGAACGAGCCCGAAATGCCCGACGCGCACAAGGCGATGTACAATTATCTCGCCAGCGTTATGGAGCCGTGGGACGGCCCCGCCGCGCTCGCGATGACCGACGGTCGCTGGGCGGTTGCCGGCATGGACCGCAACGCGCTCCGCCCGCTGCGCTACACGCTGACCGCCGACAATCTGCTGGTGGTCGGGTCGGAAAGCGGCATGGTGTTGCTGCCCGAAGCGAGCATCCGCAAAAAAGGCCGCCTTGGCCCCGGCCAGATGATCGCGGTCGATCTGGAGGAAGGCACCCTCTACGAAGATCGCGCGATCAAGGACAAGATCGCGGGTGCGCATGACTATGGCGCGCGCGTCAAAGGCTTCCGCACGATGGCCGACCTGCCCAAGGGCGGCAAATCGAGCCTGCCCGTCTTCGAGCGCAGCGAATTGCTGCGCCGCCAGGTCGCGGCAGGGCTGACCATGGAGGATATGGAGTTGATCCTGTCGCCGATGGTCGAGGACGCCAAGGAGGCGATCGGGTCGATGGGCGACGACACTCCGCTCGCGGTCATCTCCGACAAGCCGCGCCACGTCGCGCAATTTTTCCGCCAGAATTTCAGCCAGGTCACCAATCCGCCGATCGACAGTCTGCGCGAACGGCATGTGATGAGCCTGAAGACGCGCTTCGCCAACCTTGCCAACATCCTCGACGAAAAGGGGCAGAGCGACCACGTTCTTGTGATCGACTCCCCCGTGCTGGTCGGCGACGATTGGGATCGGCTCCGCGCCTATTTCGGCGATGCAGTCGCCGACATCGATTGCACCTTCCCCGTCGGCGGCGATGCCGCAAGCCTGCGCGAAGCCATTGCGCGCGTCCGCCGCGAGGCCGAGGATGCCGTGCGCGCCGGGCGCAGCGAGCTGTTCCTGACCGACCAGAGCATCGGCGAAGATCGCGTCGGCATGGCGATGGTGCTCGCCGCCGCCGCCGTCCACACGCACCTCGTCCGCAAGGGGCTGCGCAGCTACGCCTCGATCAACGTGCGCTCGGCCGAGGTGCTCGACACCCATGCCTTTGCGGTGCTGATCGGGGTCGGCGCGACCACGGTCCATGCCTATCTGTCCGAAGCCGCGATTGCCGACCGTCATGCGCGCGGATTGTTCGGCAGCGAATTGTCACTCGACGATTGCCGCCTGCGTTTCCGCAAGGCGATCGACGACGGCCTCCTCAAGATCCTCGCCAAAATGGGGATCGCGGTGATCTCCAGCTATCGCGGCGGCTATAATTTCGAGGCGGTCGGCCTCTCCCGCGCCCTCGTCAACGACCTCTTCCCCGGCATGCCCGCAAAGATTTCGGGCGAAGGCTATCAATCGCTGTTCATCAACGCGACCGAGAAGCACGAGGCGGCGTTCGACAAGCGCGCCACCACCCTGCCCATCGGCGGCTTCTATCGCCAACGCGCGGGCGGCGAAACGCACGCCTATTCGGCGCAGCTGATGCATTTGTTGCAGACCGCGGTCGCGACCGACAGCTATTCGACCTATCTGCAATTTTCGCGGGGGGTCGCTGACCTGCCGCCGGTGTACCTCCGCGACCTGATGGAGTTCAACTATCCGCAGCAGGGTGTGCTTCTCGACAGCGTCGAGGCGATCACCGAGATCCGCAAGCGCTTCGTCACCCCCGGCATGTCGCTCGGCGCGCTGTCGCCCGAGGCGCATGAGACGCTGGCGATCGCAATGAACCGCATCGGCGCCAAGGCGGTGTCGGGCGAAGGCGGCGAAGCCAGCGAACGCTATCAGCCCTATGCCAATGGCGACAATGCCAACAGCAACATCAAGCAGATCGCGTCGGGCCGCTTCGGCGTCACCGCCGAATATCTCGGCGCGTGCGACGAGATCGAGATCAAGGTCGCGCAGGGTGCCAAGCCCGGCGAAGGTGGCCAGCTACCCGGCTTCAAGGTCACCGAGTTCATCGCGCGTTTGCGTCACGCGACGCCGGGGGTGACGCTGATCAGCCCGCCGCCGCACCACGACATCTATTCGATCGAGGATCTGGCGCAGCTGATCTATGATCTCAAGCAGATCAACCCGAAGGCGCGCGTCTGCGTGAAGCTGGTTTCCAGCGCGGGCATCGGCACCGTCGCCGCCGGCGTGGCGAAAGCGCACGCCGACGTCATCCTTGTCGCCGGCAACACCGGCGGCACCGGCGCCTCGCCCCAGACGAGCGTGAAATATGCCGGCACGCCGTGGGAAATGGGGCTGTCCGAAGTCAATCAGGTGCTGACCCTCAACGGCCTGCGCCACCGCATCCGCCTGCGCACCGACGGCGGGCTCAAGACCGGGCGCGATATCGTGATCGCAGCGATCCTGGGCGCCGAGGAATATGGCATCGGCACATTGAGCCTCGTCGCGATGGGCTGCATCATGGTGCGCCAATGCCACAGCAACACCTGCCCCGTCGGCGTGTGCACCCAGGATGAAAAGCTGCGCGCGAAGTTCACCGGATCGCCCGAGAAAGTCATCAACCTGATGACCTTCATCGCCGAAGAAGTGCGCGAAATCCTGGCCAAGCTCGGTTGCCGCAGCCTCGACGAAGTGATCGGCCGCACCGAATTGCTGCGCCAAGTCAGCCGCGGCGCCGAACATCTCGACGATCTCGACCTCAACCCGATCCTCGCCAAGGTCGACGCCCCCGACAACCAGCGCCGCTCGCACGGGCTGCTCCGCAACCCGGTCCCCGACAGCCTCGACGCCCAGATCCTGAGCGACGCAAAACCGCTGTTCGAGCGCGGCGAGCGGATGCAGCTGACCTACAATGTCCGCAACACCCACCGCGCCGTCGGCACCCGCCTGTCCGCCGAAGTGACGGCCAAGTTCGGCATGAACGGGCTCGCCGACAACCATGTCCAGGTCCGCCTGCGCGGCACCGCGGGCCAGTCGCTCGGCGCCTTCCTGTGCAGCGGCATCACCCTGGAAGTGTTCGGCGACGCCAACGACTATGTCGGCAAAGGCCTCTCGGGCGGCCGCATCGTCGTGCGCCCCACCGTGTCGAGCCCGCTTGTCAGCCAGCACAACAGCATCATCGGCAACACCGTCCTTTATGGCGCGACGTCGGGCACGTTGCTCGCGGCGGGTCAGGCTGGTGAACGGTTCGCCGTCCGCAATTCGGGCGCGAAGGTCGTCGTCGAGGGCTGCGGCGCCAACGGCTGCGAATATATGACCGGCGGCGTTGCCGTGATCCTCGGCTCCGTCGGCTCGAACTTCGGCGCCGGGATGACCGGCGGCATGGCCTTCATCCTCGACACCGACGGCCTGTTCGAACGTCGTGCGAACGCCGAATCGATCGTCTGGCAAAGGATCGACAGCGCGCATTGGGAAGGCGTGGTGAAGGATCTGGTCGAGGATCATGCCAAGGCCACCGGCAGCAAATGGTCGAGCGAGATCCTGGCCGACTGGGACCGCTGGAAGGATCAGTTCTGGCAGGTGTGCCCGAAGGAAATGCTCAGCCGCCTCACGCATCCGCTGAGCGATGCCGAGGCCGAGGTCGTTGCGGCGGAATAGGCGCTAATCCTCCCTGTGGCGAAGCCATGGGGAGGGGGACCGCTCACGAAGCGAGTGGTGGAGGGGCTGCGACGTTTGCGCCAGCGCCCCTCCGTCAGCGCTTCGCGCTGCCACCTCCCCATGGCTGCGCCACAGGGAGGATCGCTCATCCCGTTCCGGCTTCACTTCACCGCAACGCACGCCCACGTTCAGCCCAGCGAAAGCGTCACATCGCTAAGCACACCGCCTTTACCGAACCTTGCGTCCTCTGAAAGGATGACAGCCCATGACTCGCCCAACGCCCCGTTTCGCCCTGATCGCCCTCCCCCTGCTCGCGTTCGCTGCGCCGCTGCCCGCGGCCGCCGCGGACCCCGAACTGCGCGATACCGTCGCGACGCTGAACGATCCGGTGGCCCAGGACCGCATGGCCGACACGATCACCGCGATCGTCGGCGCGCTGATGCAGATGCCGGTCGGCCCGCTCGCCGACGCCATCGCCCGCGTCGATCCCGAATCCGACGCCGCCTATATCCCGCGCGATGCGACGCTGGGCGAGGTTGCGGGCCGCGACCCCGATTATGCCGATCGCATGGGCGCCGATGTCCGCGCCACGACGCGCATGGCCGGACAAGCCGCCTCAGCACTCGCGGTATATGCGCCGGTGCTCAAGGACATGGCGCGCGATATGGCCGCGCAATGGGAACGCGAACGCGCCGCCCGGCGCCGCTAAGCGACAATCCACAACCAGAATGGCCGCGCTGCGCCTTAGCCGTTGCGCGCGGCGCCCCGCTGCCGCTATGCCAAGCTTATGTGGCAACTCTATCAATTCCCGCTCTGTCCCTTTTCGCGCAAGGTCCGCCTGTTGTTGGGCGAAAAGGGCGTCGGTTATGATTTGGTGCGCGAATCGCCGTGGGAACGTCGCGATGAATTCATCGACCTGAACCCGGCGGGGCGCACCCCGGTGATGGTCGATCAGGCGCGCGGCCAGGTGCTGATCGACAGCATGGCGATCGCCGAATATTTCGAGGAAACCGTCGAAGGCAAGGCGATGATCAACGGCACCGCGGCCAACCGCGCCGAAATCCGCCGCCTGACCGCCTGGTTCGACCATGACTTTTATTATGAAGTCACCGGGCCTCTGCTGTTCGAGCGGATGCAAAAACGCATCGTCCACCGCCAGCCCCCCGACGGCGGCGCGCTGCGCGAGGCGATGAAGGCTGCGAACAACCATCTCGACTATGTCGATTATCTCATCGATCACCGCACCTGGCTCGCGGGCGCAACGATGAGCCTGGCCGACCTAACCGCCGCCGCGCATATCTCGGTCGCTGATTATCTGGGCGGCATCGACTGGACGGGGCATGAGCAGACGAAAGGATGGTATTCGGGCCTGAAATCCCGCCCCAGCTTTCGACCGCTTCTAGCCGAGCGCATGGAGATCGTGACGCCCCCGAAATACTACGAAGACGTCGACTTCTGACCGTCGCCCCCGCGAAGGCGGGGGTCGCTGTCGGCATGGCGCAAGGTTGCCAACGGCCCCCGCCTTCGCGGGGGCGACGTGCAGTCAGTCCCTGCTATTCGGCCACCGCGCCGCGACCAGATAGTTGAGCGCCTCGCTGCCGCCGAGTTTGAAGCCCTTGGCGGGTGAGGGCGCCAGACCGGTGCGGTCGATCACCTCCAGCCCCGCCTCTTCGAGCAACTTGGTCAGCTCCTCGGGCGTCAGAAACTGGTCCCAATCATGCGTCCCGCGCGGCACCGCGCCGACCCGTTCGGCGGCCTCGACCAGCAGCAGCTTCGACAGCATCGTGCGGTTCGGCGTCGACAGGATCATCAGCCCGCCCGGTGCCAGCCGCGCCGCGAGCTGCGCGATGAATGCCGCAGGATCGGTCACATGCTCGACCACCTCCATCGAGGTGACAAGATCGAACTTCGCAGGGGGCAGCGCGGCGAGCTCGCCCGCAAAATAGCCGATCTCCAACCCCTGCCCCGCGGCATGGGCCTGCGCCGCGGCGATGTTCTCCGGCGCCGCATCGACCCCGGTCACCTTGGCGCCCATCCGCGCCAACGGCTCGGCCAGCAGCCCCGCACCGCACCCCACATCAATCGCGCTCCGCCCTGCCAGGGCAAACCGCTCGCGCGCGTCGACATGCCAATGCGCGTCGATCTGCGCGCGAATATAGGACAACCGTACCGGATTGAGCTTGTGCAGCATCGCCGACGACCCAAGCGGATCCCACCAATCGGCGGCGAGCGCCCCGAAATGGGCGGCTTCATGCGGGTTGATCGTGTCGCTGCTCATGCTCCGCGATGTGGCACTCCCCCTCGCCCCATGCAAGAAATTCTATCCGCTGCGGCGCCCGCTCCTCTTGCCTTCGCGCGCCCCCTTGCCTAACAGCCGAGCGCCGCGGAATTGTTCGAATGTTGCGGCAGAAACCAGTTTCTTGAAAGCAGGGCGAGATGGCGCGGATCGTGATGAAATTCGGGGGCACGTCGATGGCGGGCACCGAGCGGATTCGCACCGTCGCGAAACTCGTCGCGCGCGAAGTCGCGCAGGGCAACGAAGTCGCGGTCGTCGTCTCGGCGATGGCGGGCGAGACCGACCGGCTGGTCAATTTCTGCCGCGAGGCCAACCCGCGTTACGATCCCGCCGAATATGACGTCGTTGTCGCGGCGGGCGAACAGGTGACCTCGGGCCTGCTCGCGCTCACCTTGCAGGCGATGGGCACCCCGGCGCGCAGCTGGCTCGGCTGGCAGCTGCCGATCCGTACCGAAGAAGCGCACGCTCGCGCCCGCATCGCCGACATCGACACCGGCGCGCTCGGCGCTGCGATGGCGCGCGGCGAGGTTGCGGTGATCCCGGGCTTTCAAGGGCTGATGGACGACGGCCGCGTGTCGACGCTCGGCCGCGGCGGGTCGGACACCAGCGCGGTCGCGGTTGCCGCGGCGCTCAAGGCCGACCGCTGCGACATCTATACCGACGTCGACGGGGTTTATACCACCGACCCGCGCATCGTCGCGCGCGCGCGCAAGCTCGATTATGTCACCTATGAAGAAATGCTCGAACTCGCGAGCGTTGGCGCCAAGGTGCTGCAAACCCGCTCGGTCGGGCTCGCGATGAAAGAGGGTGTGCGCGTGCAAGTGCTCTCCAGCTTTGTCGAGGGCGACGAAGCCCCCGCCCGCGGCACGATGATCGTCAGCGACGAGGAAATAGAGGAACATCAGATGGAACGGCAGCTGATCACCGGCATCGCCCACGACAAGAATGAAGCCAAGGTCATCGTCACCCGCGTGCCCGACCGGCCCGGCGGCGTTGCCAACATCTTTGGCCCGCTCGCCGCGGCGGGGATCAACGTCGACATGATCATCCAGAACGTCGGCCGCGACAAGGGTGAGACCGACGTGACCTTCACCGTCCCCCAGACCGACTTGCTGCGCTCGATCGACCTGCTCGACGCCGCAAAGGAAAAGATCGGCTTCAACCGCATCATCAGCGACGACAAGGTCGCCAAGATCAGCGTCGTCGGGGTCGGCATGAAAAGCCATGCGGGCGTCGCCAGCACGATGTTCCGCGCGCTCGCCGATCGCGGCATCAACATTCAGGCGATCTCGACCAGCGAGATCAAGGTCAGCGTACTGATCGACGAGGATGAAACCGAACTCGCGGTGCGCGTGCTGCACACCGCCTATGGGCTGGATGCCGACTGAACATCGCTGGCACGGCGGCTAACGACCGGTTGCGCACGTCATCCTCCCTCCTGTGGCTAAGCCATGGGGAAGATTTTCACCTTATCGTCATCCCGGACCCTTCGACAAGCTCAGGACAGGCTTGATCCGGGATTCATGACGACAGCGCGGCTATGGATCCCGGATCAAGCCTGTCCTGAGCTTGTCGAAGGGTCCGGGATGACGAAACCACAGGACGTCGGGTTCGTACGCCACCCTCGTCGTTCGCCGCCCATTTGGAGCGAATGTCGGAAAACGGCCACTTGCGGACCTAAGCGATCCTCCCCCAAGGGGGGAGGGGGACCACCCGAAGGGTGGTGGAGGGGCACAGGCGGTTTACGCAGCGCTGGACCGGATGGGTCACGCTTTTCCGGGAACCTCGCCATGGAGCACTATCTCTGCGTCAAGGCAAACCGATGGTGCCCCTCCACCAGCTTCGCTGGTCCCCCTCCCCGTTCCGGGGAGGATCGGCGCCGTCCACTTCCCGCCCCATTTCCGACGTTCGCTGCCGATTTGCTCGGAATGACCGCAAACGACCAGTAGCGGACATTTCTCATCCCCTCCCGCAGGCGGGAGGGGCCGGGGGTGGGCAGCGACGGTGCAAAGGCCCACCCCGCCACCTCAAAAAAGCGCTTTCCTACAATATTTCGCCATGCTTCATACTGTTAGATGGAACACACCGCCCCGCCCGAGCAGCTGCTCGCCGATACCTGCCTCGCCTTCGCGCCCGTGACGCAACAGCGCCACCGCGCCGATGGCTGGACACCCGAAACGCAGGCCAATTTCATCCGTGCGCTCGCAGCGATGGGATCGGTGGGCAAGGCATCGCGAGCCGTCGGCATGGGGCGCCGCTCTGCCTATCGCCTCCGCGATCGCGCAGGCGCGCAAAGCTTCGCCGCCGCGTGGGACCGCGCGCTCTCGATGGGTCGCATCCGCCAATTCGACTATGCGATGGACCGGGCGCTCAACGGCGTCACCACCGTCCGCATCCTGCGCGGCGGCGCGATCGACGTCACCGGTGGCCCCGACATGGACGTCGTGCGCGCCGCAATACGCGAGGATGCCGCGCCCCTTAAAGCCACAAAGGACACAGTTTGAATGCGCCCATGCGGGGCTTTTGTGGCTTTAAGCCCAAAAAGAAAGACCCGCCCCCAGGCCCATGTCCCCGGGGGCGGGTCGCGACCCGTCGTCTGGTCGGCTGGTCCCGATCAGGCCAGGTCGAACCGGTCGGCGTTCATCACCTTCGTCCAGGCCTTGACGAAGTCCTTGACGAACTTCTCTTCATGGCCCGTTTCGGCATAGACTTCGGCGACCGCGCGCAGTTCCGAATTGGAACCGAACACCAGGTCGGCCCGCGTCGCGCGCCAGGTTTCGCCGCCGCTCTTGCGATCGGTGGCGACATATTCCTGATCGTCCGACCCATCGACGGCCTTCCAGACATTGGTCATGTCGAGCAGGTTGACGAAGAAATCGTTGGTCAGCTGGCCCGAACGCTTGGTGAAGTGGCCGTGGCCCCGCTCGCCATGATTGGCGCCGAGGACGCGAAGCCCGCCGACCAGCACCGTCATTTCGGGCACCGACAGGCCGAGCAACGAGGCGCGGTCGAGCATCATTTCCTCGGTCTTCACCGCCAGCTTCTTCTTGCCGATGTAATTACGGAACGCGTCGGCTTCCGGCTCCATCACGTCAAAGCTGGCGGCGTCGGTCTGTTCGGCAGTCGCATCGCCGCGGCCGCCGGTGAACGGCACTGCGACGCTGAAACCCGCATCCTTGATCGCCTTTTCCAGCCCGACCACACCGCCAAGCACGATGGCGTCGGCCATCGACATCGATCCGCGCAGGCCGTCGAGAGTGCTCAGCACCTTGGCCAGCATCTCGGGCTCGTTGACCTCCCAGTCCTTTTGCGGCGCCAGCCGGACGCGCGCGCCATTGGCGCCGCCGCGGTGGTCCGACTTGCGATAAGTGCTGGCCGACGCCCATGCGGTCTTGATCAGCTGGCTGACGGTCAGGCCGCTCGCCGCGATCTTGTCCTTTACCGCCGCAACTTCGGCGTCCGACGGCATCGTACCGGCGGGGATCGGATCCTGCCAGATCAGGTCTTCGGCCGGAACTTCGGGGCCAAGGTAACGAACCTTCGGCCCCATGTCGCGGTGGCACAGCTTGAACCAGGCGCGGGCAAAGGCATCCTTGAACGCTTCATGGTCGTTGCGGAACTTCTCGCTGATCGCGCGGAATTCCGGATCCATTTTCAGCGCCATGTCGGCGGTGGTCATCATGGTCGGAACCTTGATGTTCGGATCCCACGCCGCCGGTGCCATGTCCTCCGGCTTCTGGTTGATCGGCTGCCACTGCTGCGCGCCCGCGGGCGAGCGGACGAGCTCATAATCATAATCGAGCAGCAGGCGGAAATAATTCTCGCTCCACTCAGTCGGGGTGTTGACCCACGAACCCTCGATGCCGCTGGTCACCGCATGCTCGCCGATGCCGCCGCTTTCGTGGCTGCTGACCCAGCCGAAGCCCTGCGCCGCCAGATCGCCACCCGAAGGCGCCGCGCCGAGCAGGGAAGCGTCGCCATTGCCATGCGCCTTGCCAAAGGTGTGGCCGCCCGCCGTCAGCGCGACGGTTTCTTCCGAATTCATCGCCATGCGCTCAAAGGTCGCGCGCATGTCGCGCGCCGATTGCAGCGGATCGGGATTGCCGCCCGGCCCTTCCGGGTTGACATAGATCAGACCCATCTGGATCGCGGCGAGCGGGCCTTCGAGCGCTTCCATGCCCTTGTCGGGATCGATGCGGGTCTGAACGCCCTCATTGACCCATTTGTCCTCGCTGCCCCAATAAATGTCGCGCTCGGGCTCGAACACGTCGGCGCGGCCGCCGCCGAAGCCGAACACCGGCCCGCCCATGCTTTCGATCGCGACGTTGCCGGTCAGGATGAACAGGTCGGCCCAGCTGATCTTGTTGCCATATTTCTGCTTGATCGGCCACAGCAGGCGCCGCGCCTTGTCGAGATTGCCGTTGTCGGGCCAGCTGTCGAGCGGCGCAAAACGCTGCTGCCCGCTGTTGGCGCCGCCGCGCCCATCGGCGGTGCGATAGGTACCGGCGGCGTGCCACGCCATGCGGATGAAGAAGGGACCATAATGGCCATAGTCGGCGGGCCACCAGGGCTGGCTGTCGGTCATCAGCGCCTTCAGGTCATCTTTCAGCGCTTGATAGTCGAGCAGGGCGAACGCCTTCGAATAGTCGAAATCATCGCCCATCGGGTTCGACGGGCCGTTCGGCGTGAGGACTTCGGTCGCCAGCATGTCGGGCCACCAATCCTTGTTGGTGCGGCCAAGCAGCGAGCGCACGCCGCCCGGCTGGTGAACCGGGCAACCACCCGCGGCGTCGATGGGGGTCTGGTCGTTCATACAGTCTCTCCTTTTATGGTTTTGAACTGGTGCAGCGGCTGGATGACGAGAGCATGACGAATCCATGGCCTCAGCCTTCCACTAATAGGACGACGATAGGCCGGTGCTTTCAATCGACCTAACCGAATAAGGTGAATTCAGTGATTGACTGGTCCGATTATAGGCACGCCTTTGGCCGCATTGGTATCGCGTCTATCGCGGAACCGCCACGCCCCGACGAAAGAGAGCGATCGGCAGGTTGGGGAGTCGGCGGCACGAAAAAGGACCGCCCCCTGATCCGGGAACGGCCCCTTTCCAATTCGGCACTGACCGACCGATTAGAAGCTGAACTTCACTGTTCCGCCCCAAGTGCGCGGATCGCCCGGTTGACCGGCAATCAGGCCGACATTGCCCGGCGCGACCTGAAGCGTCTCGATATATCTGACGTCGAAGGCGTTGCGGACCCAGCCGAAGACGTCGAAGCCATCGGCCCGGAAACCGACGCGAAAGTTGGTCAGGGCATAGCCTTTGACGTCGGTGTAGATCGACGGCGACGCGTTCGAATTCCAGCGCGAACGGTAATTGCCATCGATGCCCAGATAGACCTGGCCGTCCTTCGCCAGCAGCGTGGCCGGAATGTTTGTTTCGGCGCCATAGGAAAACGCCCATTTCGACACGCCGGGCAGGTCGAAGCCCGATATATCGCACTGCCGCGGGCTGAGCGCGCCCGGAACCCCGGGCTGCGAATAATCGGGCGCCGCATTGGCCGGCTGGAACGTCCCGCCGGACAATTCGGGCGGGCATGGCGCGTTGGTGAACGATTTATATTTGGCGTCGGTATAAGCACCATTGGCATAGGCGGTAAATCGATCGCTGGTGCGGATTTTGAAATCGGCCTCGACGCCCTGCGAGACCACCTTCTCGGCGTTGGCCAAATAGCCGCGCACCGTGCCGAACTGGCCGCCGTTCACCGTCGCCTGGAAATTCTTGATTTCGGTGCGAAACGCCGTGAGGTTGAATGTCGCCAAGCGGTCCAGGAACTGCGTCTTGAGCCCGATCTCAAAATGATTGACCGATTCCGGTTTGACCGTGCTCGCGCTCAGCACCGGTTGGTTGTTGGTGTCGAGCGGCAGACCATTTTGGTTGATGCCGACGGTCTTGAAGCTTTTGGCGTATGTCGCATAGGCGAGCACATCTGGCGCAACCTTGTAGTTGATATTCAGGTCATAGCTGAAATTCCAGTCGCTCACCGACGGCTGCGTCAGTTGCGGCTGATAGACGCCGCATTGCGCCGTCAGCACCGCATTGCCAGCGGTCGCCGAGGGTGCGCAGCTGGTGATCAGCTGCCCCGCGCCCGTCGTCACCACGCGCTGATAGAAGCCCTCTTTCTTGTCGTAATTGACGCGGAGGCCGGGCTGGATGGTGAGCTCCCGGGTCAGTTTGTAGCTGAGCTGACCGTAAAGCGCAGCGCTATCGGCCTTCAGGAACTGCGTATTGGACGCGGTCAGGCCGTTCAACACCTCGGGCCGGTTGTACACATTGTTCGGATCGGTCGATGGCGCCAGGCTGTAACGGGCCGCATCGATACCTTGCTGTTCGGTTCCCTGCGTGTCGATCCGCTGTTTGAAGCCAAACAGGCCGACAACGAAATCGACTTTATCGCCCTCGTAATTGTAACGAAACTCCTGGCTGTACTGATCCTGCTGCGACGGGTTCTGCGAGCGAGAAACCACCGAAGCGCCTGTAAAATCGCGGTCGTTCTCGGGCAGCCAATCCCAAAAGCGCCATGCGGTAATCGACGTCAACGTGCCGGGACCAATGTCCCATTTCACACGCAGCGACGCACCGCCAATTTTATTGCCGGCGCTCAGGCTGGCATCAATGTCGGTCAGGCGATCATAGACGTTCCGGCTCGGCACGATGTAATTGTAATTGGGATTGGCGGCCTGAAGCCGTGCAATAATCGCATCATATTGGCGGTTGAGCGCCCGCTGTGTTGTGCCGACGCGTACGAAGGCGGTGCCGCAGCATTCGGGATCCTGCTTGCTATAGTCACCCGCCAGCGTGATGCTGAGACCCTCATTGGGTTGAAACAGCAGCTGGCCGCGCAGGCCCAGATTATCCTGCTCGTTGATCCAGCGGTCGGTGCGCGTGTTGAACAGGGTACCGCGCCTGCTCGTCGCCGCGACGGCGATCCGGGCCGCAATCTTGTCGGTCAGCGGTCCCGAGACCGCGGCTTTCGCCTGTCGATAGTTCAGATTGCCGACGCTGACCTCGGCGCGCCCTTCGAAATCGAAGGTCGGCTGATTGGTCGTGATATTGATCGCTCCAGCAGTGGTGTTCTTGCCATAGAGCGTCCCCTGTGGCCCGCGCAGTACCTCGACCTGATCGACGTCGAGAAAATCGAAGGTCGCGGCGGCGACGCGCGAATTATAGACGTCGTCGACATAGATGCCGACGCCCTGTTCGAACCCGTCGCTGGTCAGGCCGTACGGCACGCCGATGCCGCGGATGTTGACCGACGTGTTGCGCGGATTGGTGGTGTAAACCTGCAAGGTCGGCGCGAGCTGCTGCAACTTCACGACGTTGAAGTTGCCGGTCGCCTCAATCGAATCACCGCGAATGACCGAGATCGCAACGGGAACCTCTTGCGCGGTTTCCTGGCGGCGACGGGCGGTGACGATGATGATGTCACCGCGGCTGACGTCGTCATCGACTTGCGCAGCGGCGTCAGCGGAAACGCCCTCCGCCGCCGTTGCCGCGGATGTTTCCTCCGCCGCGGCGGGCGTGGCGCCCAGCACAAGCAGGAGTGATAAAGTGAGCGATGATGCCTGCACGCGGCGGCGGCGGACGGACGGGTATTTTGCGGTCATGACAATTTCCTGTTGCAAAGAAAATTGCCACATCCGGTGGTCCGGTCTGCGGCAGGATGAGGGGAGAGTCCCTCTTGGGAGTGGCAGGGATCAGCCCGGGTAGCGGTGCCGTTCGGTCACATCGACCTGCACCAGCCGTCCTTCATGGACGGTCAGCTGGATCGCCCCGAATTTTAGCTTTTCAAGCGCGTCGAGCACCGTCTGCACGGCGCGCGGCGTCTGCTCGGACCCGGCTTTCGCGGTCTCCTCGGCAGTGCTCATGATTATTCCTTTCCCTGATGGATTCGCCGCCCAAGCATATGACAAGTGTTTTGGTTGACAATAATTGATTTGCTTTCTGCGCCGAAAGGTTCGGTTGCCGCGCCAAATGGATTCGCATCTGCGACGGGCCGCTGGCGGCGACACCGGTAGGGATTGCGCGCGAGTCCTACTGCTGGCAAAGGCAGCCTCAATGAGCAAAATGAACGAATTGATGGCGCGCGGGACCGAACTGCTCGGCAGCGACTACGCCATCCTGTGCGGCGCGATGAGCTGGGTTTCCGAACGCCATCTGGTCAGCGCGATCAGCAATGCCGGCGGCTTTGGGGTGATTGCATGCGGCGCGATGACACCCGCTTTGCTCGATGCCGAAATTGCCGCGACCAAGGCGCTGGCGACCAAGCCGTTCGGCGTCAATCTGATCACGATGCATCCGCAATTGTTCGAGCTGATCGACATCTGCGCCAAACATGACGTGGGCCATGTCGTGCTGGCGGGCGGTCTGCCGCCCAAAGGCAGCTTGGAGGCGATCAAGGCATCGGGAGCCAAGGTCATCTGTTTTGCGCCGACGCTGGCGATGGGCAAAAAGCTCGTCCGGTCGGGCGTCGATGCGCTAGTGATTGAGGGGATGGAAGCCGGCGGCCATATCGGCCCGGTATCGACTAGTGTGCTGGCGCAGGAAATCCTGCCGACGCTGGCGGACGAGGTGCCGATCTTCGTCGCCGGGGGCATCGGTCGCGGCGAAGCGATTGCCGCCTATCTGGAGATGGGCGCCTCGGGCGTCCAGCTCGGCACCCGTTTCGTCTGTGCCACCGAAAGCATCGCACATCCCAATTTCAAAAAGGCGTTCATGCGCGCTTCAGCGCGCGAAGCCGTCGCGAGTGTCCAGATCGACCCGCGCCTGCCGGTCATCCCCGTGCGCGCGCTCAAAAATGCCGGGACCGAGGCGTTCACCGCCAAGCAGCGCGAGGTCGCAAACAAGCTTGATTTGGGCGAGGTCGACATGATGGAAGCGCAGTTGGAAATCGAACATTATTGGGCCGGTGCGCTTCGCCGCGCGGTGATCGACGGCGACGTCGAAAATGGTTCGTTAATGGCAGGGCAATCTGTCGGTATGGTATCCGAAGAAGAGAGCGTTGCCGATATCATCGCAACTTTGGTGCAACAGGCCGACGCCGCATTGCACGCTCGGGGTTGATGCCGCATGATATGGCGGCTGGGGAGAAGTTCATGAATTTGTCGCGCAAGATCATCGTGGTCGGCCTGCTGGCGAGCGTTGCCGCTTGTACCAAAGCGCCCCCTCCGCCGCCCCCTGCACCGCCGCCGCCGCCAGTGGTTATCGTCGTGCCGCCGCGCCCGCTGCCGCCGGGTAACGCCTCGCTGACGCAGATCCTGCCGGGTCGCGGGATCGACGGCAAATTTGTCACCGCGAACAGCAATGTCACCGGCGACCGCGCCTTCTGGCAGCTCAAGATCGGGCTGAACGTCGCCGCCATCGGTTGCCGCGGCTTGGAAGAAACGACTCTGGTGTCGGCATACAACAATATCATCAAGGCGCATGGCAAGGTCATCCGCTCGACCGAGAAAAATGTGATCACGCAGCTGGGCAAGGAAACCAAGACGAACGGCACCGCGGCGCGTGACAAGCTGTCGACCCAGCTGTTCAACTATTTCGCGCAGCCCCCCGCGCAGCGCGCCTTTTGCACCCGCGCCAATGAAATTGCGCAGATGGTCTCGTCGACGCCGACCGCACAGGTCGTCGAACAAGCGCCCGCACATCTGGCGCGGCTCGATGAACCCTTCCATGAGTTTTACGAGGCATACGCCAAATATCAGTATGATGTCGTCGCATGGGATGCCAAATATGCCCCGCCGCCGGCGATCATGACGGCACCCGCACCGGCTACGCCCTTCGCTCCGACAACGACGACCGCCACGCCGCCGGGTGCGGCGCAGGGGCCGACCGCGCCGGTCGGGACCAACTGACGCAAGCTTGGCGACAGCGAAGAATAGATTGGCCGCGACGGGGCGCGGGGGTCATGGCGCTCGGCGCATCCATCTGTTAGCAGAGGGCGAATGACCAACGCCCCGCCTCCCCCTTCGTCGGCCGCTCAGTCGGCGCGGACCATCCTGACCCGGCTGCACGAGGTCATGGCGTCGCGCGCCAACGCGCAGGGCAAACTCAACCAGGTCGTCGGCATCATTGGCGAATGCCTCGATAGCGAGGTCTGTTCGATCTATCTGCTCCGCGACGGGGCGCTGGAACTTTATGCGACGCGCGGGCTGAAGCAGGAGGCGGTGCACGTCACCCGTCTTGGCCTTGGCGAAGGGCTGGTCGGGATGATCGCCGACCAGATCGAAACGCTGAACCTGGACGAGGCGGCGGCGCATCCCGACTTTTCGTACCGCCCCGAAACCGGCGAAGAATTGTTCCACAGCTTTGCCGGGGTGCCGATCATCCGCCGCGAACGCGCCGTCGGCGTCCTCTGCGTCCAGCATGCCGACCCGCGCCGCTACGCCGACATCGAGATCGAGACGCTGCAAACGGTCGCCATGGTGCTGTCCGAACTGATCACCAACGCCGACCTGGTCGACACCGCCGCGCGCACCGACGCCGCCGCCGCTGACCAGTCGGCGCAGCGGCTGACCGGTCAGAAACTGGTCGACGGGATGGGCGCCGGGGTCGCGGTGTTCCACCAGCCGCGCATCACCATCGAACATACCGTCGCCGAAGATACCGAAGCCGAACGGCACCGCGTCTATGCCGCGTTCGACAAGATGCGCGAACAGATCGACCGCATGGCGAGCCAGGCCGACTTCGGGGTTGGCGGCGAGCATGATGAAGTCATCCAGACGTACAAGATGTTCGCCTATGACGAAGGGTGGTCGCGGCGGATCAACGAAGCGATCGACAGCGGCCTCACCGCCGAAGCCGCGATCGAGCGCGTCCAGCAACGCACCCGAATGCGGATGCGCCAGATCGACGATGCCTTGCTGCGCGACCGCATGCACGACCTGGAGGATCTGTCGAACCGGCTGATCCGCATCGTGTCGGGGCAGATGGGGACCGCGGCGCAAATGGGCCTGCGGCAGGATTCGATCCTGATCGCGCGCAACCTCGGCCCCGCCGAACTGCTGGAATATGACCGTCGCCGCCTGAAGGGCGTCGTGCTCGAAGAAGGCTCGCTCACCGCCCACGTCATCATCGTCGCGCGCGCGATGGGCGTTCCCGTAATCGGCCGCGTCAGCGACGTGCGCGCTTCGATCCGTGAAGGCGATTTGTTGCTGCTCGATGCCGCGGCGGGCGCGCTGCATGTCCGCCCGACGCAGGCGGTGCAGGATGCGTTCGACGCCAAGCTGGCGATTTCGCAGAAGCGCCGCGCCAACCTCGCCGCGCTGCGCGACCTGCCCGCGGTCACCAAGGATGGCGTGCCGATCGAATTGATGATCAACGCGGGGCTGCGCGAAGATATCGCCGCGCTCGACCTGACCGGCGCGCGCGGCATTGGGCTGTTCCGCACCGAATTCCAGTTTCTGGTGTCGGCGACGTTGCCGTCGCGCGACCGCCAGCAACGCCTCTATCGCGACGTGCTCGACGCGGCGGGCGACCGGCCGGTGATCTTTCGCACCGTCGACATCGGCGGCGACAAGGCGCTGCCCTATATGAATGTCGGCGACAGCGCGCTGGAGGAAAATCCTGCGATGGGCTGGCGCGCCCTGCGCCTCGCGCTCGAACGCGAAGGGCTGCTCAAGGTGCAGGCGCGCGCGCTGATGGAGGCCGCCGCCGGGCGCACGCTCAATGTGATGTTCCCGATGGTGTCCGAACCGTGGGAATATGAAGCCGCGCGCAACCTGTTCGTCGGGCAGCGGGCATGGCTGGCGAAGCATAACAAAAAGCTGCCGGTCGCGATCCGTTATGGCGCCATGCTCGAAGTGCCGGGGCTACTCGAAACGCTCGACCTGATGCTGCCGCATCTCGATTTCCTGTCGGTCGGCACCAACGACCTCACCCAATTCCTGTTCGCCGCCGACCGCGCCCACCCGCGCCTCGCCGAACGCTACGACTGGCTGTCGCCGATCGTCATGCGCTATCTGGCGCGTGTCGTGCGGACGGTATCGGGATCGAAGGTCGCGCTGGGCGTGTGCGGCGAGATGGGCGGGCGGCCTTTGGAAGCCATGGCGCTGCTCGGCGTCGGCATCGAACGCCTGTCGATCACCCCCGCCGGGGTCGGCCCGGTCAAAGCCATGATCCGCTCGCTGGATCTCAGCGCACTACGCGCCGAAATGCCAACGATGCTGGCCCAACCGTCGTCGAACCCGCGCGCGCAGTATCAGGCGTGGGCCGAGACGCATGGGGTGGATCTTGGCGACTGATGCGGCGGATTTAGCAATTCCTTAACCATATCATGGTCAACCGGGCATAGAGGACCACGATGATGAACCGCACCGAAATCGCCGATCTGATCGTCGCCCGGCTCAATCCAGAGGTCGAGAGGCTTGGCCGAGAATTCGGGACGGCGGGACGAATTGCAGCGTGCCAAGCGAAGAACATCCTTCCCACCGATTTGGTCGAACAGGTCTATCGTGCCTTTCCTGCCTCGGAGCGAATGATTCTGAAACGCTCGATAAAGGAAAACAAGCACGTCGTGGCGCAGATGGACGAGCATGACCCGCTCCTCGAAGAGATCGTCTATGCGTTTCAGGATCCACGTGTCGTCGATCTGGTCGGCCACATAACCGGACTCGCCACGCTCGAACCCGACGCCGATCTCTATGCCGGCGGAATCAGCGCAATGTCGAAAGGCGCCTATCTGCGCCCGCATCTCGACAATTCGCACGACAAGGATCGCAAACGCTACCGCGCTCTCAACCTGCTCTTTTATGTCACGCCCGGATGGCGCGAAGATTTCGGTGGCTCACTCCAGCTTTGGGACAACGGACCGCGCGGAAAACCGCGTACCATCCCAAGCCTTTTCAACAGCCTTGTGATCATGTTGACCGACGACCAGTCATGGCATTCTGTTAACGAGGTCAGGCACGACGGACGCCGGTGCTGTGTCTCCAACTATTATTTTTCCCGCGCGGCGCCCGGCGCGACGAACTATTCTCACGCCACGACTTTTCGCGCCGAACATGGTCGCGGACTCGCGGACTTTGCCATGCGGGCGGACAATGCGCTCCGTACCACCATATTAAATTCCACGGGCGGCGCGTTGTGGCACAACCCTCACGTCTATCAGCGCGACAAGCATTAGCCGTGCCGCAACTTGCCTATCAGACGCTCGAACGCCTGCACATAGGCCGCCCGGTGGAGCGCGTCAGTTTCATCGCCGAGCGCTGCCGCGGCAAACGTGTGCTCGATATCGGCTGCCTCGACGAGACGGCGCTCGACAAGCAGAATACGAACGAATGGCTCCACCAGCGTATCGCCGCGCTCGCCAAGCAGGTGACCGGGATCGACCTATCCGAACATCTGCCGGTGGACGGATTGGTGACCGGGCCCAATTCCAGAATCATTAAGGGCGACGGCACGAACCCGGATGTCGCGCCCGACATTGTCGATATCATCGTCGCCGGCGAGTTCATCGAGCATATCGAGAATCCGCTTCAATTCCTCTCTAGGATAAAACTGTCTTATCCTGGTCGCGAAATGCTGATCTCGACCCCTAACGGCGCCTCGTTCGCGAACGCCCTGCTCGGCACGATCAGCCGCGAGGCACAGCATCGCGACCATCTCTTGACTTCGACATACAAGACGCTGAACACATTGTGCCAGCGTGCCGGCTGCCGCGACTGGGACATTATTCCCTACCGTTTTTACGCAACCGAAATGTTGTTGCAATCGACCGGACCCAAGCGAATTGCGGTGAAGGCGGTCGAAACCATCATCCGGGCCTATGAGCGCCTTTTTCCACTTCGCAGCTTTGGCTACATCGTGCGGATTAGGCTGTAGGATCGGCGAAAGACGGCATGGCTCGGACGTGACCACGATACACGGCCCAGCGCGTCATCAGATAATTGTAAAGCACCATCGTCAGCGTAGCGATCGGCGCAGCGGCGACCATCGGAAGCAGCAGAACGCCGCAAAGTAACCCGATAGCCAGCGTAGCGACCACAAGGCTCGACAGCGTTCCGGCCACATAATGGCCAAAAGCGTGCCATGTTGCCCGAACCCTGAACACCCACAAAGCGTGGGCGACATAACTTGGGGGCACCATCAGCACGAAGGTCAAAAGCACTGCGAACCAGTAATGCAACCCCGCCGCATCACCGGCGATCAATATGATATTATTTGCGACTGCACAGATCGCACCCACGACAAGATAGCGTGTCGGCCTGTTGTCGAGCAGCGACTTCAACATTGAAACGTCAGCGAATAATTGTTTCTCCAAGGACCGATACGGCCCTGCGCGATCAGCATGAAATCGGGAACGCTCGATGTCACCAGCGTCATCGCTTCCAGCGGTGTGAGATAGTGCACCCGGTCGCCGGTCAGCCACCTGTCGCCGGCATGACAGAGCCAATGTATGGGGGTAGGCGTCCGCGCCCAATCCTTGAGCACGAACCGTCCCCCCGGCGCCAAGCAGCGGTGGACTGCGTCGAGAATTTCCGGGTGCAACTCCGATGGAATGTGATGCAGTACGTCCGACAAGGTGATCAAGTCGAATGACGCGGGATATTCAGCGGCAATATCGAAAATCGGAGCCTGCCGAAACTCGACGCCGTTGGGCCGGCCGCGATAGAGACGCCCTGCACTGGATGCGATGTCGATCGCCAGAATATCGGCATCGGGATAGGTCTCGGCAAGAATCTCCGTTACCGCGCCCTCGCCGCAGCCAACTTCCAGAATGCGGCGAGCCTTTGGTGCCCAATCGCCGATCTTGCCCGCGTAGTCTCGAAGATCCATGAAGGCGCCGCGATACAGTTCGGCGACGCGATGCTCGTGACGGCCAAAGCTTTTGCGGACAAGCGAGCCAAGCGCCATCTTTAAATCATCCCCGCAAAACGCAGTTTGATTCGCGGCACGACCCGCTCGACAATGCGTGAATAGCGAATGTAGCGGCTGCCTTCGGCTGGACCAAGCAAAAGGAAAATAGCGACGGCCTTGATCATAGCATAGGGGTGGCCAAGCGCGGCATCCGATAGTAGCGCGTTGATTTTTGCGGACGTGCGGCTGATGCGTTCGGTTTTTCCGTCGGCGCACAAGTTGCGTTCGAGGACCAGGTCCATCTGCTCGGCCAACTCACGCCGATCACCGGTCATCGTCAGCGAGTTTTTGTGAATGCGAAAAGCGGTAACTGCACGCGAATCATAATAAACTGGCCCCAGTTTCGCCAGCTTGAACCACAAATCCCAATCGGGCGTATACCACAGGCTTTCGTCCATCCCGCCGACTGCGAGATAGGCATTGCGGCGAAAGATGGGTGCGGGAATTGCTATCGAATTCTGGACCAGTAACGCGTCGCGATAGTCGGCGGAATCGATGAAACCGTCATGAAAAGGCGGGCGCCACCGACCAAGCCGCTTCCCTCGTCCATCAACAATGAGGGCGGGCGTCAGGAAAAGTGCGGCATCGGGCGCCGCCGCGATCATCTGGCGTGCGACCGCGAGCCGGTCCTCAAGCCAAAGATCATCCTGATGCAAATGACATACATGCGCCGCGCTCGCCGCCTTGACGGCCATATTCGTCTTTCGCGTCCAGCTCGGTATCTCGGGCAAATAAGCATAATCGATCCGCAATCTGCCAGCGTGCCTCATCACGATCGACTCGCAGGATTTGCCAGGGCTCGAATCGCGAATGACGATTTCGACTTCGTCGCGATCGCCTGCCTGGACGCTCGCCAGAGCCTCATCGAGCCATTGTCCGCCGCCATGGACGGGCATGACGACCGAGAGCAACGGGCGCTTCATCCGCCGGCCGCTTCCGCAGCCGGCGCAAGGCGATTGTCATTTCCGGCGATAATCGCGAGCACGAAAGCGCCAAACGCCGTCTGCAGGCCGATCGCGCCAAGCGCAGCGCCGCCGATCAGCGGCAGCGGATCTTTCAATGCCTCGAAGCCGCCCTTAGTCCATTGCATCCCGACGAGCCCCAGCGTGAACAGCGCAACGGCGATCAGCGCAAGACCCGCGACTAGCATGGTCTCTAACGTGACGATCTGTCCCAGACGGGCAATCGAAGGACGCAAACGACGATAACCGCTTCGTACCCCATGAAGGTGCATGGCCGTCCCCATGAGCAGGCAGAAATGGCCGGAAGTCGCCAGAAACGCTGCGATGACGCACCAGCTGACGCCAAAGAATGGCGTTCCCGCCACCAGACCGGTCGCATAAGCTCCCGCGACGCCAAATATAATGGCCGCAAGAAGAACCGCAGTCACTCCTGGCACGCCGAACACCCAAGTCGGGCTGAGCATCAACAGGTAGCGCAGGTGGCGCCAGCCGTCGCGCCAAGGGCGCAGGTGCGGCGCGCGGTCGCGCAGATCGACCGACAGGGTTGCGGGAACCTGGGCGACACGCATCTTCTTGAGCGAGGCCTTGATGACCATCTCGCTGGCAAATTCCATGCCTTCGCCGGAAAGCCCCAACTGCGCGAACGCATCGCGGCTGATCGCGCGCAATCCACAATGGGCATCGTTAATGCCTGAACGGAAGAAGAGATTGAGAACGCCGGTCAACGCCGGATTCCCGATATGGCGGTTCTTCCAAGGCATGGCGCCGGGCGCGATCCCGCCGTCGAAGCGTGAGCCCATGCAAAGATCATGGCCTTCGATCAGCTTGCCAATCATCGCGACGCCTTCAGTGAAATTATAGCTGCCGTCGCAATCACCCATCAGGATGTAGTCGCCATAGGCCGCACGGCAGCCACCGATAAGCGCCGCACCATAGCCGCGCCGCGGCACCGCGATCACCCGTGCGCCGAGCGATTCGGCAAGCGCCTGGCTGCCATCAGTGGACCCGTTGTCGGCGATGACGATTTCGCCCGCCAAGCCAAAACGGTCCTCTATCAACCGCAGCGCGTCGTGCGCGTTCGCGATACAATGGGGCAGGCTGATCGTTTCGTTGAGGCACGGCATAACAATCGTCACACCCAGTGGCTTCGCCCGATCGAGCGTCGCCGCCTCGGCCAGAAGCTGATACATCCAAAAACTCCCCAGAAATCCGCACTCTGTCAAGTCTAGGAACTTGTGGTTAACATCCCATAAAAACTCGAGCGCGCAGCTTGGCTTCACCGGATCGGGATGATTTGGCAACCGGCGCGCCGCAGGTCGCTGGCAAATGTGCGAGCAGTGGTGGAAGCGGGAGGAAGTTCCAGGCGATAATAGCTGAAGATCGGCGCCAATTCAGTCCGTCCGGCCATGGCAACCCGCGGCTTTGGCTTGCAAACGGCGCGCAGCGCGGCGGGCCTCATAGCTTCGCGCAACAGCCTGGTCGGGCGTTCGATCAGAAAAGGCGAGTTGATAACCAGGTCTGCAGCAAAGGGCGCATCGCCTGCCCCGATCACAACATAGTCGGCGTTGATCGCCGAAAGACGCTGCGACACCTGTGCCGACGGCGCATAAAAGGAATGCGCCATCCAGGCTTGCAACGGCAACATGATGACCAGCCCCACCGCCGTGGTTCGCAGCAATATGGGCCGCCAACGCGCCTGGGCATCACCGAGCGCCACCCAGCCATAAACCGCGAGCAGGATGGCATTGCCGATCAGGCCGTGCAGGTAGCGATAACCGAAGCCATGCCCTTGGTACGGCAAGATGACGAACATAACCGCGATTGTCAGCAATAGGCCGGCGGTCAATGCACCCGCCAGCCTATCCTTACGCGCGATCATCAGCCCCAGCGGCAGGAGCGGCAATAGCAGCAAGTGTTGCCAAGCAAAAAAGCGAAGGATATTTGCGACCATATTGGCGATACGCAAACCATCGCCCTGCGTCACTGTAAGGACGAGCCGACTGAGATAGTCGATCCCTTGTTCCTTGGGGACTACCGCGTTGGCCTCGACTAACGCCCACATGGCGTTGGGCCACCAAGCCCAGAACGCTCCAATCGCAGCATAGCCAAAGAAGTAAACGGCGGCACGGCGCCAGTCGCGCTCAAGGACGAGCAGAAAGAGGATCGGTGCAGCAAACATCGGATGCATGACTGGTTGATGAAGCCCAACCGCGACAAAACCGACCGCCAGCGCTGCCACATCTGTCCACAGCGTTCGGCGCAAGAAAAGCCAGAGCCAGCAGAGGTTCAGGGCAAGGTGGGCCGGCATGGCATAGGCGGTCATGCCATTGAACAAGATCTGCCCTGATCCAAGATAGAGTAAAAGCCCCACCACCGCCGCTTCGCGATCGGCGGGCCATATTCGTCGTGCACATTTCCACAGCGCAAAAGCGCCCAGCAACAGCATGACGGGACCGGACAAGGCAGGGTCGCCGACAAAACCAAACAGTGTTCGCAGCAGAGCGTTCAACGGCAAATAAGCGGATATCCAGCCCGCGGTTTGGCTGGTGGGATACATAAACATCGTATTGAGCGCGTCGGCATGATCGCGCCAGATACCGCTTAGCGGTGCAACAAGCTGTCCCTGCGCAAAAACCTGCGCATCAAAGGTCGCCATCTGCTCATCGCGGCTCAGATCATAGCCGGACAGGATGAAATAATGCCCCGCAAAGGCGACAGTCGCCATCAAGATGCCGATGGTCAAAGCCAGCCGCCAACTACCTGCAAGAGCCTGTTCGCGCACGGGAAGACGCCAAAAACAAAACGCTAGCAACAGTGCGCCTGCGAGCAACAACCAGCGGTCTTGGCGATGCAGAAAGAAGAGGCTTAGATTGACGTTGGCACCCTGCATTGCGGCAACAACAAATGCCATCGCGGCAAAAACCATCGGTCGTTGGACGGTTAAGCCGAAAAGCTGTTTATTCGTCATCGCAACGCCTTGCCACATTATGGATAATTCGACGTTAATTCCGGTTGCAGCCCAGTGGACATGCCATCAACGTCGCTGCGGCATCGATTTTCGACGGCAATCATGGTGCTCAATCGGGGATATCAAGCCGCCAAGCAATTGCGCCATAGCACATGTTTATGTTATGTTCTTATAGCAAAGGAGAAAGGCTATGGATGATTCGTCCCCCCGCGCCACCGGCCAATGCCATTGCGGCGCGATCCGTTATTCGATGAGCACCACGGTACAGCATCACTCGCTCTGCCATTGCAGCGATTGTCGCCGCCATGCCGGCGCGCCGATGGTCGGCTGGGCGCTGGTCGGGCAGGACGAAATCGAAATCACGGGAACGCCGAAAATCTATGCGTCGTCCGAACATGGCCGGCGCCATTTTTGCGGCGAATGCGGGACCGGGCTGTTCTATACCAGCGAAGCGATTTTTCCGGGACAGATCGATGTTCAGTCGGCGACCCTCGACGATCCCGGGATGATCCCGGCGCAGGTGCAGATCCAGACCGCCGAGCGGATAGGGTGGATGGAAAATCTGGACAGCCTGCCTGCATTTGAGCGCTATCCGCCGTTCGAATAGGGCTGGCCGATGATGGCCCGACGATCCGGTCAGGACGGCCGCGTCTGACGCTGTTCGTCCCACCACGCCATCCGTTCGGCGATCCGTTTTTCGAAACCGCGGTCGGTCGGTTGATAATAGGTTTGCGCGCCCATGCCGTCCGGCCAGTAATCGGCTCCTGAAAAGCCATCGGGCGCATCATGGTCATAGGCATAGCCCGCGCCGTAACCGAGGTCTTTCATCAGCTTGGTCGGCGCGTTGAGGATGTTGGCGGGCGGCGCGAGCGATCCCGTGTCGCGCGCCGATACGAAAGCCCCCTTCTGCGCCGCGTAGGCCGCGTTCGATTTCGGGGCGGTGGCAAGATAGAGGCATGCTTGGACGATCGCCAGTTCGCCCTCGGGCGAACCAAGAAACTGATAAGCGTCCTTGGCGGCAAGGCATTGCACCAGCGCCTGTGGATCGGCGAGGCCGACGTCTTCGCTTGCGAACCGCACCAGTCGGCGGAGCACATAGAGCGGCTCCTCACCCGCGACAAGCATTCGCGCGAGATAATAGAGCGCCGCCTGCGGATCGGATCCGCGCAGCGCCTTGTGCAGCGCCGAAATCAGATTGTAGTGACCGTCGCGGTCCTTGTCATAGACCGGCATCCGGCGGTGCAGGAACTGCGCGAGCGCTGCCGGATCGAGGGGATCAGGGATCGCCGCGGCGAACAGCGTCTCGACCTGGTTGAGCAGAAAGCGTCCGTCGCCGTCGGCGCTCGTGACCAAAGCGGCCCGGGCTTCGTCGGTGACCGGTAAGCTGCGTCCGATATCGCCCTCGGCACGCGCGACGAGCTGCTTCAGCGCATCCTCGCCGAGGCGGTTGAGCACCAGCACCTGCGCCCGCGACAGCAGCGCCGCGTTCAAGGCAAAGCTAGGATTTTCGGTCGTCGCGCCGACCAGTACCACCGTGCCGCGCTCGACATAGGGCAGGAAGCCGTCCTGTTGCGCGCGATTGAAGCGGTGAATTTCATCGACGAACAGCAAGGTTCGTTTGCCCGCTGCGGCCATTTTTTCGGCATCGGCAAACGCCGTCCGCAAATCTGCGACGCCAGAAAAGACCGCGGACAGCGCCGAAAAGCGCATGCCGACCGCCTCTGCGAGCAGCCGCGCAATCGTTGTCTTTCCCGTGCCGGGCGGCCCCCACAGGATGATCGACGACAATTGCCCCGCCGCGACCATACGGCCGATCGTCCCTTCGGGTCCGGTCAGATGGTCCTGCCCGACGACATCGGTCAGCGCGCGGGGGCGGAGACGTTCGGCGAGTGGCACCGGGCCGGTTGCAGCGGCTTCGCGTTGTCCCGGGGTGTCGCTGCCGAACAAGTCTCCGCCCATCGGACGATCAGCCCCCGCGCCGCTGTTTCTGGCGGATCAGGCGCAGATAGGTGTCGGCGACCGCCTGGTTGATCGCATCCCATTGATACGCGCCGCTTTCGGTCACCGCCGCCGCGCCATGGTCGGCGCGGAGCGACATGTCGCGGCAATAGCGCTGAAGATGGTCGGCAAAACCGGTGATCGACCCCGGCGCGACCAGATACCCCGTCCGGCCGTGCTTGACAATGCTGGCACTCCCCGTGGCGCGCGCCGCGACCACGGGAAGTCCGCACGCCATCGCCTCCAGCGTCACATTGCCAAAGGTTTCGGTGACCGACGGGTTGAAAAAGATATCGCACGACGCGAGCGCGCGGGCGAGGTCTTCGCCGCCCTGAAAGCCGACAAAGCTGGCGTTCGGAAGCCGCGATTCGAACCAGTCACCGGCCGGCCCCTCGCCAATGACGACCACCTTGTGCGGCACCCCGCGCCGGGCCAGCACATCGATCGCGTCGGCGAACACATCGAGCCCCTTTTCCATCACCAGCCGTCCCAGAAACGCGATGGCGGGAACGTCGTCGGCGATGTCCAGCGAACGGCGCCACGCCATGTCGCGGCGGCCCGGATGAAACACGCCCTGCTCGACGCCGCGCGTCCAGATTCCGATATCGTAATTCATCCGCTGGTCGCGCAGCACCTGCGCAAAGCTCTCCGACGGCGCGATCAGCGCGTCGCACTTGCGGTACAATTTGCGCAGCCACGCCACCATCACAGGTTCGAGGAACGACAGGTTGTAATAGCGGAAATAGGTTTCGAAGCGCGTGTGGACCGAACAGGCGACCGGCAACCGCCGCCGCCGCGCCCACGAGGCCGCCTGTCGCGACACGCGATCCGGGCTGGAGATATGGAGGATATTCGGTGCGAAAGCGGCGATGTCCTGCCGCACCCGCGATGAAAAAGTGACCGGGATGCGATATTCACTGCGGCCAGGGATTGCGAAGGAGGGTACGCTGACCAGATCGCCCGTGGGTTCGAAATCGGGGTTGGCGACGGTCGGCGAATAAACCCGCACCGCGGCGCCCTGCGCCAGCAGATAGCCGACAAGGCGGTTCAGCGCCTTGTTCGCCCCATCGACGGTCATATTGTAATTGCCGCTGAACAGGGCGATGCGCAGGTCGGAGACGTCCATTGGGACCCAGCTAGTCCCTCACGCCGACAAAGGCAATTCGTCAGAACTCCTCGCGGCGCTCGGTCGAAGCTTCCAGATCGACGACGACGGGCGGGTGCAGGCGCAGGCGATGAACGCGGCGTTCGTCGGCCTCGGTCACCTCGATCCGCCAACCGCTTGGGTGGAACAAAATTTCGCCGACCTGCGGTACATGGCCCGCAAGCACCGCGGCCAAGCCGCCGAGCGTATCGACATCTTCGTCGATCTCGGCGAGCCGAGGATCAATCGCTTCGCCGACATCGTCGAGTTCGGCGCGCGCATCGGCGTTCCAGCAGCCGTCATCGCCCGCGATGAACAGCGCGGTCGGCTCGTCATCATGCTCGTCTTCAATCTCGCCGACGATTTCCTCGACGAGATCCTCGATCGTCAGCAAGCCTTCGGTCCCAGAGTATTCGTCGATGACGATGGCCAGATGGGTGCGTTTCGCCCGCATTTCGGCGAGCAGGTCGAGTACCCCCATCGATTGCGGCACATAGAGCGGCTGGCGGAGCAGGTCGATCAGCGGCGGCGGCGGGCGCCCCTCGGCGAGCACCGCGAACACATCCTTGACGTGGATCATGCCGACCACTTCGTCCAGGTTTTCGCGGTAAACCGGCAAGCGGCTGTGGCCCGCCTCGGCAAATTGCGCGACGATTTCGTCGAAGCTGGCGCTTTCGGGGATCGCGATGATGTCGGCGCGCGGCACCGCGACATCGTCGACCGTCTGTTCGCCGAAATGGAGCAGGTTGCGCAGCATCTTGCGCTCGATCGGCGACATATCACCGACAATGTTGCTGCCGCGCCGGTCTGGCCCCTCTTCCTCAGCCTCGTCGATGACCTCTTCGATCTGTTCGCGCAGCGACGGTTCCTTGTCGCCGCCGAACAACAATGTCCGAAGCCCGGCCCAGAGGCCGGACCTACTGTCGTCTTCCGATCGGTTCGAAGACCCTTGGTCGTCGGGCATATATCTTGCGGTTCCTCTGTTAATCCTGATCCGCATATGGATTGGCGATGCCCAGCGATGCAAGCGCTTTCACTTCCAACGCCTCCATTGCCCCGGCGCTGACGTCGTCGCCATGATCATATCCCACCAGATGCAGCGTGCCATGGACGATCAGGTGCGTCGCATGATCGATGATCGACACGCCCTTCTCGTCCGCCTCGCGCGCGCAGGTTTCGCGCGCCAGCACGATGTCGCCGAGCAGGATTTCGCCATCGTCGCTGTTGGCGAGGCCTTCGAGGAGATCGTCCTGCACTTGCGGAAAGGACAGCACGTTCGTGGGTTTGTCCTTGCCGCGGAAATCGCGGTTGAGCGTCTGGACCTCGGCGTCGTCGGTCAGCCGCACCGCGATTTCGACCAGCGGGGCAGCCTGGGCAAGCGATGCGAAGGGCGTCAGCGCGAGCGCGGCGGCGACGGCTTCCGCGGCGCGATCTTCCCAATCGAGCGCGTCAGGCCAGGGGGTAGCTTCATGGGTTTCGACGCTCAGCACGCAATATCTCGCGCAAGGGAAATGGCGGAAAACTGCGCAACTTCACTCGCAATTCGCGTTTTCCGCGCGCCTGCTGGACGATCGTTGAAGGTCATACCTATCCGCTACCGCGGCGCGGGAATGTAGGACAGCGTTTTTTCCGATCCGGCTGGAGTTGCTTTGAGTTGGGGAGCGGGCGCAAGCCGATCCTCCCCGGAACGGGGAGGGGGACCAGCGAAGCTGGTGGAGGGGCACCATCGGTTTGCTTGCTGGTGAGGAGGTGGGCCTCCACTGAGCTCCCGGAAAAGGTCAGCCCTTTCAGATCAGTGCTGCGATGACCTCCTGTGCCCCTCCACCACCCTTTGGGTGGTCCCCCCTCCCCCGCTGGGGGAGGATCGCTGATCCGCACTCCGCCCATCACCCTCAATGCACATGCGCCAGCTTGTCGGGGTTACGCATCACATAGATGCCGACGACTTTGCCATCCTCGATCTCCAGCGCGGTGGTTTGCAGTTCGCCGTCAGCCTCGCGCGTCACAAAACCCGGCAGGCCATTGATCGTCCCGGCGTGGACCAGCGTCGAGCCATATTTGCCGAACAGCACCGCCAGGCTGCGGTGCAGCTTTAGCACGATGTCGTGACCGAACACCGGCTCGGTCACCGCGGCTCGCTTGCCGCCGCCGTCAGACCACAGGCCGACATCGGCGGCGAGCATGGCGCCGAGCGCCGCCATGTCGCCGCTGCGCGAAGCGGCGAAGAAGGCGTTGGCGATCTGGAGTCCCTGCTCTTTCTCAAGCTTGTAGCGCGGGCGCGCGTCGCGGACGTGGGTGCGGGCGCGCGCGGCGAGCTGGCGCGTCGCCGCGGGGTCACGATCGATCGTCTTCGCCACCTCGTCGAATTCGACGCCGAAAACATCGTGGAGCAGGAAGGCGGCGCGTTCGAGCGGCGACAGGCGTTCGAGTGCGAGCATCAGCGGCAACGTGACATCGTCCTCTTCTTCCTCTTCGACCAACGGATCGGGGAGCCAGGGACCGACATAGGTTTCGCGCTGGCGGCGCGCCGATTTGATCTGGTCGAGGCAGAGCCGGGTTACGGTGCGGCGCAGGAACGCCGCGGGCTCGCGCACGTCGGCACGATCGGTGCCGAGCCAGCGGATGAAGGCGTCCTGCACCACATCCTCGGCATCGGCGACCGAGCCGAGCATGCGGTACGCGACGCGGGTGAGCAGCGGGCGCAGCGGATCAAAACTGACCGCCGCGCCCGCCGCGTCATGGGAACCCGGTCGGGTCATCAGGCCGCCTTGGCCGCGGGGGTTTCGAGCCAGAGGTCGAAACCGACCGCGATGCGGTTCCAGCCATTGATGATGTTGATCATCAGCGTCAGCTTCACCTGTTCCTCCGCCGTGAAATGCGCTTCAAGCCCGTCTTTTGCCGCCTGTTGTGTGTGGCCTTCGGCCAGACGGGTCAAGGCGTCGGTCCACGCCAGCGCAGCGCGTTCGCGCGGGGTATAGACCGGCGCTTCATGCCACGCCGCGAGCAGATAGATACGCTGCTCGGTCTCGCCCTTGGCGCGGGCTTCGGCGGTGTGCATGTTGATGCAATTGGCGCAGGCGTTGAGGATCGAGGCGCGGATTTTTACCAGCTCGATAAGGCTCGGTTCCAGGCTGTCCTGCACCGCAAGGCTGACGCCCATCCACTGTTTCATCAGCTGCGGCGCCGCGGCGAAGGGGTCTGTTACGACGGTCATAATCTGTCTCCTTTGGTTGGTTTGTACCGACATGACGAGACAGGATCGGCGGCTGTGACATGGCACGCAAAAAATTCCGCACGGACGTGAAAATCCGGTAGCTTGCCCGCCTCGATAATGATGAGGAGGGGTCCAATCATGAAGTTTCTCGATGGTTTCGGCGAACAGGCCTATGCGCTGCTGCGCATCATCGCGGGTCTGTTGTTCATGGCGCATGGGGTGCAAAAGTTCTTCAACTTCCCCACCGCCTTTCCCTATCCGTTAACTCCGATGCTGCAAGCCGCAGGCGCGATCGAGCTGATCGGCGGCGTGCTGATCGCCGTCGGCCTGTTCACCCGCCCCGCGGCGTTCATCGCCAGCGGCATGTCGGCGGTCGGCTATTGGGTCGCGCACGGGATGCAAAGCCCCTTCCCGATCGCCAATGGCGGCGAGACGATTGCGCTTTACTGCTTCATCTTCCTGTTCATCGCGACGCGCGGAGCGGGGATCTGGAGCGTGGATGGATCGCGGAAATAACAGCGCAGCAAGGGGTTGATGGCGGTTTTCGACCGATAGCTGACATTGATCCTCCCTGTGGCGCAGCCATGGGGAGGATCGTCAAGAGCAGCTTCCTCCCCCAAAACCGACATCGCATCGCACCACCACAAAACGGGGGCGACCGATGCGGCCGCCCCCCGGTTGCAGGCTTCACATCGTGAAGATCGTCACAGCTTGCGGGTATTCGCCTCGATCAGTTTCTTCGCCTCCGCGATGGCCTTGGCGGTGGTCTGCTTCTTGTCCTGCACCTCGTCCGCGATTTCGAGCAGGCGGCCGCTGATCACGGTGCCGGTCTGCGCTTCCTCGTCGATCGCAATGCCGCCCTTTGTCGCCGCGACGCGGTCCCATTCGGCGCGCACCGCGGCCCAATAATCCTTTGTCGCCGCCCAATAATCGTCGGCGGCCTTCACGTCATACTGGTCGTTCTTGGTATAGGTGTTGAGGACATATTCCTGCACGACCGGCACCAGCTTGCCGTCCTTTGTTCCCATCTTGGTATTGTCCTGCCAGTGGACCCAGCCGTCGGGCGAGCTCTGGTGGCGGTTGATCGACAGATAGCGGTCATAGACCGGGTTACGCACCGCGTCGCGGCGCGCGAGCGGGCGCCAGGTCCAGCTAGACCGCCAGCGGCGGACGCCGCCCTGTGTCTCGAACTGGCCCCAGCCGGCATAGCGCGGGCTGTCATCGACCTGATAAACAGTCTGCGACCAGCGCCCCGTACGCATGCGTTCGGGGACATCTTCCCAAGCCCAGCTGTTGCGATCCGAATAGGCGAGGATTTTGGCGGGTTCATATTCCCAATCCTGCCGCCAATGCTTGATAATGTGCGACTTGCCTTCATGCTCGATGACGAGCAGGTGTTGCAGCACGATCTTGCGACCCGTATCCTCGATCACGCGCACCACCTCGTTGCCGCCCGATTTCTTGGGCTCGAGAGGCTGATAGGACGGATCCCAGCGCGTCGATTCCTGCATGTCAAATCGAACGCGGTAATTGCCCGCCATCGCTAGGATATCGGTGCGGTCCTGCTCGAAATTGGCCGCGGCAGCATCAGCGGCGATCGGTGGGTGCGCGGGGGCGGCAACGGGGAGCGCTACGGCGCACAGCAGCAGCGTGGCAGCGAACTTGCGATATTTGTTCATCATGGCTGTCCTTCGATCGTGGTTAGAAACGGAAGCTGAGCGACACGAACGCGTTGCGGCCGGGCTGGGTGTAGGCATCGGTGACGGTCGAGGTGGACGCGAGGCCGCGGACATCGCTCCACCAGGCATATGTCTTGTCGAGGATGTTGAAGACCCCGGCGCGCAGCGTCACCCCGTCAACGATGCGGGCGAACGCCGTCGCATCAAGGATCGTAAAGGCATCGGGGCGGAAACAGTCGGGGGTGCAGATGCCGGTGGTCCGCGATGCGCTGACGCGGGCGCTGTGTGTCATGATCAACTGCCCGCCAAAACGCCCCTGCGCTTCGCGATAGCCGACCCCCGCGACCAGCTTGAACGGATCGATCGTCGACAGCGGTGCGCGCGCGCCCGCGGGATCGATCACGTCCCCCTTGGCATAGGAAAGGGCGAGCGTCGCATACAGGCCGGACGACGCTCGCCCCTCGAACCGCGCCTCGGCCCCTTTGACCCGGACGCGGTCGAGATTGACGAATTGAAAGAGGATCGGATTGGCGATCGTCCCCGCGCCGCCAATCTGTTCCTGGCTGATGAAATCCTTGTAGCGCGCCGAAAAGCCGGTGACGTCGAGGCTGACCGCATCGCTGGCAAAGCGGATGCCGCCTTCGACGCTTTCACTGCGTTCGGGACCGAGATCGGGATTGGGGATCGAGCGGTAGGAAAAGAAGGGCGAGGTCAGGTTTTCGAAGAACTGGTTAACCTGTCCCGGCTCGGGCGCCTTGAAGCCCGTCGCATAATTGGCGAACAGCCGCACCTGATCGGTGATTTTCCAGACTGCACCGAACTTCGGCGACAGGCGCGAGCCATCCTGGCTCGCCCCGGCAAAGGTCGGCAGCAGCGGATCGTTGTCGGGGGACAGATCGTACCAATCGAACCGCAGCGCCGGGTAGAGCAGCAGGCGCCCGTCGGCGATCGCGATTTCGTCGCCGACGAACAGCCCGGCGCGGGTGAAATCGGTGCTGGGGAAGGCGCGCGTCGGATAGGTCTCGCCCGCCGGCGGCACGGTGCCGCCGCGCAGGCCGCGCTGGCGCGTCTGGCTGATGTCGCCGCCGAAAACCAGGCGGTGAGCGATCGCGCCGGTCGTGAAATCGGCGCGGGCGTCGGCCGACGCGCCGACGACACGGTTCTCGAAAGTGTTGAGCCGCGTGCGGTCGGCGAGCGGGGTGCGATCCTCCTCGGTATATTGGCGATCCTCGCCGTCCTGCCAGTAGAGCGCGACGCGCGCGAAATCGATCGCCCCCCCGCCTTCCCAGCTCCAGTCGAGCGAGACGCGCTTGCGGGTTCCGCTGTCGAAGCCTTCGAGCCGGTCGACGGAGGCGCTGAGGCCCGAAAGGCCGTTGGTATAGAGGTGCGTGTCGAGATATTCGCCGGTCAGGCGCAGCTTGTGGCCGTTCGCGGGATCGTAAACGAGGCGCGCGAGGGCGGCGTCGGAGCGGCCGTCTTGCGGATTGGGCCGTGTCCGCGCGGCGCCGGTGCCGCCGACAGTCCCCTGATTGTCGAGCTCCTGATAATCGCGGCGCGTGTAGGCCGCCATCGCCGACCAGTCGCCGCTGCGGCCCGCAAGGATCCCGGTTTCGCTGAACTCCTTGTCGGCGCTGCTGTACGCGGCGCGGAGCAGGCCGCCAACGCTCTTGCCTTCCTCAAGGAAGTCCGAGGGGTCGGCGGTGATGAAGCTGACCGCGCCCGCCAGCCCGTCGCTACCGTACAGCGCCGACGACGGGCCGCGCAGGATCTCGACCGATTTGATCAGGCCGAGATCGACATAATCGCCGCGCCCCGAAGCCTGCGCGCCAAAGGTGAAACCGTCGGGGACGCGGACGCCGTCGACCTGGATCAGGACGCGGTTGCCGCCGATGCCGCGGATATTGAAGCTGTCGTTACCCGCACGCCCCGTCGCGCCCAGCGCGGCGCCAAAGCGCGCCGGCTGACGCTGGACGCTGACCCCCGGCTCGAAACGGACGAGATCGCGGATGTCGGTGACCAGTTCGTCGGCGATCTGTTCGGCATTCTTGACGGTCACGGTGACCGGGATGTCCTCGACCTTCACGGCGGTGCGCGTCGCGGTGACGACGATCTGGCTCTTGCGCGCCGCCCAATACTCGCCGTCATTGTCCTGCGCAAAGACCGGCGCGGCGGTCGCGGCGAGCACGAAACCCAGAGCGGTACCCGCCGCGAGACGGACGGTGGACGGCGAACGGTAGCTAGTCAAAACTCTTCCCCTATTTGGTTGCGAGTGATTCGCAATAGCGTCGCTCTAGGCGCGCGAAATCAAGGGGTCAAGTTTTATGCTATTGCGACTCGTTTGCGTATGGTACTTCAACGATATGGGGATTTGTACGCAGCGTTATGCGCGGTGAGACTAAAGCAGTCCTCCCTGTGGCGAAGCCATGGGGAGGGGCAGTCCGAAGGACTGACGGATGGGCGTTGCGCAAAGTCGCGGCGCCCCTCCACACCTCGCTGCGCAAGTGGTCCCCCTCCCCATGGCTTCGCCACAGGGAGGATTTTTAGGAGTTAAGCCCCCGGCCCTTCATAGGCATCGACGATCCGCCCGACGATCGGGTGACGCACAACATCGGCGCTGGTGAAGTAGCTGACATTGATGCCCTCGACGCCCTCCAACCGGCTGACCGCGTCGGCCAGCCCCGATGACGCCGGGATCGGCAGATCGACCTGTTTGGGGTCGCCGCAGATGACCATTCGGCTGTTCATGCCAAAGCGGGTGAGGAACATCTTCATCTGCGGGATTGTCGTATTCTGCGCCTCATCCAAAATGATGAAGGCGTCGGCGAGCGTACGGCCGCGCATGAAGGCAAGCGGTGCGATCTCGATTTCGCCGCTGGCGATGCGGCGTTCGACCTGTTCGGCGGGCAGGCAATCGTGGAGCGCATCGTAGAGCGGGCGCAGATAGGGATCGACCTTTTCCTTCATGTCGCCGGGCAGGAAGCCGAGCTTTTCGCCCGCCTCGACCGCGGGCCGCGACAGGATCAGCCGCTGAACGCTGCCGGTGATCAGCTGTGCCACCGCCTGCGCGACCGCGAGATAGGTCTTGCCTGTCCCCGCCGGGCCGAGCGCAAAGATCACATCGTCCCGCGCCAGCGCCTTCATATAGGGCACCTGCGACGGGGCGCGCGGCACGATCGTCTTTTTGCGCGTGCGGATCATCACCGTTGGCGCTTCGTCCTTGTCGTGGCGGATGATGCCCGCGAGGGTCGGCTGCGCCGACATCGCGATCACCCCGTCGACCATCCCGGCGTCGACCTCCTGCCCCTGTTCGATGCGGTTGTAGAGATCGAGGAGCACATCGCGCGCGCGCGCCGCGGCTTCGGCCTCGCCCTCGATCTGCACCCGGTTGCCGCGCGCTGAGATGTATACGCCGAGGCGGTTTTCGATGCCGACCAGATTGCGGTCGAACTCGCCAAACAATATGCCCAACAGCTGCGTTCGCTCAAATTCCGCGGTCAGTCGGACGCGGTCGCCGGGCTCGGCGGGGGTCGAGGCGGTCAGCGGGCGTTTGGACATATGGGCAGGGCTCTTTCAGTCAAAAGACGCGGTATGAGAATCCGTTCGTGCTGAGCTTGTCGAAGCACAGCCCTTCTTGCAACGTCGAAAGAAAGAACGGTCCCCTTCGACTGCCTTGCAGGCGCTCAGGACAGGCTTCGACAAGCTCAGGACAAACGGTTTTAAGGTCGGCTGACCGCACTAGGCGACCGCTTCCATCAATGGCTCAGCGGCAACACTGTTCGCGCCGGCCGACACGATACGCACGTCGATCATGTCGCCGATCGCGAGGCCGGGGGCGATCACATGTGCCGATTGCAGCCACGGCGTCTTGCCGATCAGCTGCCCATCAAGCTTGCCCTTGCGTTCGAGGAGCAGCCGCGTCGTGCCGCCGACGCTCGCTTCGTTAAACGCCTGCTGCTGCTCGTTGAGCAGCGCTTGCAAGCGCTGGAGGCGATCGTTCATCACCTCTTCGGAAATCTGGTCGTCCATCGTCGCCGCGGGGGTGCCGGGGCGGCGCGAATATTTGAAGCTGTACGCCATCGCGTAGCGCGTCTGGTGGATCAGATCGAGCGTCGCCTGAAAATCCGCCTCACTCTCGCCGGGGAAACCGACGATGAAGTCGCCCGAGATCGCGATGTCGGGGCGCACCGCGCGGACGCGTTCGATGACGCGCAAATAACTCTCGCTACTATGGCTGCGGTTCATCGCGGCGAGGATGCGGTCGCTGCCCGCCTGCACCGGCAGGTGGAGGAAGGGCATCAGCTTGGCGACCTCGCCATGCGCGGCGATCAGTCCTTCGGTCATGTCGTTGGGGTGGCTGGTGGTGTAGCGGATGCGCTCCAGCCCGTCCTCGCGCGCCAGCTCGCGGATCAGGCCGTCGAGGCCGATCGTGCGGCCCTTGTCGTCCTCACCGTCCCACGCGTTGACGTTCTGGCCGAGCAAGGTGATTTCTCGCGCGCCGCCCGCGACCAAGGCGCGTGCCTCGGCGATCAGGTCGGCGAACGGTCGGCTGATCTCGGCGCCGCGGGTGTAGGGGACGACGCAATAGGTGCAGAATTTGTCGCAGCCTTCCTGCACGGTCAGGAAGGCGGTCGGGCGCTGGCCCGCGCCGCGTTTTGGCAAAGCGCCGAACTTGCTGGCGGCGGGCATGTCGAGGTCGACCGCTTTCTCGCCGCGCGCCGCGCGCGCGAGCAGGTCGGGCAGCCGGTGGTACGCCTGCGGACCGACAACGACATCGACGGTGGGGGCCCGGCGCGCGATTTCTGCGCCCTCGGCCTGCGCGACGCAGCCCGCGACCGCGATCGTCGGACGGCTGCCGTCGGCGCGCTTCAGTCGGCCAATGTCTGAATAGACCTTCTCGGCCGCTTTCTCGCGAATGTGACAGGTGTTGAGCACGACGAGGTCGGCGTCGGCACCGTCGGCGGCGGCCACATAGCCTTCGGCGCCCAGCATCTCGGCCATGCGCTCGCCGTCATAGACGTTCATCTGGCAACCGAAGGATTTGACGTGGAAGGTCTTGGCGGTGGCGGGGGAGTCGGATTTCATCGGCGCGCTATAGGCGATGCCGCGGCGCGGCGGAAGCCGCCGCGATTTTGGCCGCAATCGCGGCGCGCGCGGCCTCGTTGATCGCCTTGCGATCCTGCTCAACGGCGTCGGGCAGCGGGTCGAGATAATGGATGGTCAGCGGGATTGGCCGCGTGCGCGCGAGCAGGCGCTTAAAGTTGTCGAGACCTGATTCAGGATCAAGCCATGCGATATCGTTCGCCTCCGGCCCATAGTCGAGCAGCACCGGCTGGACCTGCAAATTGGGCGGGGTCGGGATGATCGCCTGGAACAGTGACGCGCGGAACGGCAGCAGGCCGTCGCCGGGTCCGGTCGTCCCCTCGGGGAACAGCGTCACCGGGCGTCCGCGCGCGAGGGCATCGCGCAGGCTGTTCGCCTGATTGTGGATGTCGCGCTTCGCCTCGCGCTGGACATAGATGGTGCTGTTCTGATCGGCGAGCCAGCCGACGAAAGGCGTCGTTTTCACTTCAGCCTTCGACACGAAGGCCGAACGCGCCGCGCCTCCGAGCGCCAATATATCGAGCCAGCTGACATGGTTCGACACGAACAGCACGTCGCGGCGGAGGCGGGTGCCGGTGGTGCGGATCCGCAGCCCGGCGATCCATCCCGCGGCATTAAGGAAGGCCATGACCATCGGCGACGGCCGACCGACGGCGCGATACAGGAGGTGCGGGACGATCAAAAACAGGAGCGCCAGCACCATCAGGGTCAAGCGGGCGACGGTCCGCCAGGTGATCGCGGCGCGATCAGTCGCGCTTGCGATCGAGGGCGACACCATAAAGCTCCATGCGATGGTCGACGAGGCGGAAGCCCAGCCGTTCGGCGATAACCTTTTGCAACGCCTCGAGTTCGGGATCGACAAATTCGATCACCTTGCCCGTTTCGACGTCGATCAGATGATCGTGATGCGCCTCGGGCGCGGCTTCGTAACGCGAGCGGCCGTCGCCGAAATCATGACGATCCAGGATGCCCGCCTCTTCGAACAGGCGCACGGTGCGGTAGACGGTGGCGATCGAAATACCGCTGTCGATCTTGGACGCGCGCTCATAGAGCGTCTCGACATCGGGATGATCCTCGGAATCCGAGATGACGCGCGCGATGATGCGGCGCTGCTCCGTGATGCGCAGCCCCTTTTCGTGGCACAGGGCTTCGAGATCGATGGTACCGGACATGCTGGCCTTTCCTGCAAGATGCAGCCGCGTCTTTCTTACAACAACTGTATAGGGTCACCCTGGTGATAGGACAAGGGCGGCACCCCCCGGGCACCCCCCTTTCCCTGCCTGTCCGGGCGCCCAGGAGCAGCGGCTCAGGCTTTGACCTTGCGCTTGCGTCCGCCGCCCCGCCCCTTGGTGCCAAGGCCGATTTCCTTCGCCAACGCGCGGCGACGTTCGGCGTAATTCGGCGCGACCATCGGATAGTCGGCGGGCAGCCCCCATTTGGTGCGATAATCGTCGGGAGTCATACCATAATGCGTCATCAGGTGGCGGCGCAGCATCTTCAGTTTCTTGCCATCTTCCAGGCAAGTGATGAAGTCGGGTTTGACCGAGGTGCGAATGGAAACCGCGGGAACGAGCTTTTCCTCGACGACCGGCGCCGTGCCGAGTCCCGTCAAAGCGGCATGGACATTATTGATCAGCAAAGAAAGATCGGAAATCGCGACGCTGTTATTGCTGACGTGCGCCGCGACAATGTCTGCGGTCAGTGTAACGAGCATCTCGTTGGTATCGGCTTGGTCGGACATGAGACTATTCCTTATTGTTTTGACCCAGAAGCTGGACGGCGACCATTGGAATTCTTGTGACTCCGCTTACAATGTTGCCACTTTGCGAACGAATGCGCAACGACCGATCAGTTGTTTCCGGTCACCGGCGGCGTTCGGCGCATCGTAATAGCATCGCGCATCTTGCCATCCTGACCGCGATAATAGGCGGCGCGTCGCCCGACTTCCGAAAAGCCGGTCTGTAAATACAGATGTATCGCGTCGTTGTCGGCGCGCATTTCCAGAAAATACTCATCGGCGCCCTGCGCCGTCGCCCAAGTCTGCCAATCCTGCATCAACAATTTGCCGATGCCGCGTCCGCGCCAAGCCGGGTCGACCGCGAGCAGCAAAAGCTCGCTTTCGGGTCCGGCGATCCGCGCCGCCGAAAAGCCGCATGGCTGGTCGCCATCCCACGCGATGCAAACGCGCGCGGAGGGCAAGGCAAACAGGGTGAGCAGCTGCGCCCCGCTCCACGCCTCGCCGTAGGCGGGTTCAAAAGCGGCATCCATCACGCGCATCACCGCAGCAAGATCGGCAACGCGCGCGGTGGCCAGGCGGATGGCGCCCGTCATGTCAGCGCCATCGGCCTGGCGTCGGGCGCGCGGCCATAAATCGGGCTGGGCTGATCGAGCAATGCCGCCGGCGGCAGGCGCCAAAATGCCCGCGCGTCGGGCAGCATCGCCAGCGCGCCGCCGGTACCGCGCCGCGCAACGAGAGGTTCGGCGCGATTGCCGACGACCAGTTCATCGGTCAGCGCGGCCGCTTCATCAGGCAACAGCGAACGGAGTTCCGCGCGCGGCGAGAGGTCCGCGGCGAAAGGCTGGACGAACCATTGGCCATGCCCGCCCTCCATCACGACGAGCGCGCCGCCTGCTGCCGCTATCGCTTCGGCGGCGCTGGCCGCGACGAGCGCGAGCGTCGAAAACCCCCGCACCGGCACCTGCCAGCCGAGCGCCAGTCCGCGCGCCGCCGCCACGCCGATCCGCACCCCGGCAAAGCTGCCCGGTCCGCAGCCGACGACGATCGCGTCGGCTTTGCCACCATCGATGAGTTCGGCGATCAGGGGAACCAGCCGCTCGGCATGGCCGCGGCCGATCACCTCGTGCCGGTAATCCACAACGTCCGCGCCCTCCAGCAACGCCACCGAACAGGCCTCGCTCGCCGAATCGATCACCAACTGGCGCATCAAGCGGGGGAGTTCCGGCTCAGGCGATGCGATTGAACCGACCGAAGTCGGGGCGCGGACTACGTTCGAAAATCGTCGCTGGATCGCCATAGCCAAGGGTCGAGATGAAATTGCTCTTCACGCTCGGCTGGTCACCAAAAAAGGCCGCATCAACGGCATCGTTATTGAACCCCGACATCGGCCCGGTATCGAGGCCGAGCGCACGCGCCGCGAGGATGAAATAGGCGCCCTGCAGGCTGGAGTTGCGAAACGCCGTCGCCTTGGCCAATTCATCATTGCCCACGAACCAGCTGCGCGCATCGGTGTGCGGAAAAAGTTCGGACAAATTCTCGTAAAATTCCAAGTCCATGCCGATAATCGCGGTGACCGGCGCCTTCAAAATCTTTTCGGCATTGGCGGGCATCGCCAGCGCAGCGAGCTTTTGTTTCGCGGCGTCCGATGTACACCAGATGATCCGCGCCGGCAGGCAATTGGCGCTGGTCGGACCGAATTTCATCAGATCCCAGATCGCGTGCGGTTGCGTCTCTGAAACGGGCTGGTCGAGATAGCCGTTATAGGTGCGCGCGGTGCGAAACAGCTGGTCGAGAGCGCTGTCGGATAGCGGCTCGCTCATGGGCTTACTCCTCGGGTGAAATCGGTCAGACGGCGTGGACTGCCGTTACCTCGGGTACATAATGTTTCAAGAGCGATTCGATGCCGTTCTTCAGCGTCGCAGATGACGACGGGCAACCGGCGCAGGCGCCCTGCATCTTCAGATACACATTGCCCTTGTCGAAACCGCGATAGACGATGTCGCCGCCGTCGTTGGCGACCGCGGGACGGACGCGCGTTTCGATCAGTTCCTTGATCTGTTCGACGATGTCGGCATCGGCGGGATCGTCGGCAAAGCCCGGTTCATCCTCTGCGGGGACCGAAAAACCGGCGCTGGCGGCGTTGAACAGCGGCACACCGGCCAGGAAATGGTCCATCAATATGCCCAGCACATCGGGCTTGAGGTCGCTCCAGCCAACCCCGGGCGCTGCGGTGACCGACACGAAATCGCGGCCAAAGAACACGCCGGTCACATCGCCGAGCGAGAATAGCGCGCTCGCCAGCGGCGACGCCTCGGCCTCTTCGGGGCTGGCAAAGTCACGGGTGCCCGCCTCCATCACCGCCTGGCCGGGCAGGAATTTGAGCGTCGCGGGATTGGGCGTTGATTCGGTTTCAATCAGCATGGGCTGCATGTGGGACGCCATCGCCCTTTGTGCAAGCCGATTGGGGGCGCTAGACAGCGTAAATGCGCCGCTTCACTCACTTCGCTGCTCTCGACTGGTCGGGCGCGCGCGGACCGCGGCAGCGCGGGATCGCGCTGGCGGTCGCCAGCGGCACCGGCGCACCCGAACTGGTACGGCCTGGCCATATCTGGTCGCGCGCCGAAATCCTGACGTGGTTACAGGATGTTGCGGCATCGCAAGTCGACATGCTGATCGGGTTCGACTTTTCGGCGGCGTTCGCCTTTGCCGACCGCGGCGCCTATTTTCCCGAATGGGACGCGAGCCCTGACACCCTGCCCGCGCTGTGGACGCTGGTCGAGCGGCTGGCTGCGCCGGACCCGCATTTCGAAATTGGCGGTTTTCTGGCGCATCCGGAGGCACGGCGGCATTTTCGACAGACGAAAGGCGATGTCGGCGATCTGTTCGCGCCCGGCACGGGGCGGTTGCGGATCGTCGAACAGCATCAGCGCGCGACCAAGCAGGCGGCGAGCGTCAGCAATTTCAACCTGATCGGCGCGGCGCAGGTCGGCAAGGCAAGTCTGGCGGGAATGCGCCTGCTCCATCGCCTGCGCCCGCAATTGCCGCTGTGGCCGCTCGACCCGGTCCCGGCAAGCGGCCCGTTGCTCGTCGAAATCTACACCGGGCTCGCGGCGCGCGCTGCCGGGGTGGCAGCGGGCCGCAGCAAGATTCGCGACGGCGCCGCGCTCGACAGCGCGCTGATGACGCTCGGCTCGCCGCCGGTTGGGATGACCGGCGCGATCAGCGACCATGCCAGCGACGCGCTGCTGACCGCGGCGTGGCTGCGCCGCACCGCCGATGATGCGGCCCCTTGGTCGCCCGCGCCACTCACCGACAGCCTCGCACGCACCGAAGGCTGGACCTTTGGCATAATTTGACGCAAGGAGCGCCCCACGCCGGCTTAGCTCAGTTGGTAGAGCAACCGCCTTGTAAGCGGTAGGTCGTCAGTTCGAGTCTGACAGTCGGCACCATCCATTTTGACGCGCACGCGTTGTTGATCCGATATTGGACCATCAGCGATAGTCGCGCGCAAAGGCGGCGGCGGCGCCGAACAGGCCGGGTTGCGGATGAGTGATCAGCTTGACGGGCAGCGACGCCATCAGATTTTCGAACCGGCCTTTCGCAATGAAGCGTTCGGGAAAACCCGAGCGCACGAGGCTGTCACGGATGCGCAGCCCCAGCCCGCCCGCGATGACCACACCGCCGGCGCCTTGCGCCAGCGCCAGATCGCCGGCGACGCTGCCCAGCGACAGGCAGAAGCGATCGGCAGCAGCGGCAGCGAGGCTATCGTCGCCGCTCATCGCCATGGTCCAGATCGTCCGGTCGTCGAGCGACGCGACGGGTCGGCCTTCGAGCGCCGCCAGCGTTTCGTAGATATCGACGATGCCGGGGCCGGACACGACACGTTCGACCGACACGCGGCGGTGCCGCTCGCGGAGCCTTGTGAGGATGGCATCCTCGATGCTGTCCAAGGGCGCAAAGTCGATGTGGCCGCCTTCGGTCGCCTGCACCCGGTAATCACTGCCGTCCCGCCAGATATGCGCGACCCCCAGCCCGGTGCCGGGGCCGATAATACTGATCGTGCCGGTCGCCGGCAGTGGTTCGTCGGGACCGCTCAGCCGCTCGAAATAGCTGGCATCGGCCTGTGCGACGGCATGGCCGACCGCCTCGAAATCATTGACCAGGACATAGCGATCAACATGCAGCTTTTCGCCGATCAACGCCGGGCGGATCAGCCACGGGTTGTTCGTAAAACGGATCACCTCGCCGCGCACCGGTCCCGCCACGGCGATCGCGACGCTGCGCGGCACGCCGCCCTCCTGCCGCGCAAATGCCTCCCACGCTGACTGGAAACTCGCGTGATGGGCGGTATGCAGCGTCGTCGCCTCGCCCAGCGACAGCACACGCCCACCCGCGACCTTGGCCATCGCAAAGCGCGCATGGGTGCCGCCAATATCAACTGCGACTACCGTCTCGCTCATCATGCTCCCGCCTACCTAAGCCCGATCCCCCACCGCGGATGTCGGACGCAAACTCCAAATGCAAGGCATGATCGCGCCACGATGCCGAACGCCGCGGAGTATAGCCGAAACATGCCATGAAACGACCGTAAAACCTCGGCAGATGTCGGGTTAAACCGCGGGCGCAGCGTCCGCTTTGGCAAAGGAAATGACAACTTTCAGTCCGCTGCCCGGCTCAGACGTGACGGCGACCTTTGCCGACGCATTCTGCTTCAGCGACTGGACAATGATGGCACCAAGCTTGCCGGGCTTGGGCCATGTGACGCCGTCCGCCAGGCCTACACCATCGTCGGATATGGTAATGTGGCAACCGACGTCGTCGATCAGGCTGTGGAGGGTGATTGTACCGCCGTCGCGTCCTACAAAAGCGTGTTTGAGCGCGTTCGTGAGCAGTTCATTGACCACCAGGCCCGCCGGCATCGCAACATTGACCGATGCCGGCCAGCTATCGAGCTTCATGTCGAGCCGTACGCCGTCGGTCGCATGGGCCGCCATCACCGACGTCGCGATCTGACCCAGGTAAATTCCCAGATCAATGCTGTCGTCGGCATTCTCCCGGGACAAAGTGTCATAAAGCACCGCCAAAGCGCCGATTCGGCCAGCCAACCGGTCAAAGCGCTCCCCGGTATCGCCGTCGGGGATGTTGCGCGCTTCGAGCCGGATGAGTGCCGTGATCATCTGCAAATTGTTTTTGACGCGATGCTGAAGTTCGCGAAGCTGCGCGTCTTTCGCTGCGAGCTCGGTTGTTTGTTCATTCCCCGCCCGTTCGTTGCCGGTGGGCGCCAGCGCGACGAGCCGATAAAGCGGCGTGCCGTCCTCGTCCTCGATCGTGTTCGACCAGGCGTCCACGATAATGGCGCCCGCTTCCTGCTCGATCCGGAATTCGCCGACATAATCGACATCGGCCTGCACGGCGTCGCGCAAGAGCCGGTCATCGTCGGCAGGGGCGGCCACGCCCGGCAGCGACCGCCAGCTTTTTCCTTCGATCTCTGCAATCGGATGACCGGTCAGGCGTTCGAATTCGCGGTTTGCGTAAGTTACAACTTCCGACGGATGAAGCTCCGAAACCGCCACAGCGACCGGCACATGATCGAGAAACTGTTTGAACCGCTCGTTCTCCAGCGCATCGGCGAGGTTGGGCGTGTCCAGCAACGTCTCCACCTGGTCGGATTTTTCAGTATTCATTGCTGTTCCTCGGACATGATTCCACCCGCATAGCGGGTTCGGATCGACCCTGCCATTTGCAATTCAACGGTTAGAAGATTCACGACAATGTCGCACAACTCATTGCCGGCGGCGGACAAATCACCCCTGAATCAGAACGAGGCTGGCGTTATCGCTGCCGTCGCGAGTCAGCGCCTGATCGAGTATCGATTGCGCGAGCAACGACAGCGAGGGGGCATCGTTCACCCCCTCCCGCAAACTTCGTGATACGCCGTCCGAACAAAGCATGATGATGTCCCCCGCTGCGAACGTCGTCGCCAGCTGGTCGATCACAACCTCGCGATGCACCCCCAAGGCGCGGGTGATCACATTGGATTTGGGATGATTGGCCGCAGCGGACGGTGGAAGCGCGCCCGCATCGACCATCTGCTGAACGACGCTGTGATCGCGGGTCAGCAATTGCCACTTGCCCGATCGCAATCGGTAGGCGCGGCTGTCCCCGGCCCAGAAAATCTCGATCTGATCGTTGGTGCGCAGAGCCGCCACAATGGTCGTGCCGCTGCGCCGGTCGGCGTCGCTGTAGCGGTCATGGATCATCATATTGGCCGATTGCAGCGCTGTAATGATGTCGGCACTGCATAGGTTCAGGGCGCAACTGGCCAGATCGCCGAGCGCATCGATGGCGATTTGCGCGGCGACATCGCCCGATTGATGACCCCCCATGCCGTCAGCCACCGCCCAGAGCCGGGCCTCGGGCAAATCGAGGACGCGATCCTCATTGACGGCGCGGACGTGGCCGACGTGAGTGAGCGCTACCGATGCAATAGTCGCGGCCGTGCCAGTGGCGATCGGCGCCGCACCGCGACGAAAGATACGCAGGAAATTCATTCGCGATCGTCGATCGCGGCCGCGTCGGCGATGTCATAGGCCTGGACGAACGCCCGATCGAGCACCCCCGATTTTTTGCCCTCAATCTCTTCAAGCAGATCGGCGTGCCGCTTTTCCAGCTCCTTCAGTTGCGCTGCCGCCCGGTTCTGAAACAGCGACCGGGCGGGCGTGTCGTCTTCAAGACGCGCCGGGTCAAAGCATGCGATCGCTTGCTGCAAACTTCCGCGCAGGCCGGCAAAGGTCGCAACCAGATGCCGCTTGATGTCGCGAAATGACGACTGCAGCGCCGCCGGACCCGAGAGGAATCCGTGCGACCCGCCCAGGATCAGGTCGATCGCCAGTCGCTGGGTCGGCGCCCATTTAAAGGGGTTGTTGTCAGCGCTCCCGATCGTCGTCCGCGTCATCTGATAATGCGAGCGGGCATGATCGCGTTCGCTCATCAGATCGCCCACGCCCAGCACCATCTGGCGATAGACCCCGCCCACGCGGCGCATGATTTCGACGGGATCCTCGCGCGCCAACAGCGAAGCGTCCAGTCCGGCGCCTTCGCAAAATGCGTCGAGCAGCGACCCGGTGGTGATCGCCGCGGTCGCACCGGGCTGGGTTGCGACCGCGGTATCGGTCCAATCGCTGGGGACATCGATCGAATGGCCGAGCGGCGGCGTCAGCACCATCGTGCGCGTTTCCTGACCGGCGATATCGGCGTGCGGCGCCTCGGACACGACAATGCGAAAGTCGCCGAGGCGGATCGCAAACGGCAGCGGGATGGCTATCTCCGCTTGGTCGGCAAGACGCTCGCCAGTGGCCGCGTTGAACACGCCGTTGGCACCGAGCGGCCGCAGGGTTAGTCCTTCGGGTGCGACCGTAAATTCGCAGTGAGTCCGCGAGAGGGCGCAATCGGGGTCGGGGATCGACCAGTCGGCACTCTTGTCGCGGCCAACCCGCAGCACACCCTCGCGCAGCAGCCGGGCATCGACCGGATGGATGTCATCGCCACGTTCGAAAAGTTGCAACATATACATGGGCCGCGCTTTCCTCAGGCGACTTTGCGGGCAGGCGCTGCGACGACGGCGGGTTCGGCAATTCGCGTGGCGAGCATCGATGCGTCATCGTCGGTTGTACCGACCGCGAAATTTTCTTCCGCCACCGCAGCGGCACGATTGAAGGCGTCGAACGCCGCGCCAAACTCATCGCCCCGCCGATGCGAGATGCGCAGCGCAAACCGCGATGACGCCGCCTCATCGAGCGCCTTGCGAAGGCGCGCGAGCGGACGCGTGACCGCAGCGCCGCTCAAATAGCCAACGATCATGACCGTCACCATGACCACAAGCGACAACATCACCAGCAGCCACCGCGTGTTGTTGGCGGCGGCCGCTAGGGCTTCGGTGCGGACAACGACATCGACCTTGCCATAGCTTGCCCCCGCATAGCGGATCGGTTGCACAATCCGCATCCCGGCACCTTGTTCGGCGCCGACATAGCTGACCACGGCGCCCTGGGTCGCGCCGATGCGTGCCTCACCTTGCGGCGCCGCATAGCGCGCGCCGACCTGACGGCTGTCGGTGGCGGCGCGGACCACGTTGTTCGCATCGACGACCGTCATGGCGCGAATCTCGCTGCCGTCGCTGGCGCTGGTGACAAAGGCTTGTAACGCCCCCCAATCCTGTTGGTCAGGCGGCAATCCCGCGTTATCGACCGCCACCACCCCCGCGTTGCTCGCGACAAAGGAAGCGATCGTCCGCCCCGATGTGGCCGCCATTTGCTCGAACGCCTGATCTTCGCGTATACTGATCAGCGCGCCGCAGACCGCGAGCACCGCGAAGGTAACCGTCGCCAGCAATAAAGGCAGTTTGACACGCAGCGACAGGCCGCGGCGCGGCACTGCGTTCTCTTCGCGCGCGCTCATTTCGCGCATGAGGGCTTTGCGCACCGCCTCGCCATCGGCAAAACGTTGTTCGGGCTTTTTGGACAACAGCTTGTCGATGATGAAGCGCAGCCCCGGCGGACAATCACCCGCCGACCGCTCGATCGGTTCCACCCGCTCCTGCGCGATCTGGATCGCCAGCGTCGCGAGGCCGATGCCCGGGAACGCAGCCTTTCCGGTCACCATTTCATAGAGCACGATGCCGAGCGAAAACAGGTCCGAGCGGTGATCGACCGGCAGGCTCAGCGCCTGTTCGGGGCTCATGTAACGCGGGGTCCCGATCATTTGGCCGAACTGGGTTTGCGCAAGCTGGTCGCCATTCCCCGCGGGATCGGGATCGTCGATGCGCGCAACCCCGAAATCGACCAGCTTTGCCGTGCGGCCGTCGTTCGACAGCAGGATGTTCGACGGTTTGATGTCGCGGTGCACGACGCCCATCTTGTGCGCATAGGCGAGCGCCCCGGCGAGCTGCTGGCCGAGCACCAACACCCGTTCATAGGGCAAGCGGCCATTCGCCTGGAGCAACGTGTCGAGCGGCTGACCTTCAATCAGCTCCATCGCGATATAGGCGATGCCTGCTTCTTCGCCGACTTCGTAAATCGTGGCGATGTTGGGGTGGCTGAGCGCCCCCGCCGCGCGCGCTTCGCGCAGGAAACGGATATTGAGACCGGGATTGCGCGCATATTCGGGCTTGAGAACCTTTATTGCGACGTTGCGTCCAATGCTCGGATCGATCGCACGATAGACGTCGGCCATCGCGCCCTCGCCCAGGCGGCCCTCGATAGTATAACGTCCAAGCGACTTCATCGGTCTGACCCTCGTGATCGCCCGTCTTAGCGGGCGAAGGTTGAAATATGACTAGCGTCGCGACCGGACGGTTGCCTCGATCCGCTCGGCGCGCGCCAGGTCGGCCTTGATCATCGCATTGCCGGGATCAAGCGCCGAAGCGCGCCGCAGCAACTGCACCGCGCGCGTCGCGGACCCTTTGTTGAGCGCGGCGAGGCCCTGCGTACGCAATTGACGCGCCGCGGCGGGGTCGCTGCGCGCCGTAGACGGCGCGACCGCCGATTTGGGCGGCTGGGCGCGCGGCGCCGCAGGTGCCGATGGCGGCGGCGACGGCTTCTCCAGCCGGCGCGCCGGCGCAGGCTTTGTGCCGGGAATACGCAACATCTGGCCTGCGATCAGCGCCGCAGGCTTTTCAATCCCGTTGTACCGCGCCAGTTGATAGGTCATCAGTCGATTGCCGAGATAGCGCTGGGCGATGCCCGCGAGCGTGTCGCCGGGCTGGACGACATAGTCGAACGATTGCGGCCCAAGCAGTTCGACCGGATCGCGAGCAATCGAATCGCGCAATAGCGCAAGCGAAGGATTGTTGGGATCGCGCTTCAGCCCCGATTTAATCAGCTTGCGCGCGGCGGAGACGTCACCTTGGTTCAGATGCTCCGCGATGGCGTCGATATTTTGGGCGCTGCTGGCCGGAGCGGCGACGGCGCCAGGTTTTGGCCCGCTAGCGCAACCAGCCAAAGCCAGCGCGGCGGCCAGAACCATCGTGCGCCGGACATACCGATGCGGGCCGTTTTGGGCGGCAATCGTCATGATGTGATTCTCTCGATTTGGGGGACGGGGATGGATGACTGGAGCAAAGCGGTCAGGCTGGCTCGGTCGTTGATGAACGCCAGAAAATCGACCGCCGACAGCGGCCGGGAAAAATAATAGCCCTGAAAATGGCGGCAGCCATGCTGGACCAGCCAGCGATATTCCTCGGTGGTTTCCACACCCTCGGCGAGCACCCGAATGTCGAGACCGCGGCCAAGGGCAATGATACTCTGGCAGATCGCCTGACTTTGCGGTCGCCGATGAACGTCGGTCACGAACTCGCGATCAATCTTGATCTTGTCAAAGGTCAGCTGGCGAAGCGTGCTGAAGCTCGAATATCCGGTGCCGAAATCATCGATGGCGATTTTCACGCCCAGCGCGCGAATCTTGCCGAACAGCCGGGCGAGGGCAGCATCGTCGGTGCTGGCCACCCCCTCCGTCAGTTCGATTTCCAGACATGCGGGGTCGAGCGAATGATTGTGCAGCGTGCGGCTGAGCACCTCTGCGAATTTGGCGTCGTGAAGCTGGCTGGCAGACACGTTGATGGCGATCCTCAACGGACCCGCCGTGCCCCCCTCCCATTCGCTCGCCTGGCGCGCAGCCGCGTTGAGAACCCATAGTCCGACCTCTTCGGCCAAGCCCGATGCCTCGACGATCGGGATGAACAGCGACGGTGGCACACTCCCCCGCTCGGGATGGTTCCAGCGGATCAGCGCCTCCGCGCCCGTCACGCATTGCCAGTTCGCATCGATCAGCGGCTGGAAGAATAGCTGGAATTCGTTGCGGGCGATCGCGCCGCGCAAATCCTGTTCCATCGCATAGCGATGCTGAACTTGCGCAATGGCCTGATCGCTCAGCTCGTGCGTCTCAGCCAAATCGTCCAGCGCGAAGGAGGCAAGCGTTCGCGTCAGCAGCAGCTGCGGGGTGACGCCGTCCACCAACGCCGCACAACGCGTTGCAATGCTGGGCAATATCTCGCGTGGCCCGATCTGTACGCGGCCACCAAGCGCATAGGCAATGGCGTCAATCTCCGATCGCGCCAGCAACGGGTCGATGTCTTTGCCATACCAGATGGCAAAATGCGCTTGATCGACATGGGCGATCAGGCGTTCGGCGGGGATCATGCGAACGATGCGCCCGACGATTTCCAAAAGCACCCGCTCGGCAAGATCGGGGTCGAAACCGGCCAGACGTTCAAAGTCGTCGAGCGCAAATGTGCCCAGCACGCCGGAGCCGTCCTGCTCCATTTGTTCGAGCAGCGGCTCACGGGTTGGCAAGCCGCTGACGCCATGGCGTTCGATCAAACGGCGCTCAATCGTCGCCAGCGCCTGCTCAAGGCCGTTGGCATTTTCCGCCAGCCGGTCGGCAATCGCGATTTCCTGGCCCTCGCCCGAAATAATCTCCAGCCGCTGCGACAACCGCCACAGCTTCCAGTCATGCCGCCACGCCGATCCCGCCCAGCCGCAGCCCACGGCCACGGCGATGAGCGCAAAGGTGGTAAGATCTTCGGCGCCAACATGCACCAGACAAGCGCCGGCCACAAAAACCGACGCCAGCGCCAGCCGGCGCAAGAGGATTGCCCCTGAAGTTGCCCCTGATTGGACCATAAGCGTCATTTGGGCCGCGAGTTGATACCAAGTCCTTAAATTCTTGTACAGAAATGGAGCAGATTGGCTCGGTTCGTCGCATTTCAAACATGGCGCCAGAGCCATGGCGGGAAACGGAAAGACGCCCGCCCGACCCGGATCGGTTGGATACCGAATGGGAAAATCTGTCTGCCGCCCCCGCCGCGCGCGGTCTCCACTTTATCGCAGCGACACCCAATGCCCATCGCGTCGTCAAACTTAACTCTTTCAAAGTTAATCTATTGGCTTTTTTCATAAATTTGGGTGACATAGCGCGAAACAGAAACATGATCGGAAAAACAGCGGACGCGATGGGGCTGCGGACGGAACCGGATTGGGATGATATTTTCATGCAGGCCGCGTTGCAGCCTGACATGTGGCTTGGCGCGCTTGATGCTCTCGCCAGTCAAACCGGGTCGGGTCATGGCCAGTTGATCGGGGTCGGCGGCGCCCGCGAGATTCCGTTCAACATCGTGACCAATTTTGGTCCCCGCATGATCGAACATTTTGCGGTCAGCGGCTGGGGCTCCGACAGCCATAATTTTCGGGTCGCCGCGTCGAACCGGCATATCGAACGCGGCTTTTATGATCCCGTGCTGCACGAGGATCATTATGACCGGGTTATTCCGCAGCTTGCCTCGACCGCCTATGTCGACTGGTGCGAAGAGATTGGCATTCCCTTTGGTTGCCAGACCAATTTGGTGATCGATAATTTTGGCGTTGTGGGTCTCGCAACGCTGCGCAGCCGCCAGGATGGCCGGACGACGGCTGCGCAGCGCAAGATTTTCGCCAAGGGTGCCACGGCCGCGCGACGCGCCGTACGGTTGCAAGAAAAGCTGGAGGGCGAGCAGGGCAAGCTGCTCGCCGGCGCGTTCGACGCCGTCCAGGTCAGCGCCTTCATCATCGACGCCCGCGGCCAGTTGCTCGCGCACAGCGCGGGTGCCGACGCGATGCTGGCCGCTGGCGACATCCGGCAGTCGGGCCGATCGATCGACGCGGCGGGCGCGCCATTCACGCTGCGCCAAGCTGTCCAGGCGCTGATCACCAACTGCGGCCTCGACCATGTCCGGACGCGGATCGCGACGGCGGACGAACGCCCGCCGCTGGTGATCGAGGGTTTTCGTCTGCCCGAACGCGAATGGTCGCTCGGCCGATTGCCGCACGCCATTCTGATCGCCAACGGCCCCCGGCGCGATCGCGCAGGCGTGATACCTTTTCTAAGCGCGATTTACCGCCTCAGCCCGGCCGAGGCCGACATTGCGGTGCGATTGTTCGAAGGCAAGCCGCGCCGCCAGATCGCGGACGAGCGCGGGGTGACCGCCGAAACTCTGCGCGGGCAGATCAAGCATATCTATCTGAAATGCAGCGTCGACAGCGAAGCCGGACTGATGCGCCTGCTCGCGCCTATCCTGGGGTCATGACCATAAGTCGATGATCCCCCAACAGGGGGATGATCCTTTCGGTCGATCCAAATAGGGGATCGATTGCAAGGACTAAGGGGGGCCATTCCTTCGATTGCGTCGCGCCGGGTTCGCTTCCGGTCATCCGCGATATGTCGAAAGGGTGAGCTTGTGATATTCCTGTCGTTCTACGCGACCCAGAATGGCAGGAGGAGGGTCCTCGCCAGTGACCTACTGTGTGCGGCCTGGAAGAGCCCCGTCGAATGATCGGCGGGGCTCTTTTCGCATCGGGGCCGCAAAGGCAGCGAGACGTCCGGTCGGTCAGTTTTTCGCCGCACCCGCTGCACCGGTCAATTCGCCGCGCGCCTGACGGAACACCTCAATGCTGCCCCAGATGGCGAGCGTCGCCATAATCGTGGCGACGGCAAGGTCGGGCCAGTTTTGCCCCGTTCCGAACACGCCCAGCGCGGCGCCCATCACCGCGACATTGCCGATCGCGTCATTGCGCGAGCAGATCCATACCGAACGCATGTTCGCGTCGCCAGTGCGATAGCGATACAGCATCAGCGCCACCACGACATTGGCGGCGAGCGCGAGCGCGCCGATCGCCCCCATGGTTTCGGCGTGCGGCGCCGACCCGCTGATGAAACCCCAGACTGCCGACCCCAGCACCCACAGGCCAAAGGCGAGCATCGTCACCGCCTTGACCATGGCCGCGCGGGCGCGCCATGCGAGTGCCATGCCCGCGACACCCAGGCTGATCGCGTAATTGGCCGCGTCACCGAGAAAATCCAAGGCGTCGGCCTGTAGCGCGCGCGAATCCGCCGCGACCCCGGCGACGATCTCGACCGCGAACATCGCGGCGTTGATCAGCAGCGCTGCCCACAGGATGCGCCGCCAGCGCGGGTCGTTCAGCGCGGTCTTGCCGCTGGCACCGGCACAGCAATGATCGGACAAGCCACAGCCTCCTTTGATCTTCGAGTCGGCACCCACTATGCACCCTGTAGCAACTACAGGGTCAAGAGATGAAAATCGGCGAACTGTCGCGGGCGACCGGGACCAATATCGAAACCATCCGCTATTATGAGCGCATCGGGCTGTTGCCCGCGCCGCATCGCACCGCCGCGAACTATCGCAGCTATGGCGATCCGCACCGCGCACGGTTGACGTTCGTACGTCACTCGCGCGACTTGGGCTTTACGATCGAGGAAATCCGCTCGCTGCTCGACCTGTCGGACGATCCGGCGCGCGATTGCAGCGAGGCCGACCGCATCGCGAGCCGCCATCTGGCGCAGGTCGAGGAAAAAATCGCGCAGCTGACGCTGCTCCGCGACGAACTGGCGCGCATCGTCGGGCGCTGCCGCGGCGGGGTTGCGGCGGATTGCCGGGTGATCGAGGCGCTGGGCGATCATGGGCATTGCGAGAGTGCGCATTAAGGCATCGTGCAAAAATATGATCCACCGTCCCGTTCATGTCGAGCGAAGTCGAGACTCCCCTTGCCGATGCGCTACGCCGATGGGTGTCTCGACTTCGCTCGACACGAACGGACATAGGGTGGCGCTGATCTCGCGCACGCCGATCAAAGGAACGGGAAAGGTGGGACGATTCTGTTGCCCGGCTCGTCCCCAGCCGCTGGTATCCGATTCTGTTGCCCGGTTCGGTCCGAACCGCGTTCTATTTGTCTAACCTTAGGCCGTGAGGCTTATCGGTTAGGCAGCCAGAGCGAGTGCTTCGTTATCGTTAGCACCTATTGGTTTTGAGCCTTGAACGGGTTACTCA